>JAPXKJ010000059.1:0-3054 GCA_033810155.1 Bacillota bacterium | reverse complement strand
CTGTCGATTTGCACAACCCTGATATCGTTCTTCACATAGAGATTAGGGATAAAAAAACATACTTATACGCATATGAAGCAAAAGGTCCCGGAGGGTTACCTATAGGTGTTTCAGGCAAAGGAACAGTTCTGCTCTCAGGTGGCATTGATAGCCCAGTATCTGCTTACATGGCGATGAAACGTGGAGTTGACATATGTGCCCTTCACTTTTGGAGCTACCCAATTACAGGGGAAAGATCAAAAGATAAAGTAGTCGACATATGCAAGGTTCTTACGCAGTTTGATCCGGACTTGCGCCTTTATATCGCACCATTTACTGAAATCCAAACCAATATAATCAAGGAATGTCCAGAAACATACAGGATTACGATTATGAGACGAATGATGATGCGGGTTGCCACTTCGTTCTGCAAACAAACGGGCTCACAAGCCATTTTCACAGGTGAGAGTCTAGGCCAAGTGGCAAGCCAAACCCTAGAGAGTCTTACAGTTATTGAAGAAGCAGCAGGATTTCCGATTCTACGCCCTCTTATCTGTTTTGATAAAACCGAAATCATAAGCAAATCTCGGGAAATTGGGACATACGATATATCTTGTCTGCCCTATGAAGACTGCTGCTCGGTATTCGTTCCCAAACACCCTGTCACAAGGCCCACAGTTGAAGGAGCCGTAGCGGCAGAAAGAAAACTCAATATCGATGAACTGGTGAACCGATGCGTTCTTGAAATACAGGAAGTGCCTGTTTGCCAAAAACCGTAGTTTGTCCCCTTTTGAGAATATTCATATAATAGTAATTAACAAGCTGCAAGATGTGGAGTGTGCATAGGTGACAGTATCAAAAAGCAATCTAAAATATTTCGTTGAAACTTTCGGTTGTCAGATGAATCAAAGGGATTCTGAAACAATTGAAGGGCTCCTTCTGGATAAGGGTTTTTCTCCTGCTGACACAGTAGAGGAGGCGGACATAGTAGTCGTAAATACATGCGCTGTCAGGCAGTCGGCAGAAGCCAAAGTATGGAGCCGACTTGGAGAGATAGCGGCCCTACCAAGCAACTCTGGGTCCCGAACAATAGTGGTGTCAGGATGTATGGTGCAAATCCCTGAGAATATCGCAAGGATTAGGACACGGGCGCCGTACGTGAAGGTAGTCACCGGACCAGGCTACATTCATTGCATCCCCGACCTTGTCTTAGAATCGCTGCGTCTTCCATCGTCTGAGCTCCTCGCTGCCGTTTCTCCTAGCAGAAAGGAGGTACGCAGGGATGAGTCTACTCAAGTGCTACCTGAGGGTTTGCCTAGAAAGATATCAAGACACCCCAGCGCTTACGTTACCATCATGTACGGGTGCGACAATTTTTGTACCTACTGTGTGGTGCCTTTTGTACGCGGGCCCCAGGTGTCTCGCGAACCCGAAAGCGTGATCTCCGAAGCTAAGCAGCTAGTTGAATCGGGTTTTTCTGAAATCACACTTTTGGGACAAAACGTGAATGCCTACGGACTGGATTTCAACTACGATTACGGGTTTTCTGAATTGCTGCGTGATCTAGATACTATCCCAGGCTTAGAGAGGATAAGATACTATACCTCACATCCCAAAGACTTCTCGCAAGATATGGTAAAGACTATAAAAGAATGCCAACACGTATGTTCTCACTTCCACTTGCCTGTTCAGTCAGGCAGCGACCGAATTCTCAAATTGATGAACCGAAGATACACCGTAAAGGACTTTTGCGACCTGGTAGATCTCATTAGACAAGAGATTCCAAATGCCGCCATTACCACGGACATAATCGTAGGATTCCCAGGTGAAACAGATGAAGACTTTGAAGATACTCTTCGCCTCGTCGAAAAAGTGCGCTTCGACGGCGCCTTTACATTCATGTACTCACCAAGATCCAATACTCCTGCAGCGAGAATGAAAGACCAACTCCCACGGGAGACAAAATCCAGAAGGCTGCAGAAGTTGGTAGCGCTTCAGAACGAGATAACTCGATCAATAAACTCCACCTTGCTAGGAAGCACTCAAGAAGTCCTTATAGAAGAGTTCGATAAGAAACATCCTGAATACTTGCGAGGCCGTACGCGAAGCAACAAACTGGTAGTATGCACAACCCACGGCCCTAGACCCGGAGACATAGTCAAGATCAAGATCGAGGAGATCGGAACGTGGTATCTCAAGGGCCCGCTGGTTTCGGATTATCAACTATCTACAGATCAAGCGGGGGATAGGCACATTGTCTAGATACATTACGCCTATGATGATCCAGTATAAATCACTTAAGGAAAAGTACAGCGACGCTCTGCTCCTGTTTAGATTAGGGGACTTCTACGAGATGTTCTTCGAAGACGCCGAAATCGGCTCGAGAGAGCTCGGCATTGCCCTTACCGCAAGAGATGCAGGAAACGGTAACAAAGCTCCCATGTGCGGAGTCCCCTATCACGCTGTTGATGAATACATAAAGACCCTGGTTTCAAAGGGATATAAGGTCGCAATTTGCGAGCAGATGGAAGATCCTACTACAGCAAAAGGTCTTGTTGAAAGAGATGTAGTGAGAGTCATAACTCCCGGCACTTACTGGGAAGGAGCTGACGGCACATCTTTCAACTACATAACAGTGATCTACCCATCGCTTGATCCAAAAGGCAGAGGGGAGTCATTAGGACTATGTTCTTGCGACCTCTCCACAGGCGAAATCCTCTTGGCATGTCTGACTGATGGAACTGACAACGCCGGTGGCAATCAGATCCGTAACCGGCTTATTGACGAACTAATGAGACTGCTACCCAAAGAATGTGTCCTGCCGGCTAGCCAAAAGGACAGCGCCCTCGCCAAGACCATAACCAAGAATTTGCCAGGATTGTTCATTACGTTTCTCGATGACAAGGACTTCCTTACATCTGACGCGGAAACGCTGATGTCTCCGGAGTGGACCGATCTGAATCTATCTGGTTGTGCAGAAAAAACTCTTTTGGGGCTCCTTTTGTATCTGAAACGTACACAGATGGTAGAGCTTTCCCATTTGAAGAAACCTTGTTTGTATCTGGAGGATGCTTT
>JAPXKJ010000058.1:0-3072 GCA_033810155.1 Bacillota bacterium | reverse complement strand
ATCTGCATTGTTTCGCTAGGCAGAGGCAGAGGTGATTCTTTGACTCTTAGAAACGTATTTGGCGCATAACAAAGGTCATAGGCATAGTGATCTCTCATGGAGCCGGGGGTTTTTGGGTGGGTGATATCAAAGAGGTCTACGAAGGTGTGTACTGCTTAACTTGGCCGTTAGAGGGTTGGGGCATCAGTGTATCGAGCACTTTAGTCGTTATTCCCGGCCATGCCATTTTCGTTGATACCTTTTCAGCTCCTCGTTATATGGAACCTTTTGTGGGTTTACTCAAAGACTTGGAGCAACGTAAACATGATATCTTGGTTATTTACACTCACGGTGATTGGGATCATTGTTTAGGAACTTCTGCTCTCTTTGACCAATTTGGCGGTTCATGCGATATCACTATTGTCTCTCATCAAATTGCGAGAGATTACTTAAGATCCCGCACCCCCTTAGATGTGGAGAAGGTGAGGGAGTCATATCCGCATCTGGTTGAAGACGCGAGAATCCGAATGCCTGATATCACTTTTAGCGAACGGATGAACTTTTACATGGGGGAACTGTCCCAACCTAAAAACGAGAACCAGATAATAACATTTGAGCTTTCTCACATAGGTGGGCACACCCAGGATTTTATTGCGTGTTACATACCAGAGTATGAGATTTTGATAGCCGGTGACCTCGTCGAGGAGCCTATACCATCTGTCGGTGATCCAATGAGACTGGGATGTTGGATTGATTTTTTGAAAGTTGCGGCAGAACGGGCCAAACTGGTTATTCCGTCCCATGGAAGACCCCAAGGACCGGCGATCCTTGCAAGAAATGCAGAGTATCTCGAGTCTTTGGCCCATTGGCACTGGAATGAAAAGGTGCCTGCTATCGGCGACATTTTGGACTGCGGCTTGGGCGTCTGTGAGCAAGATACCATAAGGACTTACAATGCCATACACGAGGCGAATGTAGAGATTGTAAAGAAATGGAAGATGTCTAACTTTTAGACCTCAACTGCGATGGAGTGAGTCTTTTGATGACGATTTTAGTGCCGCCCGTTCTCGAAGATTTCCATTTGTGTATTTCTTAGTGTATACTTTAAAAGGTATGCCTTCATAAGATCTATCCACAGGAGTCGATCTATACATAAAGGTGGTGGTGCAGATTGGATACTGGACCTAGTATCAAACGATATTTGTTGAGACGTGAGGCTTGCTATAAAACAGCCGATGTGGCTGTTTTGGGAATTTGGGTTCTAGAGACATCTGCACCATCATCTCAATTTCAATTGAGCGTGTAGATGTTTGGCAATTGCAGGTGCTGCCTATCATCTCCAGGAACCTCGCATGCTAGGGTCTCAACAGACTAGTCTGTGCACTCTTCGGCTTAAGATAGTAGCGAGAATTCTTGGAGGTGATTTTTGTGAAGGAACTGAACCGGGACTCCATGGCTGAATATGTGCGAAAGTGTCTAGATGCTTCGGATCATGACAGACTCTGTGAATTCCTTTCTGGGCTGCAGCCTTTTGACATTTCTGTGCTCCTTCAAGACTTGTCTGAAGCAGAACAGTTGGCAGTTTTGTCGTTATTGCCTGCCAAAACCGGTGCCGATGTTTTGGAACATATGGACTATGAAGGGCAATACAGGCTTCTGGACCACCTGGACGACGAACGCGCAAATGCGATTATTGCCGAAATGAGCGAGGATTCGGTAGCCGACCTGATTATGGCTATTCACCCACTGCAGGCTAAACGGATATTGTCCATGGTGCCTGAAAAGGATCTTGCAAGCATCCAGTATTTGATGACATACCCTGATGACTCTGCAGGGGGGATAATGACTCTTGACTATATTGCCGTTAGACAGCATTGGACTGTTTCTGACGTTATGGACCACTTTAGGAAGGTTGGGGCAATGGCAAGCGTCACAAACTATCTATACGTGGTTGACCGCCAGGGAAAACTTGTAGGAGTAGTTTCTCTCAAGGAAGTTCTGCTGAGCGAACCTCAGAGTTTAGTGTCGGAAATAATGCATCCCAAAGTGGTGTGTGTTGATGTCAAAATGGATCAAGAAGAAGTAGCCAAAATGTTCAGCGATTATGATTTTTTCGCGCTTCCGGTAGTAAACGGCGGTGGACGGCTTGTCGGAGTCATCACAGTAGATGACATAATAGATGTCATCGAAGAGGAAGATACCGAAGATATACACAAGATAGGTGGAAGCCGTCCTTTGGACGACCCATATATGAGCAGCAGTGTTACTACAGTGTTTCGGAAGAGAATTGGGTGGCTGTTGGTCCTGTTTGTTGCAGAAGCCTTGACAGGCAATATCCTAAAAACTTATGAGGCTGTGTTAAGCCAAGTGGTTGCGCTTACCTTCTTCATACCTCTTCTAACTGATACCGGCGGAAATTCCGGATCGCAAGCATCTACACTTGTTATAAGGGCGATGGCGCTTGGAGAAGTCTCTATAGGTGACTTTGGGAGAATCATACTTAAGGAAATTCAGATTGGGGCAATCCTAGGGCTCGCAATGGGCACGGTAGGTTTCGTTTTTAGCTGGTTGATAGGAGGTTCTATCGCAATAGCCGTTACTGTTGCTATCACCTTGATCGCAGTGTTGATAGTGAGTTCAACGGTAGGAGCAGCGTTGCCTCTCATAGGTGCAAAGTTCGGATTGGACCCTGCGGTATTCTCGGCTCCCCTAATTACAACGGTAGTCGATGCAACCGGACTACTCATATACTTCAAGGTTGCATGTAGTCTGCTGAAATTGGGTTGAAGGGCAAAGGTATTTGAATGCAATTTTAACAAAAATGTTTCGCGTTCAGAATTATGTAGGAAAATCGGTCTTGGTGTCGAAATTAAGATCAATGGTCTGTTGGAAACAGGGCGGATGTTCCGGGCCAAAACATATTTGGGGGGGAGCATGTGTGAAAGATGTTGGTACGTACGTTGATAAACGAGCCGAAGAGCTCATAGGAATTGCGGATGCGGTATGGGATTTTTCAGAGATAGGGTTCAAAGAGATAAGTTCTTCTAAAATCCAAGGGGACTACCTTGAGAAACAAGGCTTCAAGGTTACCCG
>JAPXKJ010000057.1:0-3321 GCA_033810155.1 Bacillota bacterium | reverse complement strand
ACTCTGAACTCTTCGAAGTAACGATCCCATACTGCTGCGAAGCAACAAACAATAACGTTCCAACCGCGCTCATATCGTGGTCATAGAATCAAGCGACGCTATGTCGGCCATGGCTAACATTTGGAACACAGGGGTGTCAATCGAGGAGGAATATGGACCTATTTGAAAAACCAGAAGTATATATTATCCAAGCAAAAAGGAAAATGGGAACTGGTTGAACGGCCAAGTTACGTGGATAGCCCGCTGTCTCTTCTCGAGGAACTGGGTCAAATGTCAATTGCTTTGGATGACCATGGGCAAATCCTTGGCGCAACAAAGGCTTGTCTGGAACTGTTCGGTTGTAGAGACCCTAAGAGCCTAGGTGGATCTTTAGGCTCATTTGGGAACCTGTTCTGCGCCGGGTCAGGTACCGGAACAATTCCGCTTACGGGAGAACTACCAGATCTGCACCTAGACAAAGAACTGTGCGACTATTGGAGCGTCACCTTGCCCTCACAAAAGAAGAAACTTCTATTCGCAAGCCTAAGGCAAATTAATCGGTATTGCGTGAAAGGCAGAGTGTATATACTTGATCTGCATGATATAACAGACCTCGGTCAGTTGCCATGCACCACTGAGGATATCACTCCTATGATCGCCCATGAAATAAGGAATCCTCTGCAAACCATAAAGGGGATAAACGATCTATTGAAAGTATCCATAGAAACCGACCAGGCTGATGTCCATAAATTGCTATCAATATCAGACTCCTGCATCGACCAGATCAAGACCCTAACTGAAGACCTTCTATCACAGAAAAGACTAAGAAACTGCAAATTGTCAAGAAAATCTACCGAGGTAAACCTGACCATTCTCCTAAAGGAGATCCTATGCGCTTACTCAACCACGTGCGGACATGAGATAATCTCCCGGTTCGATGAGACAAAACCCATATACACGTCCAAAGAGGCATGCAAGATACGACAGATCGTTACAAATCTCATCGACAATGCCGTGAAGTTCACCCCCTTTGATAAAAGAATATGGGTTGATCTAAAAACCAACGGCGAGTCTGCGATTATCATAGTAGAGGACGAAGGTATTGGGGTACCCGCTGACGAAACAGAGTACATTTTCGACCCCTTTTACAGGTCATCAAATATTCTTCAAGAAGAAACTGGCCTTGGATTAGGTCTTTACATTAGCAAGCGGCTATCAAATCTCCTAGGCGGTGATTTAATAGCGAAAGAACGACCCCAAGGAGGGACTATTGTCGAGTTCTCTTTGCCCCTAGATGTGCCCCCCCGAAATGCCACAAATGCCGAATAGAGCTGGCAGACTTTTACTACAAGAACTACACGTCTAGACCAAGATGGGGCATAGTCCGCACTGAATATCGAGAACTGTTCTCTTTTGCGAACTATTTTGGTTTTGATAGAAGGAACAACCAGTCCTCAACGAGAATGATGCAAGGGTGTATACTGAAATTATCGAGGGAGATGGTTAGATGCGAGTTCATCCCGGACTCGAAATCCTTTTGGAAAACGAGATGTTTCGAAAAAGAAACATTGGCCTTATCACAAATCATACAGGCATTAACTATGACCTTGAGTGTAATTTCCACCTCATGCTTCAAGCAGGCTACAAAATATCAGCCCTTTTCTCGCCTGAGCACGGCATCTACGGTGATCATCCGGATGGGCAGTATGTAGACAGTTCTTCAGATAACCCAACCGGAATCCCGATTTTTAGCCTTTACGGGGCAACTCAAAAACCTACAAAGAAAATGCTTAAAAACGTTGACTTGCTGCTTTTCGACATACAGGACATCGGCGCCAGGTATTATACCTACATGTCCACGATGATCTTATCAATGGAGGCCGCTTCAAAACATGGCATTCAGTTTGCGGTGCTCGATAGGCCAAATCCCATCGGAGGATCGGAAGTAGAAGGTAATATACCTGACCTCTCATGGATATCGCCCATATGCTACGCTCCTATATCTATTCGACATGGAATGACAGCTGGGGAAATCAGCCTATTCATGGCTTCCGAGAAAAACCTAGATACCCCCACCGTTATAAAAATGGAAGGGTGGTCTAGGCATATGCGCTTTGATGAAACAGGTTTCCCCTGGGTACCTACTTCTCCGAGTGCACCGAACCTGGATATGGCAACGCTTTATCCAGGCACATGTCTCTTGGAGGGGACTAATGTCTCAGAAGGCAGAGGAACATCTACTCCTTTTCAGGTCTTGGGAGCGCCATGGATAAACGCAACAAAATTGGCACGTTCGGTTAACGCGCTCAGGATGCCAGGTATAAAAGTGCGTCCCGTTTATTTCCGCCCTTCCTTCAACAAATGGGCCGGTAATATCTGTCAAGGCATTCAGATACATATCTTTGATCCAAAAGAAATTCGACCAGTAGAGACTGGCGTGCGGATCCTTTTCGTCCTCAGGGATCAGTACCCGGAGCATTTCGAGATCACATCTCCAGGCCCGAATAACAGGCGTTTCCTTGATCTACTGTGCGGAGGACCCAGTCTAAGCAATGCTTTAGAGAAGGATTCCTCGGCTGATGATATACTCCATGACTGGAGCAAACAGACACGATTTTTTGCATCAAAGCGCGAACAGTTTCTTATATATGACTGATAAAGGGTGGGTTCTCACATGAGATTGTTTCTTGGGGTTGACGGAGGAGGCACTTCTACAAAAGCATGTATCATCGACAACGAGACAAACATTCTGTCGTGCGGGCATGGGGGGCCAAGCAACATATACTTTTCGCCTGAACACATAGTTTTACAGTCCATTAGGGACGCAATAGAAGAAGCCATCCGCAACATTCCCGCCGATTACCAAAAAGAGGGTATTAAAGCAGCGTGTATAGGCCTTTCGGGAGCGGGAAGGCCTGAGGATATAAGCCGAGCCACTCGTATAGTTCAACCAGCTATGAAGGGGATCCCTTTTTTGCTGGTGGAAGACTCCAAAACCTCCCTCTATGGGGGCCTCGGGGGAAGAGACGGGATAGTCGTGATTTCGGGGACAGGATCCAATTGTCTCGGTTTGAGAAACGGGGAGTTCAAAAGGTCCGGTGGGTGGGGATCGCTACTCGGCGATGAGGGAAGCGCATACAACATCGCAAGAAGGGCATTAACTGCTGCTTTGAAAGAGTATGATGGCAGAGGACCCAGAACGTCTCTTACCGAGAGATTCGTTGAGCGCTTTGGCGTTGATAACCCCGAAGGGATCCTTCCCGTCGTTTACAAAAAAGACCGGCCGGATATTGCAGAACTTGCGATTATAGTCTTTGAAGAGGCCAAAAGAGGCGATGAGAC
>JAPXKJ010000056.1:0-3717 GCA_033810155.1 Bacillota bacterium | reverse complement strand
AAAGTAGTCTTGGCAGGTCCTACAAACACAGAAGATCTCATCTCAGTGATTGAGTTTGCTCGCAAGGATAGTGCAGTATTATTGGACGGTGCCTTTTCAAGATTATCCCCCATGGTAGCAGCCGACTGCTTGATCTTGGCCACAGGAGCTACGCGAAGTACCAACCCAGTGAAACTTGCCAGAGAAGTGAATGCGATATTCAGAGTGATGTCTCTGCCCAAAGTCTCTGAAAGATCGACGGAGAGATATCCAATTGGCTCTCGTAGCGTGATCACTATTCCTAACGGCCTGTTTCTAAAGGGGCAGGGTCGTAAGGTTGGAATACGTCTTGTGCAGGATGCCATGCCGAGCGATGTGCGCATTCAAGGAATCGTCAATCCAGGTGTCTTTCTTGAGATCCTTGAGGTTATAGGCGGTTTCTCCAACGGTACAGGGAATGGTCACCTACCGATCTTGTTCGTTTTTGACCACCCAATCATGCTATTATTGTCAGGAGATATCATGCTGTGGGATCGGGTTTTAGACCGTCTATCTCAGTTTGGTTGTGGAGCAGCTGTAAAGGACACGACTCAACTTCTAGGGGTGACCATAAACCCATATACCCTATCACAGCTGGATAACGGCAAGTTTGTGGCAGGTCAGGTTGATCCGAAAGAGTTTCTCGAAAACGTAAGGAATAGCGCGAAGGTCCCATGTACGGACATCGTGCTTGAGGGGCCTAGTGTCCTTTATTCGTGGCTAGAGCAGTATGTATGATGGTATTGGAGAACTGATGCCTTATGTATCAAGAGAAAGATGCCGCAATTCCAATACGTTTATCTAGATTCTTGGCTCAATCTGGAGTGTGTTCGCGGCGTCATGCAGATGAACTAATTGAGCAGGGGAAAGTACTGGTAAACGGTAGAACGGCTGTTTTAGGGGAAAAGGTTATACCCAGTAAAGATGACGTTCGAGTCGAAGGTTTGAGAGTTTCTGGGAAAGAACCTTGCATATATATAATGCTCAACAAACCCAGTGGCTATTTGTCATCTTGTTCGGATCCTCAAGGCAGGCCAACAGTGCTATCATTAGTTCCTGAGGTAAAAGAACGTGTGTTCCCTGTGGGCCGTCTGGACCAGGACGCAGACGGATTGGTTCTTTTGACCAATGATGGTACCTTAGCTTACCTGCTCACACACCCTAGATATGAAGTAACCAAGGAGTACATAGTTGAGTTCAGTGGGGTGCCCAAAAAGGGTGACTTGAATCGTTTGCTATCGGGTATACTCATTGGAGGCAGAATGGTATACCCTGATTACGCCAGGTTTCTGAAGCCACAGGGAGATAGCAGACGAATTCTTATAGCAGTACACGAAGGGCAGAAGCATCTCGTAAAAGAGTTGTGTTTAGCTCTAGGTTATGATGTTAGAAGGCTTACAAGGACTAGAATAGGTTCACTTAGCCTTGCTGGTCTAGACCAGGGTAAGTGGCGCTATTTGAATCCCAAAGAAGTGCATGATTTGTACAAAACCGCGAGAGCAGGGCAGGAAGGGGAACACCATGTCAGAAAACGAAAAGATCAAGTTCCACACAGTAGATGATGTAAGGGAATTTGTCCCTGAGAAGAATCGGTTGTTTTCTGCTACTCATGAGGAGATCATATCTGGCGCAACTGCAGACGTGTATTTCGTCCGCACTAACGAGATACTCAGTAAAGAGGGCAAATCGGATACTTGCGTAACTGCTGAAATATTCCCTAGTAGGCCAGGGGTTCTTGCAGGTATGGAAGAGTGTCTGTACTTGCTCAAGGGATTGCCTGTCGAAGTATGGGGGATCGAAGAGGGCGAAACTTTTCTAGCCAAGGAGCCGGTTCTGAGGATTAGAGGCCCTTATGCGGTTTTCGGTCCGTATGAGACTGCACTCTTGGGGATTTTGGCCAGTTCATCTGCATGGGCCTCACGGGCTAGGGAGTGCAAAGAGGCAGCTTGTGGCAAGCCGTTTTTCTGTTTTGGTGCAAGGCATATACATCCTGCAGTAGCTCCTGTGATGGAACGAGCCGCTGTCGTGGGCGGAGCCAATGGAGCAGCGTGCATTCTAGGAGCCAAGTTCTTGGATTTGGAACCTGTGGGCACCATCCCACATTCTCTCGTCCTCATCATGGGTGATACGGTTAAAGCTGCAGTAGCGTACGATACCCACATGCCAAAGGATGCACCCCGAACGATCCTTGTGGACACTTTCAAAGATGAATGTGAAGAAGCTCTTAGGGTTGCAGAAGTCCTCGGAGACGCTATGGGTGCTATCCGACTCGATACTCCTTCGGAACGCGGAGGGGTAACAGATGATCTCGTAAAAGAGGCAAGAGCTCGGCTGAATTTGGCAGGCTTCGGACATGTACAGATCTTTGTTTCGGGCGGGCTTGATCCTGAGCGGATCTCCCAATTATCTCAAGTTGGTGCCGATTCATTTGGAGTCGGGAGTTACATTTCCTCAGCCAGGCCAATTGATATGACTATGGATATAAAGGAGATAGAAGATAGACCTGTAGCAAAACGTGGTCGCATTCCGGGCATCGTAGCTAACCCGAAACTGAAGCGCTTTCTATAGGTTCATAGTTGTGCGCTATGGGTTTGGAATCAGTCTGAATCTCACCTTGTTTCCTGGTCTGAGCTGAGAGGCTATGGGTAGGTCGGCAGTTACCAATGTTGCTGCTCTCATGTAGCCTCCTGTGGTCTGGCTATCACAAAGGAGAAGCATAGGTCTGCCATCCGAAGATATTTGTATTGTTCCGTTTACACAAGGAGCAGATGTGATATCTGCTCCTCCTTCTAACAACCGGGGCCCGTCTAGCCTCACCCCCATGCGGTCGGAATCCGGACTAATCTCGTAAGTACTGCTTGTGAGTTTTGATAATATGAGATTAGAACTTTCGGGACCGGGATGTATGTGCAAGAAAACACACGGTGCATCTAGGACTCGAAAATCCAGAGGCTTGGTTAGCTTCTGCTTGTTTTTCTGGCTCTCTAAGATTGATCTATAGGATGGAGCGGGTCCAATTTGTAGGGTGTCCTCATACTTCAATTGCCTTCCCAAATACCCACCAAAGCCGCTTGCCAAATAAGTTGATTTTGAGCCGAGAACTATCGGAACCTGTATTCCCCCTGATATTGCAATGTACCCACGCAATCCTGTACTTGTCTCTCCAACATCCAAGGTTTGCCCTTCTCTGAGCAAGAGAAGGGTGTCTGAAGGTACGCGCTGTCCGTCTATTCTGACTGGAGCTGGGGCTCCGGTTACAGCCACGGTTAATTCTGTTTGGGCAACTAATGTAGGGCCTCTTAAAGTGAATTCAAGACATGCTTCATTTGAATTGTTGCCGCACAACGCGTTCGCAAGGGCATAGGACCGCAAGTCGGCTGCTCCTGCAGTCGGCACACCAAATCTGCGGTAACCGAATCTGCCCCTGTCTACCACGAGAGTCAGGATACCGGGATTATCGACGAAAAGTCCGTCTATTGCCCATTTCATTTTGCTCTCCGAGCTACGTGGTTTTGTTTGAGATCCGGTCTGCCCAGTCAGCTGTGAGGAGCCTGGTGCGCCCACCTGCGTCGTGTACTCGTCTCTACAAAAATGTTCAGCGGGGACAAACCTTACGTAATCTCCTGGTTTGAGCAAAGAAGGTGGATCTTTGTCAAGGGAAAACAAATCGCAGTCTGTGTGACCGATGATTCGCCACCC
>JAPXKJ010000055.1:0-4315 GCA_033810155.1 Bacillota bacterium | reverse complement strand
CACTTCAGTGCCTAGAAGAATCCCATTCTTAGTCTAAAAACTGCTCGTTATAGGGCCTCACCCCCTCAAAGGGCCAAAGAAACATCCATCTCCTCAACATGCCCGGCGCTAAAAAGTATCTCACAGCTATATAATCTCGCCGGCACACTTTCGTGCGCGATCCCCTCCACACAATGATACTTGCTTGGACTAGGTCTTTCGAAGCTCTGAAATGAGTCGATTCCACACAACGCAGCTCCGCTGACGCCCCAGCCCTAAATCCAATGATAAGAAACTATGCTTAAAGTCAACGAAGTATTATGAAATGAAATACGCAAAGTCGCAATGGTCGGGCTGACAGGATTTGAACCTGCGGCCTCTTGAACCCCATTCAAGCGCGCTACCAAACTGCGCCACAGCCCGACTCATGTGCTTATTTTAACCGTTGCAGGCGGGATTGTCTAGACCTGACTCCGGCTTCCCAATTCAAGAAGCACCGCCCTCGAGGTGACAAGGAGTCGGATGGCGAAGCTAGTAAGCGACCTAACCCATCCTCGTGGTATAGGAATGAAAGTGGTCAAAAACTGGTCTAAAGTCTGCTCCTGACACTATACCCTTGTCTCCCTCATATTCCTTGTAAATGGAGAGTCCGTCATTTAGATGTTTCGACTTGATACCGTGTCTTATCGAAAGAGATGCTTCTGTGTACGCTGCCAATCGGTCGCATGCTCTAACTATTGCCCCGTCCAGAGGGTTGTAGGTGTCTTGGTTATACTCAGGCGTGATCTCAGTATTCATCCTTTTTCCGTCTTTGACGATGCGATTGGCAAATTCGTCTTCTATAAGATATCTAATCTCGCTATGCCAAGGTTTCGGTAGCAACGGATATATTCTTTCTTCAACCCAAGAAGACTCTATATCCTTGATTATGGCATCTAGATTCGGTATAGAACGCTTGACCGGCGCAATGATATCTCTGGTCAATACCTCTGGCAAATCGTGGAACAGTCCGCAGAAATAGTTATTATACACGCGCCTTGGACATGCATGTATGTCAAGGGAAGCAAAGTAAGCGATTATGGCAACGACTAGCATGTGCCCCAATACCGATGTCTGAGGTATTCTAGGTGACTGGGCCCATCTTTGTTGAAAGCGAAGTTGACCTACTAGGTCCATGAAGTGTTGAATGGGCCTATCAAAAGACAGATTAACCACTCCGACCAAAGAACGGTATCCGCTTAATTGGGCTTCTATACTCTCTTTTTCCTCGTCTAGCCCATAAAGGCCTGTATTCAATCTGTATATGTGCTCGAATTCCCAATTTGTTGCAAGATAGTGAGATGCGCTTAGGATCCTTTTCTCATTTTCAGCGTAATCTTTATCAAGCAGGTAGTCTTCGAATCGTGCGTATATCGGGGGCTTGATATTCTCAAACACCGGCTCGTATTGACTCAGGACCCATTCATTGATCTCAGTACCCTTTTCCTCCATCATTTTGTGGAACACCGGCGGCTTTATGTCCGTGAGCTTTATCCTATGCAAAAACTCAAAGAGGCCACCCTCTATGAGTCGCTGCCAGTTGAAATTCAGTTCACCCTCAGTCTCTTCAAATCTCCCTAACACGTACATGTACACCATTTTCTGGGCTTGCTTGTCGAGTTCGGTAAAACCCTGAGCTGGCCGCATATGGTCATTCCACCGCTGAATACTTGCAGCTTCATAAACAAGTTCTAGCAATTCTCCTGTAATCATAATCCAAGCCTCCATCAAATGCTCACATCACAAATGCCGTCTCAGAGTAGGTGTTCAAGCGCCATGCTCAATCCTGTAATCCTCCATGTTCTCAATGACTTTCCTAAATAGCCCTACGATTTCCGTCACCTTCTCTTCTGAAATACCGCGACAAGCAGCCTCTACAATATCAGCATACTGCTTTTGTATAAACTGCTTATGTTGAAGGGCTTTGGTTGACAAATGGACGTAATATTCCCTGCGGTCCTTTGAACTCTGTTCGCGTATTATGTATCCTTTTTTCTCTAGAGAACGGATGGTTCTTGAAATCGCAGGTTTGCTCACCTCTACGCCTGCGGCGATTTTGTCTTGTCTAATACCATCACCGTTAGCATATAGGAACATGAGTACGTCCGCCTCTGAACTACTTAGCCCTATGCTCTTCAGGGCTTTGTTGATGCACGTCTTACCTATTTGGATCATCTTGCTTGCATACCCAACGATAACTTGAAAATCGTACACCTACCGTTCACCCTCCTCATTCTCCGGTGATTACAAAACTCCTGTCTCCTGGAACCATCTCACCGTATCGCGTATAGTTTCTCGTATGGGCCTTGACGAATAGCCAAGTTCTCGCTTTGCCTTGTCACATGAGACTAAAGAATTACTTCTAAGAGTAGATATTGAATCCCGATTCATAAGAACCTTAGCGCCTGTAACAACGCTATATAAGGTGAGAGCATAAGCTACTGCAGAAGCCAAGCCTGCCGGTAGCTGAAACCGCGGTATAGGTACGTTAGTTATTGCCGAGATTTCTTTCATCACATCATCCATGGATATCCACTCACCGGAAAGGATGTACTTGTCCCCTGTTTTTCCTTTCTCTGCCGCAAGGATATGCCCTTTCGCCACGTCTCGCACATCCACAAAATCGTACCCTCCGCTGATGCGAACCGGGATCTTCCCTGCCACATAGTCTATGATCATACGCCCCGTCTCGGAGGGTTTGTAATCGTAGGGACCTATGATTCCTGTAGGAAGGGTCACAACCCCATCTAGCCCTTTGGAAATAACCTCAAGAACCTCAAGCGTGCCTCTGGCCTTGCTCTTACTGTACGACATACTTACGCGCTTGGGATCGCATGGTGACGACTCATCTATCACCTCACCATTAGAAGACTCAACCAAAACATGAATCGAACTGGTATAGACTAGTCGTCTGACGCCAGTCCTAAGGCACGCTTCAGCAACATTTCTCGCACCTTTTACGTTCACTTCTTCAAGAATATCTGAATACCCTGGTAGCAAGCTTATCACCGAAGCTAGATGATACACTATTTCAGCACCGTCAAAAGCCCTGTACAGAGAATTTATGTCGCGCACGTCGCCTTCTACGATCTCGATATCCAGTCCTTTGAGAGAATCGAGTCTTTCTCCAGGCAAAACCAAGCATCTGACCGTTTCGCCGTTTTCAAGCAGAGCCCTAACCAGGTTATTGCCTAGATGTCCAGGAGCTCCAGTTACCAGTATCATTTGCCTCTTCTCCTCTTCGCAACATTTAACTACATCCAACATCTGTTGCTTTGGTTAATATGTTAACTAAATGTTAACCTCGCATGGTTAACTAGTCAACTATTTTCATCTCAACCAAGGATACGGACTTGCTTTTGACCTGCCCTTAAGATAATAATAGATTGAACTCTCACAAAGAGCACACAAGCAGTTCGAGTTGGAGGACTCTCCAGTATGCAGACAAAATCAGCAACCCATCGGTTGGCACAGTACTTGCTAGAAGCGAAGTACGCTGTGGCACTTACAGGAGCGGGCATCTCCACCGAAAGCGGGATACCCGATTTTCGAGGTCCAGAAGGACTGTGGCATGGTGTAGACCCTCAGGATATATTGAGCCGTGACGTACTATACCACAAACCAGAGGTTTTCTACGAAAATGGACTTCGGATTCTCCAAGGCATGCGCAACAAAAAACCCAATCTAGCGCATAGAAGTCTTGCATGGCTCGAGAAACACGGTTTCATCAGATGCGTAGTGACTCAGAATATAGACGGGCTTCATCTGGAAGCAGGATCCCAAAGAGTCATAGAAGTACACGGAAACCTGAGGACTGCCTATTGCGACTCGTGTCTGAGGGAATACCCCTTTGAAACACTAATATCTGCCCAAGAAAGGGGTCAAGTGCCTCTTAGATGCCAGTGCTACGGCATAGTCAGACCAAATGTGGTGCTTTTCGGAGATCCAATGCCACCTTGCTTTGAAGATGCCGTGAAAGAGGCACAGAAATCCGACTTCATGCTGGTGATAGGCTCGAGTCTTCAAGTTGCCCCAGTCTCCTACCTTCCCTCCCTTGGGGAAAAAGTAGGAATCGTGAATCTCGAGCCTACCCCCTATGATGCAGCAGCTTCAGTCGTTATCCGCGAAAAGGCGGGAGCTGCCTTATCTCACCTCACAAGACTGCTGGATGCGCATCTTCGCGATGCGAAGACACCTAACCGATGAGCTATGCGCGCCTTTCGGCAACGGCTCGTTCTATCCTTTCAAGACCTTCTTGCAGGATAGATCTAGGACAAGCTACGTTGAGGCGCATGAA
>JAPXKJ010000054.1:0-4417 GCA_033810155.1 Bacillota bacterium | reverse complement strand
GCCCACTTGTTCAGCAGTTTCTTTGGAAAAGCCATAGAATGTAAGTCCAGAACTTCCCCGTGCTTTGTGTAAACAACGGGGATCTTAAGGCTTTTGGCTGCCAACCGTCCAGATAAACATGAATGTGTATGAACTACATCCGGCTTAATGCGCTTAAACAATCGAAGCAACTCCATAGTAAGAGGAAAAGAAAAGGATACATCTCTGCCGCTTATGGACACCCTCTCAATTCCGATAGAATCAAGAACGTCTCCAAGAGAACCGTCAGGACAAGCAACAGAAACATCTAGGCCCGAAAAGGCAGGTTGGGTAACGAGATTTTCCAGGTAACGACCTGCCCCACCTATGTTAGTATCCGTTATTACATGAAGAACTCTCATAAAAGAAATACCGCCAATCATTCTGCAATTCTATTCGATTGCATCCACATGTGTCTTTTTGAGGTGTGCCGCAATCCCGGCAGAGATACCAAGCCATGCCCAGAAGGTCAGCATCACCTGTGGGTTATACCAAGTATATTCAATTACACCCTGAATCAAGTGACCTGCAAGTGCAGACATACACCCGACCAAAATTCCGGTATATGTCCACCTCTCAATTCCTTTGCCCTTTACCACTCTCAAGGAACCAAGAGAGTACCACACACTCGCAATCAAAAACCAGGTCAGTGCGACAAATCCCAGAAACCCCAATTCAATAAGCATTTGAATGTAAAGACTATGAGAATGCAGGGACGGTGTTTGGATTATCATGTACTCAGGATATATCTCAGAAAACGCTATAGCACCTAATCCAATACCCCTAAATAGATGGTCTCGCAACAATGCCAAGGAACCACGCCACACAGAAACCCTGTAAGCGTTGGAGCTGTCTTCAAAAGAAAACGAAGACAAAAGTCTCTCAGTAACGATCGAGGGTGCGAAAGCCAAGACAGCAACTCCCACGATTAAACCTAAAACCAACAGTCTTTTATCGAAAAAGATCGCCATGAGCGCAAAAGAAGCCATGAAGCCAAGCCACGCACCTCGTGACCAAGTAAGAACCAAAGCTATAGCCGCAAGACCAGAATAAAGCAGCAGTATGCTCTTGTCTCTTAGACTCTTGTTCCTCACTAAAAGAGCAAGTGCCAAAGGCAAGGCAAGCCCAAGCATTTCTGCAAAGTAGTTGGGATTGGTAAAAGTCCCTACGATCCTTACTAACTCATCCTCGAACTTGATATCCACCCACGCTGAAGGCGTCTGCCAACCCGTAAAATACTGGTATATTCCTACTAAACTCGAAACTGCCGCACCCGCAAGCACAGGCCAGACAATGCTTTCGGCGCCACCTTTTCTTGACGTATCAAACGCAAACAGAAAGACCACTCCACCAATACACCAGAAGATGAGATTCTTCATGCTCTCTTGAGGTACGACTGAGGAAATCGCAGCACCTACGACAAACAAGAACAATATAATAAACGGAAGTTGAAGGTGAAATGGAAGAATAGGAAGGACATTGTCATTCCTAAAACCTTGCGTAGTGCGACCATCCTTGTGCTCACAAGAGGCTCCCCCATGGGTTCTCTCCCATTTCACTGACCGTCGCCAGAGCACAGCAAAAAGAAAAAGCAGAAAGGCCAGTATTTGGATCTCGGTAGGCAGGAGGACCCCTAGCACCAGAACTATCCCAAGAAAGGTACCTTCCTCAAAGGTGCCTCCTGAAGGAACAAGACATAGGTGCATGACCCATCCAAAAACGGTTGCTGCAGTGCTCGATTGCGCCCAAGACTGGCCCGTTTCCAAGACAGCCAACAATACCCTTCCGGCAATGCTATTCTTAAAGGCTGCGTCAAACCACAGAAAGAACCTGATCACAGCCTTCTCTACTCGAACATGGGCAGACCTCAAAACGTCAAACGCCGAACTGTTCTCAAGAACTTGACTCGAACCGAAAGTCGACGAACCGGTTTTTTCGGCTACAGCCACTGTGTTACTCACTATGGCGTACCTCCCAAGTCAAGGTCCATATTCATTATGTATCCCTGAAATGTTGCGAATTTTGTCTTGAGCCCAATGCTTCCCCCAACCCTTATCTCAACACCGTTCATCGTGATCACATTCTCTCCAACTCTGGCAGTCCCGCGTATGGTCACGAATGCATCAACCTTATCGTCTGACTGGGTCTGAACCCATCTTCCGTCTCCTTCTAACAGCCAGACTACTGCCGGCTCAGTCTCGACACCTACTACTTCACCAACACAAGCACCCGTCTTGAACTCAAATATCTTCCCGCCCTTTGCTATAGCCTCCGCAGTGGTCGGCCTCATGCCCGAAGCTACAACTACTATCTCGGTCTCCTCTTCCCGCTGAGATACCTCGGTCCTAAGATTTTTACCGAACATCGAATAACCAAACCAGGCCACCACACCGACTATGACAACAATCACAAGAAGATCAATTATGCTAATCTTGCCGAACAAACGACCCTTTTCGTCCAACACTTTCAAACTCTATCCACTCCCCTCAACCTAGTAAAAACCATTCTTTCTCGAAACCATCCACATTCTTTTGGACTAGAAATCCGAGGAAGTCGTTCCCTTTTGCCTTCACAAAACCAGCGATGAAGTAAGCGGGAGTTCAAAGCAATTTAGTTTTGTTTATGTCTAGTTCAAAAGTAGCCCCTAGACACTCCGCGGCTCTTTTACAAGCCATCATCCTGGTTAGAAATATCTCAAAATACTCCATGACAGGAGCTATGCTGGTGTCGATGGTAAGATGCAAAGAGATGACTTTGTCCTCGTTCTTAACTTCAAGGAAAGATCGAGTAGCTGCATAATTCACCCTGTCATGGACATCAAAACTGTGAACATCAGGGTTACGTACTCGAGATCTATGCACATCTGACTTGTCCGCCAGAATCACTGCAGCCGATATTGATGAGACTGCATGGCTTTCTTCTTCCGGATCATGGCTCCCTATGGCACCCATTAGAACTGCTGTCTCTTCAGGTACCATTCCCATCTCCGATAGAATTCTCTCGGCTAACACGGCACCTACTTGAGCATGATAAAACCTAGAGACCACATTGCCTATATCGTGAAGGTAGCCCGCTATACCTGCGAGTTCCTGATCTCTCTGGGGAAAATGCAACCTTTCTAGCACGTTTTTTGCTATGGCTGATACTAGTGAAGCGTGTCTCAAACCGTGGTCGGTATATCCCAAAACGCCAAGATGGTCATTGCCCAAAACTATGTACGATTGTATTACCTTGTTCTGCTTGACTTCTTCAAGGGTCACAGCTTTTATCCGTTCCAATCGTCGATCATCTCCACAGAATCTATATACTCCTGATATACAGGGTTCAAAACGAATTGACCGGAATCTAGCACTTCATAGTCCCAAGGGAACGTAGCATACCCTGAACTCTCCATGTAGGTGAAGTTAGGCTTCCAACTCTCCGACCACGCCCATAAACTGGCAGTCTTAATACCCTTTGCATCTAGTTTGGTGCACTCGCCTGAAACGACGCGCATGGTTTCTCCCGTCATCACCATGCCGTCAACTATTAGGACGCGCTGCCCCCTTATTTTCTCGCTAACAGAAACTATGACTTCAGGACGATCGTATACCACTCTACCACGTCTTCTTCGAGTAACCACACAGGGAAAAATGTCAATATTAAGCATACAAGCAATAATGGTAGCCGGTACCAAGCCGCCCTTGGCTATTCCTACGATGGCATTAGGGCTAAATGAAGAGTCTGCCTCCAAAGCAATCGACTTACAGGCAGTCATCACTTCATCCCACGTAAACTCATATATGGGATCCAAAACATACTTCGTCTCCATCATAGTGGCCTCTCCTTCTGCTTACCAATAACGTTCAATACCTTTATAACATAAAACAGCAGGCCCTGCGCACCCTTGGAAATACACTATGCATTTGCTTGAAGACAATATATCGTTACGCCTCATTCTCCAGTCTATATTCTGCAGACTGGCCCGGTTTTCTCATGCGATAGCGCTCCTGTCTATCCAAGACGACCTTTCTGATCCGTATAGATGTAGGGGTAATCTCCAACAACTCATCGTTGTTAATCCACACCATAGCTTCTTCAAGACTCATTTTCCTAGGCGGGGTGAGTTTAACGAGTTCTTCGGAGGCGACAGCCCTCACGTTAGAAAGATGACGTTTCTTGCACACATTTATATCTAAATCCATGGGCCTAGAATTCTCACCTACCACTTGTCCCGCGTATACTCTTTCCCCAGGGCCTACGAATAGTTCGCCGCGCTCCTCTGCGTTTCTTATTGCGTAAGCGGTAACTATACCCGTCTCCCATGAAACCATCGCCCCTGAACGCCTCGTGACTATATCACCCACGTAGTTGCGATAGCTGTCAAAGACGTGGTGCATTATCGAGGTACCTTTGCTAA
>JAPXKJ010000053.1:0-4699 GCA_033810155.1 Bacillota bacterium | reverse complement strand
AGGTCGAGCATTGTGCCTCGGACCTGTCCAACCAAGTCAGATTGAGCAAATCGTGTGAAAGCTAGACCAGCGCCTACGCCAACCATCAATGCCGTAGGTATTCTGTTTAACCATTTCAAACTACCGCTGCCAAACCTCGTATAAAGCAAGAGCCCGAGGATTATCGGCAATATGGCAGAAATCTTGCCTTCCGTTGTCATCGGCTCTATTGCCAGGTTTTTTACATTGAGCCACCCCATCACAATAGCCTGTCCGGCCGCCAATCCTACGTATAGGTGCTCTGCAAAATCAAAAACTGGATTTTCTTTGAAAAGAATGCTCCAAAATGCAAGAGTAAGAAAGGCACCTATCCAAATTCCAAGCTCAGTAGTCATCGGATTCACTTCCTCCCTTCCTACGCGGCCCGCTTAGATTTTTTGTGCGCAAATTCCGCGACATTTCCAAGAACGATCAATACAGCTATGAAAATGTGCGCCACCGACTGAGCATCCATCGAAGCCGTGGCTGTCCCAGCGACCCCAAGCAGTTTCTCATATTCGGCAGCCCCTCTAAGACTTCCAAGATATCCTTCAAGCTGCCCCGCATCAGAGTATGACTGGTATCGGGATATCTGGGTACCTATGGCTCCGCCGGTTACGGGCTTGCCGTATGGGCCATAGAAGTACTGTATAAATGGTAGTATTGAGGAGGTGCTTATGCTTATGAACAAATCCACATCTTCTGCGGTTTGTATGCCATCGAATATTTCCATGCCTTCAGTCTTGCTGTTATAGTAGTCTACAGTTACAAATCCAGGTATGTTTTTGGCAAACGAAGCCAAAGCCGCTTCTCCTCCTGCAAAAAACCCAAGGTTCACGAAGTTTTTGCCATACTCTTTGCCTTGGGCCTTCCAGGTTTCCCATATTTTATCTGCAAATCTCGGCCCCTGCTGGCTAAGGGAAAACCCGATAACACGGACATCTTTCTGCATACAGTGTGCAAAAAACACCTCCGCCTGCGGATGTACCTCTGCGGCACCGCCTGCATCGTATCCGAAATCAATGACCACAACGTCGCCCGGTTTCAAAGACTCTACAGCGTTAAATGCCTTTTGAGTCTCAGCCGTAAGTCCGAACGGAAGACCCATTGGTTTCAAAAGCGGGACGACAACGATTGCGGCCAATAACACATATATGACCCTTCGGTCTATGTTCAATAACCGTTCCATTTTGCTCTCCCTCCTCAATTACCCAAGTATCTGCGCTCTAATCCAAGCATTACCCGCAGTGAGGTGGACATAACTCCAATAGCCGAACAAATGATAATGCCTCTTTGTGCCGCTACATTAGGCACGTTTATGATCCAACTTGCAACCTGAGGAAGCGCCGCAGATATGCTGTCTCCTATTGGCGCTCTTCCGAGAAGTACTATAAGACCCGCGATAAGGAGAACAGTGGCCTCTACACTCCTTGCCCTGAATGCTCTATAAGCAGCAGAAGCGATGTAGAAGGCCAACGAAGCATATACTGCAGCTCCGAGCGGGGTAAGCATGTTGTCAAAAAGATACAGGTAGTACGTATCGTTTACGCCGTTTAGGATGCCACGCACAGTCATGAATACCATCCCAACGATGAGTACGATGCTATTGAACCAGCCTTTCTCACGTCTTGAGATCTTGCGGCCATGAAGCCGAATTAGAGATACTGCCCCAAGCCCTAGAGCAAAAGCTGACACTACTACGGTCCAATCCTGTACGTCTTTGGAGAAGCCTTGAAGCCATGCGTTTTCAAATAAAAAGTCTGCTACCATCAAAAACCCAGAAAGACCAGCTATGAATACAGGCAGAACACGTTTCACTTTTTGTCACCTCGCTATAAGACTATTTGGCCAAAAGGTCTACAAACAAAGTAGAACCTAAGGTCACCGCGATGGAACCCACTATTATAAGCACTGCCGCCATGGCCTTTGCTACATCCTGCCCAGCGATGGTGCCCAAAGTCTCAGGTTCTCGATCGAGATAGGCAGATACTGCGTATACTTCTTCCCCAATTAGGCAGTAATCGCATGCCACTACGAAGAAGGGGATCTGAGGCATAACTGCAGTACCTGCTATCTGGATGGCACCAAGACTATTGCCTGTTTCAGCCAAGATCAGAGATTCCGCAGCAAAGTAGCCTATCATTATATTCGCAGCAACCTGCTCCCGGGTCATAATACCGATTGCAGCTGTTGTGTATGCAAACTGAGCAGGTGAAAGAAATCTGACCACAGACGGGTCATAGGCGTCTGCCTTTCCGGCCTCAACGTACGCTGCGCGAACCACTTCTTCTGTTACAGAATAGGTTTCAGCGGCTGCAACCGTCACGATGAGATCGGTGTCCATCTCCGCCGCCTTTCTAGCTACATATCTCGACACTGAAATACCCGCAAGTATCATTGGACTTGCTGCAGAAGAAGTAATACTTCCGCTTCCTAGGGTCTGATGGATTGGCTTACCCAATTCGGTCGCCCTTCCGACCGCTTCGTCGATAGCCTCTAGTGCAGGTAATCGCCTGATTTCAGGCAGTTTCCCATGTCTAGCGGCATAAACCTTCCACAAAAACACGATGCCAAAAAGCAGCATCGCCACACCAATAGAAGCTCTTCCTTCAAAGATCATGGATCTCCCTCCTATCCTTCATGTGTAAACAAAGTGATAGTCCCTTTGAATGAGTGCATGATGAATCGTAACTGAAGGTTTTGGGCAGAAGTCCTAAGCCGATGACTCTAGACTTTCCGTCCAGAAAGCAATCTTCACAGGTATACGAAATCCTTCGTCGGTTTCCCAAGGCAGATCGACTTCTTTGAGCCAAGCCTAGACATCTCCTTTTGTCGTAGAATGTTCCGCCTCGAGATACTACCCCAATAATGTGCTAAAAACCCATGTGCCAACATGTCGGCCAACTTCCTGTATATGCTCCTTTCCACCTCCTTCTCGCCAAGAGCAGATCCCTTTTAGGTGATTTTCCTTGCTAATGATCACCTGTACCCTAGGTATTTGCCTAAAGCCGCGCCTAGTGACACCGATGCATGATCTATCATATAACGATCGGGGGCAAAAACAAAGCGACCCAGCTTGGAAGCCAAAAAAGAGCGTTTGGCATTGGAGTGTCCAAGGCTTCACGCAGGTCTTATGCGCAGTTGAAAACTCATCGGTTTAAAAGGAATGCAGCTATGATTCTTAAAGAACAAACACATGAGAATTGCCTTCGGTACAACCTTATTCACGCGGGGATTCTAGTGAGTGGAACCCGAAAACTTCTATACGCAAATTTACATCCAAATTACCCAGTTGACGAGCGAGCCTATAATCACAGCAGCCAATGTGAAAGGCAAACCTATGCGCACAAACTGACCGAAAGACACATCGTATCCGTGTCTTCGGAGCATTGATACTGCCGCAATGTTAGCCGATGCGCCTATCGGAGTGATGTTTCCTCCCAAAGTCGTGCCGATTAAGAGACCGAACAGCATCACGTATTGAGACGTCCCCAGGCTTTGGGCTACGAGTTGCGCCGTAGGCAACATTGCCATGGTGAACGGAATATTGTCCACGAAAGCCGAAACGAACACAGAAAGAAAGACTATCGTAACATAAGCTCGAAACGCATTTCCTTGGGCCAACCTAGATATGATGTTAGCTACATCCATAACGAGACCCGTTGACGTTAGACTGCCTATTACTATGAAAAGACCA
Organism: Bacillota bacterium; assembly: GCA_033810155.1. Classification (GTDB taxonomy): domain Bacteria; phylum Bacillota; class Sulfobacillia; order Fermentithermobacillales; family Fermentithermobacillaceae; genus UBA3907. The sequence goes on along the minus strand of JAPXKJ010000053.1, from coordinate 984 downwards.
CACAAAAGAAGAACGGTTGACCAATCCAGATTGTGGATTAGGTCAACGTCTTTGTACCTTCTGAACGCATTCCACAAAAGTGTAAAAAGAGCATATGCCATTGCGATTGCCCCTAGGGCCCAATCTGGACGGTTGGGGATGATGCTTGAAAGAGCCATTGTCGCCAACATGAGCAACATGATAGCAGTAGGCACCCACGAAGTTACGTGGACTTCCTCTACCGGCGCACATTTACCTCTATAGGTCTTTCGAAAAACAAGATAAAGAACTAAGAAAGCGGCTATGGCACTCAATTGAACGGCAAAAAAGATTCCTGGCCGGCCCTCCATCCAGAAAAAATCAGAAAAGTTCATTTTGGCAGCAGAAGCCAGGAGGATTGAGGCTGAATCACCAACCATTGTGGCTGATCCCTGCAAATTAGCAGATACTGCTATCCCAACTACAAAGGGCACAGGAGTGACTTGCAGACGCTTTGACACTTCGATGGCAATTGGTACGACCATTAGCACTGTTGCAACGTTATCGACGAAAGCTGAAATTGCCCCGGATAATATGCAGACTGCCATTACGGCACCTAAAGCAGACCGCCCTGGCCGAACGAGTATACTTGCCAAGTATGCAGGCACTTTCGAATGAGTAAGGAAACTGGACAGGATCATCGTTCCTATGAAAATGCCAAGAACATTTAGGTTTATGCTGGCAAGAGCCTCAGAAGGAGTCATGACCTGTGTGGCAAGTAGCACGGCGGCCCCGCACCATACCACAAGGAAGGGCTTGCCTTTGTGCGAGATAAACATTATGTAGACTGCGATGAATACCATACCGGCAATTAGTTTTGGGTGCAATTTCGCTCCTCCTGACTTTAGTTATCAATTCTACTCGATAGTCGCGTCTATTAGTATACCTTACGCATGCCGTCTAACGATGTATCGCATGGAGTATAAAGGGAAGGAAGCGGGAGGGTGCAGCAAAAAGAGCCGTCCC
>JAPXKJ010000052.1:0-5734 GCA_033810155.1 Bacillota bacterium | reverse complement strand
AACCACAAATGGGGTTCTCTGGTCAAGATGCGTATAGGTCCTCACGCACCCTATACATGTTCTCCTAGTGTTCTTGAGGCGTGCGCTGAAAGAGCTGTAGAATTAAATGTAGGCATACATATCCACGTGTCTGAGACCGAGAAGCAGGTAAAGGATAGTATAACCCAATATGGGAAAACTCCGTTTGCCATACTTAAGGAGTCGGGGATATTGGATGTTCCATGTATCATTGGCCACGGAATATGGATTCAGGCGGAGGAGCTTTCCTATCTGGGAGATGATGTGGTATTTGCCGTGTGTCCTAAGACGTATCTAAAACTGTCATCCGGATTTGGGAATCTCTACAGGTTTCAGTGGGAACGACTAGTTAGAAACGAAGCGAGAAGGCCTAATCAGAGAGATTTTGAGGTCTCTGGAGAATCATCATGTTCAGGATGTTTAGAGGAACCGTTGAAAGTAGGTGTTGGTACGGATGGCGCCGCAAGTTCGAATACCTTGAATCCATTGGAACAAGTAAGACTATACGGTCTCTTGGCAAAAGACTCCCTTGGCGATGCGTCGGCATACCCTTTGAAATCCTTGTGGCAGATGTTGATGAACGGTCATTTAGCGCTTTATGCGAACACCGGTGATGTGGCACCTGGTTACGCGGCGGATCTTGTGGTGTGGGACCTAGCCATGGTTCACACTTGGCCTGTCTACGATCCGTTGGCTTCGATACTCTACTCTGCAGATGCACGGAATGTGAGAGATGTTCTCGTTGGGGGGCAGTTTAAGAAGAAAGATGGTAAGGTGCTCGTATGTGACGTAGAAGAACTTCTGAAGGAATCGCAGGACATAAGGGACAGACTTCTGACTGAGGGACCGAAGACATCAGAACTTAGGTACTAAACGGAAGCGGGTAAGTCGTTTGTATACCTTAATATACTATCTTGGAGGCGTAATGCATGGACAAAGATGACATGCGGATAGAGACAAAGGCTACTCACATAGGTCAAGAACCAGATCCCCTAACGGGCTCGATCGTAGCTCCTATCTACCAAACTTCGACTTTCGTGTTCCCAAGCGTTGAAGAGGGTGCGGCTAGGTTCAAAGGAGAAAGAGACGGATACATCTATACAAGGCTTGGAAATCCCACAACTTCTGCATTGGAAAGAAGCGTGAGCGCCCTTGAAAATGGGGAGAAGGGGTTGGCTTTTGCATCAGGTATGGCAGCAATATCCGGCGTGATAATGGCAATCGTGAGCGCCGGTGATCACATTATTGCAGATGAATGTGTATATGGCTGCACTTTTGCGTTCCTTACAGGAATCCTGAGTAAATACGGGGTTGATGTCGATCTGGTGGATTGTTCGGACTTGGCAAAAGTTGAGGAAGCCATAAAACCTAACACAAAAATAATCTACTTCGAGACACCTGCTAATCCCATACTTAAGATGGTTGATATGGAAGGCGTGTCAAAGATAGCCAAAGAGCACGGGATAACTACCATAGTAGATAATACGTTTATGAGCCCCGTGTTTCAAAGACCCATTGAGTGGGGCATTGACGTGGTAGTGCATAGTGCTACTAAGTTTTTGGGCGGACATGGAGATCTCATTGCAGGTGTTGCGGTTGGGAAGAAGGAGTTCATGGATTATGTTGCCGGCACGACTCAGAAGGACATAGGCGGGGTTCTTTCACCATTCGACGCCTGGCTCATACTAAGGGGCATAAAAACTCTTCCTGTGAGAATGAAAGCAGCTCAGGAAAACGCAATGGCGATAGCCAGATTTCTGCAAGAACATAAAGGTGTTGAAAAGGTGTATTACCCAGGATTGGCGTCTCATCCGCAACATGCGCTTGCAAAGAAACAGATGTCGGGGTTCGGAAGCATGATTGCATGTGAGTTAAAAGGCGGGTTTGAGGCTGGCAAGACACTGATGAATTCGGTACAACTGTGTCATCTTGCCGTTAGCCTAGGCGAGACGAGTACTTTGGTAGAACACCCTGCGTCCATGACGCATTCGCCTATGACGCCAGAGGCCCGAAAAGCCGCAGGCATCGCAGATGGTCTGGTGCGAATCTCGGTAGGGATAGAGCACATAGATGATCTTCTTGCCGATCTTGGCCAAGCCCTTAAGAAGGCTACGGGGTATTAAGGCATCTTTGCTTTACTACCATCAGTCAAACAGAAGAGAGGACCTCACATGAAGTTCTCTCTTCTGCGTCTATACCTGGTTCAATCACCGACTCTAATGGCCCACAAATCCCCTTTGTTGTCCCCTTGAATGATCAAATAGTTGTACGCATTGCTATTGTCCTGAGATTGAACCTTTACGACAAGTGGATCTACGAACAGGAAGGAATCTCTCACCTTGTAATCAACCTGTTTTTCTTTGAAATGTATGGATATAACGCCTCTTGCGCCACCCGTTACGTAGATCTCGTCGAGATTTGGAACACCTGAAAACAAAGTTGAACAACCCTGGATACGCCACGGTATTTGCCCGCTGTCGGCAAAATACGGCGTTATAAGCCCGCTTGAGTCTGGAACCAATACATATTTTCGGACTATTGTTCTATCTTCGTTAGAGCTGAGCGGTAGAGATGGCTCCAAAAAAGTGCGCCAATTCACACCTTTCCACACTTCAGTGCCATCGTATGGGTCTAGGGCATATAAAAAGCTCCCTCCGCTGTGATTATCGGCGGGTGTTGACGTGAATACTCTTCCTCCTAGGAGGAGGGAATTCTGTGAGGGTGAGTAGTATATCTGGCGTCCCAATTCTCTTTCCCATCTTAGTTGTCCGGTCTTGGCATCTAGCGCGTAGAACTTGTTGCCCCAAGTTCCAAAGAAAACCATGCCCAGTCCTGTAGAAGGCGTATTGGTCACTGCTCCTATGGCTTCATAAACCCATGCGGTTGCTTTTGTGCCTGTGTCGATTGCGTAGACCTTTCCTGAGGGAGATCCTATGTACAGAAGGGTCCTTTCGCCAGTGCGCATGATCGCAGGCGGTTCAATGAATCCTAGTGGGTCTATCGACTCCTTCCAAATGAGAGCACCGGTTGCCTTGTCTATGCAGTGCACTTCGCCTGAAGATGTTCCGAAATACAGCTCCCGATCAGCGATAGCGCCACCGCACCACGATGAGCCTGCATTGTATTGCCAAAGTAAACTGCCTGTTTCGGGGTTTACGGCGTATACGGAACCGTTTCTTGTACCGAAAATGACTGATTCAGTAGAGTCTCGGAGTAGCCGGCCGGTGAGCGCGCTGCCGAGATCTAGTTTCCATGCCACGTACTTCGTGAGATCCTTTTCAAATTCAAGCACTTTAGTATAGGGTCCGTCTGTACCTGTTGCCTTCAATCTAATGGTATGCAAACCCGGAGCGTGTGCGGACACATCTACTGAAAACTGATGCGTTCCAGCCGGCAAACTGCCAAGGTCATTAAAACTCCCTCCATCTATCTGGAATTGGCAAGACGCCGGTGATAGCAGCGCGAAGTCGAAAACAAGTTTGTCATCTTTCACCAAGCACTGAAAACTATGTACTGGATTTTGGAAGGACGTAATCGGCTTGGCAATTACTTCACCGATTAGCGATTTAACATGGTCGTTTGATCCCGCGCCCGGTTTTATAGCGTAAACCCTCATTTCTAGTCCATCGACTTCTACGACACAGTAGCAGTTTTCCATAAAAGCACCGATCATGAAACATGCCCTACCTTGGTGTTTCCAAGGTATGAAGCAATGACCGTGTCCGCAGAATAGTGCCTGGACGGGATATTTATCGATTATAGATAATAAAGCATCATCTGAGTCTTGGAAGGTGGTTGCGGGGTAGAATATGGGATGGTGCGAGAAAATCGCTATTGGTGTGCCTTTGGGCGTAGAAGCCAAATCTTCATTGAGCCAGGAGATAATCGACGGATCGACGGTTCCTAATGTTTGCTCAGGATATGTGGTATCCAGCACTACAAAGTGCCACTTCCCCCAGTCAAAAGAAAAGTTGGACGGACTTATGTAGTTAGTAAACTTGGTTGCAAAAGGATCCTGCCACCTAGATTCGTGATTCCCTGCAGTGCCTACAATTGGAAAAGTGAAAAGTGATGTCATGTTCTGAAAGAGCGAGTATTCTTCCTCCGAGCCGGTTTCGGTTACATCTCCCATATGAATCATGAACGATGAATCCTTGTATTTTGACAGGATATCTCTTATCGCCGATGCGGAGTTCTTGTTTCCTTGACCTGATCCAATATGGCTGTCGGTCGCTAGTATGAATCTGAAAGTGGAGTCAGAGTCCTGGTCGTGAGTCCCCAATAGGTTGTTCAAAGATGCAGGTTCCTGTGGTATAGATATGGAAGATGCCAGAGACACCGTGGTAGGAGTTGATATTGCTGCAAGCAGGACCAGTGTGACGAAAAGTGCCTTGATTGTTTTCTTCTTGCTTTGGGATGAACGAGTAGATGTATACATAAGGGAAAGCCTCCTTGAAAGGTCATGCCAGAAACGAAAGAAACCACTACTACATATCTAGCATGACGTATTAGGGAGCGAGCAGGTTCCAACGTGCGTACGAAAGACCCTATCGGGTGTGTCTTAGCAGATCTAAGTACACTTGTTCAGTGGACTTTGCGACGCTGTCTTCTGAGTGGTGTTTCAGCACTGTCTCACGCCCTAGTTTCGCGGCAAGTCTCATCTTCTCTGGATCTTCCAGTAGGTCTTTCATAAGTTCGCACAGGACCTCGGCGGTTGAGGGGAAAGGTGCTTGGTTGGGAACGTAGTTTCTTTCCTCAAGCACAATTATGTTCTCGGGACAAATTGGCCCAAATGCGCCTTTGGGGCCAAATATGATTACCGGTTTTTCTGATGCCATAGACTCTAAGGCGACTCTGGACATGCCTAAGACGATGTCTGAGGCTGCATACAAGGAAGGTGTATCTAAGACAAATCCTAAGCAGTGCACCAGTTCTTTCTGACAAGCGGAATTGATGTCAGTTGCTCTAGCCTTTACCGCAGACATGCCTGGACCGTCTCCCGCAATGAGCAGTATAGTACCTGGGTACTCGGACGAGAGGCACAACGCCGCCTCTTGGGCGGTAATCGCTGCTTGAGTTAGATCATCTTCAATCCTGGATACGTAGGCGATCACAGGAGTGGCGTCTGCAGGGATATTGAGCAGACTACGTGCTTTGGATTTCTCTTCTTCACTAGCAGGATGAAATAGGTTAACATCGATACCGTTAGGTATAACGATGACGTTATCTGGGTTGAAATTGAATCTTTCGACTATGTAGTCCTTAATACTATTGCTAACTGCTATTGTCCTGTCTCCGGGCTTTGTGAAAAACATCCAGGGAAAGCCTGCTTTGAACTGTCCGTGATAGGTAGCTACTAGGGGAATATTTCTCTTTTTGGCTAATCTCGTCGATAGCCAGATGGGTATTCTAGCATGCGCATGAATAATGTCTATATCGTATGTATCTAGTATGTCAGAAACGGCCCTGTACGCTTGCAGCATGCGAAAGGGCAACCTCGAATCAAGTGGAGCGTGAAAATGGGGAATCCCACATTCAGTAAGCTCGGATACTCGCTGTCCGCCGCTAGACGCGACGAAAACTTGCCACCCGAGACGCTTTATTCCTTTAGCAAGGCTGATCACGTGGGTCTCTGCACCGCCTATGTCCAATCCCATGGGCAGCATGAGCACGGAACCTTTCGACTCTGGCATGTGACCAACCACTCTTTCTATAA
>JAPXKJ010000051.1:0-6336 GCA_033810155.1 Bacillota bacterium | reverse complement strand
ACCAGCCCGTCTGTTTCTCCCATAGAAAGAGCTTTCCCGTTAGCGCTAAACGGGAACTTTGAAACCTTAACATCAAATCCCTTTTCTCGGGCCTCATTTTCGGTAAGACCTACTGACGCACACTCCGGGATTGAAAACACACAGGCAGGAACCACTGAATAATCCATTGCTCTTTCAAGTCCAAAAATGTTCTCCATCGCCACAATACCCTCGAATGACGCTCCATGAGCAAGCAGAGTGCGCCCAACCACGTCACCTATTGCCCAAATTCCCGGTACGTTAGTCGACATCCGCTCGTTAACCTCGATGCCCTTCTTAGTGTACTTGACACCTACCGAAGCCAGGTCCAGACCACCAAAGTTGGGAATCCTTCCAACGGCAGATAACACCAGGTCAGCTCGGAATTCCTTCTTAGCACCGTCTTTGCCCGAAGCTATGACAACTTTTTCGTTACCTTCAGATCTTACCTCAGACACTTGGGTGCTAGTATTTATTGATATGCCTCTTTTCTTCAGGATCAAAGACAGCCGCTGCGATATTTCTTTATCCATGTTGGGAAGGATTGTAGGAAGAAGTTCGATGATAGTAACTTCTGACCCGAAGGCGGCGAAAATGGACGCAAATTCCACACCAATAACCCCACCGCCAATGATGGCCAGTCTTTCGGGTACATAATCCAAATCAAGGATCTCATCAGAAGATATTGTCTGTCCCACCATAAACGGCAGGTTAAAAGGAGAGGAACCCGTAGCGATCACGATGTTTTTCGTATCGAGGACTTCCTTTGCACCGTCTGCCATGGCGACTTCTACCTGGCCAGCAGAAAGTATCTGAGCTCGCCCATTTATAACATCAATATTATTACCTTTGACCAACTTCTCCACACCGGAAACCAGCTGTTCCACGGTATTTTCTTTGTGCGCCATCACGAGATCCATGTCCAAACTGACTCCCTCAGTTCTTACACCGTACCTCTCGCTATCTTTAGCCCTTAGATAGGTAGAAGCGCTATGGACCAGAGCTTTGGTCGGTATACATCCTACGTTTAGACACGTGCCGCCAATTCGTTTGGATTCAACCAGAGCGATCTTGCCTCCTAGTTGTGCTCCTCTTATCGCCGCAACATACCCGCCCGGACCTCCGCCTATGACAACTGCATCATACATATGCAAATCCTCCCTAAGCCAATTTCTCTTATGTCAAGTCAGCGTCCACTGACTGTCTTCCCCTTGTCATTGTCCAAGATTGTTGCCCATATTTGTTCTGCGATAGTTCCAATGATTCCTGTATTTCATCTCTCGTCAAATAGCCTTTCTCTATATCCCAACCAAGAGTCTGAGCAAACGACAAAACCAAGGAAGATTCAAGATCTTTGCGTGTGATGTTGGTTTGACAGACCTGACAAATACCTGCGGATTGTCTCGAAAGCATCGATTCCAAGCGTTGAGAGTGAGCTTGTGAGGAGGTCTTGAAGCACTTCACCACTTGGGCAGCATCCATGTGAAACGGAATCGACCCATGTTGAAGTATGATCCCTCCCCGTCTCACCTGAGCAGAGCCAACAATCTTTTTCCCCTGAGCGACCACCTCATACCAAGAGGGAGCCGAAAAACATGCCGCCTGCTGAAATCTTGAATCTCTTGCTGTAACGCCGCGTTCAAGCGAAACCATCTCAGCCGGAACTCCAAGTGAACACAAGGCATTTACAATAGCTTCGGACAAAAGCTTATAAGTCTCTAGAACCGTTCCCGGTAGATCGCGTTCAGGTATTGCAACGCTATAGGTCAATTCATCATCATGTAGTACCGCTTTACCACCGGTCTGACGCCTAACAAGATCAACGCCTGCTTCACGAAGTGAGGTCACGTCCACTTCTTTCCCCGCGTCCTGAAAATACCCCAAAGAGAGGCAAGCAGGTTCCCATTCATAAAACCTCAACGTAGGTAGAACCTCACCCCTCCTAACTGCGTTTTGTATAGCCTCATCCACAGCCATGTTGAATTTGCCCTTCGCAGGTCCATGAGACACAAGCCTTACCTTCACATAACTCCTCCTCCGTCACATATCGACCATGCATCCTTCAAATGCAATTCCAAATCTAGCAAACACGCCCGAGCCTCTTCGGGGGACAGAGGTCTTGGGTAATTCATAGGTACCTGCCCCGGACGCTCATTGTAATAGGGCCTGTTGCAAAATGAACACCCCGATGTCTGAAACGGTGCTCCTTTTGCTATTGCTTCAAGGATATTAGCATCTGATATCTCTATGTTGGTTAAGCGCCCCCTATCAAAAGACAAATCCGAAATGTTGATCCCGTTTTTGATGGCATACGCTGCTAATTGTATTCTTCTGTAAGAACTCCGTTCAGGTGGCGGATACTCTTGCATACCCGTTCCCCTCACAGGGGTAAATGCAAATAGCCCCACAGTTATGCCAGCGCTCATAGAATCATAGATGCTTCTTATCATTTCTTCCTCAGTCTCGCCCAATCCCACGATAAAATGAGTGGTCACCTTCCCAGGCCACCTTCGTGAACACTCTTCAATTACATGCCAGGAATAGCTGTGATCCCGTCCTTTTATAGCAGGATAAAGGCGCGTGGAACCAACATCCATTGGAAGTCCAACTCGTGAAACCCCCGCATCAAAAAAGAGCTCCACCCTAGAAACAGAACTTGGCGACATACAAACGCTCACAGGCAATTCACTGCACAGTTGTCTCATAGAAGAGACCAGGTGAAGCGCTTCTTTGGTAGACTCTGAAGATTCAACAACTTGCACACATGCCCTTTTGATAGCACCTGAGCGGAAAGCATCGGCTAATAAACCTGAAACCTCGCTCCAGTCTCTTTTGGGCCATGTTATTCGCGACAAATAAGAAGGATCCGCGGTACTATCCTTTGCTTGGCTACAGAACTTGCAGGAAAAGACGCACTTTTCACCTACCATGAAATGAGCCGTAGTAGGCTTCTCGAAAACACGTGCATTAGTTAGCCCCAAAACACTTAACGTGCCATAGGATACGCCTATCTTCTCAGTCAAAAGCGCAACACTCTTCCTTTCGCAGAATCTCAAGCCCTTTTTCCTCTGCTTCTCTAATTGCCCTTCTATGGGGAAGCACTATCCCATCGACACCCGCTTCAACAGCTCGTAAATCCAGTTTTTCCCTATACGCACCATGCGGTCGCATGCAGCCAAGAGTGATCTTCATCTCGGGATTGTTGATTCGTGTCCATGCCAAGAGACTAAGGACCCCATCGATGTCGGGGGGAGCCAGATGCTCCCAACGGGTTCCAGGGGTTGGGATGAAGACAATGACTATAATTTCCTTTATACCTTCGTTTGACAGAAACTCTATTGCCTCATACTCCCCTCTGATGGTCCCTTTATACAGGCCAACTAAGACGTGTGGTACAACTTTTGCGTTCCCCTTACGAAGGTTTCGCAGGACATTCACATAATCCTTTCCTGACAATTCGAATCCAAAACATTCCTCGATGGTGACATCATCTAAGACAAAATCGTAAGAAATCACCGAAGCAAGTTCGGCTATACGAGCTGCGCCTTCTTCGTCTGCTACCCCGGGGTGCGCGTTTACCCGTATGCTTTTACCGGATTTGGAGATCCTCTCCTTCACATAGTCGATGTGCTCTACCAAAGGGACCTGCCCATGTTGGGTGCATCCGCCGCTCAGAAGAATGCTCTTTACATCGTTTCTCTCCAATACAGAATCCAAAGCATCCACGGGCACCATATGCTCTAGGTATCTCCCACCGCAATGTGGACATTGCAAAAGACACGCAGATCCCGTTACGCTGATAGATACCGTACCAGACGGATAGACAGCTTCAAAAACAGGCGGCCTTGACTCTTTCCTCATCTGCCAGGAAATCTTCAAGATCTCGTCCAATGGCATTGAATCAATAGATCCTATAGTTGAAACCAAGAGTTCATTTGCATCTCCTATACAGTTCATCGATGGGAGGAGGCATATGCCTCCTCCCACCGCGACTCTCAATTATCTATATGTGTCATTTAGGCTTCTGCCATCGTACGTTCGGGTTACGAGCGGCAGCAGCTTCATCTAGCCTTCCAACTACAGTGTTATGCGGCGCGCTTTTTACCATTTCAGGATCCTCGTAGGCTTCCTTTGCTATGGCAATAAGAGCATCTGCAAAAGCATCCAATGTCTCTTTGGATTCAGTCTCGGTCGGTTCTACCATAAGCGCTTCGTCGACAATAAGCGGGAAGTAGTTAGTCGGTGGATGAAAACCGTAGTCAAGAAGCCTCTTCGAAATATCTAGAGTCCGAACTCCAGTCTCTTTCTTGATCCGTATAGGACTAACCACAAACTCATGTTTACAATGACGATCGTATGGCAGGTCGTAGTACTCAAGGATCCTTCTCAAAACATAGTTAGCGTTGAGCACTGCGTCTTCTGATGCTGCTTTCAGCCCATCAGGTCCTAAGGCCCTGATGTAAGCATAAGCCTTCACCATCACCAAAAAGTTCCCGTAGAATGACTTCATTCGCCCAATTGACTGAGGTCGGTCGTAATCAAGCCGATACTTATCACCATCTAGAACCACAGTTGGCACAGGCAAAAACGGCTCCAAGAACGACTTTACCGCTACAGGTCCTGAACCTGGCCCGCCACCTCCATGTGGAGTAGAAAAAGTTTTATGCAAGTTGAAGTGAAGGACGTCGAACCCCATATCCCCAGGTCGTGAGATTCCGAGAATAGCGTTTGCGTTAGCACCGTCATAGTAAAGAAGTCCGCCCCTTGAATGGACTATTTGCTCTATCTTCTCGATATTCTCATCAAACAACCCTAGGGTGTTAGGATTGGTGAGCATTAAGCCGGCAACAGTCTCGTCCATGGCTTCATCAAGGTCTTTGATACTTACTCCACCACGTTCGTCGGAAGGAATCTCGACAACCGTAAAGCCGCCGAGAGCTGCCGACGCAGGGTTCGTACCATGGGCTGAATCGGGGACCAAAATCTTAGTTCTTTTGTGATCGTTTCTGGATTTATGGTATGCGCGGATTATAAGGATTCCAGTTAGCTCGCCATGCGCCCCCGCTGCAGGTTGAAGTGAAACTTTCTCCATACCTGCAATTTCGGCCAAGTAGTTCTGAAGTCTGTACATTAACTCAAGGCATCCCTGGGCTAAGTCCTCAGGAACATATGGGTGAATTCCTGTAAATCCATCCAGGTTAGCCACTTCTTCGTTGATCTTCGGATTATACTTCATAGTACAAGAACCCAAGGGGTAAAACCCAATATCTACGCCAAAGTTCAGTTGTGAAAGACGGGTAAAGTGCCGAACCAAGTCAACTTCAGAAACCTCGGGTAATTCAGCCGGCTCTTTCCTGAGCTGTTCCTCAGGCAAAAGGCTATCCAGGCTTCTTACTGGTACGTCAAGAGCGGGAAGAGAATATGCCTTCCGTCCGGGTTTTGACACTTCAAAAATCAAAGGTTCCAAGCCCTTCATGCCAATTCCTCCAATCCGGCAACGAGATCATCCATCTCACCTTTGGTTCGCTTCTCAGTAACAGCGATAAGCAAGTAATCCTTCAGCTCAGGATAGAACCGTCCCAACGGGCATCCAGCTAGGATACCCTTCTTGGCAAGCGCATCTACGATTTGACTTGCTTCCAAAGGACATTTGACTGCAAACTCATGGAAAAACGGGGCATCCCAAGCAACACCAAATCCTTTTATCGCTGATATCCTATCGGCCAGATAGTGAGCCTTCTGCACGCACTGCTCGCCAACTTCCCTGATTCCTTCCTTGCCCAGCCATGACAAGTACACAGTAGCTGCAAGTGCATTGAGCGCTTGATTGGAACATATGTTGGACGTGGCCTTTTCTCTTCTTATGTGCTGCTCCCTAGTCTGAAGGGTAAGGACAAAACCCCTCCTACCTTGGTCATCAGAGGTCATACCCACTAACCTTCCAGGCATCCTGCGAAGGTATTTCTGGTTCACTGCCATTATGCCTAAGTGAGGTCCTCCAAAAGCCATGGGATTGCCAAAAACCTGCCCCTCTCCAACAACTATATCTGCCCCATACTCTGCAGGCGGCGTGAGAAGCCCAAGGGACATGGGATTTGCCGAAACGACAAGCGTCGCTCCATGTTCCTTAACCATATCTGATAACTCGTTGACCGATTCCAAATTGCCAAAGAAATTAGGTTGCTGAAGAACTACACAGCATACGTCTTTGTTCAGCCGACCCCTGAGATCATCTAGGGAAGTAACCCCTTGTTCATAGTTGACCTCTTCAATCAAGATATCATGTCCGGCTGCGTACGTTTTTATTACTTCTCGGGT
>JAPXKJ010000050.1:0-6405 GCA_033810155.1 Bacillota bacterium | reverse complement strand
TACGCTGGTTTCTCGTTCCATGATGATGTCGATACTTTTAAAGGAATTGTGGATTCATACAATTGGGACTTTTGTCAGATGCAGTATAACTACATGGATGAGTATTACCAGGCTGGAACCGAAGGGCTCCGGTATGCCGCAAACAAAAACCTGGCCGTTGTAATCATGGAACCATTGAGAGGCGGTATGTTGGTGCGAAACGTTCCCGATGAGGCAAAACGCATCTTTGCCGAATCTGGGTTCGATAGATCTCCTGCCGATTGGGGCCTGCGTTGGGTACTCAACCATCCTGAAGTAACCCTTGCACTCAGTGGAATGGGACAATTGAGTGAGGTCAAGGAGAACTTGGAAACGGCTCGCACCGCATTCCCTAATTCACTGACCGAAAAGGAACTCTCAGCATATGAGAAAGTGAAAGCCTTCTACAGGGGTCGAATGAAGATTAGTTGTACCAAATGTGAGTATTGCATGCCTTGTCCTCAAGGAATAGTAATTCCAGGCTTGTTTGAAGCATATAACGAAGCCTGTATCTTTGGCACGCAAGAACAGCTACAGAAAGGCTCTGAGAGATTAGTCAAGGAATTAGGAGACCCGGGAAATTGCATCGAGTGCGGTCAATGCGAGGAAGCGTGTCCCCAGAATCTACCTATTCGGCAATACATGAAAGAAATCAGTTCGGTGCTCCAAGGGAACAAATAGGAAGGTGGCGAGATGTTTGTGGCAGCCCCAACGGGATTCGAACCCGTGTCTCCGCCGTGAGAGGGCGGTGTCCTAAACCGCTAGACGATGGGGCCATAGTATCTATATGGCTGGGGGAGGAGGATTCGAACCTCCGCTGACAGATCCAGAGTCTGTTGGCCTACCACTAGCCGATCCCCCAGAATCGTACGGCAGGTACGATTATACCATTAAGGATTGCACCTTACAACATAACTAAGGACTATACTTATGCCAATTGCCTTACAAACTGTGCTGCGGAGCGTAGCCTGGATACAGTTTCATCTTTCCCGAGCACAACCATTATCTCGAACAAGCCAGGGCCGACCGTCTTGCCTGTCAATGCCAATCTGGAAGGATGGATCAATTCCCCACTCTTTATACCTTCTCTGTCAATTAGTTCCCTGTACACTGCCTCACAGCTGTCCTCGCTCCATTCGGAAAGACTGCTTAAGGCATCCGCGCCTTTTTCGAGCAAGTCGGCCACATTAGGCTTCAAGAAGAACCTCTTTACACCTTTTTCATCATAAGTCTTAGGTGGCGTGAAATAAAACTCGGACATCTCGGCTAATTCTTCCAGCGTCTTTGCCCTTTCTTGCAATGATGTTACGATTCCTCTCAGCCACTCCCTCTTGTCAGAGAGTTCTTCTTTAGTACCGAGCCCGTACCTAACTGCAAAGGGAATGTACCTGGAAACAAGATCATCTACATCAAGTCGTTTAATGTACTGCCCGTTCATCCACGTTAATTTCTGAACGTCATAGATAGCCGGCGTCGATGACACTCTTGACAGATCAAACTCTTCAACCATTTCTTCTAAGGTCATGAACTCCTTTGTTGCATCCGGAGGCGTCCACCCCAGAAGGGCTAGGTAATTCACGATGGCTTCCGGAAGATATCCCTTTTCCATGAACTCTTCGACTGTTTGGGCTCCGTGCCTTTTTGACAATTTGGACCTGTCGGGAGCCAGTATCATTGGAACGTGGCCAAATTTGGGCATAGGTGCTGAAAGCGCACGGTATATCATCATCTGCCTTGGAGTATTGGAAAGATGCTCATCGGCCCTCAAGACATGGGTTATACCCATGAGCCAATCGTCGATCACACACGCAAAGTTGTACGTTGGGAACCCATCGGATTTGATTATAATGAAATCCGCAATTTCCTCATTTTTGAAGGTAACCTCACCGTGAATGAGGTCGTCAACAACTGTAACACCTTGCTCTGGTGTCTTGAGCCTTACCGCGTATTTGCGCCCTTGTTTCTCCAGTTCTTCTCGCTCTTCGGGAGTAAGATCCCTACACTTACCGCTATATCTAGGAGCTTTTTTCTGAGCGCGTGCCTCTTCCCTTTCGGCTTCAAGTTCTTCGGGGGTGCAATAACATTTGTATGCCAATCCCTTATCCAAAAGCAGCGACGCGTATTTCCGATAAAGTTCTTGACGGAGAGACTGCTGGTAAGGTCCGGCTGGACCGCCTACTACAGGGCCCTCATCCCAGTTGAGCCCAAGCCACCTTAGGCTTTCCATCATCCTCTCGGCGGAATCCTCGATAGTTCGTTCCGTATCGGTATCCTCAATTCGCAGAACGAACTTGCCCCCGTTATGATGGGCATATAAATAATTGAAAAGAGCGGTCCGGGCTCCGCCTATGTGCAAGTACCCAGTTGGCGAAGGAGCAAATCTCACACGCAAGTCAGACACCTAAAACACCTCGTATTCGTATACACTGATATCCCATATATTACATTATAATAATGTCATGAGGTACAAAGGGCGGGACTAACACCCGCCCTTAAGTTTTGCCCTCTGTGTTAAGCTTGTTCAGCTGCCATCTGCTCTAGCGCCAGGAGTTCTTCCCACTGTCTATCGACTTCTGACTGAATATCCTCAAGAATATGCTCGTTTTCTGGCCTAAAAAGATGTCGGAACCTGCCCTGAGCTTTGAGAAAGTCAGCTACAGGCTTTTTGTTCCTTGGCTTGTAAGTCACTGTGATCTTGCCATCTACTGCCTCGTATAATGGCCAGAAACAAGTGTCTACTGCCAACCTGCACATTTCAATTGTGTCCTTAGATTCATAGCGCCAACCTCTGGGACATGGTGCCAAGGCATTTATGAAGGCAGGACCTTCTACTGCAAAAGCCTTTTCGCTTTTTTGGTAGAGATCGTTCCAATGCGACGGTGCAACCTGTGCAACATACGGAATGCCATGAGCGATCATTACTTTCGTAAGATCTTTTCTACGATCGGTCTTTCCAGGCTGAAGTTTGCCTACGGGCGTGGTAGTTGTATCTGCACCTTTGGGCGTTGCAGATGAGCGTTGGATGCCTGTATTCATGTATGCCCCATTATCGTAGCAAACATAGACCATGTTATGCCCGCGTTCCATGGCGCCTGAGAGACTCTGAAGGCCGATATCATAAGTGCCCCCATCTCCACCAAAGGCTACAAATTTAATCTCCTCTGTGACCTTGCCTTGTCGCTTCAGAGAATTGTACGCTGCCTCAACACCCGAAAGGCTCGCGGCAGCGTTCTCAAATGCTGTATGAATAAATGGACTGTTCCATGAAGTGTATGGGTAAATCGTAGTGGAAACTTCCAAACATCCTGTAGCGTTGGCCACTACTACCGGTGCCTTTGCCCCGCGCAAAATCTGCCTGACCACTACCGGCGCACCACACCCGGCACACATTCGATGGCCTGGAGCAAGCACTTCCGGAACGTTAGAGAGTTCTTTCAAAGTAGCCACATTAACCCCTCCTATTCCCTGACGTCCAGATGCGTAACGAGTTTGTCGACCTGACCTCTTTCAAGGTCAGCCGATAGATCCGAAAAGACCTTTTTTATCTCTCGGGTTGTGGTATCTCTTCCGCCAAGGCCAAAGATATAATCTCTTATCAACGGACGCTTTTCTGATTCGTAGAATGCTGCGCGAATCTCAGTGAATACTTGTCCGCCCCTGGTTGAATACGTTTCAGCTCTATCCATAACCGCAACTGCTTTTGCAGAGGATAAGGCTTCTACTAATTCGTCGCCGGGGAAAGGCCTAAGAACCCTAGGTTTCAAAAGACCTACCTTCTCACCTTTTGCTCTAAGTTCATCAACTACCGCTTTTGCAGTACCCGCGGTAGAGTTAAGAACTACAACTACCCTTTCCGCATCATCCATTTTGTATTCTTCGAACAAGCCATATCTTCTACCGGAAAGTTTCGCATATTCCTCGGCCACATCAAGAATCACTTTCTTTGCTCTAATCATCGCTTGAGCTTCTTGAGCTTTGGTTTCTGTATAGTAATCCTGCAACTGCAAAGGCCCAACAGCTATTGGATTGTGGATATCCAAAACACTTACGTGCGGTTTGTACTCGCCGACAAATGCTTTCGCTACTTCATCGGGAAGTATGGACAAATTCTCAATCCCGTGGCTCGTAATGAAACCATCCTGGCAAACCATAACAGGCAACAAAACATCAGGATGCTCGGCTATTCTCACTGCCTGGATGAGATTGTCATATGCTTCTTGGGCACTTTCAGAGTAGATCTGAATCCATCCTGTTGTAAGAGCTCCCATGGTGTCCGAATGGTCGCAGTGAATGTTGATTGGGCCGGAAAGAGCCCTGTTAACTACAGGCATGACTATTGGAAGTCTATATCCCGACGCTATGTGAAGCATCTCCCACATAAGAGCAAGCCCCTGTGACGATGTAGCCGTCATAGCTCTTGCCCCGGCCGCGGAAGCTCCAATCGTAGCCGACATGGCAGAATGCTCGCTTTCTACTGTAACCATCTCTGTCTGAACCAAACCATCTGCGGCAAACGCAGAATAAAACTGCACAATATCAGTTTGAGGCGTGATAGGATAAGCGGCAACTACGTCAGGATTGATCTGACGCATGCCGTTAGCTACTGCCTCGTTACCAGTCATAGCAACTCTCTTTTGTTCGCTAGCCACTTCTATGCCCCCTTTTTCAAAGCTTTTGCCCTGTCTAAGATTCTTTTACCATATGCAGGGCCTTTTCTTTGCGCGGGCACTCCCGGGCACAGATACCACAGCCCTTGCAGTGGTCGTAATCTATACCTATTACCTTGCCATCTTTTACCTCGATGGCATTATCCGGGCAAAAAGCCCAACAGATAAGGCAGTGAACGCACCCGTCTTCATTCCAGATGGGTTTCTCGCTTCTCCAATCACCGGTCTTATACTTTACCGAATTTCCGGCCTCAGTGATGATGCCCCCTATAGGCATATCCTTACATCCTTTAAGTTCGTTCACCCTACCTTCACCTCCTGATAGGCGCGGCGTATAGCCTCAATGTTTCCTTCGACGATTTTTTCCCTTCCTGCAAACTTCTTAGAAAGATCCTCCCTCACTCTTTCTATGAAATACTCGAAGGGAAGTATGTCGACGACTTTAAGGAGCGCCCCCATCATTGGAGTATTGGGGATATCCCGGCCTATACACTCCATTGAGATCTTGCTTGCATCTAATGTAGCAACTCTAAATCCATCGCCGCCAAGTTTGGCCTTGATCTCTTCAGGCGCCATAGGTGTGTTGACTATTATAACTCCATCGTCCTTCAATCCCTCCGTAACGTCAACCGGACCAATAAGCGATGGATCCAAGACCATCACTACATCAGGGTTCTCAACGTTGGAATGGATTGTGATAGGTTCATCACCAATCCGATTATAGGCTAGGATTGGAGCACCCATTCGCTCAGGACCGTACTCAGGAAATCCTTGTACAAATTTGCCGGCGCTCATCGCAGACTCGGCAAGTAGAGAAGACGCGGTTTTAGCTCCTTGTCCCCCTCTTGCATGCCAGCGAATTTCTAAAAGTTTTGACACAAGCCCTTCCTCCTCCGAAGCATGAATTACTACTGAGCCCACAAAACCAAAATCTTAGTGATCTCCTTATCATACTTACGTTAACAAACAAGCGGTGTTGAGTCAAGGAATCCAATACCGCCAGAAGTCCAAACTAATACTCGCCACATCAACGAAAAGGGTCTCTGCTGCCACAAGGGTTCGATGAGATGTGCATAAACAAACATGCGGGTCTAGAGGATCTAATGCAGAATATGTCGAAGTATCCAAGATAAAGTGGCGACAAAACTACAAAAGAGGGAGGAGATCACTTGTTAGATCTAGTTTTCAAGAATGCTCGGGTTTTTGATGGAACCGGTTCTCCTTGGTTTAGAGCCGACGTCGGCATAAAGGGCGGCTACATCGTTAAGGTGGGCAACGTGACGGAAGACGCGAAGACGGTTGTAGATGCGGCAGAAAAGTGTCTGTCGCCGGGGTTCATCGATGCTCACTCTCATTCGGATTATATTTTGCTGACTAACCCTACTGCGGACAGCAAAATAATGCAGGGGGTAACCCTTGAAGTCATAGGCCAATGCGGTTCGTCCGCCGCACCAAGAGGCCTAGGTTTTAGACCTGATGAAGACACGTCTAGCGAAGGAATAGAGAATCCAACTTGGACCGACATGGCTTCTTACATCAATCTACTGAAAGAGCAGGGTATAAGCATAAATGTTGCTCCCTTAGTCGGACACGGAACCATTCGAAAGCAGGTAATGGGTTCAGATAGACGTGCGCCCACTTCAGAAGAACTCTCACTTATGAAAAAGCTCGTCGCCGATGCCATGGAACAGGGTGCTGTAGGTATATCAACAGGCCTAAT
>JAPXKJ010000049.1:0-6952 GCA_033810155.1 Bacillota bacterium | reverse complement strand
GCTCGATTTAACACAGACGTTTCAATTCGTTTGTGGTACTCTTCATAGGTCCAGATGACCTCAGGCAAAACCATATTGATTCCTTTGCCTGTAAGGCATGAAATGAAAAACACATTTGAGTATGAAATAGGCCTGCATTCGTGCGAAACGCGGCGTCGGTACTCTTCTTGGCTCATATTATACGCAAGCCCTAGATCGACTTTGTTCACCAAGATTATGGACGCCTTTGCGTTACGCCTTATGTAGCCGGCGATTCTACGATCTTGCGACGTAGGGTAGTCTGTTCCGTCGATAAGAAGCAAAACGACATCGGACCTTTTGATTGCTCTGAGCGCCCTTCCGACTGCAAGTTCCTCCAGTTTTTCATCGATCCGAGCAGGTCTCCTAAGACCAGCTGTATCCACAAGCATGAGATCTCTGCCATCATAGGAGAATTCTACGTCTACCGAATCTACAGTAGTCCCTGGGGTTGATGAAACAGTCATTCTCTCCTGACCCAGAATTTGATTTACCAGTGACGATTTCCCCACGTTAGGCTTGCCTGCAATGGCCACTCTTATAACTTGTGCAGCCTGGTCGTAAACCTCTTCAGTATCTTTTTGAGCTGCTCCCTCTAGTCTCTGTGCTTGCTCGACTATTGCATCAAGCAGATCACCTACTCCTAGCCCGTGTGAAGCTGATACGGGAAACACGGTAGGAAACCCGAGAGAATAAAACTCTACCGCTCTTTGCTCTTGTCCAAGTGCATCGCATTTATTAGCCGCTACAAGAATCGGTTTTCGCGTTTTTCTCAGTATCTGTGCGACTTCCAAATCCTCTGGCATAATCCCTGTCCGCGCGTCAACCACGAAAACAAGGATATCTGCTTCTTCAATTGCCTGCTCAACCTGAGAGATGATGGCCTTTACCATCTCGCCGGAGGACGACAGATCCAAACCGCCTGTATCTATTAAAGTGAACTCTTCACCCTGCCACTCACAGCACGAATACAGCCTGTCTCTCGTAACGCCGCTTTCTTTGTGCACGATTGAAGAACTAGATCCGGCTATTCTATTGAAGAGAGCAGACTTGCCTACATTCGGCCTGCCAACGATCGCTACAGAAAAATCCATCTTTCTACTCCCTTTCAGAATCGAGTAAGACATAGGGCAGAGGACTAACAACCCTTACAACACTATGTGAAATCTCCGACAACTCTTTTACTGTCATATCATCCAAGAACTTATCTTCAAACACTGAATAGGAAGGTATGAGCACTACTTCACATTCTCCGTGTGAGGCTTTCCAATCCAAAACAGCCGACGAAATGTCGGCACCTGTAAGGAGACCAGAACAAGTAACCGAATTCCCAAAGAACTTGTTCTCCACCGGCAATACAGAAACCCTGTCTTCAAGCCCAAGGGTCCTTACCGCAGCAATTATCTCAGGATATGCCATTGTCCCAGTTACTGCAAGCACCCTGCTTGTAGCAGATATCTTTCGTCTAGAACGCCTATAGGTACGCAAATCCCCTAATTCGCCAACATTGCCAGGTATGCTTGAGACTGTTTCATTGAGTTCCCGCCTAAAATCTGCCACAAGTCCTATGCCGTTTTCAAACTGAGGGAAATCGTCATAGAATTCGTACTCAGGAAACTCTTTTCCCGACAAAAAGTAAAACTCATCAGCCCCATAGACCCAATGAAACCCACGCCTACCATAAACCTCTCGCGCATATCCTTCGAGCATGGTCACAGTGTCAAGAGCCCATTTCCGATCTCCTAAAGGAGATGGTAACACCTGCCTATACCTTGTGTAAACTGCAGGCACTACTCCAACTGAAAGAATGCATTCTCCCAACGAATCAAGATCTTTGAGGGTTGAAAAGAGCATCTCTCCGTCGTTTATGCCCTTTAACAACACGATCTGAATGTGGGTAGAGATGCCTATATCACCTAGACGTTGTAGATTCTCCATCCCTGAAGAGGCCTTGGGGTTACCCATAAGTAAAGCCCTGGCCTCTGGATCAGACGTGTGAAGTGAAACCCTAAGGGGGGATAGTTTCTGTTCATCTAGACGCTTCCAATCTCTTTCAGACAGATTAGTCAGCGATATGAAATTCCCAGAAAGAAACGACAGTCTGTAATCATCGTCCCTAAGGTAAAGGCTTCTGCGCATACCCTTAGGAAGTTGGGATATGAAACAGAAACTGCAATTGTTAACACAGGTCCTTATCCCGTCGAAAATCGGTGTATCAAAAGTTACACCTATAAGATCATAGGGCTCTTTTTCTATTTGAAAAACCTCTGTAGTAGAATCGCCTTTGAGGACTTCCAGGGTTATATCATCTTCTGTAGCGTAGAACTTAAAGTCGATTTCATCCCTCAGAACGTGCCCGTTAACAGATAGGATCCTATCGCCCGGACAAATATTTATGTACTCAGCTAAGCTGCCAGGTTCAACACTTCTTACCAAACCCCCGCCGTGCATACAAATCAACGAGCAAAACCCCCATATGTCAATGTGCTTCTAATTATCCTTCCCCCATTCGATTAGGTCAAGAAGAAGTAAACCCGCAGGTATGAAAAGCCTGCGAGTTTGCTACTTAAAAACACCTATAGTTAGATCTCGTTTGCTTTGAAGCACTACTCCCTCTTAAGAAACGGTTCCTGTTTCCTTGTCGTCGGATTCAGGCTCCTTCACGTCCACAGAGTCTTGTTGAACTTCCCTATCGGCAGAGCAAGATTTGTCAGAATCCACTTCTTGCACCGGTTCCTCCGCAGATACTTCTTCTTTCGCTTCTTGCACCGGCGCTTCCTTTGGTTCCACAGACTCTTCTACTGCCTCCTGCAAGACTTCTTCTGCCGCTTCCTCGGGTTGTGCCTCTAAAGACTCTTCCTCATGACTTTCCAAGAGAGTCTGGTCTGCTTGCTTAATGCTGAGGCTAATCTTCCTTTCATCAGGTCTGGTCCTAAGTACCCTGACCATAACCTGGTCGCCGGAATTTACTATTTCCTCAGGTTTCGCAATGTGCTGTTGAGAAATTTCCGATATGTGAACAAGCCCTTCTACACCAGGTTCAATTTGAACAAACGCTCCAAAAGGTGCAGTCCGTGTTACTTCACCCTTGATCTCGATTCCTACAGGATACTTCGCCTCTACATCGTCCCAGGGATCCGGAAGAACTTGTTTTCTCCCAAGTGAGATCCTGCCTCGCTCTTTGTCCACTTTGAGGACCTTGACCTGTATCTGTTGACCTTCCTTGACTACTTCCGATGGATGGTTGACTCTTCCCCACGAAAGTTCCGATATGTGCAAGAGACCGTCCACACCGCCTAGATCGACGAATACCCCAAAGTCCGTTATCCCTTTTACAGTACCTGTCCTTACCTGACCCTCAGCAATGGTATCCCACGTTTCTTTGCACAGTCTTTCATGGTCTTCTTCGAGAACGACCCTTTGTGACAAGATCACTCGGTTCTTCGACCTGTCTAGTTCGAGAACTTTTAACCTGAGAGTCTGCCCAACGTACTTAGAAAGGTCATTTACATAGCCGCGCTCCACCTGCGATGCTGGGACAAACGCCCTAACGCCTACGTCAACCACGAGCCCACCTTTTACTTCTTGAACAACTGGGGCCTCGATGACGTTCTGTTCTCTGTAGGCTTGTTCAAGCTCTTTCCACGCTAATTCCTCATCAGCTTTTCTCTTAGAAAGTCGTAGGCTCCCATCAACTGAATCTACGTTTAGGACATAGACCATTATTTCGTCTCCAGGAGAGATGTCGTAATCCCCAATCCCATCACGGCGTTCGAGCTCCTGAGGCGAAATGATCCCTTCAGACTTGTACCCGACGTCCACCAAAGCTCCATTTTCATCCACAGACATTACTTTCCCCTCGACGATGTCGCCTTCACGTAATGTCTTAAATGTCTCATCATATAGTTCGGCAGTTGTTTTATCCTCAACCATTTCCTCAGCACTCTCTATGACAACATCGCTTTGCGGAGCTTCGGGAGAAGTCTCGGGAACTTGTTCGTTTGATTCCTTTGTACCTATCTCTTCTTGTTCATGTCCCTCATGTAGTTCCTCTGGCTTCGCTTCCAAGTTGGTTTTTTCTAGTTCTTCCACCTTGCCTACAACCTCCTTTATGACCCAGTCGGGAGTAGACGCACCGGCAGTTACGCCTACAACATGTTTCCCCTCAAACCACTGGGGCCAAACATCCTCCTCCGACTCTACTAAATAACATTCTACACCAAATTCCTCTACTATTCTAACTAGCTGTCCTGTGTTGGCACTTGTCTTACCGCCAATCACCAAAAAAAGGTCGCACTCTTGTGCCAATTCCCTGGCAGCTTCTTGCCTCAACTCCGTGGCGGTACATACCGTATTCGATAGGTTTGCCTGTATACCCTTTTCCTCAAGGACTTCTAGAATTTCATCAATGTCTTGTCGTCTTGACGTAGTTTGAGCTATGACTTCGAGCTCGCCTGTCGTGTCGTCGAGGCAAATTGCATCCAACTCAGACACATTCCCAATGCACAATGCGCTCTTGCCTGCATACGACAATATGGCTTTAACTTCAGGGTGGTTCTTGTCTCCGAAAACGATTATGCTCTTACCTTGTTCAGCAAGCTGTCTAGCCGTTTCCTGTGCTTTTTTTACAAATGGGCACGTTGCGTCGACTATCTTTCCGATGCTTGGAGAAAACGTTGCTCTCTCATCAGCCCCTGTGCCATGAGTTCGCAAGATCAATGTACCGGAAGAGACTTGAGAGGGATCTGTCGCCACCTTGACACCCCTGTCGCACAGCAAATCTACGACCACAGGGTTATGAATTATTGGTCCTAGTGTCCATATAGGGTAAGGGCCTTCCTCCAAGGCTCTTTCAACCATTTCTATTGCCCGTTTCACGCCGAAGCAATAACCCATATGTCTCGCTAGTTTTATTTGCATGATGTTACCTCATCCGATCCAAGATAGTTCCACAGTTCAACTATGGCCTTCATTATATCTTCTGAACCCTGCTTTAGGTCAGAAGATCTCTTGCCTGTGCTCGAAACTATATGAAATGGTTTGCCGCACGCCACGCGAACTGTTCTCCTAAACTTGTAAGTACCTCTTATGGCGATAGGGATCACGGGAGCCTTACCCTTCATAGCCAAGAGTGCTGCACCCGCGTGGGCATCGGTGACTTCAGGATGCGACTTCCGCGTTCCTTCTGGAAAAATCCCCAGGACTTCTCCATTTTCAAGAACTCTTAGGGATCGCCTAACAGTCCTTATGTCAGCTTTTTCCCTGTTTACCGGAAATGCGTGTAGATTCCTCAGCACCCAAGCAAAAATCGGATTGCTGAATAATTCTTCTTTTGCCATGAAATATACAGGCCTAGGAGCCAAACAGCCAATGACGCATGGATCCCACCACGATGTATGATTACTGCATATTACCACTGGACCAGATTCAGGGAAGGTCTCAAATCCTTCACTTTGGATGTCAAACAAGATTCTTATCAGTATATTGACGACCCATCTTACAATCGTGTAGAACACTTCTGTTTCTCCTTGCAAAGATTGATTATCAGGGCGCATACTTCTTCTATACTCAAATCAGTACTATCGATTACTTCTGCATCATCGACCTTTATGAGTTTGCCCCATTCTCTCTCTAAATCTACTGCGTCTCGCTGCACCAGGTCGTCGAGAACCTCCTCAAACGAAACGTCCATTCCTTTGTTCACCTGCTCTTGCCACCTGCGTCTGGCCCTTTCATTTACATCCGCAGTTAAAAAAACCTTCACTTCGGCGTCTGGCATCACCACACTAGTGATGTCTCGACCCTCCATCACTACACCGCCACGCTTTGCAATTTGCTGTTGCATCGAAACCAGGACCTTTCTCACAGGAGTAGCCTTCGAAAGCAAAGCCACCGCTCGGTCCGTTTCAGGCTCTCTAAGTTTGTCGGTGATTTCCTTCCCATCGATCCATACGCGGAATACTCCATTATCTTCGCGCCCCTCAATTTTCACTTCTGAAGCAAGAATGCCGAGGGACTCAAAATCATCTAGTGACACGTTCCGTTCAATGGCAAGAACGGCTAACGCTCGATACATGGCGCCGGTGTCAAAATAAGTGTATCCAAGGGAATTAGCCACCCTTCTTGCCACAGTGCTCTTGCCTGCTCCTGCGGGGCCATCTATGGCTACATTAAGTTTCTTGCACTGCATTCCATCAAATACCCTCCGAAATACGATTATATCAACATTCTAAGACTTTTTCCTTGCGTCACAAATGTCTCTACGTTCATATATTCTAGTAAAACAATCTCAGTTTAACACGAGAAACCATCTGTTGACAGTTCGGTTAAGGTATAATTACGCTAAAAGAGACAAATGCTCACATAGACAACCCTTAAACTGAATTACCCATTCAAGGTCAAAGGGAGGCCGTCATATGAACTTGGTCGATATAAACAGCGATATTGGCGAAGGATTCGGACGATGGAAGTTGGGCGACGATGAAGGAATCCTTGCGCACATAACTTCAGCCAACATAGCATGTGGTATTCACGCCGGAGATCCTCTTATCATGGACCATACTGTTGAGAAATGTCGGGAAGCATCGGTCTGCGTAGGTGCTCATCCAGGATTCCCTGACCTTCAAGGTTTCGGACGCAGGAATATGAGCATGTCACCCAAAGAGATTGAGTGCTACGTGCTCTATCAGATCGGCTCGCTGAACGGTTTCGCTCAAAGCAAAGGAATGAAACTAACTCACGTCAAACCCCATGGAGCCCTATACAATATGGCTGCGGTCGACTTGGATGTTGCCCTTTCGATAGCTCGGGCCATAGCCAGATCTGGCCCGGATTTGATAATGGTAGGTTTGGCTGGTTCCCTCATGTTAGACGCCGCCCAAAAAGTAGGGATCCCATGGGCAAGCGAGGGGTTTGCAGATCGTTCGTACAACCC
>JAPXKJ010000048.1:0-7690 GCA_033810155.1 Bacillota bacterium | reverse complement strand
AAGCAGGGAAAAAGCCTTCAGCCTGATTGTCTCAAAGATTCCTCAAATCACCTATTGGGTTACCTTCAACAAAAACGGCGGAGATACTGAAGCAAATCCTTCTACAAAAGAAGTGATCTCAGGTGGCAATGTAGGTAGATTGCCAGCACCTCCTACAAGATCAGGTTACACCTTCAATGGCTGGAACACGCAGGCAGACGGACGTGGTACGGTCTTTACTGCGATGACGCCAGTTACTGCTCCTATTACAGTTTATGCACAATGGAGTAGAGATAGTCTAGATGAAAGCGACGATTCATTCGTCGATAGCGGAGGAACAAGTACAACTTCTGAAGGAAATATAGTGACTGCTATCACAACAGTTACAGCTGCCTTGGACGGAAGCAAAAAAGCACATACCGAAGTTGGCCTGACACAGGTAAGCGATGCCATCAGAAAAGCCTTAGAGGAAGCTAAAAGACAAGGCGGTGGCGCGGTAGCCAAGGTCCAAATCAAGTTGGAAGATTCTTACGGTGCTGAAAGCGTGGAAATGACAATCCCCAAAGAAGCTGTGAACCAAGCTTCGGAAGCCGGGATTGGTGCGTTATCGATATCAACGCCTTGTGGCTCTATCGATTTCGGCGGTGACGCCATTTCTCTTCTTTCGAAGGAAGCAGAAGGCGACCTCAAAGTCAATATATCCATAGTGGATGCGTCTTCTATTTCGCACGAAGCGCAAAGAAAGGTTGGCGACAGACCCGTACTTGACCTCAGCGTTAGCACCGGCGACAAAACCATAGGTGAGTTTGGAGGGCAAGTATTGGTATCAGTGCCCTACGCTGCGAAGGCACGCGAAGATACCAACTCTATCGTTGCCTACAGAATCAACGATTCAGGCGACCTCCAAGTAATACCCAATTGCACATACGATCTTGCCAGAGGAATGCTCATGTTCAGAACAACACATTTTTCACTGTATGCTGCGGGTTACAACAAGGTTGGATTCGAGGATGTGCCTCAAAACGCATGGTATGGCAAGGCGATAAGTTTCATCGCTGCAAGAGAGATCTCTAAAGGAACCGGGAGTGGGAATTTCAGCCCTGACGCAGATCTGACCAGAGGGGAGTTTATCGTCATGCTGATGAGGGCATATGAGATACTTCCCGATGTGGAAATAGAAGACAATTTCGCAGATGCTGGATGCACCTATTATACTGGCTATCTGGCGGCAGCAAAACGCTTAGGCATATCTAATGGCGTTGGTGATAACATGTTTGCACCTGATAAGAAAATCACTCGTCAGGAGATGTTCACCCTTTTATACAATGCCCTAAAGGTCATTGGGAGGTTGCCTGAAGGTTCAGGCGGCAAACCGCTTCGGTCTTTTACTGATACGGATGACATTGCTTCCTGGGCCAAGGAAGCAATGACGCTTCTGGTCGAAACCGGAACTATCAGCGGAAGCGGAGGTAGGCTGTTCCCGACGAGTACGACTACAAGGGCAGAAATGGCGCAAGTCCTTTACAATATGCTGTCAAAATAGTCAGATATATAATCCGGCGGCGTAATTTGCTGGCTATAGGTTAAAGATGTTCGCAAGTGACACAATGGTTACAAGTCCGTAGCATAAGATGGTGCAGACATAGTCAATTGGCTGCACCATCTTTGTATCAATAAAGCACCGGGGACGGTACTTTTTGCTTCATAGGCTACATGCCGTGAAAGGATTTTCGGCAAAGGCACTAGCGCCGCTCTATATGCTTTGGCGATCGTATTGGACTATAGCCGTATTGAAGGAACATGCATGTAAGATGAAACCTCATCGGGGTAAATTAATCTAATACTAACATTAATATTATTAAGAGTTGTATTGACAATTACAACGAGATGTCATATGTTGACATTGAAAAGATGAATCTGTACATAGAAACTACATTAGCCAAGCTAGATCAAAGAGGCATAGCAGGCATCAGGAACTAAGATTCTGTTGCAAAAGAACCAAGTTTCAATGTGCTTCATGGACGCAAATTGTCTTAGAAACAGGCGGGCGTTGGGGGACAAGCCTTTGTAACTAATATTGGGGGGTAGGGTTGTGTCTAAAGAAGAGAAGATAGAAAAGATGGGAGAGACCATAGAAGCGATTGCCGAGAACTTAGCCAGTAAGGCAGAGAATGTGTTCTCTTGGAGCCTGAGGCAAAGGCCAAAGTTTATGTATGCCGACGAATTCTGCGGTCAATTCCCTGAACATGGAGAAATCGAGGTCACGCTCTACTCAATGGATGGCGCCATTGAGGTAAAGACTTGGGAGAAAGATCACTATCGTCTAGAGGTCATAAAGAAAGTAAACACAGTAAGCGAAGAAGAAGCCCAAAAGATCCTCGAGGGTTGCGTTGAATTCCGGCAGGAGGGTTTGTCACTTGCCGCGACGGCCAAAACAGGGGGTACGTTGAGAAGTAGAAATATGACAGTCGATTTTATACTCACTTTGCCTACATCTAGAAAAGCTCGCTTGGATCTTCGCTCTGGGGACGGCAGTGTAGCCATCTACGGAATATCAGGTTCTTTATGCAAAGCAGATACAAGGGACGGTAGTTTAAGAGTAGGAAACAGCGATTTCGGGATTTTGGAGATAGGCACTGGTGATGGAAGCATCGTCATCCAAGGGATTTCGGCAGATGAGTGCAGGTCTATGACCGGAGATGGCAGCATAAAGGTGTTTGAAAGCAAGGTGAAGATGCTAGACGTAAGTACGGGTGATGGCAGCATTGTTATCGATCGCGTTTCAGGTGATATAACAGCCGAAACAATGGATGGAAGCATAAATGCGGACTTAATAGGTATAGGAAACTGGTTGCTCAAGACAAAGGACGGATCGATTACAGTAAGCATTCAGGGACTTAAGACCGATTTATTTGAGGTGGACCTGTCCACTAGGGATGGGCGAATCGATGTAGACGGAATGGAAGATGCAGACACAATCCTAGATCAAAGAGGCGGAGCTTACGGGATGAAACGGTACAAGGCTATAAGTAGAGGATTTGCACAAGCGGATTCGAGAGGCTCTCTGAAAGCTGGAACTGGTTCAGGCAGTGTGTCAGTGCGGTTTATTCGAGGGTAAGTGTATATATATAACTGGGCTATATGAAGCCGCCCTGAAACAGCTCGGTTTCGAAATCAAGGTTGTTGGATATGCCTTTTGCTTTAAAGAACTCAAAAATCTTTTCTTTAGTCACTGCCCGTCAATCCAGCCAAATAATCTATTAATTCTATAGGTGACATGTGTTCTCCTATTGCACATCGCTTGAGAGCACGAAGGCTTTGGGGCAAACCCTTAATTACCACGTTTATTCCTTCTTCCACAGTAAGGGTGACCTTTATTCCCATCTCCCAAAGTAGTACCTCCGATAGCTGGGTATAGTAGCCGAATGGATAGGCGTACACAGTTACTCGAGTACCTAGAGCGTCTTCTATGGCACGGCGAGATGCCTCTACATCTTCCCTAAATTTTGCGATGTACTCTTCTTCGCCTTCTCCGGGCTTTTGGTACACCCCCTTTCTATGGTCGTCCCGATCTAGTTCTTCGGAATTGTGCATGTCAAAACTGTGGCTCTGAACTTCCAGGATTCCTTTTTCCACCCAAGGAGCTACCTCCTCGAAAGAAAAGTGGGGGGTCATTGGTTTACCTGTATCTTTGTAAGTGGTCTTTCCAACAGATACGCCGATAACATTGATGGCTCCGCGCATATTGTATTTTTCCAAGATAGGCGCTCCAATTCTTGCGCTATCTTTATATCCATCGTCAAAAGTTATGATGACAGGTTTTTCTGGCAGGTCTGTCCCGTGTTCAACGAAATCAATGAGATCTGAGAAGGATATGGCCTCGTAGCCTGCATCTCGTAAAGCCTTTATCTGGGCTTCGAAAGTTTCTGATGTGACACAGAAGTCCTCCGCATTACTTTCTGTTAGGTTATGGTACATAAGGATAGGCACTTTCTTTTCGTTGTCTAGGGGTTTAGGAGGGACGCTAAAGTATTCTTCCAGCCTTGCTTCTACGTTTTCTAGAGTTACGTAACAGCCAAAATCTTCAGGGATATAGAAGGTATCATCATCAAACATTTTAGCAAGGGCCATAGCTCCTACGGCGTTCCTAGGGTGGTAGACATCGTAGAAATACCTAGGTTCAAATGCCACGCTGTGGTAGCCGGAAAAATCCCAGAAATCTGTTACTTGAGATAACTTGCGGTAAAAGTCAGATAGATCTTCCTTTGGGAAGGTATCGAGCTCTAGGTGGAACATGGGAGATATTATTAACGTGAAAGTAGATCCTGCTTCTTGGCACATGTCTTTTATGCGCTCAACAGATTCGACGCACGCATCTACATCAGGAAGGGACGCGTGAGCGGGCATTTTCTCCTTGAAGAAAGGATATTTGGCCAGGTAATCATCTAACGCACCTATGGGTTCTGAGTCGCGGACAGAATTGTCGTAGGCTCCGGTAGAGGCTTTAAAGACCTTGTCAGCATTTACAAGGTATGTGGAATTTCGATAAGCGGACAGTTTTGCCAGCGCATATTCAGGATTGGCGAATAAGTATCTAGCGTAAAAAAGAAGGAGATTGCTCCCGTCAACCCTAGCGTGAAGGTTTCCTTTCATGTTATCGGCTTCATTATTGTAACTTGCCAATTCCGAAAACCCTGTGACTGCCACAATATGTTTAGCTCCATATCTATCAAGGAGATACTTGGTTGTCATCTCTAGGTCGTACATATCTCCGCTATACATGGTCATGTTGAAAAACTTCGCGTCATAATACCTATTCAAGAGTTCCACTGGAAAAGAACCGGTCTTGGAGCACCCGATAATGTAGGAGTCATACTCGGCATGATGTTTATCAAGCCAACCGATTTTGGCAGTGTGAGGGTTTTGGGTCATGTTGAATGACCACCAATTAAGGATCCTGTCCCCAAAAAGGCCAAAGGGATCTATCAGGGCATTAAAAGCGGCCAAAAAGAAACTGCATATGAATATGCCCGCTACAAAAATGGCTATCCACTTTCCGAGTGACATGAGAAACCTCCCTTTACCTCAATCTTTGTCAATGAATTTAGGATAGAAGCAAGGGGGACGGTACTTTCTGCTTCAGTCATGAAGCAGAAAGTACCGTCCCCCTTGCTTCTCTAGGTTCTCTACTATGCCGAGCCTAAGGAGTTTCGCCACCTGGCTACCTTTTGGTTTCAAGGTTAGCCCTTGGGTGATCTGGCAAAAACTATAGGGAAAAAACGCAAATACAAAAGAATGAAAGCAAAATACCATAGTGCCCTCCAATTGTGATATCCCAACTATTGTCATTAAGTGTACCAATGGGAGATCGGAAAAACAATAAGTAACAGCAAGCGCTTATGGAGTAGGGGAGCAACTCGAGAAGTATGCTGGCCAGTTTCTCTAATAAAACGTGAAAGAGTAGAAAACTAACAGGCGCAGTACCTATGCGTGATATTCTTTGGCACTGCGCCCTTAGTCATGCGTTTTTACACTTACCCGTCGCTTGTTGCCGAATACTTACATCGCAGCAACTTCAGGTATTTCATTCAGTCTTCAGTGATAACCCGGTGGATTATCACAGCTGCTTCTCTTCTTGTAGCGGTTCTGTCAGGTCTGAAAGTATTGTCCGGATACCCTTTTATTACGCCCCAATCTACCATTACTTTTACGTACCCCCTGTATAATAGGGGAATATCATCGTCGTCCTCAAAACCTAGTTCTACCCCTGCGTTATTCAATGCCTCATGTTCGAGCCCTAAAGCGCGCGCGGCCATGATGCACATTTCCAGCCTTGTTATGGGGATATCAGGTCCGAATCCTTCGGGGTATTCTTCCGGAGTAAGAATGCCCATTTCTCGCGCTCTATAGACGTACGCATACGCCCAATGGTTGGGGGAAACGTCCGAGAAAGCGTCATTGCCTTCATTGGGTTCTGGCTCGATACCGGCGGCCCGCATCAGCATAGCCAAAAACTCTGCCCGAGTCAGAGTGTTATCAGGATCAAAGCGATCGCTGGTTTTACCCTCAACAACACCTTTCCTGTACAAGTGAAGTATATGGGGATCACCCCATAGTTCCTTTCCCGTCACGTCCTTGAAGGGGCTCTTGCCTTCCATTTTGGGTTCTGGGTTGGGCCTATCTTTGTCTACCCTAAGGCCGGATATGCAGAACTTGGTAACAAAAGATCCGGCCGAAGTTTCAATTGTAGCGACGTAGACCCCGGGATTGACCTGATTGCCATCGTAGTCTTTCTGACTCCATTCCCAGGTCTTTTCATCGCCAGGGGCGAGCCTTTCTATGGCAGTGGTCGATGCTGGCTCAAACACCCTCATGCCATTGGGTCTTGTGATCTCAAAAGGGGCCCCTCGTGAGAGGGTAATAGTGTAATCGGTGCCGTTTCTGAGAACGAAAACAACCTTTTCTGCCCGATTGAACACTTTCTTAGTTGTAGTGAATGTAACCCGGCCTGCCGATTCCGTTACGGTTATTGACAGGAAATTGCTGCGGGTGTCGTCTTTTTCCGCCAATAGAAAATAATCGCCAACGTCAGAAATCTTGACTTCAAGTTCGCCTTCTTTGTCTGTAGTCCCAAGCTTTTTCGGAGCAAGTTTGGGCCGTTCGTAACCTTTCGCCGGGTCCACAGAGAATTGCTGGTACCTGGGGACAAAGTAAACTGTTGCGCCCTCTACAGGGCTATCATCTTTCACATTGGTTACTTTTGCGGTAAACTCCTGGTCCGCTTTAACTTCCGTAGGTGCGGTAATCTCCATGGTCCAGGCTGCTCTCAATTGCAACCTAGTAGGCTCTGCTAAAGCTGCCGATGGCAGGACCATAGATAGGCATAGCGCCAAACATACCGCTATAGGGCGAAATCTCTTCACTGCTAAACACCTCCACCATGATTTTTGGTCTATTCAAGTTTTGTTAACTGATTCCTGACTGCTATCGATTTTACATGCGGAGCGACACCCTACAAAACTGTTAGACGTTACAGCGATGAGTTTTGTTTCATATGTGGAGGGAGGCAACTTCGCACATGAAATACCTTTTCGATTGCGTCCGTCGGGAGAGATCAGATAGGGATAATTAATTTCTAGATATTTTTGAAAACCAGCCATGCACAGGGCGTATCATCTTACGAAAACCGTTGTCCTCAGCATATGTTTTTGGAATGGCCTTTTGGTTTACTATACTGTTGCTGTCTCCTGCAAGCTCATCATCGCGTGAGAGCTGCAGTAAAGAGCGGTGATTCTTTCTTCCTCAAATGCTAATGCTGATTTACGTATAGTGCTAAATGTTGAACCACTTACTCGTGATTCAACCACATAGACCGTACCTCCGATAGCAGATTTGGTTGTGCGGATGTTCGTTTGATTCTCCATATATAATGCTTTTGCTCCTGCTGAAACCGTTTAAACACAAGGAAAAAATGAAAGGTATAGACCTATCATATTGTTTAAAATTGTACAAATCCTTCATGAATGCAGAGTTTTCATGTTATTTTTGAAGGAAATGTACTATTGTGGAAAGAATATATATATGTATATAAAGAGGTGACCAAGATGACCGTTAGCTATAAAAAGCTTTGGAAATTGTTGATAGACCGCGATATGAAGAAGAAAGATTTACAAGCTGCTGCGGGAATAAGTCCATCGTCAATTTCAAAGCT
>JAPXKJ010000047.1:0-7900 GCA_033810155.1 Bacillota bacterium | reverse complement strand
TGACATGCTCCAGCCAGTTCCAGTGCCTCTTTGAGTATGACCGCAGAAGTAACCCCGTCTGCGTCAAAGTCTGAATAAATCAATATGCCTTCATTAGCGTCTATCGCCGAGCTTATCCTGTCTATGCCCTTTCCGATTCCTGGCAGATCCCTTACGCACGGGAAATCATACCGTCCTGTCCATAGGTCCTTAGCACCGCCGACCGAACCTCCGGAGCGTCTTAACAGCAGCCAAGCTAGTTCAGCAGAAATCCCTAAATCTTTCGACAGTTCCTTATGCGGTCCGTCATAGGAAATCTGAGCGATTTCCCATTCGCCAATATCTCCTTTTACGTTTACAAAGGGAGCCCTAGCGAAGGACGTGCCTTCAACCTTCATTTCGCTTGTTCTCAATCTCCGACCTCTGGCTTTGTTCTATCATTCGCTTGGCCTTTTCGGTCTCAGTTTTAAGTTGGTTCTCCAAATTCTGAATCTTCATGCCGAGAGATTCGACCTCTTTTTTCAAGTCTCTCACCTCACCTCTGGCTTTTCCGCCTTTGAACCAGCTCCAGAGGGCACCGACTACGAGACCCACACACAAAGAAACCAAAATTACTAAAGCAAGGTTAATATACGTGCTCCATCCAAGAAAACTGATACTTACCAATTGAGAATTCTGAAGAGCAAATACAACTACGATAATAAGCAGGATCACCATAAAGTAAAGCATGCTTTAGTCACCTCCCTACATAACTACCTAAGATTTAGGGTGTTTCTTTGAATTCATCCTTCTGTCGCAATCATCTTTGGGCGAAGCCTTGCTCCAATCATACTGTTTTAGGAGAGCCTCAAAATCCGATTCATCAGTTCCGAAATAATCATCCATGCTTTCCGGTGCGATAGAAACATCGGGTGAACCTTCATCACCTTTAGCGTAATACCTCTCGGCTTCAATTTCACGCTGCCTCTTTGCCTTCAGACCTTGTTCCCTTGCCTTATCCGCAAGGTCACGCCTAGCTTTTTCGACTTGGTCTTTTATGTATAAGTTCTCAGACGGTTCTTTTTGAGATCCGGGAGGCCCTTTCTCCAGATATCGTTTGATTCTCGCTACGCACTCCTTTAATCCTGCCTTATACGACAGGTCCATTGCGCGGACTCGCATAACAGTAAACCCAGATCTCTCTAGAATCTCCTGCCTGCTTTGGTCTTCTGCCAGGCGCGATGAGGTAACATGGCTTTCCCCATCTACCTCAACGACTAGCCAGTCATCGATCAGGAAATCGCATGTGAATTGCTTTATGGGAACTTCCCTTTCAAATTCGATTCCTGCATTCTTGAGCCCTTTCTCCAGCTTTATCTCACTGGGGGTAGGCTCATGATAACCCCACAACTCGCTCGCCTCATATTTCCTAGAAGACTTCTTCACGTTTTATCTTCCCTTGTATCTCACGACAGAAACTCGGGTCAAACCAGTTTCTCCGGGAGATTTAATACTACCTCCGCTTGCCCCGCCAACGAAGTTGTATAATCACTACTTGTGGGGCCCATATATCTATCAAACCAAGCCAGAATGTACTCGAGCCGTTCAACCCTATGCTTGGGCTTTCCTGAACGGGACAGTTCGTGGCTTTCGCCCGGGAATCTCACCATGACAACGGTCTTTTTTAGCTTCTTAAGAGCTACAAAAAACTCTTCTGCTTGTCCAATGGGGCATCTCAAATCTTCCTCACTGTGGACCAAAAGAAGCGGCGTCTCGACATTTCGGACATACATAATCGGTGATCTATCCAAGTACGCCATCGGGTTATCCCAAGGATTACCGTCAAACTCAAATTCGCTATTCATGTACGCAGCATCGCTAGTGCCAAACTGGCTAAAACGATTGCACGTGCTACGTTGAGAAACAGCAGCCTTGAACCTATTCGTGTGCCCTATCACCCAGTTGGTCATGTATCCTCCGTAACTTCCCCCTGTAACCCCCATACGTAAAGAGTCTACCCAAGGAACTGTGGCAGCGTAGTCTGCAAAAGACATAATATCTTCGAAATCCTTACCGCCCCAATCATGGTGAGTAGCAGCAACAAATTCCTGACCGTAGCCTGTGCTTCCTCTTGGATTTCCGAAAATAACGCCATATCCACGTGAAGCCAAGACCTGAAACTCATGGAAGAAACTAAAACCAAATGAGACATGAGGACCACCGTGAATCTCAAGAACTATGGGGTACTTCTTTCCTTCTTGCATACCTATAGGTTTCATAATCCATGCCTGTAGTTTCTGACCGTCTCTACCCAAGACCTCGACCTCTTCAGGACGACTCAACAAGACAGACTCCATAAGCTCTTTGTTGACATCGGTGAGCCTTGAAAAAAGTCCCGAGTCGAACATCCATATGTCGCCTATTACCTCTGGAGAAGTAATAGCCAGAGCAAACTTATCACAATCGTTGGCCTTGCTCCACCCGTAGATAGCGCAGTCTCCCTGCGTGAGTTTCTCGATCTCGCCGGTTTCAACGCTCACACTGTAAAGAGCACATCTCCCGTGGTCTAGTGCGCTAAAGAAGATCTTCTTTCCATCGGGCGACCATGTCGGTCTGGAGCTGGATCCAGAGGCCATATCAGTCGACACCGAATCACCAACTCCTATCTGAGTCGGCTTTGTAAGAAAATTCAAGGAACCGCCTTGTGACGGAAGAACACATACACAGGTAACTGTAGCTCCACTGTACTCATTGTCATGCCCATAGCACGCTATGTACTGACCGTCCGGCGACCACATAGGCGAGTAAAGAACCGCATCGCTTGAGGTTAGTTTCTTCATTGGGCCTCCGCTTGACGGAACAATCCAGAGATCTCGGATTGACGACAACTCGTTATCTTCAAACCTCGAGGATACAAACACTATGGAAGAACCATCAGGGGACCAGGCAGGCTCCTTGCAGTCATATGGCCCTTGTGTAATTTGAGTAACCTCTTTGGACTCAACGTCCAAAACAAAGATCTGAGAATTCCCTTCAGGCAAAAAGCCTCTTCCATTCGCCTTATACCTTATTTTGTTTATGACCCTCACGTCTGAAGCGGGAGCCTTTTCTTCTTCATCCGCTTCTTTCTCAGGTTCGCTGCCTACGATAGAGCAAAACGCGATCTTTCTGCTGTCAGGTGACCAAGCATAATCGCTCACGCCATTTTTCACAGAAGTAACTTTTTGGGCTTCCCCGCCTTCTAGAGATAGAATATACAGTTGGTTCTTGTCTTGACGATCTGAAATGAAACTTATCTGTGTTCCACATGGAGACCATCTTGGGCTACTGTTATTCTTGCCACCTGATGTGAACTGACGCACTTTCTCATTCTCGAACATCCATATCTGTGTTTTGTACCCC
This sequence comes from Bacillota bacterium, assembly GCA_033810155.1. Taxonomy (GTDB): domain Bacteria; phylum Bacillota; class Sulfobacillia; order Fermentithermobacillales; family Fermentithermobacillaceae; genus UBA3907. Next base: position 4,540 of record JAPXKJ010000047.1, on the reverse strand, counting down.
TTAAGTTCCCCTTCAGGTACAACCTCTTTAATTTCAAACAAAACTTTCGTTCCATCGGGAGATATTTGCGGATCTCGCACCCATCTGATAGCGTAAAGATCCTCTGAAGTCATAGGTCTCATACATGAGCTCCCCTTTCCTGGTAACATTTAGACTTCTTCCCTTAATAGATTTATCCGTTTGATGTCAAACATCCTTCCGTTGATTTAGCTTATCTCGAAAAATGTCTCGCACGAGTACAATCTCCTCACACTCGAAAACCAAAGCTGATACAAGGTACACAAGCGCCGAGCCTCCTATGACGAGAATTGCCAAGAGCAGATCTTTCTGCACCAAACCGGTACCTGCCATAAGCCCGGAGTAGTATGCCCCGATCCATGCAAAGGCACCCATCAAAACTGAACAAAGAAGAATCTTGAGAGCAGATTGAATGAGATCTCGCACTGAAAATCCAGATATATACTTGGTATACATCCATATACCAATCACGGCGCCCACCCAGGTTGAGATCACATTTGCAAGTGCCAACCCTATGTGGCCAAACGGCTGTATGAAGGCGAAGTTCAGGAGAATATTCAAGCCCGAGGTCGCCAAAGCCAAAAGCACAGGCCTCCATGTATCCTGAGTAGAATAGAATGCAACTCCGATCAATCTAGATAACGCCATGGAAACGATCCCAACTGAATAAACGGAAACTGCACTTGCAGTCAACAAGGTCGCCTGAGATGTAAATGCACCTCTTTCAAAAGCCAGGCGAACCAGCGGTTGTGATAATACAATAAGCCCTACCGCTGACGGGATGCACAAAAACATTGCATATCTAATGCCCGTCAGCAAGGTATCGCCCATACCCGACTTATCACGTCTAGCCCACATTTCAGACAAAGACGGATAGATTACGGTGACGACAGCTGCGATGAAAAGATCCATAGGCAATGACCTTAAGCGGTCAGCAAATCCAAGAGCAGATATGGAACCTGACGGCAACCTTGACGCCAAATTCTTATCGACCATTAGGCACGCCTGGGTCGCCAAACCCCCTAATACCAATGGCAAAGACAGGCTCAACACTTTTCGCATGCCTTCGTTGACTTCTGTCGAGAATCTCAGCTCCAAACCTGTCTTTCTAACTGCGGGGACCTGGACCAAAACATGGGCCAAGTAACCTGCAATAGTTGCAATTGCCAAGGCGAACAACCCCATTGTAGGAGCCAAAAGAGCAACCAAAGCGACAATCGTTAGGTTTTGCACGAACGGACCAACTCCAGGAATTGTGAATTCCTTATGGGAGTTCAAAATAGCCTTGAGTAGCGCTGCCAAGAGAGGGAGTGCAAAGGCCGGGAAAAACAGTCTCGTCAGGGCAACAGCGCTTCCAAATAGTTCGGAAGAAAAGCCAGGCGCATAGATTCGCACTAATGCCGGAGCAAATGGTATAGACACAACACCGATGATTAAGAACGTACCCACTGAAAGAGTGATAACCGACGAAGCTACCCGAGACGCATTCTTTCGATCTCCGGAATTGAGGTAGGAAGTGAACACAGGTACAAACGTTGTAGAGATTGGGTTCGAGATTAGCCCCACAAGCACGGTAGGTATAGCCAGCGCGACCATATACGCGTCGGTAGGACCCGTGGCGCCAAAAAACCATGCTATTAGCTGCTCGCGGACAAAACCCATGATTTTAGATATAATGCCTAAAACCATCACAATCGTTGTAGCACGAGCCATACTCTTTTTGGACACGATCCCATCCCTTTCAGCGCGCAGTTTGGTCCGCAGTAGAATCAGATAATCCTTAAAAACCAAGCTGCCTGTCATACTTAGGTCATAATACCCCATTTGTCCACGGCCTGCGAGACAACACCGTTAAACAACGGCTCTTGTCTGGCTCTTGTCTATGATACACCAATGACTGGACATGCAAACACCCTTTCCACGAAACGTCTAACAGGCTATGGTTCTGCGATAGCCAGTGAGTCCTCCAAAGGTGTTCGAAAAAGAGGATTCTTGCTGTATTATATAGAAGGGAGTTTTGATACTGGCTATGTTCATCCCAATATCATTTTCGGTTTTGAGAGAACATCGCCACACAAAAATTACGGTCCCAAAAATAGGTTTATATAATTCCAAGGAGGTTATGGTTATGCAGTTCAAGGGTTTGACCTTCGGAGTGCCGAAAGAGATTATGCACGGAGAAAGACGTGTTGCAGCAACTCCGGAGACGGTCTCCAAGATGGTCCAAGAAGGTGCTCGAGTACTAGTGGAAAAAGGTGCCGGCGAAGGAGCATACTTCACCGATGAAGAATATGCAAAGGCCGGAGCTGAGATCATCGAGGACACCGAGGAACTTTTCACATTGTCAGATGTGATCCTCAAAGTTAAAGAGCCACTGTTCAATTCTGCAAAAAACAAGCACGAGGTCGACATGATGCACGCAGGTCAAGTGATTGTCACATTCTTGCACCCGGCTGCACCTGCAAACCACGAAATGATCAAGAAACTAGCATCTAAGGGTGTCATAGGACTTACTTTGGACGGTATTCCAAGAATCTCCCGAGCCCAGTCAATGGATGCTCTCACATCTATGAGCACTGTTGCAGGTTACAAATCTGTGCTCATGGCGGCAAATCGTCTTCCGAAATTCGTACCGATGATCGCCTCGGCAGTAGGTACAGTTCCTCCTGCCAATGTGACAGTTCTTGGCACGGGCGTCGCAGGCCTTCAGGCAGTAGCAACAGCTAAGAGATTGGGTGCCGTCGTACACGCCGTAGATATACGGCCCGACGCTGCGGAACACGCCAAGAGTTTGGGCGCTAAGGTTTTAGACACTGGAGTACCGGCACAGATAGCCATCGGTGAGGGCGGCTATGCAAAACACCTTCCGGAAGAATGGCTTCTCAAAGAAAGGGAAGCAATTAAAGAGACTATTGTAAAATCGGATATCGTAATAGCTACTGCTCTTGTACCCGGACGACTTGCCCCTGTGCTTATAACCGAAGAAATGGTCAAAGAGATGCAACCTGGCTCCGCAATAGTAGACGTTGCCATCGATCAAGGCGGAAACTGTGAACTCACAGTAGGCGGAGAGATCATAGAGAAGTATAGCGTGAGCATAGACGGTACCAAGAACATCCCAGGTATGGTTCCTGTCAGCTCAACTATGATGTTTTCTAGGAATATCCTAAACTACGTCATTTCCTTCATTAAAGACGGCAAAGTGGTCATAGATTTGAAAGATGAGATAATAGCATCTTCGCTGGTCTGCAAGGACGGTGAGCTGGTCCACGCCGGAGCTAGAGAGGCGATGGGTCTTAACTAAGGATTAAAGGAGTGGGCAATATGGAGGCCCTTTTGAATGTGGCAGTATTCGCGGTTGCATCCTGGCTTGGGTATATAGTTATAAGCGAAGTCCCGTCTTTGCTTCATACGCCTCTAATGTCGGGTACCAATGCTATTTCGGGAGTAACCATTCTAGGCTCGCTGGTTTCTGCTGCCCTCGCTGCACATTTGGGAAGCAAGATCTTAGCATTTACTGCCATTGTTCTCGCCTGCATCAATCTCGTGGGTGGATTTTTGGTTACGGACCGCATGCTAAGAATGTTCAAGAATTAGGTAAACGAGGTGTCGAGATGGATCCCGTATACGTAGGAGTTTCGGTAGTTCTAGCAGGATTGGTCCTCCTTGGCATTAAGTGGATGAGTTCCCCAAAGACCGCCGTGCGAGGCAACAGATTGAGTGCTTTTAGTATGCTAACCGCTATTGTGATGGTTTTGTGGGAAAACGACATACTATCTGCACCATTGCTATGGGTAGCAATGGCCATTGGCGGGATTATAGGTTACATCATGTCAGTTAGGGCGACCATGATACAAATGCCTCAGATGGTTGCCCTTTTAAATGGACTGGGGGGAGGAGCTTCAGCACTAGTGGCCTTGGCGGAAGTCATAGACAGCTACAGCGTCCTCCCTGCTTTTAATAAGATCGCAGGACAACTAGGCCTAATCGTTGGTGGGCTGACGTTTAGCGGCAGTTTGATAGCCGCAGCAAAACTAGACCGACGTATGACGCAGAGACCGATTGTGCTCAAAAACCACAATCTCCTTTTGAATGGCTGCATTGTGGTAATGCTTATTCTCTCTGCCCTCACTCTAGGGATTGAGTCAGCTGCATTACCCATTTCGGTACTTGTTCTAGTGTTGTCTCTAACTTACGGCGTGCTCTTTGCCATTCGAGTTGGCGGTGCGGATATGCCGATTACCATATCCTTGCTTAACTCATTTTCTGGTCTGGCCGGCTCTATAGTCGGCTTCACGATTTCAGAACCGCTGCTAGTAGCGATAGGTGCCATTGTAGGTGCATCAGGGTTGATCTTGACGCAGATTATGTGCAAGGCGATGAATCGCTCTTTGGCCAGCGTTTTGAGTGGAGCAGTCGCGTCACCGCCAAAGGCAGCAAAGGAAAAGACTCCTGTGGCTGAAGAACCTGAAGCAGCAGATTCCGAGCCTGCCGCAGCATCTGCTACTGGCAGTAAGAAGAC
>JAPXKJ010000046.1:0-8405 GCA_033810155.1 Bacillota bacterium | reverse complement strand
AATCCCAACGCCCGTCTCTTGACTCATGAGGATTTTGGAATCCCCAATAAGGCAAAAGAAGCATTAGCTTTTTGCATACTGGGAAACGATCTCATCGGCCTACTACCAAATAATGTACCATCTGCTACCGGCGCTCACAAACCAACCATTTTGGGGAAGATAGCTTTCCCTTAGAAAGTAGGAAACGATACATGGGCGATATCGAAGAAAAAGGATACTTAAAGTACCCTGGGAAAACACCTACAAGATATGAAATTCTGGATATTCTTTCTGCGGCCAATGGACAATTCGTATCTGGCAATGAGTTGGCTCGTCTTCACGACATATCTAGGACCGCAGTCTGGAAGAACATTCAGACGCTCATAGGCGAGGGCTTCTCAATTGAAGCAGCCAACAAAAAAGGATACAGGTTGATGGGCATGGCTGATGTTATATCGCCCCCTAAAATCATGGCCAGATTGAACACAACACGCCTTGGCCGCACTATACTATATGTCCCACGTACAAGTTCTACTAACTATGACGCAAAACTTCTAGCAGATTTCGTAGAAGATGGCACTTTGCTAATAGCAGAAACGCAAACTGGGGGCAAAGGCAGGTTAGGAAGACGGTGGGAATCGCCCTTAGGCGGTATATTCATGTCGCTTGTTCTGAAACCCTACATAGATCCATCGCGCGTTCCGGGTTTGGCTCTTATAACAGGTTATTCGATTGCCAGAACTCTAGGCAATATCTACTGCATCCCTACTAAGGTAAAATGGCCTAATGATGTACTGGTAAACGGTCGCAAAATCGCAGGTATTCTCTCCGAAATGCGCGCGGAATTAGATGCTGTTTCACATGTAATCGTAGGGGTAGGCATAAACGCAAACGTAGAAACCTCACTTTTGCCTGAGGAAATAAAGGACAAATCTTCTTCGCTAAAGGAAGAACTGGGGCAGAGCGTAGATCGGAATTCTCTGGTAGCAAGTATACTCAACGATTTTGAGCCGTTATACTCAGAATTTTTAGACCGTGGTTTACAGGCTTTTCAGCCCCGCCTAGAAGAGATGCTCGCTTACAGAGGACAACCGGTCATAGTAGAAAACGTTACCCTTGGGTCCAAAACATTCTGGAAAGGTAATTTGCACGGTCTTGATTCCGAAGGTAGGCTGGTTTTGTCTGGACCCGAATACGGCAAAAAGGCTTTCCCATCTGGAGATTTATCTCTGAGAATTGAAACTGAGGAAAAAAAGTAGAAGTGCCCGCTAGGTAAGTCCTTTAGGGCACTTCTCCGAAACAACCTAGTTTTCGGGGGTCACCTAGGTGAGTGACATCATAGTTCTTGCACCGCGATACGCTTCGAGATAATCCTTCCCTGTAAATTGTACAGTTACCGGATCCACCCTGACTGCGCCCGGCATTATCGATGCTCCGTCAGCCTGCCCTGAGGTATGGAACTCAAGTTCCACTGTACAGGGCGAAGCAGGTTTGAGCGGTTTGTACTGCGAAAGACCTCCAAGAGCCTTAGCAGCTTTTTCGCGAATCAGCTCTTGCGCCTTCTCTGGGTGCAGGCATAGCGCCGAAAACTGGCTGTGTGGCTCTTTTACTGCAACAGTCTCTATCTTGCCTAGTAATTCTACTGCCTCTTTAGTAACCTCTGAATCGCCTGAAACGAACACCACGGGCACACCATAATACCCGGCAACCAGAGCATTCATACCGGTTTCGCCCATAACCTTGCCGTCGACAGCGTATTTGGCAACCTGCCCTGTATATGTATGATTTAAAACTCCGAGTGAAGACGCCCTGGAATGATATCCCACGAAAAACGCTGCATCAAACTCTGGCCCAATGCCTTCCATCATCGATAACGGCTTTGACGAACCAGTTATCAGTTTGATCCTAGGGTCTAGATCTTCTATGATGACATTTCTCATCCTTCCGTGAGAATCATTGATTATAACCTCGTCAGCTCCGGCGTCATACGCACCTAAGGCCGCAGCGTTTACCTCTTTCGTCATAAGCCGCCTGAATCGTTCGTAACCGTCTTTCCCATACTCAGTATGATCCCAATTGACCACGCCCGAGATGCCCTCCATGTCTACTGATATGAATACCTTCATAGCTGGTCCCTCCTAGTCGCCTTCCTGTCCTGTGTGTTGCCAATCAAGGTTAACTTCTCTAAACAATTCTCTTTTCCTCCCTCCTGCGGTAAAGAATCGCAGACATTGACTAGCTCTCTTAGTTCTAGTATTATTGCGTTAACCTAATATGCTGTTTGGGTTAACCTCATTGCGAAAGGGGTAGTCAGATTTGCACACGATCTCTGGTCTCATCTATGCTTCGTTGATGGCTTCAATCATAGCCGTACTGTCTTTCATCTCGATCCCTCTGCCTTTTAGCCCTGTTCCTATAACCCTTCAAACTCTGGGTGTGATGCTTTCCGGGCTACTGCTAGGGCCTCAGTTAGGATCAATAGCTGTAGGTCTCTATCTTATTGCAGGTACTTTGGGATTGCCCATATTTGCAGGCGGGGCCGCAGGAATAGGCGTACTCATGGGACCCTCAGGAGGATACCTACTAGGTTTCTTGCCAGGTGCTTGGATGATAGGAACGTTGTCACACAAAAGAAACAAAAACACTGGATCTGATAAAAGTGCTCGACCCTTACTAAGAAATCTGTCTGCCTGCGCTATCGGAGGGGTAGTAATAGTTCATGCCTGCGGCATTCTTCATCTTTCCAGAAGCGCTCATCTTTCGCTCTCTCAGGCAATGGTAATCGGGACGGTACCCTTTCTCCTAGGAGACATGCTCAAAGCAGTTATTGCATCATATCTTGCGCAAAGGATTTCAGCATCCTTAAGATTCTAAGCATCTATCTCGATCGTGCCTGTACTGCTATGGATTATTAGTCTTCCCTTATCTATGCGCGCCTTGACTGAGTAAAGTGTGTTTTCTGTTCTCACTTTCGTACGTCCAAAAACAAACGAAGTATTTGGATAGACTGTGCTCGCAAGAATCGTACCTTCTTCAGATACCTTCAAAATCGTGGCAGCAGAGCCTTGGCTTCCAGCAACGTTAACCTGGATGAGCTCGGTAGCAGATACTTGGCTTCCTCTTACAATTCCAGGAGACCCTTGCACCTTTATGGATCTGCCCGCCGACAAATCCGAATACAGGGCTCCTTGACCAACAACCACTATATCCCGAGATGCATTGACTGTGGAGCTCTGAACATACGGCAAGACTATATCGGACTCCCCTTTTTGTATTTCGTAATCTACCCAAGTCCTTATAACATCCAAGTTGGTCCTTATGGCCCGAGTCCTTTCAAAAACGGTAGCGGAACCCTCGGTCAAATACTCTCTTGTCGCAAGGATCGACGCCCGACCCTCTTTGGGTAACAGCGATAAATCCTCTTTGTAGAGACCAGATAGAGCCATTATCAACTCACGAAAATAGTCAAATAGCATTCCCGGATCGCACAGCTTGCGCACTTGGCTCGGACTTATGTCAGGTCCAAGCTCGTCAACTAATCTTGCGGTCTGCGATTCAATCTCTAGTATCTTCTCAATTTTCTCTTCCACCGATGCTAGAAGAATGTTCCACTTCTGAACCCATTGAACATCTTTGCCAGCAGATATTTCAGATTTGAAGACATTCCCCCTAATTCTAACGCTTCCCCATGCTCTGAGCTTTGCACCCGTCACTGTTCCACCGATCTCAAGTGTGCCTTCACATTCGACCTTCGTACCTTCAACAACATTTCCGCTTACCTGTACTCCGCCTGACGCCCTGATGTTACCTGAACCAAGATCCACGTCACCCTTATGGAAGAAAACCTCATCAACTTCGATTATGCCTGAAGACTCATTGTATTTTGGGCAACCCGAAATGGTGGCAATTGCTAGGACCACACCATCTTCCTCCTGTAATCTGACACCTTTCCCAGCCCTAAATACCGGATCTTTTGCCTTTGGCGGTGGAATGGGTTTTCCTGTAACCGTAACACCAGGAACTCCTGGAACGGGCAATGTCTTTACTGCTATCACTTCGCCGACCTTTACATCTGGGATTCTTACCGACTCTCGAAAGTCAATTTGGACTTCATCCAAAGGTAGGTCAACGACTCTTTCTAGCGGTACCATAAACTCTATTTTGCCATCTTTACCTGGTACGCTCGTCCGACCTTTGGCAATCAAAACAGGTTCTTTCGGTTTTTCGGCACATGCCTTTATGCAAGCCTCAACGTCAAGTCCGTACTCAATGCCTAGTTTCTTCGCTGACTCAATAACTTCTTTTGGATCCAAGGATGCAGGAACAATCTCGGCCTCAACCTCGAGTTGCAGAAAATTCGAAGGGGGGCTATCTTTCAGCCTGTATACGACCCCATCAGATACGTCAAGTATCAGATAGGCCTCGATTCCATCTTTGCTTACTTGGATTCTGTATGAGCATACCGGCTCCTTGTTAGCAAGTACTACCGACACTTCCGACGACTCGAAAACTTGAGCTTCTAACTCGACATGATTTCCCGAGACTAAAACCTCCACGCCTTCCGTAGGTCTTATGGTAGCAGGTTTTCCGCCTGACACTGGATCTTTGACCTTTATTGCCCCTTGGCAGACCCAGGCCGCGCCGGAAAACTCAGTGTTACGATCAGTTTCCATCAATGTTCCCCCGTTCTTACACCCCATCTCAGATTGCACGACAAATCACACTTCCAGACATCCCCGAGAGTCGAGTCCTTTTCTCTATCTATCGGAAAACTCCTGAGTTAGATTAGCGTCAGCTACCGAAATCTCAGACAAATCCGGGAAACCTTTCGGCAGGAAGATGTTGTCCCTTTCTTCTCATTGTGATATGCTAAACCTGCTCATCGATGATGAGGAGTGATCAATATGGCAGAGCAAGATCCATACATGAGAAAACTCGTTAACACCAACTACTACGCAGACAAAAGTGTCCTGTCAGCAAGAGTTGTAGCAGTACTCCGTGGCAAATTGGAAAACCGCAATCTCGATTTGATTCCTCAACCTTCCAGAGTCATCAAACAGGGCGAAATACACGAACTTATCGTCACCGACGAGGAATCCTCCCCTGGCAACAAGGTGCAAAGAATTGCTTATGTAGCTTTTGTGGAGTTTCTAAACGGAGGAGTCCTGCTAAGTGAAGATCTGGTGTTTCTGGGCGACAAGTTCTTGGGGAATATTGCAGGTTATGATATGGCTCATTTCCCAAACCACATGAACATCGTCATAAACGGTGAGCGATTCTCAGGCGAGGAGTTGGGAGTGGCTGTAGGAACTCCTGTGTTTTTCTCAGCAAAGAAGAACACAGTCCCGGATAACGGAAGATCACAATAATAAAAGGAGGACCAGCTTTATGTCCAGTTTCAAGTACAAGTTTCAAATGTACAAACATCTTCAGCAAAACACGCAGAACATCTATGCAGAGGCAAAGCAGGTGGCGGAAGAACTCGGCATTGGAGAGTTGAAAGGCCAGTTTGGTTTGACGGGAGCAATCTCAGGGTGCCCCGCACCAATGCGCAAGAATGTTCTTGATGCAATCGTCGAAGGCGAGAAGAAAGTAGTGCCTCTTGTTGGTCTGGTTGAAGAGATCAGAGAAATTGTAAAGGATGTCTATGGTGATGAGTACGATGCGTGCCCAGTAAGCACCTGCGAAGGCGGACTATGGGTGACTTTTGATACCTTGTTTTCGCCGCCCCTTACAGGTCGTGGCGACAAGTATCGTGCCAGGTATATTGTACCTCTAGAAAAGCACATGCACCATCAGGCAGGTTACGGTCGACCCTTCCCTCCGAAATACAAGGAGATTTTGGCAGACAGAGGAGCTACTGCTGGGGAACTAGGTTTCTCGGGAAAGCGCCAAGACAACCTTGACGTCGTAATCGTGCCACTCGAAGGCGCCAGGTACCCAAATCACGGTATAAAGTATCATCCGGTTCCACTTCTCACTGAAGTAGATGCAGACGCATCCCTGGAAGTTATTGCCACTGTTGCCGAAACTCACGCTCCCTATCTATCAGGGTTCGCTTCGTTAGGATATGATACGCCAGGATACGGCTACGGAGACAAAGACGCCGAAGGAACTCCCATTCTTCAGAGAGGTCTTGGCGACCTAGCAAAGGAATTCAATGTTCCTTACGTAGTAGATAACGCATGGGGACTTCCTTTCGTCGGTCACGATCCCAGAAAAACAGGCGCGGACGTGCTCATATACAGCATGGACAAAGCTACAGGTTCCGGAACCTCGGGTCTTATAATTGGCCGCGAGGATGTCATGGTACCCATAAGGCGCGCTCTCGGCATGCATGGCGACAGATGGGGTACCACCGCGTCTTACGGAAAAGCTGCTTACGTAACCCTCGATCCGGGCAAGGAAGCACTTCTTACCCAAGTTGCCGTACTCAAAGATCTGAGAGACAATCCCGAAATGTACACAAAGCAGGTTGATGAGCTCTATGAGATCGTCACATCTGAGGTTGAAAAGGCTAACCCCAAACTCAGACAAGGCCTAAAGATCAGCAAGTCATACAATTCGTCGACGGTCGAGATAAACTACGAAGACACCTGGAAAGATCAGATGGGCTTCCCAATATTCTCAATAGAAGACATGTACGCCGGCTCCCATTTGCTGCAAGTAGGATGCAGTCAGATGGGTATAATCGCGACTATCTCATATGATGCAAACATCTTCATCTCCCCAGGACAAGGTACTTGCGATGAGGAAGGAAACATCATTGAAGAGAGAATGAGACTAGCAGTTAAGGGCCTTCTCGCGCTTATGGAGATTATCGGACGCTACTCAGGATACTTGGCCTAACACTAAGCTCGTTAAAACTCAATACAAAAAGAGAGCGGTTTGTTTCGACAAATCGCTCTCTTCTTTCTTGCTAATCATAGCCTAATCACAGTTTAGGTAGTCTATGCAAGCATTGGCAAACACCGCTGAAGCAATGTGAAGCACACCTTCATCTACATCAAACTTGGGATGATGATTGGGATACGCCGTACCCTTCTCCTTGTTCGCGGTGCCAATACCAATGAACGTCCCAGGCACCTTCTCCAAGTAATACGACATATCTTCTGCTCCCATCGTAGGCTCTTGAATATCCACTACTTTTTCGGGACCGACTATTGTGCATGCAGATTCTCTCAGAAACTGTGTGATCTCCTCGTCGTTTATGACAGGTCTATAGCCCAGATTATACTCCACATCTGCATCTGCTCTCATTGCCCTTGCTATTCCTACGGCGATCTCTTCAATTCGTCTCGGCAGAAACTGCTCAAGTCCCTTGTCAAAATACCTAACAGTACCTCTAAGAACACACTTCTCAGGGATTATGTTGTGGGCTGTACCTGCCTCAACTCGTCCTATGGTCACCACAGCAGGCTCTACGGGCTTTGTTTCCCTTGAAACGATTGCCTGCATAGAAAGGATGATCTGTGCAGAGACCACTATTGGATCAACGCATTGCTCGGGAGTAGCACCATGTCCTCCTCTGCCTTTTACGGTAATGATAAAAGAGTCAGATGCCGCCATAAAGGGCCCACACTTGAAACCAAACTGCCCTGATCTCAATGGCCAAAGTGTTCCTACGTGACCAGCTATTATTGCATCTACCTTCGGATTTTCCAAGGCACCTTCTTCGATCATCGGCTGGGCCCCGCCTGGACTCTCCTCCCCCGGTTGGAATATAAAACGAACAGTCCCCTTCAAGTCCTTTTTCAATTGTGAGAGGATCATTGCAGCTCCCAATACTATGGCGGCATGAGCATCATGACCGCAAGCATGCATTCTACCTGGTATTTCTGAAGCAAAAGGGAGCCCTGTTTCTTCGGTTATAGGCAACCCATCGATGTCTGCTCTAATCGCCATGGTTTTGCCTTCGCATGCGCCCCTTAAAGTGCCAATTACGCCACATCCGGCAATACGTCTAACTTCTATCCCCATGTTCCTAAGCTGTTCTTCTACGAAGGCAGCGGTCCTTGGGGTATCCATTCCCAGTTCTGGGTACTGATGAATTGCCCTGCGCCAACCTATGATTGCTGGTTGTATCTCTTCAGCAAGCCGCAAAACCTCGTCCTTTCTGTCTTGCATACCTTCTAGTCCCCTCTCAAGTATACGCGCTTCTAGATTTCAGCATATCTCCGCTCGGCAACATTATCTAGCCACCGAATAAAAACATAAGCGGATGCTAATATTATGGCTCCTGATACACAGTAAATCCAAGAATAGGCGACTCCCCAGCGTACGAGGCCATATACAATCGCGCCCAGTGCGGCTATATACAACAAATTGAGTAACCAAGCCACCAGGGCTCCAAAGTTTCCCTTCATTGCCTGCTGTGGATCGGTCCAATCCAGTTTAGGAAATGATACGTCGTATATCAAACAGAT
>JAPXKJ010000045.1:0-8475 GCA_033810155.1 Bacillota bacterium | reverse complement strand
CCTGTGCTTCCATCAGGTAAGGTCACGAATGCACCGAAATTTGTAACTCCAGTAACAACTCCCTCTACAATCGCTCCTACTTCGAGGGCCATACCTTTTACATTCCTCCCAGGGTATTTTGATAAATCTGGCAACTAGATTATAGGTGATAGCAATTTATGGCGTCAACAAATGGGACACGGTGACATTTTATCCTAGGCTTCAACTTTCATCGTCAGAATATTGGCAAGCGAACGCCCATGTCAATACCGACTACCACCGTACACTCTAATTGTTATTCTATCCCTTTTCTTAATAACATTCCACATAAACTATGGAGATAACGGCTCATATGTATTTTGCCATGTTTCATTATGCCAAACTCCATCTAGCAGAAAATACAATTGTGTTGTAAAATAGATTTGTACAAATTTTGTCCACAATCTGTGCATAACTTGTGGATAACCCGGGGGAAAAACTGTGCAAATCGAAATCCGGGGAGCGGAAAAGCTAAGTTTTAGAGAGCGACAAGTTGTAGTCCTAAAAGAAACCGGCTACTCCACGCAGAAGATTGCGGACAAGCTGGGGCTGAGTCAATCTACAGTAGCTACATTGTACAACAGGGCAAAGACAAAGGGCTATGAGGTAGTTATCGTCATTTCGGGCGATCCTCTGAATCTGTTTGGCGGTGATGAGGTTGAGGAGGAATAGTCCATGCCAAACAACAGACAAAAGAAACCACGAACCGTTAAACTCACGGGGCTGTGGCTAGTTGTCCTACTGCTGGTCATTAGTTTTGCAATAAGGCAAAGCGAAGTGATCAGAATAAAGCGACGCATTGAAGAGGCACAAGCCGAAATCAACTATTTGCGCATATCCAATAGTGCCCTGGAACAACAGATTGAAACGATGAAAACCGAGGAGTATATAGAACAAGTGGCCAGGGAGAAGTTGGGCTTAGTAATGCCAGGCGAAGTTCAGTACATCCGGGTAATAAATCCTCAAGAAAAGTAGCATCTTCATGTTAAGCGGAAATTGCACGTGGAACGCGTCCGAGCAGGCTTAGCGCAACGGCTCGATCCTGTCTTCGGAATTAAGCATTTGCTCTGACAATGTAATGTATAGGGATTCGGCTGTTTTTTTGCCTGCGCTTTCCGCTAAAGCGGCAACCTGCACGGTCAGCTTTCGGGACCCGAAATTTATCTCCAAAACGTCGCCCACATCTACATTAGTTGAGGGTTTGGCAGTACGTCCGTTCCTAGTAACATGACCCCCATCACACAGTTGCTGTGCTAGGGCCCTACGTTTAACAATACGCGAAACTTTCAAATACTTATCGAGACGCACCGCCAACCCTCCCTCATCAATACTAATCCATATACATATGCTGACTTATTCTTCTTTTGCCCCTACTGCATCCTTCAATCCTTTGCCTGGCTTGAAAACAGGCATTTTGCCGGCTGGGATCTGAATGGGTTCTCCCGTCCGCGGGTTACGCCCTTCGCGAGCCGCCCTATCTCTTACGCTGAAAGTCCCAAAGCCAAGGATGACAACTGGCTCGCCCTGAGCAAGACTTTCCTGAACTACTTCGATGAAACTGTTTATTGCTTTTTCGCTATCTTTCTTCGTCAAACCCGACTTCTCAGCAACCTTAGACACAAGTTCAGATTTGTTCATCTAAATCCCTCCGTTTTGTATTGTCCTTAAGGACTCGGGTTGAAGCTACTCCCCACTATAAGACACCGTGGCACGTTGTTTGTCATTGTCTGGTGCATTTGTGGCCTTGGCAGAGAAAAACACCTATCTTTTTACATTCTGCTTCTTAGTCTACCACCAACTAACCGAAGTTACACTATCTTAAGCGCCTATGCACGTCACTAAGTTTCCTAATCCAAATGTCGGCGAAAGAATTGCGAATTTCAATCGTTCTCTTCTTGAGACATCTTTGCGCGTTCCCACAGTTCATCAAGGTAATCAAGCCCGGCATCCTCAATAGGCATGTTCTCATCTCTTAGGTAAGACTCGACTTGTCTAAATCTTCGGCCAAACTTTTCAATCGCGTCCATAAGAGCCGACTCTGCATGTACGTCTAAATGCCTTGCGAGGTTTACACACGCAAAGAGAAGATCCCCTACTTCATTGTGAACTTCCTTACTATCACCTTTGCTGCAAGCTTCTTTTACCTCTTCAAGCTCCTCTTCAATCTTCTTTATGACTCCGCAAGTGTCGGGCCAGTCAAACCCAACGGTCGCAGCTAGTCTCTGCTGCTTTTGAGCCCTCATAAGTGCAGGAAGCCCAGTGCCAACCTCATCCATCAGCGAATGCCCATCTTCGTAGCGCCCAGGTTCATTCCGTTTTATATCGGACCATAGCCTCTCCACATCTTCCGGACTTTGTGCGTCCGCTTCCCCAAAAACGTGAGGATGCCTTCTAATGAGCTTATCAGATATCCCATTGAGCACATCATCAAGTGTGAAATCTCCCTGTTCTTCGCCGATAGTTGCGTAAAGACCTACCTCGAGCATTAGGTCACCCAGTTCTTCCTTAAGTTTGTTCGCATCGTTTTCGACAGCGGCCTGCGCAACTTCATAGGCTTCTTCGATAACAAAAGGAACAAGCGTCTGATAAGTCTGTTCTTTGTCCCATGGACATCCAGAAGGACCTCTCAATGTCCTGACTATATCTACAAACCGCTGCCACGCCTGGCTGGAAAGTCCGACTTGGTTATTCTTTCCATCTAGACCTTTCATAGCATCCTGCTCCTTGGTATTTGTTGAATGTCGCCTGCCTGTTCCGCAACTGTCAGTTGGGACAAACGCGTCGCGCAAATCTCAGGGCCATCATAAGCGCCTTATCTGGTGTCTCATTAGATAATATCATGTTTAGCGAAGAGAACTTCGCGTCAAACCAAATACCCGGAAAATCTCTTCCGATCGACTGAATCTTCTCGAAAGGAAATAGGTGAGGAACCCCAACTTTGAACTCAAGTCGCCATTTGCCCAGGACAATATCTTCGACCGAGTAAGACACATGGGTTATACCTGAAGAAGCACACATTACCTTCAACCTAGAAACATCGAGCAAATTATGTGTGGCGTGCGGCAGGTCTCCATATCTGTCCTCCAATTCAACTTCAATCGAGTCGAGTACATCTAGTTCTTGGGCTCCCGCTATCCTTTTGTAGAAAGCAAATCGCACTTTGGAATCTGAAACGTAGGATTCAGGAATGTAAGCATCACATGGAATTTCTATGGTCACCGATATTTGTCTATCTTTTTCAACCGGTTCCCCTTTCAGCCGTTTAACCGCTTGTTCGAGAAGCCTCACATACATGTCATATCCCACAAGAGTCATGAATCCGTGCTGTTCTGGCCCTAACAGATTTCCTGCTCCCCGTATCTCTAGATCCTGCATCGCTAGTCTGAAGCCAGATCCCATGGATCCAAAATCTCTCAAAGCCACAAGTCTCTGTTCTGCTTCTTTGGTAAGCATCCTATCCTTCCGATATGTAAAGAAAGCATATGCGATCCTATTCGACCTGCCCACTCTGCCTCTAAGCTGATACAACTGGGCTAACCCAAGCTTATCCGAGTCTTCCACAATGAGGGTGTTTACATTGGGTAGATCTAGTCCCGATTCAATTATGGTCGTAGATACGAGCACATCATACTGCCCTTGTAGAAACTCTTGCATGGTAATCGCAAGGTCCTTCTCTCTCATTTGACCATGCGCCACTGCTATTCTGGCCTCGGGCACGTATGCCTGAATACGTTGAACAACCCTCTGTATGGACTGAACCCTGTTATGAACGTAAAATACTTGCCCGCCGCGACGTATTTCTCGTCGAATTGCCTGCGCTATGACTGCTGGATCATATGGTATAACATATGTCTCTACAGGGAATCTGCCTTCAGGCGGCGATTCAATGAGGCTAACATCCCTTATCCCAGTGATCGCCATATTCAGGGTTCTTGGGATAGGAGTTGCTGTTAAAGTCAAGACATCGCATGTAACAGACATTTGTTTTAGTTTTTCTTTGTCTGCCACTCCAAACCGATGTTCTTCGTCGACTATGAGAAGGCCTAAGTCTTTGAATTTGACATCCTTACTAAGCAACCTATGGGTCCCTATTAGTACGTCTACCGCTCCTAGTGCAACATCCCTTAGTATTTTCTTTTGTTCTCGAGGGGTGCGGAAGCGACTTAAGACTTCTATTGATACCGGATAACCTTCAAAGCGCCGTGTAAACGTGGCGTAATGTTGTTCGGCAAGAATGGTAGTAGGAACTAGTACCGCAACTTGTTTGGACTCCATGACCGCTTTAAACGTCGCCCGCATTGCAACTTCGGTCTTACCATAGCCTACGTCTCCGCACAACAACCTATCCATAGGATATGGCTTTTGCATATCCTCCTTTATCTCCTGCGTGGAAAGAACCTGATCTTCAGTATCTTCATACTCAAATGACGCTTCAAATTCACGCTGCCACGGTGTGTCCGGAGAATAGGCGTGACCCTTCCGTGATTTCCTCTGCGCCTCGACAAGGAGAAGATTTCTGGCCATATCTTGTATAGATTTGTTTACTCTAGCCTTTATTCTCTGCCATTCCCCACTGCCTAATCTTTGCAACCTAGGTTTTGACCCTTCGGGCCCCACGTATTTTTCAATCATGTCCACTTGGTCCACGGGAACGTACAAAGCATCGTCCTCTGCATACCTTATGTGGATATAGTCTCGCGTTGCGTCATCTACGGTCATACTCTTTATTCCCATGAACTGACCTACACCATGGTTAGCATGGACAACATAGTCGCCTACTGAAAGCTCCCGCCAATCCAAGCCTATGCGCGAAACTCTTCGTCTTGTCCTACGCATCTTAGGTTTTCCGTACAGCTCATTCTCAGTAAAAAGACAAAGATCTTTCTCAGGGCAGTTGAATCCGTTCTCGCCGCTGCCTATAGAGAGAGTGACTATGCCAGGTTGAGGAATGTCAACGATTTCATCTCTAACCAAAACCTCTATGTCCTCTTTCATTAGCCACTGGTGTACTGCAGCACATCTCTCCCGATTTCCGGCCAAGAGCACTACCCTGCGATTGTTGGATAGTAGTTGCCTAAACTCACCTACAGCATCCTGCCATCTTCCTGCAAAGGTGATCTGCAATCTAGTATCTGCTTCCACTATCTCTTTGGGCGCAACACCTTCATAGGCTCTTGGCAAAGAGGTGAACAACAAAGAACTATCGCGCAACTTGGATTCGATCAAAGCGGCGGGAAGATAGATAGACGCTTCGTGGGACTCCATCGCACCTGCTATTATTCGAGCGGATGCAATCTCAGTGCCAATCTTTTCAAACTCCCTCAGGCTCTCACAGCAAGCATCGTACCCATCTACCAACACAATCGGAGGGTCTCGGTAATAGTCAAACACAGTCGCATACCGAACATCTTTTTCCTCGTAACCAAGATGGTTTGGGCTTTCCTCGATCAGCAAGAAATCTTGAGCAGGAACCAGATATGATTCGGTAACCATCTCGGTCGAAACTTGAGTCTCACAATCAAACAATCGTATCGAATCTATCTCGTCTCCGAAAAATTCTACCCTATACGGGGACTCGGAAATAGGAGGAAACACGTCAAGTATTCCTCCGCGAAGAGCTGCTTCGCCCTTTGCTTGTACTGAGTAGACTCGCTCATAGCCAAACCTTACCAGCCTTCTTATCAGAGTCTCGGGGTCCCTCTTTTCGCCAACAGTCAGACGAATGCACCCTTCTTCAAACTCTTCTCTGGGCATGACTTTTCGCATAAGCGCATGGGCCGGCATAACCAGGACTGCCGGTGATGCATCTTGACGCACAAGATTCGACAAGGCGGCAATCCTCATACAAACAGGCTCTCTGTTATCGCGCAATTCAAACGGCATGACCTCGGCAGCGGGGAACAAGAATACCTTATCGGAACCCAAGAGGTCACTGAGTTCCCGGTAAGAGATCACAGCCGATTCCGGATCTGAATGGATTAAGACTGTTGGCTGCTGAGTCCTACTATAAAGAGAAGCCGCATAAAAGGTGCGAGCATAACCCTGAGCGCCGGTAAGAAGAACCGGCGTTCTTTTACTTGAAATCGCGTAAGTGGCCTTTGAAACGCTACCCAAACTAGAAAACAGTTCTAACAATCCAGGATGAGGCATTACTTGTTCCCATACTCCTCCAGATCCATAGTCCGGTTATAACGGTTCATCGCTTCGGCTAACCCAAAAACCAGCGAATCAATCACTCCGGAAACTGCTGTATCAAGCACAAGAGACAGCGATTCCTCATCGTCAAATGGAGACAACACGTATTCTACAGGATCAACCCCGGATTCAGGTCTTCCTATGCCAATCTTGAGTCGCGGAAAGCCATTGTCATTTAACGTGTCAATGATGGACTGTATTCCTTTGTGCCCCCCCGAGCTCCCGTTATATTTGAATCGGATCTTGCCAAAGGCAAGATCCATATCATCATGAACCACAAGAATATCTCTAATTGTAAGCGGAAAGTCTCCGAGAATCTCTTGAACCGCTATTCCACTTCTGTTCATATAGGTCTTGGGTTTGGCCAGAATCACTTGTATTGGCTCTCGGGAAAATTCTTGCCCTCTATCTATATCGTAGTCACGAGGGTTTACCGACGCTAGAGCCACATCGTTCATACTTCTGTCGGAAAAGGAAACTCCCAAACGCCGGGCTAATCGATCAACCACCATGAAACCTACGTTGTGCCTAGTCAATGCATATTTTCTGCCTGGGTTACCCAAACCAAGGATGCATTTCATCTGGACCGTCACCTGTCTCGCCTACGAGCGGACCTATTCTTCAGGCTCATGGACCCCCGCTACTTTGCCCTCTTCTTCAACTTTCTCTTCCGCCGCTTCTTCTACTTCTTCCTCAGCCACCGTCCTAGGCGCCACGACCACCAGCACTACTTCGTCGGGCGGAGTCATGATCTTTACACCCTCCGGCATCTTAAGATCTCCGGCTAAAATAGTATCCCCGAAGTTCAAGTGCGACACGTCGATTTCAAATTCCGTAGGTATATCGCCGGGCAAGCATTCCACAGATATGTCTCTAAGCTGCCTTTGAAGAACTAGGCCTTGTTTGGTCAGCTCCTCTTCACCGACTACCGTAACCGGGACTTCTACCTTGACTTTATCTGTCAGTGAAATCCTGTGAAGATCTATATGAATCACTTCGCCTGTGATTGGATCGCGATCTATGGCCTGAACCATGACATTACCCTCAAGACCTACGTCCTCAACCATGATCTTGTGAATGTGCCCCAGACTTTGAGACATGATCTTCCTCATCTGTTTGGAATCGATGGCTATAGGTACAGAATCGATTCCTTTGCCGTATAATACTGCAGGTATCTGCCCGGCCCTCCTCAGTGCCTTAGCAGCTCCTGTTCCAACTTCTCTTGTTCTTGCGAGTACTACTTCCTGCTCCAAATTCGTCACGCCCCTTCAAATTGCGAAAACATTTCTAAAGACCCTTACCTGAACATGGTAGATACAGATCTGCCCTCGTGGATTCTGACTATCGCATCCCCGAAGATCTCGGCTACGGAGATAACTTTTACCATATCCTTCATATCTTCTGCAATAGGTATAGTATCAGTTACTACCAATTCCCTCAAATGTGCTTCTCGAAGAATGGCCGAAGCGTTGCCTGAGAATACTGCATGGGTTGCGCACGCCCTTACCGAAGCGGCACCTTTCTCCAAAAGCGCTGCTGCCGCCTGAGCGATGCTCCCGCCGGTGTCGATGATGTCATCGAGCAGTATGGCGTTCTTTCCTCCGACCTTGCCAACTATATTCATTACTTCCGCAACGTTTGGCTCAGGACGTCTCTTGTCTATGAATGCAACGGGCGAGCCCAACCTCTCCGCCATATCTCGTACCCGAGCAATTCCGCCTGCATCGGGCGACACCACTACTATGTCTTTGAGGTCTTGAGTTTTGAAATAGTCGGCAAGTAGGGGAACTGCGGTCAGATGGTCGACTGGGATGTCAAAGAAACCTTGGATCTGGCCTGCATGAAGATCCATCGTAAGCACCCTGTCTATACCTGCTGTTACAAGCATATTTGCCACAAGTTTCGCCGTTATCGGTTCTCTACCCCGAGTTTTGCGGTCCTGCCTGGCGTAGCCATAGTGGGGAATGACTGCCGTAATTCTGCTTGCAGAAGCTCTCCTTAGGGCGTCTATGATGATAAGCAATTCCATGAGACTGTCATTCACCGGACTGCATGTGGGCTGTACTACGAAAACGTCGCATCCTCTTACGTTTTCGTTGATTATTACCTTAATCTCGTCATTTGAGAACCTACCGACTTCTATCGCGCCTTCAGGCACTCCGATATGCTTGCAGATGCTAGACGCAAGTTTCTTATTGGAATTTCCGGAAAAGATCTTGAGATCCTGGCCACCGTACCCATACAATCGAGTTACCCCCTATT
>JAPXKJ010000044.1:0-8522 GCA_033810155.1 Bacillota bacterium | reverse complement strand
GCCAGATATTGCTAAAAGGAATATGAACGCTAGCACATATCGCTTCCAATAAGGAGCTGCGAATTTTAGCAATCTGCCAAGAACACTCATGTAAACATACCACCTTTTTCCCTAACAATACTGTGATCTCTGAAACAAACGATATCACCACCTAATACACGACAACCTGGCCACACTAAAAGGTTTGGTTAGATCTCGTGCGGACAGTCGCCCCTTATCAGGAACCATAGTCGATCTTCCGGTACCTGTCCATGAATCTAGACAGGATCCCTATGTTAAGCCTTATGGTTTCGGCCCATACTGAAAGAAGATCGTACCCGTCAGGAGTCATGGTATAAACGCGTCTCGCAGCCCCTGTGCCCGAGGTATCCCATTGGGACTCAATCATCCCTCTTTTTTCCAGCCTTCGCAGATACCTATAGACCATACCCGGATCTTGATTGTCTCCAAATCCAAATTCCTCCAAACGTGGAATAAGTTCATAACCATAAGATTCCTGTTCGCTCAGAAGTAACAACAGGCAAGCCTCCATAAATCCTTCCGGCTTTACGACACCATCTGTCCGTTGTCCCTGATGCCAATCACGACCATCTGTATGGACCTGGCCTCTGCATTGACTATCTGTCGGCTTTTCATGTTCGTAAAACGTCACTTTATCCCTCCTTTAGCTTCATCGTGGACCAATCGGCACATATATGCAAGCTACACATATGAATTCTACACTCATCGAAAAATTCCTTCTTCGAAATACAGTTTGTCTTAAAAAAACGGGCCCTTCAAAAACACCCTCGGTATCCCTAACACACATCATCGAATAGTTTGGCTAAAGCAAATACTCCTTCATCATGTTAAAATATCTTTAGCATTGCAGGGGAATGATCATTTGCAGTAAGGGGGTACTCAGCCTGAAACCACCAGCTTCACTCTCTGACAACTTGGAAGATATGACTCGTTTCCTTCACGACGCCTTCAACGAAAATGGCGTTTTGGCATCTCTGATACCTGGTTTTGAAAACCGACCTCAGCAGCTGGACATGGCCAGGTCCGTGCTTGATTCCCTGTATAATGGGAAACACCTAATGGTTGAAGCAGGAACCGGAGTCGGCAAATCCCTCGCATATTTGATCCCTGCAGCCTACTGGTGTTTGACGACTAAAAACCGACTTGTTGTATCTACCCATACAGTAAACCTTCAGCAGCAATTGGTAAACAAAGATATTCCATTGGTCTCGCAGGCCGTAGACGGTATGGGGACCTTCAATTACGCTTTGTTTAAGGGGCGCAGCCACTACCTTTGCTTGAGAAAGTGGAACAGAGTTTACGAGGATATTCTTGGTAGACTCAAACTAGTCCAGCCCGACAAAGATGAACTAGTCATCGAGAGTATTTCGGAATTGGTAGATTCTGGCGTCTGGAACGGAGATAAAGATACACTTCCATTCGCTGTCAGTGAGGCTATTTGGAGCAACATATCTTCTGAGAGCGACAGATGTATGTCTTCAAAATGCCCATTCCGAGAGTCTTGTTATTACATGAGACAACGAAGATACTTGGAAGGATGCCACCTAATTGTCGTCAATCACGCTCTTTTTGCAGCTCATCTCAGACTTTTTGTCAATACGGGTGGGAAAACGTCTCTAATACCGGCGTTCGAAAGCGTCATTTTCGACGAAGCACACCATATAGACGAGGTATTTAGAGATAGCCTTACCTTTGACATAGGATATAACAGGGTGAGACGCCTCGCAGACGATACTTCAAGGCTTGTGTCGCGGCTCCCTTTTTCTCAGTTGGTACCCAAAGACACGCAAAACCGCTTGAGATTCGATCTAGAACAACTTCTATCACTCGTTGAAACGAACCTTTCTTCCCTCGATCCTTCTTCGCTAAACCAAACTGCAGGTTCACGCGGAAGAAGCAGGAGGGCCAACAATCATTCCGGAAACCGGAATAAGTGCAGGTTAATGAAACCCGGCCTTTTGGATGAACGACTGATGCGCTCTTTTAAGAATCTAGCCACACAGATAGCAAACTGGGCCGAACTTGACTTGTCTGACGAAGAAAGGTTCGAAACCAGCGCCCTCGCCAAAAGATACGTAAACATGGCTTCGATCGCCGAGAGAATCAACACGCTAGAGGGTGATAGTTCATCTTTCGTGTACTGGTCAGAGGCCGAAGAAAGAGGAAGACAGCGCCATGTAACGCTAAAGGGTTCGCCTCTTGAGATTGACTCGTATCTAGATGAAAACCTGTGGTCTTCATTGCACTCAGCGATACTAACATCCGCCACTTTGTCGACAGACAATTCTTTTGACTACATAAAAAGCGTACTAGGAATAAATGCAGAAGAAGCCATCTTTGGGTCTCCCTTCGACTATTCTAATCAGGTTTGCCTATATATATCAAGAGACGTTCGCGGAGCGGATCCAAACAAGCCGGGGTTCGATGAATACGTTGCAGATACAATACTCGACATTGTTGACCTCGTACAAGGGCGCACTTTCGTCCTGTTAACGTCAAGGAAATCTCTTCGGAACGTAAGTGCGGCAACCCGAGACAAAATAGAAGAAAAGGGGTTCCCCGTCCTTGTCCAGGATGAAATGCCTAGGGAGACACTGCTCTCGGAGTATAAAAAAGCAGGAAACGCTGTGCTCATGGGACTAGATTCCTTTTGGGAAGGTGTGGATGTGCCCGGTGAAGCTCTTTCCTGCGTTGTTATTACTAGATTGCCTTTCCCAGTTCCTGACGATCCTGTGATGCGAGCGAGAGAGGATCTATGGATGGAACAAGGTCTTAGCCCCTTCATGCACTATTCCTTGCCAATCGCCATCTTAAAACTCAAGCAAGGCTTCGGACGGTTGATACGTTCAAAAACAGATAGCGGAGCAGTAGTGATATTGGACTCGAGAATACTGACTAAAAACTATGGGAAAGCAATTCTGCGAAGCCTTCCTCCTGCTACTTTAGTAAATGATCTATATGACATCACAAAATTCATCTCTTATACAGTTAGAAAGAGGTGCTAGCGCAAAAAGGGATGCCCCGGTAGCACGTGGGGCGTCCCTTTTTCTAGATTCACACAAATCCGGTTTCTTCTATCTATATACCGAAGATGCAGCGCTTAAAGCTACTCCCGCGGATATTTTGGCGCCTTGAGACACTAAGATATCTTCTAGAGCACCCAAAAAGGTGATGACATTGCGCCTGGTCGAGTTAGTGCCCATAAGACCTATCCGCCATATCTTGCCCTTAAACACACCGAGACCCGCCCCAATCTCGATGTCAAAATCTCTAAGAAGTCTTCCTCGGACCTCGGCGTCATCGGCACCATCCGGAAGATAGACTGTGGTTAAGCTTGGCAAACGGTACTTGGGTTCTACCACAAGCTTCATTCCCATGGCTTCCAACCCCGCAATCAATGCCTTTTGGTTCAACTCGTGCCTAGCCCATCTGGCGCTAAGGCCTTCTTCTTTTATGATTCTTAGAGCCTCGTTAAACGCATATATCATGTTTATGGGAGCTGTGTGATGGTAGAACCTTTCACCACCCCAGTAACGCGAGATCATCGAAAGATCAAGGTACCAACTCTGACACTTGGTCTTTCTGTTCTTTATGAAGTCAACGCCCTCTTTGCCTACCGTCACAGGCGCAAGCCCCGGAGGGCAACTCAGACACTTCTGGGTGCCTGAATAAACAAAATCAAGCTCTAACTCATCTACGGGGACCTTTACGCCGCCCAAAGACGTGACCGCATCTACCACAATGCGCATGCCATTTTCATGGGCAATATGAGCAATCTCCTCAAGTGGCTGTAGTACACCTGTAGAGGTCTCAGCATGGACAATTCCTACTATCTTGGCATCTGGGTTCTCCTCTACCGCCTTCTTGACATCTTGCGGGTCGACGATCCTTCCCCAAGGTGCATCTACTCGTACAACTACTGCTCCAGCTCTTTCCGCGACATCTACCATGCGCTCGCCAAAGATGCCGGCTACGCATATTATCGCCTTGTCGCCATGTTCCAGAGAATTAACCATTGCAGTTTCCATGCCCGCTGAGCCGGTACCTGAAATCGGTATTGTGAGTTCGTTCTTGGTTTGGAAAACGTATCGGAGAAGTTCTGTAGTTTCATCCATAATCTCGACAAAATCTGGATCTAGATGGCCGATGGTTGGTTCGGATAGGGCTCTAAGCACCCTGGGATCCGTATTACTCGGACCTGGCCCCAAAAGAATCTTGGATTTTGGATTTCGTTCATTCATTTGATACTTCTCTCCCCCTTTTTCCTTGAGACTCTAGATAAGGTTAAGCTCCTCTAGAGCAGTTCTTATCTCCTCTTTTTCTTTTTCGCCAACCGGCAAAATAGGCCTTCTGGGTAGACCTCCAAAATAGCCTATGAGATCCAAAGCTGCCTTAAGGCCCGCAACTCCGTATTTCCCAGTTACTAAGTTGTTGAGCTTAAGCAGGCTCTTTTGCACAGATCTAGCCTCATCGAGGTTGCCTTGCTCCACAAGAAAGCAAATCCTCGCACACAGATCCGGCGCAACATTGGCAAGGGCCAACGTTCCTCCCTTCGCCCCCATAACAAGGCTTGGCATGAGAAAACTTGCCGAGCCGGCAAATACTGCAAAATCGTCCGGAACGTCTCTTAGGATCTCCGAGATCTGAACTATGTTTGGGCTCGAATCCTTCACTCCCTTTATGTTGGGGTGATGACACAACTTTTTTATCAAAGAGGGTGTCATGTTCAAACCTGTGTTGGCAGGCATATTATACAGCAATATGGGGATTGGAGATTCGTCCGCGACGTTCCTATAATATGTTTCTAATGCATTTTCGTTCATATTCGCTTTGAAATAATGTGGCGAGATAACAAGCGCCGCATCCGCGCCTACATCTGCAGCCTTCTTTGTCAGCCTTATCGTTGCCCTAGTGCTTTCACAGCCTGTGCCTGCGATTACTAGTTTGTCCCTGCGAAAGTGTTTGCGAGCATAAGCCCATAATTCCACCTTTTCATCCTCATCAACATAAGGCTGTTCCCCATTGGAACCTAGGACCACAATCCCTGAGAGTTCCGTTTCTCCCCATTTGGCCAAGTTCTCTTCTAGCTTATCGTACGCAATCTCTTCGTCCACAAACGGCGTAGGAATTGGAGCGAAAATACCTTTTAACATTTGAATCACTCCTTTAGCATTCACTATACCCACAAGCAAGGCACTTCAAACAGCCTTCAACATGAATGAGGTTCCATGTGCCGCATTCGGGGCACAGACCAAATTTCTTGTTGGGAACAAGTGGGAGTTCATCTTGATACGGTCTAACCTCTGGAACCTCTTCCTCCTGCTTTCTCACGTGATTGATGTATTCGTCTATGAACTGACCAATTGCATCGGGAACCGAGCGAACCCTATTTGGACCAAACCCTATACTTCTTGAACCTCCTATCGCCATAAGTTGATCTGCAATCTCCTGAGGATCTATTCCGGATCTGAGCGCAATAGAGACCATTCGAGCTATAGCTTCTGTAAATGCAGCGACGTCGCTACCAGCCTTGCCTATCTGCGCAAAAAGTTCAACAGGGTGCCCATCCAAAGTGTTCAATGTAAGGAACAATTTACCTAACGGAGTTTCTTTTGCAGTTGTAAAACCTTCAAGAGTGCTTGGCCTTTCAATTGGCCTGATCTTCCCCCAAATTCCGTTGACAGAGGCCTTCTTTCTGCCTTCCTTTTCTGATTTGTCCTGCTCGCTACATGGGGCAGACGGGGCTGACGCTGCACCAACCGTTAGCACCTGTTCTTCTCTGCTTCCATCTCTGTACACTGTTACGCCCTTACAGCCAAGTTCATACGCCTCGAGAAACACAGTCTTGACATCTTCTCTAGTAGCCTCACGTTTGAAGTTCACAGTTTTGGAAACCGCATTATGGGTGAATCTCTGAAATGCCGCTTGCATTTCTACGTGCCAATTCGGAGCAATTTCGTGGGCAGTCACAAATACTCTGCGAACTTTTTCTGGGACTTCGGAAATTCCCTGAAGCCCCCCTCTCTTCGCGATCTCCTCCATAAGCTCATCCGAGTAGAACCCTAGTTCCTTGGCTACATGCTCAAAAGTAGGCGTTACCTCTATTAGTCTTTTGTCGTCGAGAACATGCCTGGTAAACGCTATGCTGAAAAGCGGTTCTATGCCCGACGATGCCCCTGCTATTATACTTATGGTGCCTGTAGGTGCAATTGTTGTAGTGGTAGCATTCCTGAGTCGTATACCTTTTTCTACATAGACGCTTCTCTCGTAGTTGGGAAAAACGCCCCTATCTTCTGCAAGTTCCTCAGAAGCCTTCATAGACTCTTTCTCTATGAACTCCATGACTCTCCGCGCTAATTCAACAGCTTCTTCAGAATCATAAGGGATACCTAGGTATATGAGCATATCCGCCCAACCCATCACTCCCAAACCTATCTTTCTATTTCCATGAGCCATGCGCTCTATCTCTTCTAACGGGTACTTATTTGCGTCGATGAGGTTGTCTAAAAAGTGAACTGACTTTTTGATTACGCGGCTCATACC
The DNA here is from genome assembly GCA_033810155.1 of Bacillota bacterium. Lineage (GTDB taxonomy): Bacteria > Bacillota > Sulfobacillia > Fermentithermobacillales > Fermentithermobacillaceae > UBA3907. The sequence goes on along the minus strand of JAPXKJ010000044.1, from coordinate 1,958 downwards.
CTCCCAGTCGATCAAATCTTCAGGTGCCGTCGCAAAAGGATCATCCAATTCCCATACAGACTTTGTAAAAGAGGCGAGATTAATAGAGCCTAGACAACATGCCTCATACGGAAGCAGAGGCTGCTCTCCGCATGGATTGGTGCTTTCGATCTCACCTAGTTCCGGTGTGGGATTGTCTTCGTTCAGACGATCCAGAAATACAATGCCAGGTTCCCCATTGCGCCAGGCCTGGTCAACTATCTTCTCAAACACTTCTCTTGCGTCGAGCATTCGCACAACCTGGCCGTTTCTAGGATTGACTAATCCATAACTGCACCCAGTCTTAACTGCTTCCATGAACTCTTCAGTGATCCCTACGGATATGTTGAAGTTAGTTAGCTCCTTTGTATCGGTTTTGCACGTTATGAACTCGAGTATGTCCGGGTGATCTACTCGCAAGATCCCCATATTAGCGCCTCTACGTACCCCGCCCTGTTTCACCGCCTCGGTGGCAGCATTGAAGACCTTCATGAAAGACACAGGCCCGGAAGCCACTCCACCTGTGGAGCGAACCACGTCATTCTTAGGTCGCAACCGTGAGAAACTGAAGCCGGTCCCGCCCCCAGACTGGTGAATCAAAGCAGCATGCTTCAATGAGTCGAATATGCTGCTCATCGAATCTTCCACGGGTAACACGAAACACGCTGAGAGTTGCTGCAAATCTCTACCTGCGTTCATCAGCGCCGGTGAATTTGGCATGAATTTGCACTCTGCCATCATTGCATAAAACTCTGCAGCCGTCCTAACGACCGCCGGCTGGTTGTCCAAGACGAACTGGCGCATTTCATCCCAAGAGACCGTCGCCAAGCCCTGTGCCGTTAGTCTTTCGAAGGCCATTTTCAGGGTATCCCAATCCTTGTCGCTGAAACGAGATAGCATGTCAAGTAATCTCTGAGACTCCGGATCGACATCGGACGTCCCAGAATGTTCCGGAATCACCTTCTCCTTAGCAACGACTCCGCCTTCATGTATCCTTGAATCATATAGCACATCCATAAGTGCGATATTCCTTGCTACTCTGCACAACATCTCCTCTGGAGTTTCTATAGCGTTTCCTTCTTCATCCTTTATGAGGTAACGCTTTTCCAGAACTGCCAGGGCGTTGGCAGAAAACCCCGGCTTCGGAAGTATCATTTTGCTAAGTTCCTGTTTTTCCTTTTCGGACATTTCATTTCCTCCTAATCGCTCTACACTGCGAAAGATACAGACGCGGTATGGTATGGCTATTTAGGTTTTTCACCCTTCTCCGCCAGAATACGTTCAACTTCTTCTTTGAACCCATCGACGTCTCTAAATTCCCTGTATACAGAAGCAAACCTAACATAGGCGACATCGTCTATCTCTTTGAGTCTTTCCATAACCATCTCGCCAATCTCTTTCGAACTTACTTCTCCTTTCCCGCACTTCCGTATTTCCCTTTCAATTTCGAAAGAGGCCTGTTCCAGAACTTCCAATGGCGTCGGTCGCTTTTCGCACGCTTTCAAAATGCCTGATAAGATCTTGCTTCTGGAAAAAGTCTCCCTGCTACCGTCCTTTTTAATGACCAAAACAGGCTGCTCTTCGATTCTTTCGTATGTAGTAAATCGCTGACCACACGAAGTACATTCTCGCCGCCTTCTGACGGCTGTCATTTCCTCTGTGGTGCGCGATTCTATCACCCGAGAATCAATATGGCCACAAAAAGGACATTTCACTGTAACCGCACCTCACACGACTAAAGGCTGCGCGGGAACCCAAACATATGTTTCCGCCATATGTAGACCACCATAGCCATATTCCACACTACATATGTGAATCCTTGTGGATATCTATCTTCCGAAGAGATTTTGCAGTAAATTTTTCTTTGTTAACCAAGAATCTCTCATGGACCCCTTTGCCAATCAATTCCACATCATCAGAAGCAGTTACTGCGAATGTAA
>JAPXKJ010000043.1:2797-9714 GCA_033810155.1 Bacillota bacterium | reverse complement strand
TACGAGCATTCTGGAGTAAGGACGATGGAAAGAGGTATCATCTCCGCAGGCAGAGACAAAGATGGCAATGACTACTATCCAAAACTCGAACTAGTTAGGTTGACCATCCCGAGACGCGTGTACACCAGTGCTCACTTAGACTATGTGGCGGAATCGGTAAAGAAAGTCTACGAAGAAAGAGACAAAATCACAGGACTCAAGTGGGTCTACGAGCCACCTGTGCTAAGGTTCTTCACGGGCCGCTTCGAGCGCGTATAAATAGGTAAGGTCCTTTCCATGGGGATGCAATTTGAGCTGTACAGCATGCATCCCCATGGTTTTTTGCTTCAAGACACTACGCTTGCGGAAAGGTTCTTGAGAACAGCGATGGAGACCGGTCGTTGTTCATAAGGCCAAGGCCACACGTGCCTAGACGTTTTTGGGGGAAGCAATCTACCCGTTAGTCCGGCCACAATTACAGTATCCTTTGTAACAGGTGAGACGTCTTGAGCTTTGGAACCGTCCCGTTCATCTGCGGTCAAATAGGTTCCCCAGCTGGTGACCACTATCGCATCGTCGTAATAATCTAGTAAGTATGCGGGAATGAACTGACATCCTAACGATACGAGTGCGCGAACTCGGTGATGCCCGTCAAGTATTATCATTGAGTTTACGTCAACGATCACTGGGTATTTGATGATGCCATCGCGCTCGATCTCTCGTGTAAGTTCAAGAACTCTATCGTTATCCACATTCTCGTGTGATACCAGTTCCTCGTAGTGTATCAAGGCAAATGAGTACGGGTGTGTTCTAGAACTGCAATAAGACGCGGGTTCTATCACTTTATTTACCCTCCTTTGCAGATTGTTGCCTTTTCGTCTGCATCACAACAGGTGAATGTTCAAACGCACCTTACTCATTGTTTCTTTGATTCTTCGGTAGTGTTTCCAGCGCTTTGTCTATCTCCGACTGAGCGTGCTTTACATTTGTTAGCTTCCCTTTTTTGTACTCATCATAGGCGCTCATGTCAAAGTGCCCATGCCCGCTGAGCCCAAAGAGTATTGCCTTTTCCTCGCCGTTTTCTTTACATTTAAGAGCCTCATCTATTGCCACACGTATTGCATGAGCTGATTCGGGAGCAGGGATGATGCCTTCGGACATTGCAAATAACTGGGCTGCTTCGAAAATTGCAATCTGTTCTACCGCTCTTGCTTCTATCAGCCCCTTTTGCAAAAGAGCGCTGATTATTGGAGACATGCCATGGTAGCGCAGACCTCCTGCGTGGATACCTGGCGGAACGAAATCATGGCCAAGGGTGTACATTTTTAGCGCGGGAACCATCCCCACGCTGTCTCCATAATCGTACGCGTATACTCCCCTTGTGAGCGTTGGGCACGCTTCGGGTTCGACTGCGATTATTCTGGGAGATGACGGAGGCAGCGAACACGAATTCAAATGCGCGTTATTCGTACCCTGTTCTTTGTGGGTAATTGAAGATTTCATGCTCTTTAGCACGGGTTCCAGAAACGGAAAGGTGAGGCCACCAAAATTGCTTCCCCCGCCAGCGCAAGCGATGATTATGTCAGGAACATCTTCGGCTGCTTCCATCTGAGCCTTTGCTTCTAGACCTATTACTGTCTGATGCAGGAGGACGTGGTTTAAAACGCTTCCAAGCGAATACTTTGTTCCAGGATTCTTTACTGTGTCTTCTACTGCTTCGCTTATTGCTATTCCGAGGCTACCGGGGCAATTGGGATCGATTGCCAAAGCCTTTCTTCCTGATTCTGTCTTATCGCTTGGGCTTGGAATAACATCAGCGCCAAATACTTGCATGAGCGAACGCCTATATGGTTTTTGTTCGTAACTTCTCTTTACCATGTACACTATGCACTCTATGTCAAAGAACGAACATGCCATAGCTAATGCTGAGCCCCACTGGCCTGCTCCAGTTTCTGTGCATAGTCTGCGGGTACCCTCTTGCTTGTTGTAATAAGCTTGTGCTACCGCTGTATTAGGCTTGTGACTTCCTACAGGACTGGCCCCTTCGTATTTGAAGTAAATCCTAGCAGGGGTGTCCAGTGCCTTTTCCAGTCGTGTCGCTCTGTAAAGAGGAGTAGGCCTCCACAGCCTATAGATGTCTAGGACCTCACCTGGGATGTCGATAGTTGGCTTTGTCGAGACTTCTTGTTCGATGACCGCCATAGGGAAGATAGCTGCCAAATCCTCAGGACCTGCTGGTTCCAAGGTATTTGGATTAAGAGGTGGTTCCAGCTGAAACGGCAGATCGGACAAGATGTTATACCAACATGTAGACATATCCTTTTCATCCAAAATATACTTGACTCTCTTTTCACTTCCGACTTGCTTTTCCATTTGATTCTCTCCTTTCGTTGTACCCTCATGTTCGAATGCAATTAAGTTGGTGGTCGGCTCTCTAAGTGTTAGATATAATCAAAAACCCGCCCTCTTCTCAGAGGACGGGTCATAGCCGTGGTGCCACCTCGATTGGATCTCTTCACTGTTCCGTCGGATGTCATGAATCTTAAGGTACAAAGACTCCCAAGACACAAGGCGGAGTTCAGGGATCCCTCTCGTCTGCAGATACGGGACTACAGTTCGCACAATCGCTCATAGAATCATCTGCATGCAGTCCTTATATCCTTGCCCTTTTATCGGTGGGTTTCCGGCGGTACCTACTTGTCAATGGCCATGTTCTCTCATCGTGAAAATCTCGGTGAGGTACTTTGGCGATGTCTCGTTCGGCACTGCTGCTCACGGGCCCATTCAGTCGCTCCTTGCGGTGTCAGGCTTACACTGTCCCTGACTCGCTATACCGATGGTGTTGCGCTTACTAGTCCCGATCATTGCGTTGGCTTCAGTTATTTTGATGATGCTAGCATGTCATGTAGAGCGTTGTCAATATGTTTGGGGACGGTTTTGCGTTCCTTTTGGTTGAAAGAATGTGCAAATCCGCCCCCGTAATGCGTCGGTGCTTCGTTCTAGCCGAGGCCTAGCCACTTAAGGAATATGAACTGAAAACGTCCTATTGCGGCCGATATACGGCCCATAACAGTGTTTCCAAAAGCCGCGCCAAAGGCAGCCATCATGAAGTAGCGACCAAGTTGGGAGGTGACTCCTGTGACTTTTCCTCTCTTAAAGGTCAGAAAGAAGTAGCTTAGCGACAGGACAGTCCCAAGGAATACTACCCATGAGTCAAAAGAACTCAAGTCCACCATCGTTGCAGATATCTGCTGGACGATCTGACTTTCTACGGCGCCTCTCATAGCAACGCCTGCTCCAGTTCCCATAAGGAAAGATAGCGGGATACGGTTCAGCCACGCGACACCCTCGAAGTAACGGGCGTAAAGGAGTAGGCCTAGGAGGATGGGTACTATGAGTAGATAGTTTCCACCTATCATCGGGCTCCATGCCGAGTTCAAGAACGTATTCAGCCCGACCACAACTGCAATCCCTGCTGAGGCTCCTACGAAGATGTGCTCGATCATAGTATAGAATGGGTTATCTTTGATTAGAACAGAGTAGATACCGATAGCAGCTAATGCTCCTATCCATACTCCTATATCAGTCGAGATTTTCATTTGACCCCACCTCCAGCACTATAGGACTTGGATTTGGGCTCTTTTCGTCCGCTTACGAACATGCCGATATTGCCTAGAAGTACAAAAACCACTATCAGAACGTGGGCGATAGACTGGGCGTCCATCCCTACAGTTCCAGTGCCCTTTTTGCCTGTAAGTTTCTCATACTCAGCGGCTGCTCTTAGCCCTGCGAGTATCCCTTTGCATTGCCCTGATTGGACATAGGTTTCATTGCTAGCAGCCAAGACTCCAGTAACCCCCATGATCAGCGGGGTTCCATAGGCCATAACTGCCTGTCTTACCCACTCGTGAGTTCCGGTTCCGCCAGTTGGCCCGTCGTTGAGCGTCATAGCCATCGCAAAATCCTTCATTGTGCTCACTTCTTGCATTATAGGCAGAGAATCAGTGCTAATGCCGCGCCAGTCCTTTGGAAAGACCGATGATGGATTCTGCGCGAAAGCAGCTAGCGTAGGTTCGCCTCCGGCATAATAGCCTAAGTTGACGTAGTCAACGCCGTATTCATATCCATATTCTTCTAGGATTGCCATGCATTCATCGGCGAAGGTAGGACCTGCGGGGAATGACGCAATTGCGACTACCTTGATCTTCTTTGAGGCCAACTGATGCATGATGGCCTGAGCTATTGGGTTAAGGTCTATCTCGTCTCCTGGTTCATAGTCAAACCCTATGATGACTATAGAACCATCGGGAAGGCTGCTTACAAAGTCATAGACTTCTTGAACCGGCTCGGTCACATCAATAGGCAATCCGATGGGGTGGATAGTTGGGATAGCGATAGCAAGGGCCATAAGAAGGTAGAACACGCGTTTATCTAAGTTCTGTAGCTTTTCAAATATGTCCACTTATTATCCCCCCTATTCTCCGCCGTAGGAACGGCGTTCTAGCCCTATGATGATTCTTAAAGACACAGCTATAAAACCTATAGCGCCTGCAATCATGACACCACGCTGCCCTCCGACGTTCAGAACGGACATGATCCAGTCAGTAGCGGGAACCGAAAAAGGTAGAATCTTGGCCCCCAAGGGAACCCTACCTAACATTACAATACAACCCGTTATGAGAAGGATAGCAGCTTCCGCGTTCTTGGCTCTGAAAGCTCTGTAGGCTGCTGTCCCAATGTAGAACGCGAGCAACGAGAAGATCGCGCTGCCAGTAGGTACGTTTATATAGTCGAAAATGAATTTGTACGCAGTAGAGTTTTGTCCCAGAAACACCCCTGTGATTATTGTGATGGCAAATGTCACTAGGAGCGCTATGCTATATATGCTCTTCCCTTTGTCTTTTCCTATGTTGTTAACATGAACTCTAATGATGTTAATGGCCCCAAGACCTAGGGCGAAAATCGCGATAACAGATTGCCATTTCAGAATATTCTGCGCGGTAGACTGCACGAAAGGTATGTTGAAGAAGTATGCTATTGTGACAGTAATCCCGCACACAAAGGCAATTATCGTCGGAAGCGTTTTCCTCATTAACATGGACGCTCACCTCCTTGTGAGTGATCATTTTGCCATCAGTGTTTTGATCCCAGTAGAGCCGAAAGTAACAGAAACTGCGCCGATTATCATCAATCCTATTGACACTGCTTTGATAATATCTTCCGCACGAAGACTTCCAAGGTGGAGGTCGTTTTTGGCAAAATGTGCACTTGCTGCGAACATCTCGTCACCCAGGATAACGTAGTCACATGCTACGACGAAGAATGGGATCTGATATGCGTTGGTGGTCCCGGCGATCTGAATTGCACCGACAGTGTTACCAGCCTCAGCCAGAATAAGGGCTTCTGCCGCAAACTGACCGATCATAATATTCGACGCTACTTGCTCCCTTAGAAGTACGCCAATGACGCCACTTGCATAGGCCCACTGGTCGCTTGATATAAAGCGGCAATCCTCCGGCCTATATGCCTCAGGTTTTCCAGCTTCGAGGTAGCTTTGTCTCATGACTTGTTCCGTAACTGCGTATGTTTCAGGCTGTGAGACAGTGACTATTAGCCGGACGTCATATTCAGCAGAAAGTTTAGCGACATATCCCAAGACTTCCAGCCCTGCAAATGTTGCAGCCACCAACCCGCCGAATCCCGGAGTGAAATGAACTGGTTTTCCCATTTCGGCTGCCCTACCTACGGCTTCTTCGATTGCATCAAAACCAGGAATTGGGCGTACAGTCACCTTCATGCCCTTTTTCGCAAGATACATGTATACACACATCAATCCGGTCATGAAAAGGAGTGTCCAAAAATCGAATATCCTGTTTTCAACAAACATTTTTGTTTCACCTCCGTTCTTTTGTGTTTTTTGAACTCCGCGATTCATATTCGACAGCGTTAGACATAATCCTGCAAGAAACTGTAAGCGTACGAGCTCGCCACCGGGGATCGGCTTTGCGATCAAATGACAGCGGGATCACATATGAACAGGTCCAACGGTTCGAGTTGACCGGTTTTGCGAAGTGGATATAGACTTAGGTAGAGGCAGGTATCCTGCGAATTGATTGGAGGTGAGTGAATTGGATAATAGGGAACTTGCGGAGCAGTTGGAGAAGATTTTACGACTAGACACTATGCCGGTAGCCATGAAGTTTTACGAAGACCGAAAAGACTTGCCTAGGGAACCGCTGAATTTCAAACTGAATCTGTGCCAATTGGTATCCATGGCGCGGTATCAGGGCAGAACCAATGCGGGTGTGCCAGATATGATGATATGTGTCATGGGAGCGGCGTGCACCGGATTGATCAAAACTCCTAGCGACATAGAATCTGGGCAAGCGGCTGTAGGAGCATATTGTAAGGATATTGAGGCTGGCAAAAAATTTATGGAAAACACGTTTAAATTGGGTGATTCTGGTAAGGTCTACGACGCGGTATTAGTCAGTCCTTTGGCAAATGCGAAATTTGAGCCCGATGTTGTGATTATTTACTCAAACCCAGCACAAACAATGAGGTTGATTCATGGTTGCGTGTACGACAACGGTGAAAAAGTAAAAGCAGATACTGTAGCAGAGGCAGCGATGTGTTCGTGCACTGGATACGTTCTTGCCAAAAAAGAACCAATAGTTGGATTTCCTTGCGCAGGCGACAGGATTTTCGGCGGAACCCAGAATTGTGAACTAGTATTTGCTGCCACCTATGAACTTGTAAGAGACAAACTTATCGAGAACCTTGAGTTGACGGCCAAAGGCGGGTTTTCAGTTTATCCCGTACCTCCTAATATGTTCTGGACACCATCTATGCCACCTTCTTACACTATTACAGAAGAGAAACTCAAGGGGTAGAGTTCACTTAAGAAGCTACATGGTTCCACGGAGACGGTCTTCATG
>JAPXKJ010000043.1:0-2697 GCA_033810155.1 Bacillota bacterium | reverse complement strand
GATGTTCCAATTGACCTTATAGTCCACACTCCCGGTGGCCTGGTCTTGGCTGCGGAACAGATAGCGCTGGGAATGGTTAGGCATAAAGCAAAAGTTACCGTGTTCGTCCCTCACTATGCCATGTCAGGTGGCACTTTGCTTGCTCTTGCTGCGGACGAAATAGTAATGGATGAAAACGCTGTTTTGGGTCCCGTTGATCCGCAGATAGGTTCTTACCCTGCTGCATCCATACTTAGCGTGATAGAGAGAAAGCCTATCGAAAATATAGATGACAACACCCTAATCTTGGCTGACATTGCTGAAAAGGCTATTTCACAAGTTAGAGAAACGGTGTTAGGTATATTGAGAAATAGTCTTGCTGATAAAGAGGCAGAAGAAGTAGCTGACCTTTTCACCAAGGGATATTTTACCCATGATTATCCTTTGGGTGCAACAAAGCTCCAGGCAATGGGTCTAAAGGTTTCGTTTGATATGCCGACCGAAGTGTATAAGCTAATGGAGCTTTATCCGCAGGCATCGGCTAACAGGCCTTCGGTTGGATATGTTCCCATGCCATACAAAGCTGAGCCGACTCGCGAGAAGTCAGGCCGTAAGTCCATTCGAACCTAAAGGACAAAACGCACTAAGCGCTTAAAATCTGTGTGCATGCGATACTCTATGTCTGGCACGGTCGCTCTAGGATCGCCATCGCGTAAGGGCGAAGATTAATCGTACGGGTTACTGCGGTGCCGGTCAAGAGATCGATGTAAACGTTATCGTCTAGAAGAACTACTTTTGGCGCCGAATCGAAATTGGATACAAACACGTAGTCTCTCTTGCCATCGGTTCTCAATTGTGCCGTTACACCATACGGAAGATCGGTCTCAATGGCCCTTCCCAGATTTATGCCTTGCTGGTATAGGTCTTGGATCAAAGCATTGTAAAAGTCTTTCAGAAACTCTTTGTTATTTCTAAAGGCTATATAGTAGCATTTGCCTTTTCCCCAGTGATTTACAGTGACAGCGGGTTTTCCCGCATAAAAGTCGCTTGTGTAGAATGCGATAGGCTCGGCAGTTTCACAGTGGATAAGGTCGCAAAACACACGCGCCTCGTACTTCTTCTCAATAGCGTTGCTTTCTTTTACCTGGTTCTCTTTGCCATCAAGTACAGAGTCCGGTCTTACATCGCCAACGAAACTCACGTGATTTACGTCATTATCATAGAGACAGTCAATTTCTTCTGACCATATTCCTGTGACTTTTCGAAGAGGGCCGGGAAATCCACCCAGGAAGCATAGATCGTTTTCATCGACCATTCCGCTTAAGTAGGTAGTCACGAATATGCCACCCTTTTGGACAAACGCCTCAATCCTGTTGCTTACTCCGCCTCTTACCATGTACAGCATGGGAGCAACCAATATGTCGTATTTCGAGAAATCACAATCCATGTTTACCACATCGACAGGGATTCCGTTCTCCCAAAAGGTTCTGTAGTGACTTTGACAGGTTTCGAAGTAGTCTTTTCTGTCCCTCCTAGGCCCAATAGATGTACTTATTGCCCACGAATTTTCCCAGTCATAGATGATAGCGACCTTAGGGCATACTGAAGTCCCGAGGACTGGCGTTAACTTGGAAAGAACATCTCCTACTTGTGTTACATCCTGGAAAACCCTTGTGTTTTCGTGTCCGCAGTGGTCTACAACCGCTCCGTGGAGTTTTTCGTAGCCACCCCTGCTCTTTCGCCATTGAAAGTACTGGACAGTATCGGACCCATGAGCGATGGCTTGAAGCGATGACAAAACGTGCATCCCGGGTCTTCTGAGTTTTCCAACAGGTTGCCAATTGGTGGAGCTTGGGGAACTCTCCATCATGGCAAATGGCCTTCCGTGCTTCAAGGACCGGTTTATGTCGTGGATAAAGGCGCGTCTACCACCTTCAACCGGGTCGGGCCGTTCGCCGTGCCAATATGGGTAGTTGTCCCACGAGACAAAATCTACATGGGGGGCAAACTTCCAATAATCTATTCCGTTTTCGATGTCAACGAAGTCATCAAAGTTGGTGGTAACAGGTATATCTGGAGTAATCTTTCGCAGAGGTTCTATCTCATGCTTGAAAAAGTCAATGGTTTGGTAGGTTGTGAATCGCTTCCAATCTAGGGTCAAGCCCATTATGGTGTGTTCACCGTGAGGAGCGGGAGACTCAATCTGGTTCCAATCGGTATACGAATGACTCCAAAAAGACGTCCACCACGCTCTATTGAGTTCGTCGAGGTTTTCGTGGTACTTTTCCTTGAGCCATTTGCGGAATTGGTCTTGACATAGTTCGCAGTGACACTGACCTCCGTATTCATTTGAGACGTGCCACGCGATCAAGGCGGGGTGGTCTTTATACCGCTGTGCCAATTTGGCGTTTATGATTTGCACTTTTTCTCTGTATATGGGGGAGGTAAAGCAATGATTGTGTCGCCCTCCATGAAGATTTCGTACCCTGTTTTCCCTTACTCGAAGAACTTCCGGATACTTCTGAGATAACCATGCGGGTCTTGCGGCGCTGGGCGTAGCAAGCATCACATATATGCCATTTTCGTACATTTCATCCATAGTCCTATCTAGCCACGAAAAATCGAACTTGCCTTCTTCCTTTTCTATAGATGACCAGGCGAAAATGCCTATGCTCATCACGTTGCATCTAGAGAGTTTCATAAGGCGATAGTCTTCTT
>JAPXKJ010000042.1:0-9750 GCA_033810155.1 Bacillota bacterium | reverse complement strand
TCCCCAAATTCCTAAAGGCAAGGTCTCGCCGGGAAACAAAAGTTTCGCATGCTTTTTGTACACATTTTCAAAACACGTCACATCGATAAGGCCATGCTCATCTTCTAACGAAAGAAACACTACAGTCCTCCCGCTTTTCGTAGGAGGTCTGTGAGGTCTTATAGGTATTCCTCCAACCTTCACAAAACTACCTGGCGAATATCGGCAGAGTTCATCGCTAGATACAAACCCTTTGTCTTTTAATCTATCCCGACAGATCTCCATAGGGTGTGCAGAAACTCCAAACCCTAGCACTTCGTACTCGTAAAACACCTTTTCTTTTATTGAGAATTCCGACTCAAGAAAACTCGAGCATTTGTCGTAAATTGGCTCAAGCAAAGAGATCTGATTTTCATCACGGTTAGATGGTTTTAGATCATTGCTTTGCCACAAAAGCATTCTCCTCGAAACCTCAAATTCATCAAAAGCGCCGCATAAGATAAGGTTTCGCAGAATATCTTTGTCGATCTTTACCCGCTTTACAAAATCAGCGAACGAGCTGAAAACACCTCCCTCTTCTCTTTCGCAGACCATAGATTCCATAGTACTTAGTGTCATGCCCTTTATCATCTTGAAAGGAATACGAATAGCCATTCCCCGCACCGAAACTTCTGCGCCGGAACAATTCACTGACGGGCCGAGTACGTTAACTCCATGTCTTTTGGCCTCGACACATATAGTGGAAACAGGATAGAACCCCATCGGCTGGTTATTCAATATGGCTCCATAGAACTCGGCCGGGTAATGCTCTATCAAATAGGCCGTTTTGTATGCAGTAGTAGCAAATGCCCTAGCGTGGGCCTCGCAGAATCCGTAACTTGCATATCCTTTCATACATTCGAATATCTCACGTGCAGTCTCTTCTATGACACCGTTCTTCTGTGCCTTTTCGATGAAAACCTCTCCTATCTTATTCATCTCCTCAGTTGATCTGCCATGGGTCATAATTCTGCGCAAATTATCGGCTTCTCCCGGGGTAAAACCCGCAATTTCGGAAGCAATTTCAATAACCTGCTCTTGAAACAAAACTACGCCGTAGGTTTTCTTCAAAATGCTCTCAAGACGCGGCTCCAAATACGTTATTTCTTCTTCGCCTTTGCGTCGCCTGATAAAAGGTTCTACCATGTTACCTTTGATCGGACCCGGCCTTATAAGGGCAACGCTTGCTACTACATCTTCAATATTGTCAGCATCAAGTCTTGCTTGAAGTCCTCGTTGAGCAGGACTTTCCAACTGGAAAATCCCAACGGTATCTGCGGATTTTAACCTATTGAAAGTATCCGGATCGTCTAAGGGGATCGCATCATAGTCCGGTTCCGAAGCAGTTTTAGCAAATTTCAGAGAATCTTCAATGGCCCCCAATGTCCTTAGAGACAAGAGATCTATCTTAACAAGCCCCAGATCTTCCACGTCATCCTTATCGAATTGCAGTATTTTGACTCCCTTTGCCGATAGTTCAAGAGGAGACAACCAGGTAATTGGATTCCGAGAGATGACCACTCCTCCAAGATGAGTTCCCAAATGCCGAGGAAAATCATGAAGCTTTACTGCAGATTCCACAAGGACTCTCAGCCTCTTTTTTGGAATTTCCAAACCCTTCAGCTCAGGAAGTGACTCTAGTGCATGTTCTAGCATCCTGCCCGGAATATAGGGCAGGCGTTTTGCAATCAGATCAATTTCGGAAGGCGAGTATCCCATCACTTTGCCTACATCTCTTATTGACGAACGCCCTTGAAAAGTATTATAAGTAGCAACCGATGCTACATGCCCCTCGCCGTACTTGCCATACACGTAAGCGGTAACCTCATCTCGCCGCCTAGCGTCAAAATCTATATCTATATCCGGTTTTTCTCCTCGTTCCAAGCTCATGAATCTTTCGAACAAAAGATTTTGGGCAATAGGATCCACGTCGCTAATGCCAAGGCAATAGGCTACGGCTGAATCAGCGGCCGAACCTCGCCCTGCATAACGGATTCCTTTACTTGCAGCAAATCTCACTAAGTCCCAAACCACGAGAAAATAGTCGGCATATCCTAGCTGTTCTATTACGCTAAGCTCATATCCCAAACGCGTTTTTATGTCAGAAGTCATTTTCCCGTAACGTTGCCTTGCTCCCTCAGACACTAGGTAGTACAAGAATTGATTTGTCGATTCGAATCCTTCAGGGTAATCAAAAGCAGGGAAATTCGAAATGCCAAGTTCTATGGGACAATCACATTGTTCTTCTATAAAACAAGTCATGTTAAGAGCCTCAGCATAATCTTTGTGCTCCATCCTCATGCAAGCTTCTGATTTCAAATAGTTTTCAGCGTTGAGCCGCCTTTCCGGATGCACTTCTTCTAGCGTGGTAAGCGTGCGTATGCATGTTAGAATATCATGGATTTGAAAATCTTCTTTTTCAGCGTAGTGGACGTTGTTTGTTACCACGCTGCGCAGATTCAAAGACTCTGCCAATTCCGAAAGAGTCCTATTCAAGCCAGTTGACCCCGGAAGGAGCGATTCTGATATTTCTATGAAAAACGCATCCTTTCCGAAAATGCCTTTGTAACTCTCAGCTACATCTCGTGCCTCTTTGAATCTCTTCTGAAGTATTAAAGAAGGGATCAAGCCTTTTCGACACCCTGAAAGGACAAAAAGGCCTTCTTTGTGGGCCGCCAGAACATCTAGGTCTACTTTGGGGTTCCCTCGTTCGTTTGTTAAATGAGCATTTGTGAGAATATTACAGAGTTCACGATAACCGGCGTTGTTTTTACACAGCAGGGTAAGATGATATCCACCTTCCATAGTAACTTCACAACCAATTATAGGCTTTATGCCTGCACTACGAGCAGCTTTTATGAATCGTACCGCACTCGAGACATTGTCGTGGTCAGTAATGGCCAACGAAGTCATCCCAAGTTCCTTGGCCCTTTCTACAAGATTCGTTACTTGTGAAGCCCCATCCAAAAACGAAAAGACACTATGGACATGAAGATGCGTAAACATTTTTAGTCGAACACCTTGTAAAGTTTCCAATTACTGCTATCTGAATAAATTTCGTATACACCGCCTTCGGTGCCCAAGACTCTATAGAATCTTTTTTCCTTCTCCTCATCCCACCATCTGCCTGCTTCACTCCATCTATCTATGATATCTTTAATATTTATCCACTTCTTTATCCAAAAAAATCTTCTGGGTTCCCCATCTTCAACAACCGTCAAAATTGGTTGATCGACTGTCTTGGACATGTGACCATCTCCTTTGGCTCAGCCTAACCCGTTTTAGATCCTGGTCCTTGGCTAAATCTCATAGGATCCCAAAGAGACAGCATCTTCTCACGGCGTAAAAATTCCTGATTAAATGCGCTATCCTGTTTTTCTCCGTGTTCTATTCCCCAAAACAGTGCCGATTCGCCGTACTTTTCTTCTATGCTCATGAAAACTGACTGCAGAGAAGCCGAGGATGTATGACCATTCTGGGCAAAGTGTCTAATGTCAGAAGGAGTGTTTATCAAAAACATTTGCTTTACCGGCATCTTCTCAAGATCCCCTATAAAAAGAGAAACATTCAATGGTCTATGCAAAGTCTCACTACCCGATGTACTAGTCATTTCTTCCATTAGGCTTGAAACAACATCCCGCAATGATTCAAGCCCAAACACAGGACGTACCATTTTCTTTTCACCCTTTACAAGAGGAAAATCCCCTGAAAAAGTTATGGTCAAATGTCTAAACCCAAGATTCTTTTGGACAAGTTTTTCCGAAATTTCCTTTAATACGTCATCTAGTTTAATGTCTTCAATCTCAAATGTTTTTTCTATGTATGGCACAAAATTGAGTGGCTTTACTTGGGAAACATCTTTTCCCTTTACCCAATCAACGACTAAGGACGCCCAATCGCCTATTTTAGAAGAAAGCTGAGAGGGCAATATTTGCTGAAGATCTTTGAAGGTTCTAAACCCCAATGAATATAGGATCGATATTACATCTGAAGGCAGTGGCCACAAAAGCGATATAGGCATATTTGCTAAATAGATTGCTTCTTTTCCTGGCTTAACATAAACTAATGCGTAATTTGCACCCATTTCAACGCAGCCCCAGGGTTTTTGGGCAGATATTATTTTGCGTTTGGTCAATATCTGTTGAGCCATGTGGACAGCAGATGCCTTTGCCAAGAATTTTGACGTGCTTTCTGTGACAATCGTCATGTAAAACATACCAGTCAACAATGAAAGTACTTCGTATGCGGACTTATCACCGACATCCAAAAATACTCCACAGTCTTTTTCGTCGGGTTCAACAAAAGGTGTTATCGCAGACAAAGCCTCAATTATGGATGTCAATGTATGAGAAGTTTCATTGGACACCGAAACTATTTTGCAGCAAGGTGAAGCCAATTTAGCTTGCCTGATGGTATCACCCGGTCTTATACCGTCCTTAAATGCCTTTTCATCGCAATCTAGGATCGTTTTCCGGCAATCTACCGCAAGAGGGGAATCCGGGTCAATATTGCGGTTAATCCTCTCTTGCTGTGCCCTTGCCCCTATGAATTTTAAGTAGAACATGGTAGCCATTGGATCGCCCACCCTGAATAGAACATTTGTTCGCTTAGGAAGATAATAATATCAAGAAGCATCAAAAGTCAATGGGAATCAAAAACCCCGGGTATGAGAAATCGCTCTGGATTTCACGCACCCGGGGTTAAACTGCGGACGTATGCTCTATTTCAATGCATTCTTCACCGCTTCAATAATGCCTTTACTTGTGAAAGTTGCTCCGGAAACCGTGTCCACATCCACCTTCTGGTTTTCGACTATAGCCTTGGGAATACCCGAAATTGCGGGATCAGAGATCCCTTCGCTTTCTGTATGCTCAAGAACCTTTACTTCTGTTATTCTACCACCTTGCACAACTACCGATACCCTTATAGGGCCAAACAATCCTTCACCAACACCCTCGTAGGTGCCATCAGGAATAGAGCCTATATCTATCACCACTTCGCTCTCAGGCGCCACCACCGTCTTTAGAAAATCCACTGCGCTTGCGACTCCTCCCTTAACTGCACCAGAAGATACCGTTGCGCCCGAAATACCTTCTACCGCAGCAGGATTCTCCACACCACTGAACCGAGATAGAAACTCTTCACTGCCGACACGACTACCTATGCCTGGAGTTTCTGATAAAGACATTATCTCGACTTTGGTGATTTTCCCGCTAGAATCTACACCAACCATCATCTTTATCGGTTCACTACCATAACCTTGAGATTCAACCTGCATGGCCGCTCCGACTACCTCACTACCTGATTTGCCAACCCAATAGACCTTGCCATCTTTCTCGTGCTGCTCAATAGTAGAAGCTTCCATTAGGACCTCTTTAACAGCGTTCAAAAGATCCTCTTCCGCTCGTTTGTCGATGATCGGCTTCGTTGTGTTATAGACTGCTGCCAGTCCGACACCGGACAAAGCACATATACATGCCAGAATTAACCCGAGTCTCAGAATTTGTTGCATTCCAGCCTGCCTCCCCGACATCATAACCCGTTATTGGGTTATCCTAATATTAGCCAAATAATACCACATCACACCTCATTTGTGCGCTTCAAACCGAAATCAGGTATAAACTCATTACTTGCAGATGACATCTCCTGAATGTAGCCATCCTCAAGTTCAAGATCGTAAAGCACATTCACGATCTCTTCATACTCTTCTCGCGTCAAAGTCCTATTTATCTCCGAATAATCCCCGGCTTTATTGACCGGGCAGTACTGTGCCATCAGACTGACATAGGTACCCCTAGGGAGGTTTTCTTTGATCCACCTTAAGATCTTCTTTGAGTCCTCAATCTGACCCGGCAGAACCAGGTGGCGCACAATCAACCCCTTTTGTATTATCCCATGATCGTCTAGCTGCGGCGTACCCACTTGCCTTGCCATCTCTATTATGGCTCGGGAAGCATGTTCAAAATATGATGGCGCCGATGAATACTTTGTGGCCAATTCGTCCGAGAAATACTTGAGATCCGGAAGATATACGTCTATGAGCCCGTCCATCAGAGCCAAAGTCTCAGGCGATTCATATCCGTTTGAGTTGTACACAAAAGGCACTCGTACGCCTATCCTCTTGGCGAGTTCAATTGATTCTGCCACTTTCTGAGAGAACTGCGTTGGTGAAACAAGGTTTATATTGTGGGCACCTCTGCGCTCTAGGGTGAGAAAGATGCTGGCCAGTGCCTCTATGTCATGTACTCTTCCAAAACGGCCATTCTGACTTATTTCGTAGTTTTGGCAGAACACACAAGACAGGTTGCATCCGGAGAAAAACACCGCGCCTGAACCTCCTGTGCCGGATATACAGGGTTCTTCCCAGAAATGAAGTTCGGCGAACGCAACTTCCGGCAAAAGCCCCTTGCGGCAGAAACCCAACTCACCACTTGAACGATCGACAGTGCAGTATCTAGGGCATTGAGTGCATTTCATCTAATCACAGTTCCTCCCACTTCTATTCGCGCTGACTCGCCTGCTATTGCCTAAGCACTTACCAAGCACGTCAACGAACAAGTCTCAGTCTTTATGCCTATCATCAAGTATATTACATACGGGACAAACATTCAGACTTTTTTGATCCCAAAATAGGCCGTTCCGCGCTCGTCGTCTTTCAATGGGCGTTAATGACCCAAATGTTGTGATAAAATGGACTTGCCAGAGAAACGAGGAGTCAGGGTAACCAGATGTGAGCATATGACCCTTCGGGAGGAAATATCTGTATATGGGAACAATAGAAATAGAACATGGCATGGTAAAGTACATTACTGATGGCGAAATATATTACGTTAAACAACATTTCAAACCTTCAATCCCTCCCGTTTCGCAAGCATCTTCTCAAAAACTGGTCGTACCCGAAAGATTCTTTAGTTATGGCCCTATTGAGAAGATCGTTAGCCTTTTGGGCCTCGGAAGATGCAACGTTGTAAGTGTCAAACTCGCAGATGAAATGGACCTCAGTCCCGAAGACATGAATACACTGGTTAACCTAGTAGGTCCCGAATTCTACTTCTCAAGAGCTGCATACCAGTACACGAAAGAAACACTTCCCCACGCTGATCCGGAAACCGCCACAGGCTACCAAATCGTCTTAGATACTCTGGTAAGAAACTGGGATGACGGGGACAGAAACATATACGTGGTATCTGGGATTCCCGTTTGGTTTGACTTCGGAGCAAGTCTTGATCCTCGGTGCCAGAATATATATAGATTCCTCCTAAAGATCCAAGACACGGCAGATGCGGGACGCATTTCTTCAATCAAGACTTATTTCGACGCTTATTCAAGACGACGAGAAAAAATACTGAATTCTGCTGTTGAAGTTTTTTCAGACATCTCACACAGTGAAGTAAGATCTATCGTGCAAGTAGCAGAGGACGAGTTTTCCGGTTTTTTTGGCGAGTACATAGTAAATAATATTGCACAAATCTCCGAAGATATTGATATAATAAGAGGAGCATTCCTAAGTCAGAGAGATAGTGCGAAGGGTCCTATGTTCTACGAACCTGTCTTGAGACAAACATTCTGGCGACAGATTAAGTAGACTAGCCAAACAGCACGATTTCTAATAAATTAAGGAAAAATTAAATCTGTCGGGGGAAATGAATGGCTAAGAAGCGACAATTTCGCGTGGACTTGCATGTTCATTCTAAGTATTCCGGCGAGTCCCTAGCTGAGCCCAAAGATATCGTGGAATCGGCCCTTGATAAGGGGCTGGATGGGATCTGCATAACCGAACATGGGAGTCTTTACGCAAGCCGTCCTTTCGAAGAGCTAAAGAAGAAGTACCCAATTGCCATTTTCAGGGGCGTCGAACTCGCAACTGATGCAGGCCACATGCTCGTTTATGGAGTTGAAGATGAGATTTGGAAGGACTGGGGCCGAAACACCTTATGTAATGCTCAGGAACTGGTTAACCGCGTAAGAAGCCTTGGGGGGGTTGTTGTTCCTGCCCACCCCTGGCACATATCTCACGGAGCCGGTGACCAGGGTGGCCTTATAGTTGGCGTAGACGACAGGATCACATCGCTTGATAATCTGACAGCCATCGAAGTGTGCAACGGTAAGCAGGCAGGCAATCCCATAGTACATGAAGTCCTCGGTGCGTTCGCAAAAGAAAGGGGGCTCGGCAGTCTGGGAGGAAGCGATGCACATATACCTGAGAATGTCGGCAAAGCCTGTACAGTTTTCAGAGCCCCCGTATACTCAATCAAAGACCTTGTTAATGCCCTCATGTCCAAAAACTACTATCCTCAAAGCAGCTAGGCCACTGAAAGAGCGCGTATTTTAACTGTAGCTTTAGTGAGCGCTATTTCGCGCCAAAACCTACTGATACCAAAAGCTCTTCCACCCTCGATCCATCTTGAGGAGACTGAGTCACACAAATGATGGTCCCGTAAGGACTGGTAGCCGGCTCCAGATCCATCCAAAAGTCAAAGTAACCCCAATCAGGAGCACCTTTGGAAGCCGTAACTTGCTCTATACCCAAGACATTGTGGCCATCCTCTACTTCGACGGTAAAAGTACCCTCAGGCACTCTTGCAAAACCTACCATCCTAACCCTCTCGGTCAATACAGATCCTTCTGCGGGTTTGAGTAGTATTACATTCTGCCCATCCGCCACATGCGATACAGGTATTTGCAGGGTTTCATCGCCTGTTTTTCCGGGCACTATCATCTCAACCGCTACGTCTGTCTCCTTGCTTAGCGTAAACCCTGCATAAGGATAAGTAATAACCTGTAAGGCTCCTTCTTGTGGGGGAACAAGTTTCACGGAAAGCAAAAGACCTGAGTCACGGACTGACACATTGTTCAGATCGATGGTGTACCCACCACTAGGCTTTTCCCCCGCCAGAACCACCAGTATTGTCTTACCGTCTCGCTCAAACAAAAGCGCTGCAGGCTCTTTCACCTGAGACAGATCATTTAACCATTCAGACAATTCCTCATCATCGAATCCCAATGAAACTGAAGGAGGAAGGTCTTTGATCCCCGACAATAGTCCGTCCAGATCTGCAGAGTAGACGCTTTTTTTGCCATCCTCGATGAATATGAGATATTTCCCTTCGGAATCATAGTAGATCTTCTTATCACCTGAATAAAATACATAATCGGCTTCAGTCTCACTCTTTGCATCCTTAGGATCCTTAACGAACTTGGCCTCTTTGAATGCTTTCAGAAATTCGTCGGCAACGTCTATCTTAACCTTGTTCCCAAATCGATCCCCTACGTATAGATCGGCACCCTCTAATCCCGCCAGAGTAACCAGATCTTTTGCCCCACATCCCGCAAATACCAAGGACATCAAGAGCAAGGATGCAAGGGCGATGTACGGTGCGGCCTTTATTTGCATGGTCTGTATCCCTCCATATTGAGTTAGCTCAATGCAAAGATTGACGAAAGAACTTAAGATCATAGTTCTTTGGTTTTAGACGCTTACTTTCACCCTAAGTTCCATCTTACTAGTTCCACCTAGAATATACCACGTTCGGCTAGAACTACAATTTCATCTTCTCTTGACCATCAAGAACATTCAAGTTATCTTAACTAGAGGTACCACAACGCTGCTACTTATAGAAAGAGTGGTTGGTCACATGCCAGAGTCGAAAGGTTCCGTGCTCATGCTGCCCATGGGATTGGACATAGGCGGTGCAGAGACCCACGTGATCAGCCTTGCTAAAGGAATAAAGC
>JAPXKJ010000041.1:0-10382 GCA_033810155.1 Bacillota bacterium | reverse complement strand
ACAAGCCCTTCAGGGTCTGCATTGAGAAACGAAGACAGGCGTGTTCGTGCCTGGTCGAGCATAGGTTCGATTTCCCTACTGAAAAATCGGACAGGTTGACTTTCTATGTAATAATGCAACTCGTTCTGAGCCTCAATGATCGCTTTGGGTACTGCCCCATACGAGCCGTGATTTAGAAAAGTAAATGAAGGGTCCAGAGGCCACAAATGGCGAAAGTCATTTGCTTCAACAGTCAATTCTGAGGTACCTCCCTTTGGTTATATTGATCGAAAATCGCACACATAGTCAACCTAAGTATACTTCAGTATACTTCGACAAGAAGGGATAGTGTCCTTCCAATTGCCCACAGGTGCTTGCATCTTGATGCATAGTAGTGTCATACCAGGTAGCGCATGTTGTAACTGAGACCTTGATAGGTTAGAATATATCTAATCAAAGAATTGAGCATTTGGAAGGTGATGGTTAGTGGACGACCCTGGAGGTAGTACCTACTTTATATCTGTAGTTTGTCTTTTGTTATCCGCGTTTTTTTCTGGTTCTGAAACTGCGATTTTCTCGTCAGACGAGGTTCGACTTAAGAGCACATACTCTGGTAGTCATAGAATGACGAAAGTGCTCGAACTAAAAAGCGATCCCGAACACTTTTTATCGGCGGTGCTCTTCGGTAACACCCTGGTAAATGTCGTGTTTTCTTCAACCATTGCGCTACTTGCCTATTCATGGTTTCCGAGATCCAAGGGGTTTGCAGAACTGGTAAGTACGGTATTGGGCACTGTTTTGCTTCTACTATTCGGCGAGATAACGCCCAAGTTTATATCTGGGTCCAATCCTGAGCGAGTCGCAGTAGCATTTGCAACTGCTCTTACTTGGCTCAAAACGATTATGAGCCCTTTTTCCGCTGCACTTGTATATGTTGTTGAGATCTTTTCTAGGTTTCTGCCTGAGGCTGAAGAGAATTCAGTGGATTTGACCGAGGCTCGCATCATGGCGGCTTTGGAGTATGGAAGGGCAACTGGCGCTATAGGCAGCGCAGAGAAAGAAATAATCACAAAGCTTATCGAGACCAGGGAATTGGTAGCTTCCGAAGTTATGGTTCCAAGGCCAAAGGTTGTGGCCATAGAGGAGCACAGGAGCGCTCTAGAGGCTCTGAATGTTATGCTTGAGCATGGGTTTTCCCGAATTCCTGTCTACTCCGACTCGAAGGATAACATAACAGGCATAGTCAACATAAAAGACCTGACAGTATATATTGGCGAACATCCCCATGACTGGGCAGAGGCGTTATCAGGCATCCCTGCGCGTGATTTTGCAGTTGCGCCGCATTTCATTCCTGAAAGCAAAAAGGCAATGGACTTGTTGTACGAGATGAAGGAAACCGGGATACACGTGGTTATAGTAGTCGATGAGTTTGACGGAGTATCCGGTCTCATCACCCTTGAAGATCTCATTGAAGAATTCGTAGGGGAAATAGAGGATGAGTACGATGTTTCCAAGACAGAGTTTGAGCGAATTGACGAAAGAACATGGTGCGTACCTGGAAGCATGAGTCTTACCGATTTCAAGGATCTAACTGATATTGAAATCGCGAGTGAAGAATGCGATTCTATCGCAGGCCTTGTGATGATGTGCCTTGACCGTGTACCGGTACCAGGCGATGCTTTTTGTCTTGTAGAGCCCAAAGTATGTTTTACAGTTAAAGAAGTAAGTGGACCTAGAATTACTAAGGTAATTTGCGAACTGGCCGAAGAAGGGGAAGATCAGTAACTATGGACTCAAGCCTTATATCTAACTTGGTTAGGGTGCTTCTGCTTTTTTCATCTCTTTTTGCCAGAGCCTTTTTTGCGGGTTGCGAAACTGCCTTCCTAGCGATGGATAAATGGGCTATTGACAATCTATCGGCCGAAGGAGACAGGCGAGCTTTACTGCTAAAGAGAATGAAGGAGGATTCCAGGAATACGGTTTCGGCTCTTTTGGTGGGTACAAACATTTGCACCATACTCTTTTCTGTCCTCATGGTTTCCCTGTCACAGACTCTCGGGCTCAAGGGACCCTTGTATATGGGTATCGTGTCTTTGGTTACCACTGCGACAATTTTCGTGTTCACGGATCTTATGCCAAAGGCTCTTGCTGCAAAGGCTCCCACACACATGGCGATTAAGGTTGCGGTTCCTCTGGACCTATCCGTTCGAGCTCTGAATCCCGCAGCATACCTAATGGCAGCAGTGCCGTCTCTTTTGGCGTCTGCATTTTCAAAAAGGCACAAGGAGCTGCCTGCCAGACCTGAGGAAGAAGTGCTGACTGTGTTTGATATAGCAGAAGAAAATGGCTACGTAAAACCAGAGGACAAAGATGTGATCGATAGTGTGTTTGATGTAAAAGACAAGCGTGTTATAGATATTATGATCCCACTTAGAAACGTTGTAACGCTAAACTCAGATACGAGTATATTGCATGCAATTGAGTCATTTAAAGAATACGGTTATAGCAGAGTACCAGTAGTTTCGCCTGAGACCGGGGGAATTGTGGGTGTGCTTTACATTAAAGATGCTATTGGGGAAGTAGTCCGTAATGCAGAGAATGGTTCTCTTCCCGTAAGCTACATAATGCGAGAACCATACGTTGTTCAGGCAAATGAGAGCATCCTGAGGGTGCTATCGAAGCTCAAGAGAGACAAAGTTCATATGGCGATAGTTGCTCACAACAACTTACACATAGGTATAGTTACAATGCAAGATTTGATCGAGGAACTCTTAGGTGATATACCTGAAGAAGTACGTTCACTTAATGTGAAATTGTTGCAGCATTCTGGGAGGTCCTAGTTGATGAGAGTAGGAATAACTGGTAGTCCGCAGTCAGGCAAGACCACTCTTTACAGATTGCTCACAGGTAGCAGACCTGGTGCTGGTCCAGGCGGGGTAGGTGTGATGGAAATTCCAGACGAACGAGTATTGACCCTGTCTAAGATATTTGAACCCGTAAAGACCACTTACGCGAGAATAGAACTTGTGGATATACAGCACCAGAGAGGGCAAAAACTCCTTAATGAGATACGAAATCTGGACGCTCTTATAGTTGTTATCGGTTCATTTATGGGTGAAATTGGAGTAAAAGACTCCATAGAGTTTTTAGATTCTCTTAGAACAGAATTCTACGTTGCAGATCTTAGTTCAGTTGAAAACAGACTGGAGAAACTGGAGAGCCATAAGGCAAAACCTGTGAGTCAAATGGAAGTTCCCTTTCTAAAGAAGTGCAAAGAAGGCCTGGACCGGGAACTGTCTCTCAAAGATGTGGAGTTTGCCCCGCACGAAGGGGATTTCCTTCGGAACTTTGCGTTTTATACCTTAAAGCCCATAATACTCGCTCTCAATCTGTCAGAGGAACAACTTCTGTCTGATTCACATGAGGATATCGAGGAGTTGAGAAGTCTGGCGGAAAACCTTGGCTATGAGATGACCGTGTTCTCAGGAGCAGTTGAAGAAGAAATACTCTCTTTGCCTCCTGACGACATGTATCCGTTCTTGAAGGAGTATGGTCTGGAAGAACCGGGTACAGCTAGGATTGCTAAGGTGACCTACAACGCGCTGGGGCTGATATCTTTTTTTACAGTGGGTTCAGATGAAGTGAGGGCTTGGAGCCTTCGCTCAGACTCTACCGTAAAGGAAGCTGCTGGGAAAATACATTCTGACTTAGAGCGTGGATTTATAAGGGCGGAAGTGGTTTCCTATGAAGAATTTATCGCTCTCGGGTCATTGAAGGCCTGTAGGGATAGAGGGGTCTTGCGGGTTGAGGGCAAAGACTATTTGGTTCAAGATGGAGATATAATAAACGTAAGGTTCAACGTCTAAGCTTTATTACCTGAGGATCTGTTGCTTTTGGATTAAGCATGCTGTGTCTTCATACATTTGTCTTTCGATTGGTGGTATTGCTGTATGCATATAGTGTCCTTGGCGAGTTCAAGTACTTGTGGCAATGCGTATGTCATGTGGGAGGACTCAAAAAGGCCTCTTCTTATTGATTGTGGGCTGTCAATTACCAAGCTAGTTGGTGGTTTGAGATCGTTGGGGATTACCCCTGATGATCTGGCGGGTTTGTTCTTGACACATGAGCACACGGATCACGTAAGAGCTATGTGTCTAAAGACTCCTTTTCCACAGAAGTTTGGCATTCCTGTATATGCTTCAGGTGGGTTTTGGGACTGGTATAGTACATGTCAATGTAGGCATCTAGACGCTGAATTGATTCATCTCGTGGAAGATGGCTTGACAACGGATATAGCAGGCTATAGGGTACGGAGTTTTCTCAAGCCCCACGACGCCCGAGAACCGATGGGTTTCAAGGTTGACGGCTCTTCAGCAAGTGCGGCTTTCGTCATGGATCTAGGTTATGTGCCGCAGAGCGCGGAACAACTGCTTAGAGGTGCCGAGTATCTTGTTTTTGAATCGAACCATGATCTAGATATGGAAATCAATTCTGGTCGTCCCAAGTTCTTAATAGATAGAGTCATAGGCGAATTTGGACATCTTTCAAACGAACAAGCAGCCGATTCCCTAAAAAGGTTGGTTACAGCTTCCACAAGGCAGGTTATTCTGGCTCATCTGAGTGTTGATTGCAATCGACCAGAAATCGCCGTAAATGCCGTAATGGAAAAACTTCAAGATACTCCTTTTCGTCCTGAAGTGACCGCGGCTCCGTCTGGAACTCTGACTCGATATGGAACATAAAGAGGCTTCCTAACCCCGAGCTCGGCTACGTTTGTTATACAGGGGTGATAACTTCCAGGTTGGTCTCAGCCACGTTTACTATGCGACCATCAAGCAGTTTGACTTTTACCGTTTCCATTACCTCTTCGGATTCGAGGCGTATCTTTTCGGGGATATGCGTCACAACTACGCCCCAAAGGCCAAAGTACGGCTGCCTAAGGCATCTCAC
This sequence comes from Bacillota bacterium, assembly GCA_033810155.1. Classification (GTDB taxonomy): domain Bacteria; phylum Bacillota; class Sulfobacillia; order Fermentithermobacillales; family Fermentithermobacillaceae; genus UBA3907. Next base: position 5,453 of record JAPXKJ010000041.1, on the reverse strand, counting down.
CAAGTCTCCCGTCATAATGCGCCTTGGTCGGTGCAATGAAGTTTCCTTAGCGACTTCCGATTCGAGCGTCCAACTATCTAAGTCCTCCTTATCATAGGAGTTTTCGTCAACAAACACCCAGGGACGTTTGATGTCTGGCCCAAATCTTGTAACTCCGTCAAGCGAGGCGAGATGCCCCGCTCCATCATTCAAGATTTCCCACACCGTATGGTTCATAGGCATGAAACCGGAGCCTTCAGTCATTATAAGCGCAAATCCTAGGCCTTTTACTTCGGTATCATGAATGTTAATCTCGCGTCCAACGAGAGAGACCGCGTCCATTTGGTTGAAGCCGCCTGCTATGATCCCACGTGCGCCTAGTTCATAGGCGCGCTTCATTGCAGCATAGCTTGCTCCCGCCCCGGCTACAAGTATCTTGCCCTCGACATCCGTCTGTATACCTGATTCCTCGAGGATATCTTGAGGACTATCTGCCAATACTATGAGTTCTCCGAAACACTCTCCTCCGATTCCGTACATCCCATCAAAGGTACTTCCGAAACCGCTGACTATTGCCCCTGAATGCTTGATGGTTTCTATTACCTTGCCAGGTATCTGAGCCAAAACCTTGAGGGTTTTCATGGGACGTACAATAGCAATCGTGCCTACTCGCGGGCATATTCGCGCTATTACACCGCTAATGGGAGCGTATACCAATTCAAGCTTGCCAGAATGTGGAGAGCCTGCTATTATCTGCCCTTCCTGAACATAGTCACCTTCTTTGACGTGACACACTCCTCGAAGTGCGCGAGGATTCATGTTCAAAATGGAAGATACGTCAACAACAGTCATAGGCGCCATGGAGTCTGGATCCTCCAAAATGATTATTTTTGCTCGAAGCCTAGACACATATTGAACTACTCCGTTACAAGGCGAGCAGATTTCGATGGTTTCACCAGTTGTATCGCTAGGGAAGAGCGCCAACACTTCTCCATGTCTTACCGAGTCCCCGGGACGCTTAACTATAGCCGCGTCTACCATATCAGGTGTTACGGTTCTCTGAAGCTCCATATTTAGATCAATAACCCTGGGGCTCTCTCTTAAGTAGTCGGTCTTTGCTACGATGGCAGAGGGGCCAACCACGTCGCCTACTTCTACCAGTACTTCACCAGGCGATGGTAGCACGCGCGTCTTTCTTACGATTGAGTTCTTTCTAATCACGATATCCGAGAATATTGCCAAATCAATCACCCTCTACGGACGAATATTGTTATCATATCGTACTGTGCAGCACTTGGTCAGGATATGCGTCTATAGACTCATACCAGGCGCGAAGAGTAGTGACACGTTCATTATCCCTATCCGGCAAAGCCAATGGCCTACTTCTACCATCTAAGACTAAGCCAAGTTCACTTTTTGGAACCAACGTGCGAACTACATTACCTCTGCCTGCGCCCACATCGAAGTCTCTCCTTGGAAAGATTTCTACGCTGTTGCCTGCCTGAAGACCTAAAGGAATCAAGGTGATCTGGCCTGACACGATTTCGTACTTGGTGTCGTCTAAGGCCACGGTGGCGATTACAGTGCCTTTCTTGACGCGGGGCCCTAAGGGTGAGATGCATGTAGCGAGCAGTTTGAGAGGCTCCATGTTCCAAAGGGCATCTACATCCATCATACCTGCGTAAAGAAGGCCAGCGTATGGCAAGAACCTACCCGTGTCCACGTAGAGGTTTGTAACTCCCTCCGGCTCGAGACCATCTAGAAGAACTGACATTGCCTGGGCCGGGCGAGGAGCTTTAGCAAGTACTCCGCCTAAGCCAATTACCTGGCCCACATCTATGAGGTTCAGTAAGGTATGCGCGGTACCCGATTGTGTGAAGACGTCTCCTATCTCTCTCTGAATCTTTATGCCTCGGAGGCCCTTTGCCACTTGTTTGTGATCATTTAGCGACAGTCTTATAGCTTCTTTTGCGAAAGACTGTTCCAGCATTAGCTCATCCGCTGTTTGTGGCAGAGTGCTTGGCCTTAATGTTTTGTTTAGGAGCCAATTGCGAACAAGCAACTCGGCTTCATCCATTGGCTTGGGCAGCCAACGAGCTACAAGATCAGGCCTTACCGTATTCGTAGCCGATTCAATCCTTTTGGACATGCCAGCATTTGCAGACGCGCTGCGGAAAAACTGTCCATTTAGAAATGAGAACACGTCTGTGGTAGCTCCGCCTATATCTACAGCTAGAATGTTGTCACCCGACTTTGATGCCATCTGGCCGAGGATTTCGCCGATGCTCACTGGGGTGGGCTTGATTCTGTCTTGCGCCCAAGATGCCAGATCGGGGAAACCGGGTACGCTGGACATGGCATGTTGTAGAAAGAGTTCTTGTATCACCTCATGCACATGGTCCAGTGACTCCTTTTCAACCGAAGGTCTTACATTATCTACACATATGAGTTGAATTGAACCGTGCACGATATCCTCTAGATAAGGCTGTGCATCTTTGTTGCCTGCATAAACGAGAGGCAGTTTGCGATGGCTTGTGGATGTGGAGGATTGCGTTGCTAAGCAAAGGAACTCTACCAGATCCAGAACGTCTTGTACGTTTCCACCGTCCGTGCCACCTGTAACGAGTATCATATCGTAAGGGGTATTCTCGATTCGTCTTATGTTCTCAAGCACGATAGCCGTCTGGTTGAGCGATAAGACGTCAGTTACAATAGCGCCTGCTCCCAAAGCAGCTCTTTGCGCAGATTCAACGGTAATCTGGTCACTGAGCCCGGCTGCTAATACCTTTAATCCGCCTCCAGCGCTGCAAGTAGAGACAAAACAGTCAACACCCGAACTACCGTTTGAAGGCGACAAAAGACCATCGTCGCAAACAAAAGTAATACCTGTTCGTTCCTGGAGTTTTTCTACTGCGTTTTTGACGCCCACCATCACATCAAGGCCAGGGCCGCTTACGGTAGTAGGGCTAGCGGATGAGTCTATAATGTGAATGCCATCGGCAGTGGCTTCAAGGAGAGACACGCTTGTAAAAGTACTGCCTACATCTGCAAATAGTATTCGTTTTAGCATAGCATTCTTCCTCCATTAGTTCAGGTGCCCTAGACTCCGCCACAAAGGCCACAGTTTGCACAAGATGGATTTGAAACCACATATACAGGTTTGTTGTTAAGGAGTTGGTCGCAATTAGCATTCTTTATCAGTTTTACAGGCAAGTATACTCCCGCGATCAAGGTTAGCACTCCAGTAACTATAGAGACTATGTAAGCGCTGCTTGGCAGCACCGATCCTTGTTCTAGGAATACTGTAAGATATCTTCCTGCAAATACACCTATGATTATCCCTGGTACTCCCATGTATGCAGCTTCGACCAACATCATTCGGGCTAGATCTGAAATGGTGCCACCGAGCACGCGAATTATCCCTAGTGGGCGTTTGCGGCCAAGGAATAAGACGGTAAGTACGCATGTTATCGCCACGGCGGCTCCTAGCAATACTATCAAAGATGCCACATGCCAAAAAGAGAAGGCGCCTTGAGTGGCTCGTTCCAGAGAAACTTTTCCTGAAAGCGGGGTGATTACCCTTGTGGCTCCGTAGGAGTCCTTCTCCAAATCCCGAAACAATCTATCGCGCAAAGGGTTGGTCGAATAGAGTTGAGTAGTAGTTAGAACAACACAAGGTTTAGTCGCTTTCGAGTTTTCGATTACAGACGGATTTACAGATGCCCAGCCATAGAGCATGTGGGGCGTTGATTCATCCTCAGACTTGCACTCTACATCATCCCATGTGAATTGCTCTTCAAGTCCGTTTTTCCCAATAACCCACGCCTTCATCTCTAAGCCTGGCGTATCCAGAGGTTGGGAAGGAGTCCAAGGAAAAAGGAGCTCTATAGCGTCTGTTTCCAAATCTGCGCCGTTTCCTAAGAGTTTGAGTGGTCCTATTGTGCTCTCAACCTCCACATAGTTAGTCACCGTAAGGTTGGCCTTACCCCGGAAATCTGTTTCCCTCTTCATGAAAGTGTCAAGATCTTCTTGGCTTGCAAAGAGCAACATCCCGTCAAACGGCAAGAAAGCTTCTTCGACTCTTGCGGAAAGCACCTCTACGTTTCTAGCGATTAGGGTTGTAACTAAAAATGACGCGGCTACACTTACGGTCACCGCACATAGAACCAAAACAGCAAAAACGGGGGTGTATCGGATCCTGCGCTTGGCGACCAAACTGTAAAGCGGGAACAAATTGGTCTTGGTCACCTTGATCTCCATAGATCCTGTAGCTGATTGTTCAGCGTGAGAGGCCTTAGATGAGCGTTCCATGTTTATCGCTCCTTTCGATCACTTCGCCATCTCTTATCTTTATAACCAGATCAGCATAGTCCAGGAACGAAGGATCGTGCGTGGCAACGATAAAGGTCTGCCCTTCCTCTTTATTGAATCTTGCAAAGAGTTCCATTATATCTTTGGAGCGTGCAGAGTCCAAATTGCCCGTGGGTTCGTCGGCCAGCACTACGCTGGGTTTTGTGGCCAGAGCTCTACAGATGGCTACGCGTTGCTGTTCACCACCGCTCAATTCCGAAGGGTAGTGGTTTTGCCTATCGCTGAGGCCGACGGAATTCATAAGATATTGAACCCGTTGTGTGATCTCTTTGTCTTTGTACCCGGCCAGGCGCATAGGAAAGCCGATGTTTTCCACTGCTGTAAGTTCAGGCAGGAGATTGAAAAACTGAAACACCATTCCAATCTCTGTCCTTCGCATTACCGCAAGATCATCTTCGGAAAGACGTGAAAACTTTCTACCTTTCAGAATGACTTCTCCGTGACTTGGCCGATCTATCCCACCTAGTATGTTTAAGAGGGTGCTTTTGCCGGAGCCAGAAGGGCCCATAATCGCGACGAACCATCCCTCCTCAACTTCTATATCCACATCTCTGAGCGCAAACAGTCCATCTCCAACGGGGTAAAACTTTGATATTTCGTGACAACTGATCACAGGGCCGATCCATTTACTCACGACTCAACACCTCCGAACAAGGTAACCTAGAAGCCCAGTAGGCAATCGCGAATCCAATACCTAGAGAAACAGCTACGGACAGACCTGCGATTACCCCGAAGTCAGATAGGGCTTGGCTAAGCCAGGTTTTAAATTCCATATCTGAACCCAAAAAGGAGAAAAGATAGAGCAAGTTTCCTAGAACCCCTCCGATGCATGTTCCCAGAAAAGAGACATATGCTACTAGAGTGAGCACATATTGCAAAATGTCCTTAGATGTCGCGCCCACCACTCGGAACAGCCCTATTTTGCGTTTTTGTTGTACAACAACAATATATATGTTTCCTGCGACTACGATAGCCGAGAATCCTATTATAAGCGCAGAAAACAATTTATGGAGATCGGGTGGCATCACTACATGACCTTGTGAGCTAGCAGCAGTAAGAGCTTCAGGAATTGCATAGACGCCGTAGTCGCTGCCAAGGGCTTC
>JAPXKJ010000040.1:0-10592 GCA_033810155.1 Bacillota bacterium | reverse complement strand
GATGATATGCAAGATCTTTACACCAAGCTTAAAGACGCAGATGTTTTCATATTCGCTACTCCAATATACTGGTGGAGCATAACAGCCCAGCTAAAGAAGTTTATAGATCGGTTGTGCCCCATGACCTCCCGCGACCTTGAAGGCAAGAAATTCGCTTTGTTGATGACCTATGGTGCAGCCCCTCCGAATCGCGGACCGGAAATGGTAACAGATATGTTTAAGGAAATATGGAATGGCTTTAAAGTAGATTTTGTTCATGTCTACAGTACGTGCACCGAGGATTACCTTCCTGTTTCCGAAAATGAAAAGGCGCAGAGAGATGCGTATGAGTTAGGGAAAGATCTAATGCAGAAGATCGCAGCAGAGAAGGATAACTGCCGGGAAAACATGCAGTGATTCGGCATATTACAAGGTTGATGAGATCGCGGATTGGGATCACGGGAGTCAGGTGTTCTAGTCTGGCAGTACCAACGAAATGTCGAGCTCTGGAATAGATGGGTGATGTCTGTGCGTTTCCAGCAGGGGAATTTGTGAAGGCAACCGGGTTGTATATGAAATGTGATAAGTGCGCAGGGCATAGCATTTACGAAACTATTCATCGGGATTGCGAAACTCTAGGGAGTCCAAGATAACGTCCGCACCCCCCATAGGGGCTTTACAGAAACAGCTTGACTGTATGCCAAAAAGGCGAGAGCGCTTTCGAGGAGTTTCTTTGATCTCCAGGAAGCGCCCTCTTTACATTAGTATGGTTCGTGACGGCTCAGCGGACTTTTATTAGCGGGATCCAATCACGAAATATCAAAAACATTCGATCGATGAGAAGGGAAATGCGACCCATTATCCCTGCTCCGAAAGCCGCACCCAGAGTAACCATAATGGTCCACTTACCTATTTCAGAGCCTGTCTTGACAGGCAAGCTTGGCCTAAGAGTGAAAAGGAAGTAGCACAAAGTCCCTACAGTACCTAACAGGATTATCAGTGAGTTGATGTTCTTTACCGGACCTACGGTAGCCTTTATCTGTCCAACGAACTGCTGCATTATCTGAGTTCTGGCAGTCAAGGCCATCCCTATCCCGACTATGGCTGCTATAGGTATACGCTTTACCCATGAATACTGTTTGCTAACGTATGGAACGTAGAGCATAAGCCCTAGTATGGCAGGAATCAGTACGACAAAGTTCTTGTCCCTTGTAAGCGGAGTCCATACCTTAGATACTATATTGTTGTATCCCATGACCAATGTATAACCGGCTGCAACGCCTACGTAAAGGTGTTCGACCGCCTTATATAGTTCGTTTTCTTTGAACAAGTAAGAAAAAGCTATAATTGTGACGATTGATGAAACCCATATGACGGGATCACGACTCATTGAGACGCCTCCTTTCGGTGTCGGGTCTTGGTTTGGGTGCCAAGGTAAGAGATGTTGGCGATCACGATGAAGAATATAATGAGCAAGTGGGCGATACTCTGGGCGTCCATGCTAGCTAATCCCATTCCTGGGCTTCCCATCATGGATTCATACTCAGCTGCCCCCCTTAGTCCGACTAGCATGCCTTTCAACTGTCCTGCGTGCAAGTACGGTTCCGCTTGCGGAGCTATTGTGGCTATAAGGCCTCCGACTATCGGTACTTGGTACTCGGCTATCTGTCGAACGTACATGTCGGCATTTTGTGTGCTGAAAAAGATGAACATATTTGCATCTTTGGCGCTGTTTACGGTCTCAAGTATGGGGAGGGAATCGGTGGAGTTCCCTCTAAAGTCAAGCGGATATGCTTTCTTCAAATCCCTGGCATAGGCCGCTATCGCGTTTTCTCCTCCGGCCAAGTAACCCAAGTTGCAGAAATCTACTCCGTACTCTTTTCCCGCCTCCTCGTACGGCTTTATGAGGTCCTCAATGATCTTGGAACTGTCCATCTGGACACCTGTAAAAATGACCTTCACGTCTTTTGACATGAGGTGCTTTAAGATCGCTACGGCCTGGGGCAAAACGTCACCTGCGCCAGAATAGGAGATTCCTATGTCTATTATCACGGTGTCGCCAGGTTGAAGCGAATTCACTATTTCATAAGTCTGTTTTGTGTGTTGGCTTACAGTCACCGGAAGCCCTAACGGACTAACCAGAGGTATAAGTATTGCCAAAATGAACAATACGTATATTATCCGGCTGTCGATTTTTCCTAGTTTCTCGAAGAAATCCATGAACAATGGCACCTCCTATTCCGAACCTGCTCCCAGGTAGGATCGGTCTATGCCTGTCAGAACCCTAAGGGCCATGCCTACAGAACCTATAGCCGTGCTGATTAGTATCCCTCTGGAACCTGCTACATTCACTACTCCTGTTATCCAATTAGATATGACAGGAAAACCGGACCATATGTTTTCGCCTATAGGAGCAGTTCCAAGCATCAAGAGAACCCCTGATATAATTAAGGCCGCAGACAGCGGGTTCTTAAGACGAAAAGCCCTGTAGGATGCAGAAGCCAAGTGAAATGCAGTCATAGCATAGAACACGGCTGCCAGAGAGGTATATATTGACCGGAATATGAAATCGAAGACCACGGAGTCTGTTCCCATGAATATCCCGGACAATGCAGTTGCAAATAGCCCGACGAGAAGTATGAGGCTGTGTATACTATCTACACTTTTTCGACCGATCTGCCTTACATGAAAACCGACTAGGTTTATCGCAGCGAGCGCTAGCGCAAATGCTGCAAGAATCACACCCCAATCTTGTACTTCGGTCGCAGGTCCCTTTAACGCCGGGATGTCTAGGAAGAAATCTATTAGTAGAAGAAACCCAACTGCCGCTGAAACTATTACTGGCAATGTACGCTTCAATTTGAGACACGCCTCCTTCTTGCTTAGATTATTCTGAGGCCCTACTTGCTTAGGGCCTTAGTTAATGTGTCTATGCCCATGCTAGACAGGATTGCGCCAACCATTGTTACGATTATGGTGGCGATTTTCACATAATCCTGTCCGGCTATAGTTCCTATCCGTTTGGGGTCTTTTGAGATGAATGCGCCTGCGGCGAGGAATTCTTCGCCAATCATCGTGTAATCGCAGGCAGCCACGAAAAAAGGTATTTGGAAGTAGTTTGTAGTGCCTGAAATAGACATTGCGCCTACTGCAGCGGCTGCTTCGGCTACCACTATAGCCTCTGCAGCGAAGTATCCAGTGTAAAACACAGTTGCAGGCTTTTCTCTTTGAACCACCCCTAAGACGGCAGCGGTGAAAGCAAACTGAACATCTGATGTGAACCTTATGTTGTCGGGGCTGAAAACGTCGGGTTTTCCTTCTTCAATATATGCTGCCTTCATTACCTCCACAGTAAGTGCATAGGTGTTAGGGTGTCCTACTACCACCAAGAGTCCGGTGTCGTATCTAGCGGCTAGTCTGCTGACGTGGTTTAACACATCAATGCCCGCAAGACTAGCTGCTCCTGTAGTACCTGCAATATCTGCGTAGCCTGGCGTAAATACTATAGGCTTTCCCATTTCGGTAGCTCGTCCGACCGCTTCATCTATAGCTTCTAGGCCTGCTATAGGTCTTGTATATATCGACTGTGTCTTAGCCTTTCTAAGGCCTAATTCGATGCACACGAACACAATTACCAGTGACAGTAATCCGGCAATTCTTCCTTCTGCAAACAACCACACACACCTCCTGCTTGTATAGTTTTACTTACGTTGAACACGCGGGATCTTCGATGAATGCTTCAAGGTAGTCGGTTAATCTATCCAAAGCTGTTTCGATGCATTGTTTTCCAAATTCATAGGTCGCCTTTGTGGCGTCTCCCAGAGCTCCGTTTCGGGTGATTTCATCCCAGTATCTGGCTTGTTCTATCGGAAGTTTGTGCCAGGTTTCATAGATGTGGGGATAGATATCGCCCTTTTCAAGGGCATCTTTCTTGACGCATTGGGGGCACAGATAGAGACATTGCGACATCTCGCTTTCGCACGCATGTCCTGTTATGGGTGAAGTCACGTGTTCTTTGATTATGTCGTCCACCAAAGCCGTAGGCGAAACCCAGAGTGCTTCGTCTCCCATCTCGTACTTAATTAGGTTTATCACTGTACTTAGCGACGGTCGATTTCCTCCGTGGCCGTTTATGAACACGAATTTCCTTATGCCATGTTGGTGAAGTGACCAGGCAATATCCATGCAGACTTGAACGAAGGTGTCCGGTTTTAACGTTAGAGTTCCCGGAAAATGAATGTGATGCTCAGACACGCCGAATTGAACCGGCGGGGTAACGATGACTTTCGGATAGAGCCTCTCGCCGAGTCGTATAGAGAATTCCCTCGCTCTTGCAGTGTCTACTTCGAACGTGCCATTTGGTCCGTGCTGTTCGGTTGAACCTGTAGGGATGATGGCCGCTTTGATAGTGGGCAACGCTTCCTTCACTTCAGGCCATGACATATCGAACAAGTAATAGACTCTTTGTGTAGAATCAGACATATTTGCTCCTCCTGTTTTTTGATAGTTGCAAAACTTGTTTGTATACTTCTGGTCGCGCCTCCTCTCTATGATTGTCAATGTGGGTGATTTGTTTTTGGCTGCGTAGATGTGCTTCAACTAGAAGCCATCCGATGGCGATTGAATGGTGTTGCATGCGGCTGTAAGCACATGCGACGTCTATGGGTGTATTTCGTCGTATGGAATAGAAATCCTGCCGATTCCTGTATGTTAAGAGTTAGCGTCAACAATTGGAAATGCGCTGTTTTGACGCGGTTAAGAGAAGGAATTGAGCAATCTTTCGTCGAAAACAACCACTGCAAGACCGTTTTTAGCCCTTCTAACATTTTGGGCACTTTTTGCACTTTTAGCAGTGTGAGAACAAAGTAGTGCCCTCGGGACTGTGTGTTTCAGTGTTCTCCCGAGACCCCATGATATTGCTGTATCAGGCTAGTATATTGTGGCAGGGAGGGAACGACTGTGGCATACGCAAACGCTTTGAGTATTTATAGCGCAGTACCCAAAGGTCAGATGGCAGTTGAGGGTCTCTCAATTCGCAAGGCGACCGAAGAGGATATTCCCATGATTGAGCACCTTGCAGAGATTATTTGGGCTGATACGTACGCAGGCATAATCAGTGAGGAAGAACAGAGGTTGATTCTCGATGATTCATATTCTCGCGAATCCCTCAAAAGGTCTATATCTGAGAACGTTTTTCTTGTTGCCGAAGATGCCGGCCAACCCATCGGGTTTGTAGATATGGGTGTTTGTGGAGCGGTCTTGTACCTTCACAGGCTCTATGTGCTACCGAGTGTGCAAAAGCGGGGTGTAGGCAAGCGCTTGCTTTTAGAAGCGATTTCCCACAGTATGGCTCGCTTTTCTTGGCATCTAGATGGCGTCGAGGCACCGCAGGCTGTGGTAGCGACGGTAGACATAAGGAATCACAATGCAAGGGCCGCGTATGCGAAAATGGGGTTTGAAGAAGAATATGAAACATGGCTCCCCATGGGAGGCATAATGACGCGGGTCATCTATATCGTAAAGACTCTCAATTGTGAATCTCAATTGTGAGTCGGCTTGGCGTGTTTGGTCAGCGATGTTGGCCGGTCAATGCCGTGATTGTTTGACATTTGGGAGGATGGTCTAATATGTTCGATCAACAGGCCCTTTCTGCTCTGGGGATTTCGCTTATCGCTGGGCTAAGCACTATGTTAGGGACAGTTGTTATACTTTTGGGCGAGGGCAGAAACGAGAAACTACTCACCGCGTCACTCGGCTTTGCAGCAGGTGTGATGCTTAGTATCTCTTTTTCTGATCTAGTGCCTCAGGCCCGCGACCTTATAGCTGCGGAAAAAGGAGCGCATATGGGAATAGTGTACATGGACCTGTTTCTTGTAGTTGGAGTGCTTATTGCACTGGGGCTGGACTATTTGGTTCCGCACGAAGCCGTCTACGATGAGGCAGACAGACAGCATCAGGATCTTTTTCGAGTGGGAGTGGTTTCAACCCTCGCTATAATGCTGCACAACTTTCCTGAGGGTATTGCTACGTTCATGGCCGGCTATAGCGACACAACTCTTGGTCTATCCCTAGGAATAGCAATAGCTCTTCACAATATTCCAGAGGGCGTGTCCGTCGCCATGCCTGTCTATTTTGCCACCAAAGACAAAGGCAAAGCTCTGAAATTTACTTTCCTTTCAGGTATCGCAGAACCCATTGGCGCGCTCTTGGCATTTTTTGTCCTTAGGCCGTATCTGAACGGTTTTGTGGTGGGCTCTAGCTTTGCTCTTGTAGCGGGGATAATGCTTTACATATCTATTGAGGAACTTATTCCGTCTTCTAGGCAATATGGACACAAGCGCTTGGCGTTGTTCTCAACTTTGGCAGGAATTGTGCTGATGCCTTTGAGCCATTTGATCTGACACTTGGCTCTGCTCGAATAACATAAACAGTTATCTGTACAACCCTAGGTTCAACGGATATTATGAAATAGGCATTGCGAGCCGCGAAGATGCCTTTCTTATTGGGAAAGAAGTATATGCGGCAAACTGTGGGCAAGAAGGGATTTTCGTGGAATCAGAAAAGGCCGGGCGGCGAGGATGGGTAGAGATTGCGAAGGACGTGTGCTTTTTCGTATTCATGGCGATTATGGTCTTTCTAATAATAGTAACCGCAACGACTAAAATCCGGGGCGGGGATCCTGAATTATTTGGATATAGGATGTACGTAGTAGAAAGCGGAAGCATGAGTCCTACGATAAACGTGAACTCTGTGATAGTTGTAAAAGAGGTAACGCCACAAGATATAAAGGAGAAGGACATAGTGACGTACCGGGGTCACAGTGGAGAATCCACGGTGACCCATCGTGTCGTCGAGGTGAAAGACGGCGGGGAGGCGTTCGTAACAAAGGGAGACGCAAATGAGATTCCCGATCCTATGCCCGTTGAAGCGAGCAGATTGATAGGCAAAGTCGTGCTTGTTATCCCGTACATGGGGAGGGTTTTCGGGTTTCTTAGCACGCCTTTTGGGCTGGGGCTCTTAATCGCGCTAGCCGGCCTATGGATCGTTTCTGATGTCTTTTTGGGAAAGGCTAGGAAGCAAGGTGACGGGAGACCCGGTAGTGAAAAGCAAGTCTAGTTTGATCTAACCTCGGAGCCTGCGTTTTGACACATAGCGTGACAAACTGCAAAAAAAGTGTCATCATGACAATTACCAAAACATGTCAATAACCGCTTGATTGTTGAATATCCGCGTATTATAATATTATAAGATGATTGAAGAATAGTGTCGATCAACACGATAGCATTTACCGCAAAAGGGAAATGGAACTTCAGGGCTGTGGACAGGGCGTTTATGCCATTGTCTCCTACGTTGCCGGGCACAGGATTCTCAGAAACTGGGGGTGAGAGTCAACCGATTTGGTTTCTGGATGTCGGTGTGGTATGGAGGTGAGCAAGTTTGAGAAGCAGTACAAAGACTGTCATCACAATGCTAGTAGTTATCATGATGGTTTTCAGCAGTTTGGCTTGTGGGTACTGGCAGAGCATTGCGATGGCAGAGGGGTTGGAGAACACAGAATCCGAAGAAGAGCCTGTTCTGGGTCCGTTTGAATTCGCCGATATGTCTGAGGAGGAAGATGAACCTGAACAAGGCCTTAGCGAGGGTGATGTGATTCTTCCCCCGGAGGAACCTATTGATGGTGGGCCCCTGAATGAGGACGAAGGACTGCCTGAAGGTGATCCTCCCGTATCAGAAGAACTTGACAATGAGGAACTTCCGCCGGACGCTCCAACCGCAGAAGAACCTTTGGCTGAAGATGATCCGGCTTCAGGTGGCGAGCCGAGTTCCGAGGATCTTCCTGAGGAGCCATCGGACGTAGTCACAGAGGAACTTGTACCGGAAGATGTTCCTACCTCGAGCGGTGATCCCAGTCCACAGGAACCTGTCCAACCGGACATCATTGAGCCCCCCGCAGAACCTGTAGTCGTCTCCCTGGCCGTTGAGCACGTTCTGGAATGGGAGGGCGGCCAAGAAGTGTTCAACGCTGAAGTTGTGGAAGGCCTTTCGGTTGGAACACAGGTGTATGGTAAGGATTATGCAATCTCTGACGAGACTGTGGCTTTTGTACGCAGTGATCCGGAAACCCTTATCCTGGTGGAGGCAGAGGAAGAAAACGTATTTAGGCTCTACTATTCTATAGTAGACGTAAATCCTTATGTTCCGGAAGCTCCAGATTTCCCACTGGGTGAGGAAATGGAGGCAGAATCTCCTCCCATCCAAGAGTTTGAGCCAGGTTCTCTGGGACCATTTGAGTTAGAAAGCATGGGCATACTGAGAAAGAGCATTGGTATGCGCAGTCTGACAGTATATGATGACGAGACAGGCAACAAGCCGTGGCCGGAACCGGGTTCTTTGAATCTTGCAAAGACCGGGGAAGCTGTACCGGGTACAGGCAATCAATGGGAGCTAACGCTAACGATAGAAGGGAAGAACTATACCCAGACCTCTGACATAGTGCTCGTCATAGACCGCTCAGGCAGTATGAATGATACCATACCGGGTACTGGGCATAATAAGATGTATTATGCCAAAATTGCTGCCAAGGCCTTTGTGAATGCCCTCCTCGACGATCCTAGCGATACCAGCGTGCGAATAGCGATAGTCTCATTTGGTACCGACTATACGATTACCTCGGATTTCCGGGGATATAGCGGAAAGAATCAGCTACTAAATGCAATAGACGGAATTCCTGTTACAGGTGGAACCTTTATACAGCTTGGTATTAGGCAAGCAGCGGCTCTTTTGGATGCTAGCACTGCTGCCCATAAGACAATGGTAATACTAGGCGATGGAGCGGCGACGTATAGTTATGGGATTAGGAACTACGAGAGCTATTGCGAATACTGGCGCGATTCTGGCTGGTATACCGATTACAGGACGCGCTCGGATGTTCCTAAGAGCGCATTTATTACAACGAGGGTAGGAAACGGTAACGCCGAGAACTATCTACCACCGGACGGCACCCAAGGTAGAAACAGGTATTACTATAGAAACGGTGCCAGTGCTGTAGCCGAAGCAGGTTTTAGCGCTAAAGACAAGGGTTATGTTATATATTCAATCGCCCTATCTGCTGGTCAAGAGGGAGAATGGACGCTTGAGAACATTGCTAGTGGCACAGGATACTATTACCCGACCTACAATCCAAGTGACCTCACACCTATTTATGAGGAAATAGCAGGAAGAGTAAAGTATGCAGCCAGAAATGCAGTAGTGACGGACCCAATAGGCGATATGTATTATATACCGGGAATTACTGCTGCTAACGCGAGTTCTTTTGTGCAGGTAAGTGACGGTACAGTCTCCTATGACGAAGGGACTCGTACTCTGACCTGGAGTATAGGAACGATAGTTGAAGGCAAAACCTATTGGATGAAGTACACGGTTACCATGAAAGACGAAGCAGAACCGGGAACGCTCTATCCGACCAACGGTCCTACCAGCATCGACTATACAAACATCGATGATCAATCTGCAAAGAAGTATTTCCAGCCGATCCCTGAGTATCGAATAAGGGGAGTAACGTTCACTAAGGTCCTTGATGATCCAAACTATTCAGACAAGGAGTTTAGCATAGAGTTGGAGGGTGCCGGCAGTAAAAAATGGCACTTGTCTCTTGAGCCTGGTGAGTCACAGATTATCAAAGGATTGCCGGCCGGGACATACACGGTGCGAGAGATAGTCCCCATGAACTTCGCTCTAGTGGGAATGACTGGCGACCAGGTTACCGGACCAGACGCAAACGGTTCATATCAGATGGTGATCGAAGATAGTGACTGGAACTTGGAAGTATCGATTGAGAACGAACGCAGCAACGACGGCTGGTTCTGGGATGATGATGAGGTGATAAACACCTTTCACGTAACAGGCGGCGGAGGGCAGTCTGCTAGCGCATTTTTGTTCGCAACGCTCCAGTACTTCACAGTTCCTGAGCCGCTTGGCGCGAAACCGAGGTTTGATGATACGTGTGCCTAGTCACAGGATCTTTGTGTGGGGTTAGAAAAACGGTTTTGTATGTGAAGGTTTTGGGCAACCGGGTTGTGCGTTTTCGAGGAAGGGTTTATCTCTGCTAATCTCTGACGAGCAGTCTGTAGAAAAGGCGGATAACGAAAAAATCTACAAGGTATGGGTGTAGATGAAAATGAAAAAAAAGACGATTTTGATTTCCGTGTTATTAGTAGCATGTTTTGCGATGGGAGTAACCTATGCCTGGTTTACCTATGCCGAGGCAAAGGAGAATATCTTTGCGATGGGCACTGTTGAGGTTAAAGTAGTAGAGACCTTTGAAGAAGTAGGAAATGCGGTCCCGGGTCAGTCATACCAAAAGACTGTCCAGGTTAAGAGCAATGGTAGTAAGAAGACATACGTAAGGGTAATGCTCTTCCCGGAGTGGAGTAACCCTAGCCTACCTGTGTCGAATGTGGTGCTTGAACTCGCTGATAACACGGACTGGGTTCTTCACACAGACGGCTACTACTACTTTAGGTACTATTTAACCCAGGGACAGTATTCCAGCCCATTGTTAGCAAGTGTCTCCTTTACGGCATTGGGGCCTGAGTATACCGGTAAGTTTCTTA
>JAPXKJ010000039.1:0-10645 GCA_033810155.1 Bacillota bacterium | reverse complement strand
TCTTGGAGGCTCGTAAGAATAGCTACTAGGTCACCCGACCTTTCGATTGCAGGTCCCGAAGTTACTCTAATGCCTACTCCAAGCTCTGCGGCAATGATATGAGCAAGTGTGGTCTTGCCAAGCCCAGGCGGACCTGATAGCAATACGTGATCTACTGCATCCTGCCTTTGTTTGGCTGCTTCAATATAGACTGAGAGATTATCCTTGACTCGCTGCTGCCCAATATACTCAGACAAGGTAGCAGGTCTCAGAGAAACCTCCACTATCTCGTCTTCAGGAGTGACTTCCCTAGATATTAGCGATCTAGAATCTTGCAAGATATTTCAACGCCTCCCGCAGCAATGTTTCAAGATCCCCATCACCTACGTTTTTGCTTGCACTAAGGATAGACGACTCAGCTTCCTGTCTAGTATAGCCTAGTGCCAAAAGCGCTTCGATTCCTTCATCTATGATAGTCCCTGGTTCTCCAATTTGCGCCCGAGCTTCGTCAGATAACCCGATTTTATCTCTTAGCTCTACTACAATCCTTCCTGCGCTCTTCTTCCCTATCCCTGGAATCCTGGTAAGCGTATGTTCATCTCGAGACAAGACGGCCTTGTAGAATTCCTGAACCGAAAGAGTAGACAAAACTGCGAGAGCGGTCCTAGGCCCAAGGCCTTGCACCTTCAAAAGCATATCGAAAAGCGCTCTTTCTTCAGGATTCTTGAAACCGTACAAATACAGGCCATCATCACGAAGCAAAAGTCGTGTATGCAGGTGGACATCATCATTAAATGGCAAGGCGTCCAGTAGGCCCGAAGGCACATTCACCTCAAACCCCATGCCTCCGACCATGATAGTCACATTATCTTTGGTTTTTGAAATCACAGTGCCTTTTATCTCAGATATCATTTTGAAATATCATTTCCCTTTTCTGATGATGTGTGCCGACTGCGATCTAGGGTATCTGCAAAAGACCTTTTGATACCCGCGGATACTGCTATTGCAAGAGCATCACAAACGTCGTCAGGCTCAGGTATGATGGCTAACCCCAAGATGCTCTTTATCATGATCCCTACCTGATCCTTAGTAGCATTACCGTAGCCGACTATGAAAGACTTTACCTGAAGGGGTGTGACTTCTTCCACAGGTATGCCACGCTCGCCGCCTACCAACAAACAAACGCCCCTTGCATGCCCAACGGCAATTGCGGTCTTCACGTTCTTGGCAAAAAACACTTCCTCTACCCCCATTAGGTCGGGGCGGTATCTATCTACCAGGGAACCTATGCCTTCGTAGATGGACAATAGCCTTGTGGGAAGCAGTTCTTCTTTAGGGGTGGAAAGACACCCATAGCCGCCTACCTTAAACTCGTGACCGTCCGAGTCTACGATACCCCACCCGGTACGCGCAATGCCTGGGTCTATACCAAGGATTCGCATCATCATACCTCCGAATACTTGTTCGACGTGTTACGAGTCTTCACCTACGCTCTCGCTTAAAATCTCATCCGGAATATCGAAATTCGCGTACACCCTTGAAACGTCCTCATGGGATTCGAGCAAATCGAACAGGTTAAGCATCTTCCTCGCTTCATCTCCATCGAGCTTAACGTACGATTTTGGTATCATAGTCAATTCAGCCGTCTGAATAGTTGCACCTGCTTTTTCCAGGGCCAGTTTCACTTTCTCAAGTTCCCCAGGCTCCGAATACACCTCGTAGCAATCTTCGCCGGCTTCTACATCCAAAGCACCTGCTTCGATGCACATCTCAAGTACCTGATCTTCGCTGAAATCCCCCTTGTCAATGGCAATATAGCCTTTGAGGTCAAAAAGCCACGACACTGCGCCCACTTCGGCCATTTTGCCTCCGTGCTTAGAGAAGATGTGCCTTATGTCTGAAGCGCTACGATTCCTATTGTCCGTTGCAACCTCAACAAGAATGGCAACGCCACCGGGCCCGTAACCTTCGTACACGATCTCCTCTATTTGTCCGCCTTCTATCTCACCTGTGCCCCTCTTTATTGCCCTGGTAATGCTATCCATAGGAACGTTTGACTGCCTAGCCTTATCTATAGCCATCTTAAGCCTGAAGTTAGTATCCGGATTACCTCCGCCATGTCTAGCGGCAATAGTTATATCCCGTAGAGCCTTCGAAATGACGTTTGAACGCTGAGCATCGACTTTTGCTTTCTTTCTCTTGATATTTGCCCATTTTGAATGTCCTGACAAAATTACTCCTCCTTTAGTTCGGTACCAACATGAGGCATCGGTGGGACATTCCGTTTGTGCTCGGTTCTTAAGTGCATGTCTAGTATTCTTGATTCAATCTGAGGAGATACTTTTTTGCCTGAAACGTAAGCATCTAGATCTTCGTACTTGACTCCCATCTCTTTCTCATCAGTCTGCCCTTCCCAAAGACCTCCTGACGGGGCCTTCTCAATGATCCTATCAGGAACGCCTAAGAACCGTGCAAGTTCTCTGACCTCTGCTTTTTTAAGATCTGCAAGAGGCAACATGTCAACTCCACCATCGCCGTACTTGGTAAAGTACCCCACGAACCATTCAGGCTTGTTAGTAGTACCAACTACCATGTAGTTCATCAGATTAGCGAAATAATAAAGGACCGCCATGCGAAGCCTTGGCTTCAGATTCGCCTCAGGAAGCATGTTGTCACCAGGAGGTTCCGGCAACGATTCCCTCAACACATCGTATGTGGGCGTAAGGTCTATGACTCTGTGCTCGCAACTAAAATGTGTGAGCACATCTACAGCATCTTCTATGTCTTTGGCCTGAGAATGACATGGTAGAACCAAACCCATACAATTGTCTCCCCATGCCCGTTTGGCCAACCCTACCAGGAGGGAAGAATCCACGCCGCCGGAGACCCCAAATACACCACCTCTGGCACCTGCTGAAAGGCTCATCTCTGTCATCCAGTTTGCTATATACACGGCGACTTTCTCCGGGTCCCGCAAAAGTAACACCTCCATCTTGCTCTTACAAAACCATTATCCCTCATAAGGCACTATCTTGTGAAGCAACGAACGACAAATTGCCATTATATGGTTAGCGCAAAGCGACTATCTACGGAATACTCGATCAACGGGATAGCACACTACCTTTTGGAGCAAATAGAGTCTCCGCTAATCCAAAGATATGCGGCAAACTCGCCTTTTCCCAACGCGAAGGACAATCCCTTCCTGAACTCTAACAGTAGTTGAAACATCCTCTACGCGTTTTTCGTCTATTCTGACTGCACCGCTTTCGATCAATCGCTTTGCTTCGGATATTGAAGGAACAAGTCCGCACATATGAAGCATCTTAGGAAGAGGAATCTCTTCACCTAGCCGGACCCCCTCGAGCTTCACTGTATCTATGTCTTTGGGAAGACGATCTTCTCTGAACACGCGTTGAAAGTCTTCCTCTGCCGATTTCGCAGAAGCCATACCATGAAACTCTTCCACAATCCTTCTTGCCAGCTCCATCTTTGCGTCCATGGGGTGGCGCTTTCCGCTTTCAATGCTTTTCCTCAGAGCCTTTCCATATCCCGACGGTTCGCCCAAAACCAATTCAAAATAGTCGCCCATCAGTTCATCTGGAATAGACATTACCTTGCCATACATCTCGTTGGGTTCATCGGTTACCCCTATATAGTTTCCCAGACTCTTAGACATTTTTTCCTTGCCATCTGTGCCAATCAAAAGCGGCATAGTAATTGCAATTTGAGGCTCTATACCATAATTGGGCTGGATGTCTCTTCCAACTAGAAGATTGAAAGTCTGGTCCGTGCCGCCAAGTTCTACATCTGCCTTTATCGCCACCGAATCATACGCCTGAGCCAAAGGGTACAAGAACTCGTGCACCCCTATGGGTTGCCCCTCTGTTAAGCGCTTGTGAAAATCGTCTCTCTCGATCATGCGAGCGACAGTAAACTTCGACGAAAGCTCGATTATGTCGGTAAACGTGAGGGGTGCCAACCACGTGGAATTGAACACAACGTGAGTCTTATCAGGATCAAGTATTAGGGTAGCTTGCTCATGATAGGTCTTGGCATTCGCTAGTACCTCTTCCCTGGACAACTGCTGTCTCGTTTTGGATTTGCCGCTCGGATCACCAATCATACCTGTGAAATCACCTATCACGAAGTATATTTCGTGTCCTAGCTCCTGAAACTCCCTGAGTTTTCTCATCACGACCACATGGCCGAGGTGAATATCAGGCGCGCTAGGATCCACGCCAAGCTTTACTCGCAAGGGAGTTTTTCTCATAATCGATCTTTCGAGTTTAGCTCTAAGCTCGCTTTCGGTCACAAACATGGCAGTCCTTTGCCTTATGACATCAATCTGCCGATCAATCTCATCTTTTAGTTTCTCTTTTCCCAAAAGCCTTACACCTCCTTGGGCTTTTCGTTAAATTATATCATCCTTTGCCCACTTAATAGGGAACATTGAACATATGGTATAATAGTGACACTTTTATAGCATCTTACCGTCTAATAAGTTTTGGAGAGTATAATAAGATCCGAAGAGAGCGCTGAATTGAGCACAAAAGAAGCGTACACCGTTCGGAGGTAAGAACATGTCAAAGAGAAGAAGGCGCAAAAAGCAAGGTCCTCGAGTCTTGGACGTTATCATATACGTACTTTTGGCCACCCTTTTGATAGGTGCCTGTTTCTCAATAGTCGTCATCGTATCCGCGTACAAAGACCTTCCAGACCTGTCGAACCTGGAGCCAACGGCTAGTGCTACCTCTATCTTGTATGACAGTCAGGGCGAGGTGTGGACCGAGTTAAAATCGGGAGAATACAGGATCCCCATCCCCATAGAAGAAATGCCATCCCACCTACTAAATGCTGTGCTTGCCGCAGAAGACCATAGGTTTTACTCGCACCCTGGTTTCGATCTCCGCGCAATACTCAGGGCCCTTTATCAAAACATTACTGACGCTTCAAGCCTACAGGGCGGAAGCACAATCACTCAGCAGCTCGCTAAAATAGCGTTTCTCGAACCAGACCGAACTCTCAAGAGAAAAGTTCAAGACGTGATGGTCGCTACGCTACTTGAGCGAAAGTATACCAAAGATGAGATACTAGAGATCTATGTGAATCAGGTTCCATTTGGCCGTGGAGCATATGGCGTAGAGGCTGCGGCAAGAGCTTATTTCAACAAATCCGCGTCTGAACTTGATGTAGAAGAATCTGCTTTTCTGGCAGGGATCATAAGGGCGCCTTCATATTACGGTTCCAAATCCAATCTTGAGGAAGGACTCAACCGGAGAAACACTGTCCTGGGACAGATGGCAGAATATGGTTTCCTTTCTCCTGATGAGGCAGAAGTCTACAAGCAGAGACCCTTGAACATAGTCGATTATTCGCCAATGGTCGTTACCGAGGGCGGGTATTTCCTGGACTACGTTCTAGAGTATCTTCTTTCGCGCTATTCATCAGACATGGTGTACGGCGGAGGACTAAGAGTATATACAACATACAGCCCATCAGCGCAGAAAGCTGCAGAAACGGCAGTAAAAGATGTGCTTGATCCGGTATTCCCATACAAAGAAGATGAGCCTAACATAGAATGCGCTGCAGTTGTGATGGATGTAAAAACGGGTCACCTTCTAGCACTAGTCGGAGGTCGAAAGCATGAAGGAATGCTCGGCTGGAATAGAGCTACCGACTCCCGGAGACAACCCGGTTCCGCTTTCAAGCCAATCGCTGTGTACATTCCCGCGCTCGAGGCTGGAATGGGCCCGTACACGGTAATCGACGACGCTCCGGTGACCTGGGTCGATCCTGCCACCAAGGAGAGTTTCTCACCGAGAAACTATAGCGGGACATTTCAAGGACTTGTTACAATGCGCAAAGCCGTGGTTCAATCGCTAAACGTTGTGGCGTGCAAAGTGCAGGATATGGTAGGGATCGAAAAGAGTTTCGAGACAGCAGAAGCATTAGGCATAACTACTCTCGTAAAAACTCCTATAGAGGGCGGACGCTCAGATCTTACGAGATCTCTTGCCCTAGGAGGTCTCACCTATGGAGTAACGCCTCTTGATATGACGGTTGCCTTTGGTACCATAGCCAACCAGGGAATCAAAGTCGAACCTATTGCCGTTCTAAAAGTCGAAGATATGGATGGAAATGTGCTTGAAGAAAATACCGCAAAGAAGACGATAGTCATTTCAGAAGAATCTGCATACCTTATGACAAGCATGCTAAGAGATGCCATTACGGTACCCGGTGGAACCGGTGGCAATGCATATTTCGGAAGGCCTGCCGCAGGCAAGACGGGAACCACCAGCGACTGGAAAGATGCGTGGTTCTGCGGCTATACTCCGAGTAAGGTAGGGGTTGTCTGGATGGGATATGACCAGGAAAAAACCATGTCTCAATGGAAGATAACAGGAGGAACATATCCTGCACGAATTTGGAACCGAATGATGAGCAAAATCTCGGAGGGAACGCCCGTAGAAGATTTCGCAAAACCTTCTTCTATCATAACGATTCAGGTGTGCAATAAATCTGGACTCTTGCCCGGACTGTACTGTCCTCCTGAAAACATAATCACGGAAATCGCAGCCAAAGGAAAACAGCCGAACTCACTATGCAACTACCACCGCGAAACAGTTCCGGAGGGAGGCAGCGGCTCGAATTAGTAGATTTGGGAAACTCTATTAAGCTTCATCTTTTTAGTTTCACGACAGTAACACCGGTTCCGCCTTCCGACGGCTCTCCAATACGATAGCTATCCACGTACTTCGTGGAGGCATCCAGATATTCCTCGACAGCCTTCCTCAGAACACCTGTCCCTTTACCGTGAATGATCCTCACTTGCGGTAAGGAGGCCATGAAAGCATCGTCTAAGTACTTGTCCAGCACTGCCCATGCTTCTTCCTTCGTCATTCCGCGCAAGTCTATTTCACTAGAAATGGGTTTGCTTTCTCCGGATGATACAAGATCAACCCGCGGAGCTGACATCCGCTTTCTTCTTCCAAGACTGTCCACGCTCCTTAGTTGACCAATATCGACCCTTAGTTTGAAGTCCCCTACTTGTACAAGAACTCTATCCAAAGAAGTTGGACTCTCCAATACTATTGCCGGTTCAGAAAACCCAATCACTCTTACCTGGAGTCCCGGTTCGAGTTCATCGGGAGTCACCGGTTCACCCGGCGCATCATCTTCTTCATCCAAAACCATATCGCCCTGAGCCTCTCGCAATCTACCTCTGATTTCGGAAGCCTTTGCGTTAACTTCCGCCAAAGTCTTAGACTGGGCCTGCCTAATCTCGTCCAGAGATCTCTCGAACTCAGCCCTTGCTCGCATTATCACGGCCTTAGCCTCGCGCTTGGCATCATTTATGATCTTCTTCCGTTCTCTTTCTAGACTTGCCAACTTATTCTCATACTCAGCTCGAAGTCTCTCACTTAGCGCTCTTTCACTGGATGCTTTCTGGGCCTCCATGCGAGCTGTCTGAGAAGCGACTTCCATCTCAGCAATAACATCTTCGAGCCTGACTACATCTTCTTGCATATACTCCCTTGCCATCGCCAGAACATCATCATCCAAGCCGAGGCGCTTGGCGACCAAGAAGGCGTTTGACCGTCCGGGTCTTCCGAGAACAAGCCTAAAAGTAGGTACCATATTCACGGGATCCCACTCCATACTCGCGTTGGACATGCCAGGGGTTTTCTGAGCCATAACTTTGAGCTCACCGTAGTGGCTGGTAACTATGCACAACGCCCCTGATTCGTGAATCTTCGTTAGTATCGCTTGAGCCAACGCCGCACCCTCTTTGGGGTCTGTACCTGCTCCAAGTTCATCGATAAGGACCAGCTTCCCAGGGCCTGCAGCTCTAAGTATGTTCCTTATGTTTTCCATATGCGCCGAGAACGTGCTAAGGTTCTCTTCGATCGACTGCTCATCACCGATATCGCACAAAATGTCTTGTATATCTCCAATCTCGGTGCCTCGATCACAAGGACAAGGCAAGCCCGCAAGCGCCATGCACACAAGCAATCCTGCTGTTTTTAGTGCCACCGTTTTGCCGCCCATATTTGGCCCGGTTATCACTATGGTTCGCCGCTGTGATTCGTCTAGCGAAAGATCCATAGGAACCGGCTCGTCTCTCAAAAGCGGATGCCATGCCTTGACCAAAGATAATCCCGGCTGTTCCTTTAGGGTAGGAAAACTGCCATTCCATTTCGAAACGAGCCTGGCTTTAGCCATACCAAGGTCAAACTGTCCTAGGGCCTCTATGCCTTCTAGAATTTCGTGCCCTGACTCTGATATTGACTCAGATACTTCAGTCAGAATTCTATCGACTTCATCTCGCTCCATAAGTTCCAATCGTCTCAGTTGATTCGCCATTTCCACAAGTTCCGATGGCTCCAAAAACACAGTCTGCCCTGATGCCGACTGATCGTGGATAATCCCGGGCACTTTGGAAGCATACTCTTGCTTAATTGGCAACACATACCGCCCGTTGCGGATTGTTACTATTGGCTCTTGGAGATAGTCTGCAAAAGACCTCTGACGTGTGAAGTCCTCAGCGCGTTTTCTAAGCCTTTCCTGCGCTTGCCTCATAGATCCCCTTATAGTTCCCAACTTCTCACTCGCAGAATCCTTGATAGTCCCTTGATCATCGACAGTACGCGTGAGTTTTTCCACTAGAAATGGTAGTCTAGGAAGCATTTCTCTAATCCGATGGAGATTTATGAAGTCTGTAGCCAATCGTCCGATCCATGTTGACACAATGTCGAACGCGTTTAGCACCATCAGGACATCGCGTAATTCAACGCCAGTTAGTATTACACCCTGCATTGCACCAGATACCTTCACCCTTACATCCGGAACTTCTCGGATGGAAGGAGAAGACGTTGTCGAAATCGCCTGTTCGACCTCGCGGCCTACTTTCTGAAGCTCTTTCGCGCCTCGTACGCCGATAGGATATGCGTTTCTCGCAAGGGATTTGCCCATTGGCGTGTCTGTCTGAGCAGCCAACATTTCTTGTACTTTCTTGTACTCCAGTAGTTCAAGCGTCCTCGCGTTCATATCTAGTTTCCAGTATCCTCCGAATCTCTTTTATGGTCTCGTCTCTAAACTGTGTTTTATATAATTTGCGAAGTCGGGTACGGACGCCGTACATAGCTTTTTGCCTTTCTTCTTCTGAAAGGCCTTTGTGCTTTTCCGTTTCTCTTGCAAGAAAGTCCCTGGCACCTTGAGGTCTTTCAATGAACCTGCCGATCTCTTTGCCCTCTTCGTCGAAGAACACAAACACAGGAATAACTCGCTTTCCGTCGGTCAAATACCTATCCATGATATCTAAGTTATCGTCTCTTGAAAACACCAGCAAATCGAAGCAGGGATAAAGCGAAGCCAGTTTTGCCACTATCGGCAAATTCTCGACACAATCACCACACCAAGGTTCTGAGAGGGCAAGCACTTTGATTGCGCCTTTTTCAAGTTTAGACGATAAAGAGGCAAAGTACTTATGGTCCTCCTCGCTAATCTGCGTGTCCTCATAGTTAGCTTTTATAGTAGGAACATTCATCTCCGCTTTGTCTACATATTCTTGAAAAGACAAAGCCCTTTCTAACCACTCTTTTTCAAACATCCGGCGATCCCCCTGTCACGTTCATTCACAATTCTTCTTTAGTTTGAGAAACTCTTCGAGTTTCCTCGTGTTTGCTATATGGGAAGCAGACAACCCTGCTCGCCTGGCGCAACATCTCACTCCGTAGACGATGTCTTCCATGCCATGAGCGCTGTGCGCATCCGTTGATATAACCAAATTGGCTCCCTCGGACGCAGCAGAAAAAACTAGCTCTTCAGGAAGATCCAGCCGCTCAGGAAATGCATTTATCTCTAAGAAAGTCCCGTTAGAAGCCGAAAGACTGAACAACTTCTCAAACTCGCTCCAGTTACCCGCTCGTCTACCCAAGAACCTTCCTGTCGGATGACCTATAATATCTACGTTGGGGTTGCGGGCTGCCTTCATCAGGCGGTCTACCACACTGTAATCTGACCCGGAAACATCTTGGTGGATCGATGCTACTACGATGTCCAGCCGAGATAGCACATCATTCGGCAAAAGGAGCGTCCCGTCTTTGAGTATATCTACTTCTACGCCTGTAAAGATCCTTAGCTTAGGGTATTTCATAGAGACCCTGTTAATCTCAGCAATCTGGTCCTCGATTTTCTCGGCGTCGAGGCTCCTCACTACTCTTATCTTTGTAGCATGGTCGGTAATAGCCAAATAGGAGTACCCGAGTTCCAGAGCCTTTAGAGCGACTTGCTCCACTGTTGCTGTGCCATCCGACCAATTGGTGTGCACATGCAAATCGCCCTTAATATCACTAAGTTCCACAAGTTCGATAGCTTTGCCTGATTGCGCCATTTCCCAAAAGACAGGCCGATGACGCACCTCTGGGGGTATAACCTGCAGCCCCAGAGCCTCAAACACTTGCTCTTCTGAGAAGGAAGAGATCGGCTCTGCATTTTTTGAAAATCCGTCTGGAGCCAGACGGTAGCCTTTCCTTTGAGCCAAATCTGTCAAGTACTCCGTAAACTCAGAAGGGCCCGTCCTAATAAGACTCATCACCCCAAACTGCCCAGGCTGTGCAGTGTATATCTTTAAGGGAACGCCTAGATTAGTTGAAAACAAAAATGC
>JAPXKJ010000038.1:0-10659 GCA_033810155.1 Bacillota bacterium | reverse complement strand
ATCACGGTGGGTTTGCCCCACAGCCCTTCGTTGGCAGGGAAGGGTGGTCTGGGCCTAGGCTCTCCTCTTTTACCCATCATAGAGTTCAAAAGGGCAGTCTCTTCACCACAAACGAAAGCACCGGCACCCAACCTAAGATCTATGTCAAAATCAAACCCTGAGTTAAGAATATTCTTCCCAAGAAGACCCATCTCATGGGCATCGTCTATAGCTTTGTAGAGCCTTCTTACAGCAAGTGGATACTCTGCCCGTACATAT
Source organism: Bacillota bacterium (assembly GCA_033810155.1). Classification (GTDB taxonomy): domain Bacteria; phylum Bacillota; class Sulfobacillia; order Fermentithermobacillales; family Fermentithermobacillaceae; genus UBA3907. Next base: position 10,401 of record JAPXKJ010000038.1, on the reverse strand, counting down.
ACATAGCCCTGAGACGCACCTGCGGCGTAACCGGCAATAGCAATCCCTTCGAGCACCCGGTGGGGATCTCCCTCAATAATGGAGCGATCCATGAACGCACCTGGGTCTCCTTCGTCGGCGTTACAGACAATGTATTTTGGAGAGCCCTCTGCCTTGGCGGCAAACTCCCACTTTAATCCTGTCGGGAACCCTGCGCCTCCGCGGCCTCTCAGCCCTGATTTCTTTATTGTGTCTATTACTTCTTCGGGCTTCATCTGAAGGGCCTTAGCCAGACCAAAGTACCCATCCCTGGCGATATACTCTCTTATAGACTCAGGGTTGATTACCCCGCAATCCTCCAATACGATTCTGGTCTGCTTCTGGAAAAACGGAATATCTTCAAAATCCACTACGGACTTTTCAGTCTGAGGCTCTGTGTAAAGCAGCCTTTCAACAACGCGTCCTTTTAACAGGTGCTCTTCCACAATTTGTGGAACATCCTGCTCATGAACCTGGCAATAGAAAACTCCCTCAGGATAAACCATCATGTTAGGACCCAAGCGGCAGAAACCAAAACAACCGGTCTCGATTACCTTTACCTCTTTATCCAGTCCTACGCGAGCTATCTCAGCTTCTAAGGCTTCCTTGAGGACAAGACTGCCCGATGCATGGCATCCGGTACCTGAACACACAAGAATATGACTCCTATAAAAATCCATCAGGCCTCTCCTCTCCTATGACAACATTTCCTCTACGTTAATGACCCATTCGTTTATGGGTTGATGATTAATTAAGTGTGATAGTACGATCTGCCTGGCTTTGTTCGCATCGACCTTTCCGTAGACTACCTCCGGCTCACCTGGAATCTCAACTGTGATGATGGGTTCTTGTGAGCAAAGGCCTATGCAACCGGTCTCGGTTACAGTAACATCGAGCTTCTTTCTCTTTCTGAGTTCATCGATTATAGCAAGCATTGTGTCCCTGGCACCTGATGCTATACCGCAGGTCCCCATTCCGACAACGACCCTAGGACCGCCAGATGATGAGCGAAGACGAATTTCTTCAAGCGTTTCGTCCTTCAGCCGCTCGAGCTCTTCAATCGATTTCAAAGACAAAACCTCCTCTGTCTGGACGATATCCTGCTGAGTTAAGTCCTTCAGTCAATTCTTCTTCAAACTTTGAAAGAAACATGATCTGGTTTCGCCCATACTCACTGATATCATCCCATATGCTGTTTGTATCTAGACTGTATTCGCCTTGTGGCCCGCGATACGTAAACAATACACGTACTTCAGGATTTCCTGCTGAAAATGAAACGAGGGTGGCTACTATGTCTCCTAGGGGCTGCCTATCCGGATGATTGAGCCTATATTTCACGACTACACGAGTTCCATTCATATCGCTCTTGTCGATATGAAGTGACCCACCCGCCATCATAGCCGCTTGAGCAACAAGAGGCAGACCCAACCCCACTTTTTTCTTCGTGGATGTAGTGTAAAACGGATCTAGAACCCGTTCTATCTCATCAGACGTGATGCCTTTGCCGTCATCTGAAACAGTAACCTCCAAAAGATCCTGTTCCAGATTCTCCACTATCAGCACCTCTACATTTCGAGCTCCTGCGTGCGCGCTGTTTTGGAGCAAATCGAGCAAATGCAAGGATAAGTCTACCACCTTACGCACCTCCGCCCATGTGCCAAAAGACTATACAGCCTGTTCACCCTACCCTTATATACCTGCCGCACCTACACTCTCGGCATCTTTCTTTCTATACAGATCCAAGATATCCGGAACCTGGTCAGGATTGACCCTTCCATACGTATCGCTATTAACAGTCACAACCGGCGCCAAACCGCAAGCACCTATGCATCTGACAACTTCAACGGTAAACATGTTATCATCTGTAGATTCTCCGGCGCTTATCCCCAATTCTTCTTCGAATCTCTTCAGAACCTCTGGAGCTCCACGAACATAACAAGCGGTTCCCTGACATGAAGATATAATATACTTCCCTCTTGGCCTTTCTCTGAACAAGGAATAGAAAGTTACAACGCCATAGACTTCCGAAAGAGAAACTCCCAGGGTTTCGGCAATTCGTACCTGGACATCCTTGGGTACATACCCAAGACGTTCCTGTACATAGTGAAGCACCTGAACCAGGGCTCCTTTGTTACCTTTGTTAGTCTGAATAACACGATCGATATCCTGATAAGCTTGTGCACAATCACACTTGTGCTCAGTTTTGTCGGACATTGTTCCGCCTCCCTCAACTTCTTGCATCTTCAAGACCATTTTTGCTATCTGCTCCTTCTGGACTACATGGATAGTATAACCTCAATTCACCATAAGATTGTTACACTTTCAAACCTGCCTCGCTAAAAGTCTGATACAAAAGGCCCGACATCTCAAAAACTCCACAGTCAGTCCATAGAACCCCGACTCCCTCCCTCCTTGCCCTTTCGCAGGTTTCCTCCGGCAACCCTCGCTGGCACACAATGATGCAAGCCAAATCAAGAAGGCTTGCAATGGCAACGATGTTCTCATGGGTTTGAACGGTAACCCAAACATACCCTGGCTTTGCGCTCGCCATCACTTGGGACAATACGTCCCCGGCATACCCGCCCTTTACCTCTTTAAAGCGACTTTCTTTTGGCAGGGATTTCACCTGCAAGTCAAACTTGGAAACTAAGTCTTCTACCAGCATAGAATCTGTCCTTTCTAGCTTTCTTCCTTCTTGATTCGATTCCCGTTCGATTGTCCCATTGCAGGAGGCTTTTTGCCTGCTAAATCTTTCACCTCTTGGGCTAGGATCTCAAGCCTTTCTCTCAGCTTGAAAGTGCAGTCCCAAATCGTGCCCCTTCCAAGAACTATGTCTTCCGCAAGGGCTCTGCATGTAGGCGCACCACATGCTCCACAATCTAACCCTGGGAGTGAGGACTCAACTTCTTCTAGGAGTTGTAGTTTGTTTTGAGCTTCTTCAACATCTTCATCCAATTTGAAAATGGGACGTGGCCGAATCTCGAAATTCATCCATATGGCTGGATTATCTTCTGAAACGTCACGCAGTATTGGATTCACAGGTAGATCCATATAGGCATTGGCCATATCTCTAATCCGTGTTCTGGCCACATACGAGTTGGAGACTGTAAGAGCTCCTCCCACACAACCACCTATGCAAGCTTGGGCCTCGATAAAATCAATATCCGTGAGTTCTCCCTTTTCAATTTCTTCAAGGACCGACGCAACCTGCATGATGCCATCTACAGCTAAGCCTTTGAGTCCTGAAGCCATCATCTCTCCGCCTGACCTTCCCCACCCAATACCGTACCCCGTAGACGTGGGAAATTCCCTTTCTTCTGTAACGCTTGAAACATGTCGGCGGACCCAGGCATAGGCGTCTATCATGGATATGACTCCGTCAACGACAGAACGGCTTCTACCTACAGGTTGCCGCGCAGCAGTGATCTTAGCAGGACAAGGCGATATGAATACGGCAGCAGGACTTCTCTCTGGATGTTCAGCACGCGCTTTGCTTTTGGCTAACCACGCAGCAATTTCCATAGGAGCTTCACATGGAATCAAGTTTTTAATAAGAGAGGGATATTTGACCTGAACAAACCTAACGACCGCAGGACAGGCACTAGAGATCAAGGGTCTAGGGGCAGGCCTTGTTTGAATATATTTTCTTGTAACTGAACTAACCAGATCTGCCGCAATTGCAACATCGAATACTTCGTCGAATCCCCCTTCTACGCACAAAGCAGCTCTAACTTTCCCAGGAGGTATATCCCTTGAGAACTGCCCATAGAAAGAAGGTGCGACTAACGCTATTTTATAATCTAACTTATTGAGGATGCTCCACTCGTCAGCAATTGCGACCTTAGCATGATTAGGGCACTGTCTTATGCACTCACCACAGTCAACACACCTGTCCTCAAGAATGAAAGCTTTTCCATTTCTGACTCGGATGGCCTCAGTAGGACATCCCTTTATGCAATTCGTGCAACCCTTGCAGAATTCCGTCCTTAGTCTAACCGAATGGAAATATGGCAGACCAACGATATCCTGTGGGCCCGGGAGTATCCTGCACTCTACACGCGTACCTTTGCCTGGTACCGAGTCTATCTGCATAGAGTCTGAGTATGCTCTAGCATTAGGCAATCCCATACCTGCTCCATACCCTAATTCCCGAACATTTGCAGGAGCTGTGGAGTAGCCTTCTTTCATGGCCAATTCCACATCAGAAATGCCCGGACCTTCATCGTCAACGATTATATCTAGGCTTCCGTCTTTCCATAGAACCTTACAAGTACCTTTGACGGCGTGGATCACAACATTCATAGATAGCTCGTAGCAAACGATTAATGTGGATCGAGTAGCGTCAGCGGGGAAACCTACGTTCAGCAAGGCCCTCTTCAATTTAGAAGTTTCCTCAGCGACGGCGCTGAAATCGCCCTGCTTTATTTCATATTCATATACAAGCCTTCCAGGTGCAAATACGGTCATTTCGCCTGGTTCAACCCTCCAAACCTGAGACAACCTGGACGCACAGATGCTATATTCGAGACAAGGACGAACTTCAAATCAACCACACTCTGTGTTAGTACATTTGCCCACCCGTAACCGCATCAATTTTCAATTTGTGACATTGGGCACTATCGTCCCTAGTGTACCATTAATCTTGAGTAACCGCAATCCATGTGAGTATACCAAAGAACGCAGGCGTTGTGGACCCTATAAAGAAACCTAGCACGGGTTATTGCGCAGTGAGTCTGTTCGTGTCAAACCCCAGCACAAGCCGATAGCCAGAAGCAATATTTCCATGGATCCTATAAGTAGCCTTGAATAATGTCTTCATGTCACTTATGACCAAAATCCTTGTGACCAGATCACAATCATATCAGCATTCTTCATGCGGTAGCATACAAACCGAGGTACACAGGGCTTGTGTTAGCAAGCCGAGTGTACCCCGGTATAACTTAGTCTTGCGATTACACAACACTCAGAAATCTGAAAATCGCAGCAGCGCCGGTATCGCTCGGCATCCTCTCCTTTGGAAGTACAACTACTTCGCCTTTGCTTCTAAAGACAAGCTCTGCCAAATCATCTAATAAATCATCGTGTTCAGGGTTATCCAAGTCTGACTCCTCTAATTCCATAGTATTTGGATTTATCGCAAGAGGAATTTGTCTATCGGCTTCTATCATGAGGTGCTTTACATTGTTCTGTAGTGCGGCCCGAACTATTTGCGACAGGTCATCTGTAGCTAGCCACTTTGCCCGCGCTTCCTCATACTTTTCTACCAAGACTCTCGTCTTCTCCAGATAGGTAGGTTCAAGTATCTCCCACACCGCCTCCTTCAACTGGGGTGTAGCGTCGGGCGAATGCGCGACCTTGAGCCCCTCTTTCATCAAAAAAGGATTCCGACTTATCTTGTGAAAAAGTCCGTGATACTCGGGCAAGGCAACTAGCATAAGGGGTAGACCAGAAGGCCGCGAGAAATTGTCCAGTACAAACTTGTCCACAAATCTGAAAAACTTCTCAGTGTTCTTGTCTATTTCTTCGTTCTTCTCTGTGTGTCCGTAAAATATAGGGGCACCTGAGAACCTACTGTGCGGCGCTAAGGATATCTGCCGCTCATATTCCTCTTCCCCTATGACCTCCCTGGCTGTCCGCGGTACATCAGGTGACAGACTGATTTCCTCCAAACCATATCTGTTTCCTTCATAAAGATTAAACGTTTCTCTATTTAGGCCGAGAAGATGGTATCGGTCTGCGGACTGAAAAACTCGAATCAAAGGCTTAATGTGAAACGTATCGGCTACTATAGCCACTTCCTTAACTGGCCTCTGTAGGCGATACACCACGCACCGATCCTCGTTTGCAAGTACCGCTAACCCGTCTAGAGCATGCTCCCAAAACGGCCTGTCTTCCGCTAGAACGCGAAAAGGCTCGAGCAGAGGCTGTATTTTCCGGCTCGGGTATTTTAGTTCGAGTGAATTTTCGATTTTTCTGACCAGATTCTTAAATACGATAAGGTCCTGTTTGTTCTCAGGCCTATGACGGTGTGTGGGCTGATAAAGGGAAATGCATGGTGGATTGTTTGTGTCTAGAATCTTGTCGGGAAAGTTAGTTACGATTTCGTACAACATACTCGCCCCCTCAATTATTCGCTTTCGTGCAACGTGTGTCGCCTCTTTAACATATTTGTACTATTAGTCTATCAAATGTTTGATGTCTTAACAAAGAAAAACATGGTGCAGAACAAAACGGCCTTTGGATGTGCACCTATAGAAACCCTGCGAGATGCGGGCATCCGGAAAAACGAAATTATTGCGCAACACGAAGTTTTATGGAATAATCAACAGAAGTGGAAAAGGTGGTTTGCAATATGATAGATAGGCTAAGCGCCCTATTCAGTTCTTCTGATATGACAGTTGGTAATCCGATGACGTGCCTTCTGAGGTTTTCTATACCTCTTCTAATCGGAAATCTCGCGCAGCAACTGTACAGCACGGTTGACTCCATAATCATAGGACAGTATGTAGGAGACAAAGCCCTCTCTGCAATCGGCACTACTCTGCCTATAATAAACTTGCTGCTTGTTCTTTTCATTGCGATTTCCACTGGTACGTCTATCATGGTCGCCCAGTACTTTGGCGCACGAGAAAAAAGGCTCCTGTCCCATTCAGTCGGTAATGCAATAACGCTCATCCTATTGTCGTCGGTCATCATAGTGGTAATCGGAATCCCATTGTCTAGTCCTTTGCTCGAACTCACAAACACTCCGGTTGAGACCTTTGACATGGCTCATAGTTACCTCGTAATCATACTAGCGGGTGTGTTTTTTAGCGGTCTTTACAATATCCTCTCAGGCGTATTGAGAGGATTGGGAAACTCAGTATACCCTCTATTTGTGTTGTTAATTGCCTCCGTTCTTAACGTTTTCTTAGACATTTGGTTCATAGCCGGTCTTGAGATGGGCGTAGGAGGCGCGGCTCTTGCAACTATCATCTCACAGGCGCTTTCTGCAGTCCTGTGCCTGTTCAAACTAGTTCGAATGAAAGATACGCTGGTCATAGATAAATCGACGCTGACCCCTAATAGAGACTTAATCTCTCAGTTGATGAGACTTGGATTGCCCGCAGGAATAACCCAAGTCATCTTCTCGATGTCCATGGTGTTTGTGCAATCTCTTACAAATAGTATGGGCTACAAAGTCGTCACCTGTACCACGGCCGTCATGCGTATCGACGGGTTTGCCATGATGCCTAACTTCACTTTCGGCATGGCAATCGCCACTTTTGTTGGCCAGAATATTGGCGCGAATAGGGTTGACAGAATAGACCAGGGACGCAAAGACATTCTAAAGATCAGCCTAACCACATCGCTTGTTCTGGTTACTCTGCTTCTCCTTTTTGGCGAGAACCTAATACAACTGTTCACGTCAACTGAGGAGATCATCAACCTAGGCGTAAGGCAGATTCGAATACTCTCATTCGGATACGTAGCTATGGCAATATCACAGGTTTTTGCGGGTATCATGCGAGGCGCCGGCGATACGATGCCATCGATGTGGATCTCCATGGTCACTACGGTCTGCGTGCGCGTACCAGTAGCATATCTTTGGGCATACTTCACAAAGAGCCCCAAGTACCCCGCAGGATCTCCGGACGCACTGTTTTTTTCTCTGCTAATAAGCTGGGTCGCAGGTGCTGTCTTAAACTATCTCTGGTACCGTAGAGGGACTTGGAGAGAAAAATCCCTCATCAGATACAGTGCTATGGCAGAATAATATCCTCGACACTCATCATCTGCTATCGAACCTCTCAAGTGCTATCAAGACGATAGAGGCCAACACACCGCCTAAGAGAGCCGTAACGAGCTGATTTACAGTCAACATGGAATACACAGGCGCGGGAATATTTGTACCTCGACCGATAAGAACCTTCACACCTGCGGTCATTGCTAAAAACTTACAGACCGCAGCTAAACCCATTGCTAGATAGCGGTTATATCTATCTAGATATCCGGCAACAAGGCACAAGACAGCATTTCCTAACATAATGACAGGTACCGCAGGAACCACTTTCATTATGCCGGTAAGCAGCGCTACCCATGGAGTTACGAGCCCTACCATCAGACCGCTTATAGGGCCTATGAAGATAGAGGCAACGTAAAGTATGGCGTTGATTGCAGGACCTGTAATCACCTGGCTCATATTCAACGCTTGAATGGCAACAGCTAAACCAGCAACGACAGCAGTTCTCACGACATCTCGCAAGGTTAGCTTCAACGCGATCAAATCTCCTTTTTATGTAACTAGGTGTTTGGAATTCCTTCTGTACCTAGTATACTTCATCCCCAACCTACAAGGCACCGAAAATGGCTGGGTCGAAGCAAAATGTCCGCGCGTATGAAGACCTTGAGGAACTTCAGGAATCTTGACATTTCGACTCCCTGGTTGACACCATATGTAGAGTTCTGGTAGTTTATACTTGTATTGGTAGACTACTATTTTCTCTACACAGGGAGGTCTTTTGGTGGAAAACGGAACAAAGCTGAACCAAAAACTTATCGGCGGCGTGATCATGGATGTAGTAAACGCTGAGCAGGCAAGGATCGCTGAGGCAAGCGGTGCCGTTGCCGTTATGGCTCTTGAAAGGGTGCCCGCCGATATTAGAAAAGAAGGTGGGATCGCAAGGATGTCGGATCCCGAACTTATAGAGCAAATCATGAAAGCCGTGTCCATTCCGGTTATGGCTAAAGTAAGGATAGGTCACTTCGTCGAAGCCCAAATCCTGGAGTCTTTAGGGGTAGACTATATAGACGAAAGTGAAGTCCTCACCCCTGCAGATGATAAGTACCACATAGACAAGAAGCGCTTCAAGACACCTTTTGTCTGCGGTGCCAGAAACTTGGGTGAAGCCCTCAGGCGAATCGGAGAGGGCGCTTGTATGATAAGAACCAAAGGCGAAGCAGGTACAGGCAACGTCGTCGAAGCCGTGAGGCATATGAGAACCGTGATGGATGAGATCCGACGAATTGTTAGCGCCCCTAACGAAGAACTGATGACGATTTCAAAAGACATGGGCGCCCCATACGACCTGGTACTTTGGGTCGCGAAGAATGGAAAACTGCCTGTGCCCAACTTCGCGGCCGGGGGGATCGCAACCCCTGCAGATGCAGCTTTAATGATGCAATTGGGCTGCGACGGCGTTTTCGTCGGTTCAGGTATATTCAAATCCGAAAACCCCGAAAAACGCGCTCGGGCTATCGTCGAAGCGGTAAAGAACTACAATAATCCTGAAGTGTTAAAACAGGTATCCAAAAACCTAGGTGAAGCTATGCCCGGTCTTGAGATTAGCAGTATACCTGAAGAAAACCTTTTTGCAAAAAGGTAAAACTCTGATCAATTGGATGTGAGCATGGTTTGAGACAAAACCACAGCTCACATCCAACCCTAAAACGTTCTATTTCCGAAAATACTGGCTCAAAGTCTCCTCCCACACGTCTTCTTTGAAGCCAATGAGTACGAAATCCTCACCTACCAAGATTGGACGCTTCACCAACATCCCATCCGTCGCAAGCAAGGCAATCTGCTCTTCCTCAGACATGCTTGGCAACTTCTTGCTAAGAGATAGGTCTCTGTACTTCTGCCCGCTCGTATTCCAGAACCGCTTCAGCGGCAGACCGCTCTTAACATAAAACTCCCTGAGCTCCTCTGCGTTGGGATTGTCGGTTTGGATATCGCGAAAGCTATACTCAATCCCGTGTTCATCCAGCCAATTCCGAGCCTTTTGACACGGTTTGCATCTTGGATAACATATAAACTCCATCTTCTCTCGCCTGCCCTTCTATTCTAGAGCAAGGGGGACGGTACTTTTTGCTTCAATCCAGAAGGATTAAGAAGCAAAAAGTACCGTCCCCCTTGCTTCACCATCTATTGGTTCAAAACGTAGTCCAAATGACTCTTGGCGCTAAGCGACTGAATCACAGGACAGACCGATTCCGTAATCTGCAGATACTTCCCCATAGCTTCCTCGGTAAGATCTTTGCACCTTATGTTGTATTTGATAAAGATCTCAGTGAATTTCCTAGGGCGTTCTTCGCTTTTGAGACCCTCGACCGACACTTCCATTATTTCAGGAACTAACCCATCTCGTTCGAGTAAGGACCTGAGGGTAAGACCGCTACAGCCAGCCACAGCCATAAGCAAGAGATCTGTGGGAGAAGGTCCCCCTATTTCCACTTTTATGTGCTTATCGTTTGAGTTTGAGTAATTAATACCGGTATCATCGAAAACAGCTGCAACCTTCTGAACATTAGTATCCACGGTTTTAACCCCCTAAGCAGTTTCTCTGAACTCCTATCGCCTAACGCGTTTTCGGTGAAGAAAAGATCTCCTCTCCACTATCTATA
>JAPXKJ010000037.1:9734-10882 GCA_033810155.1 Bacillota bacterium | reverse complement strand
GCTCCATCTTTCGAGTCCACCTTGACAACGGGCCCAGGTACCTGGATCTCATTCTCAGATCTTTTCGATTTTGTATCCAATGCCCCATACCACCTTCAGGTATTTTGGCTCTTTAGGATTTATCTCGATTTTTTCTCGGATGCGACGAATATGCACCATGACAGTGTTTTCCACACGGTAAGCAGGCTGCTCCCAGACCCGCTCATAGATTTCTTCAGCGGGAAATATCCTTCCAGGTGAACGCATCAATAGTTCCATGATTTTAGTTTCGGTTGCAGTAAGTTTGACCAGTTCGCCATCAACAGTCAATGTGCGGTTCTCTACGTCAAAGCACAAACCGCCTGTCTGAAGAAATCGAGAAGAATTCCTCTCATGGACATCCCCTAGGGTCATGTAGCGTCTCAATTGGGACTTGACTCGAGCCATTAACTCCATGCTGTTAAACGGCTTCGTTACATAATCATCTGCTCCCATAGACAATCCTAGGACTTTGTCACTGTCTTCCGACTTTGCTGAGAGGATTATAATCGGGATGTTTCTGTCCTCGCGGATTTTTAGCATCGCAGAAAGCCCATCTAGTTTGGGCATCATGACGTCGAGAATGATAAGATGCACATTCTGGGTTTGTATGATGTCCAGAGCTTCAAGACCGTCATATGCTCTAAGAGGTACATATCCCTCTTTCTCAAGGTTTATGCAAATGGCGTTCACTATGTCTCTGTCATCATCAACCACGAGCACTCTGGACTTTCCTGTAGACGCGTCGTTGTTATCCATCTTATTTCACCTCTCAACAGAATCCGGGCCAACTGGTTACGTGTTACACAAACCATTCTGCCACACATTGTACATCACGGAACTAACCCATCCCATGGTGCCGACTCCAACAACCAGTGCAGTGAGCGACACCTTCGAGCCTAGTTCACAGGATAAATCAGAGATCTGACCAACAAATGGACACATATCTTAAGAATTTCTTACAACTTGAAGAAGCAAAGGGGACGGTTCTTTTTGCTTCACTTATCCTTCGCCTACTTATCCTTCACCTATTCGCGACACAACGCCGTGCTGAGATACTTCTCACCACCATCTGGAATCAAAGTGACTACCCTATGCCCCGGACCCAGTTCTCTAGCCACTTGAAGGGC
>JAPXKJ010000037.1:0-9634 GCA_033810155.1 Bacillota bacterium | reverse complement strand
GAATTGGGTCCCAGCAGGCCCTTCTGCTCGGCATCGATGATGATGCCCAGAGCTGAGCGGGTTTTTATGCTACCGCCCGGGTTCAAATACTCTGCCTTCACGAGAATTTCCGCGCAGTCTGTATCGGTTATCCGATTCAGGCGCACCATAGGCGTATTGCCTACAGCGTCCAAAATGCTGTCGAGTATTGCCATTTTCCTACACTCCCTCACTCATACTTTCCGTAGATGCCCGCCCTTGCCGCCGAAATAGGTCTAGTTCTTCTTGCTATGACGGCACGTCTTCCGGATGAACAATTTGATGTCAACGCAATTTTGCAATATGTTCTTCGACATTATATCCTTCGATATGTTGTATCATGATACCATGTTAGATACGTCATTGAGGAGGTGCACCATGGCCTTAAACACGCAGTCTGCAACGACCAAGAAACCAGGTATGTCGTCTTATACGTTGAAAATGATCGCCATAATCGCCATGCTTATCGATCACATTGGATGGGCATTTGTTCCGACAAATACCGTACTTGGGCAGATAATGCATGCTATTGGGCGCCTTACAGCACCAATAATGTGCTATTTCATAGCAGAAGGATATTACCACACCCGGAATGTGAAGAAATATGCTTTGCGTCTCTTAGCCTTTGCTCTGATTTCCCATGCCCCTTTCTACTACTTCATGACGGGCGAGTTGCCATTTCCTTTTTCGCCAAACCTGCATATCCCGATAGAAACAAGCGTAATGTACAGTCTCTTCCTTGGCCTTTTGTCACTTATTGTATGGCACAGTGAAAAACTCGGCGACGTGGCCAGACTAAGCATCATATTACTCTTATGTGTACTTGCCATACCCGGTGACTGGGGTCCTACCGCAGTACTGTGGATTTTCCTTTTTGGGATAAACCACAATGATTTCAAACAGCAGATGCTCGCGTTTAGCATTGTTGCAATCCCTATAGCTTTTTCGTTTCTGGCAATGTTACTAAGCGGATATGACGGATGGCATGAGCAGCTGTTTCAAATGGGAATATATCTGTCTATCCCGCTTTTGGCCCGATACAACGGAGAACGAGGAGGCGGCAAAGCATCCAAATGGTTTTTCTATGTATTCTATCCGTTACATCTCATGCTACTCGGATTAATAAAATACAGGTCTTGAAGCAAAAAGAACCGTCCCCACTGCTTCACTCAATGAGAACTTCGACGCTGCGTTCGAATGCATTTAGGTTTTGAATGGCTTTTTCGTAGGAATCTTCGCGAACGACGAATTTGAGAATTCTATCGGCATCCGCTTTGGCTGTGCTCACTGTTGTTCCGGTAGGTATCATCTGGATGACCGCTAATACGTTGCATTCTAAACGCTGTCTGTCATCATATGTAACTGATTTTAGGATGCCATCTCTACGCGCGACTATTGACCGTGATGCGTAGTACTTCCCGTTACCCTCAGTAGGTATTTCGGGTGGCATCTCATCAATTGCAAGAAGTATAGCTGCCTTAACAAAATCGTAACTGTAGTAATCGGGAACCGAAACGGACATAAGGAGACCGCTCGCAAGTCTTGCGCCCACGTCGATGATCCATGGGTCTCCATGCTCATCTACTACCATGTCAATATGACTAGGTCCCCACTCGATCCCCATAGATCTTATCGCCTGTTCATTCGCGACCAAGACCTTGCTCAGAGTTTGACTATTCAGCCTGGAAGGAAACACCACTCCTCGAGTGATGCACGCGGGGGGATCTGAAACGTCTTTTTCAGGAACGACCAAAGGACGAACTTCTGAATCAAACGTAAAAGACTCAACTCCAATTACTGTTCCCTCGATGAATTCCTGTACAACTACTCTTTTGTTCTTAGATGCATTTTGGGCACGGGAAAACGCATCTGCAACGGCAGCATTGTCTTTCTCATCCAACACAGTGATACCTCTGCCCCCTCCTCCAATACCAGGCTTGAAGATGACCCTCCCCCTAAGCATCCCTATCCGGTCCAACACTTCATCAAGGTTATCAGTGGAGAAACCTGGCGGAACTAGAGAAGGTATGAGCGACGCATACTTGTCCTTTAGCGCCGCGTTTTTCGTAGCGCGAGAGCTCACGAACTTCTGGCTTAGACGCAACTGTTCATTCACATAGGCAGCCACGTAGATACCCAGTTCGGAACCGCATGAAATGACCCCTGAAACGTTTTCTTTGCGGGCAAACTCCAACACGTTAGGTATGTCTGCTATGTCTAGAGGCACGTAGGAATCAGCATATTTCTCACAGATTCCACCCTTTTCCCCGATAGAAATAGCATATAATCCCATCTCTTTGGCTTTCTTAATAAACGGGATCTGAATGTATGTACTCCCCAAAACAAGGAACTTTTTCATCTGACCACCTCTTTCATTGTGTGCTTTAGCCTTGCCCACCCTTTTGAGCCAATTCGGCCCCCTATGGCTACAATCACGCGGGATTTCTTAAGACTAATTTCGTTCTGCGGTGCACTTAATGAATTCAACCTAAAACACAAGTTTCCTGCTTGCTGGCCAAAAGCCATGGCTTTGGCAAGGCAAATAGTGTAAAAACGTAAGGGGCAATAAAGCAAAGAGCCGAACCGCGAAACGATAAATGGCATCAAGATCTAGAGGCACAACTACAAACGCAGTTATCCTACCGCTACTATCCCTGCACTAACATTGTCCTTTGTTATATTCAAGACCGCAAACGACGGCTTGGAGCCCATCCTAGGCACACATAGACTTCCAGGATTTACAAATAGGATTCCGTCTTCTTCGAATATATTAGGATAGTGGGTGTGCCCATAGATTACACTATCACTGCCCAGGTTTTTTGCTTTTCGCACAAGCAAACTAGTCCCTTGTTTCACCTTATAGAGGTGCCCATGGGTTAGATAGAGTCTTTTTCCGCCCAAAACTACTGTCTCTTCCAAGGGGCCAAGGACCATGTGGTCACAGTTTCCAACGACTGCTATGACCCTTCGCTTAGTATAGGATGCTATGTATTGACTATCTTCGTAGAAATCACCTGCATGTAATATGTAGTCGCACTGCTGCAGCTCACCCGCAGATTCTCGTATCTTCTCCCTATATCCATGAGTGTCCGAAGTAGCCGCTACCAGCAAGATACCACCCCTTTTAGGTCTCACTATGAACGGTTGCTTTGGCTTCTAAGGTATGGCAGCAGGCAAAGTATCGGACCGGCAGGAAAGAACCGTACTCGACCAAGCATGGATCACCAATCCGTGAAGTAATCCTTAGCTAGGTTCATCAAGTTCTCTACGGCCCTTCTTCTGTGGCTTACCCTATCTTTTTCTGAATCAGATGCCTGCCCAAACGTCTTGCCTAGCTCCTGCGAGTAGAAAATAGGATCATACCCAAACCCGTTACTTCCTTTGGGCTCTACGTCAATTATGCCTTCCACAGTTCCTTCTACTTGGCCAATGATCCCCTCAGTATCAGCTATCGCAATTGCACACTTATATCGACATGTCCTTTCAGCCCAGGGAACATCTTTAAGAAGTCTCAAAAGCAACTGATTGTTGTCTTCGTCCGAACCGCTGTCTGAAAACCTGTGTGACCTAACACCAGGAGCCCCGCCCAACTTATCAACTTCTATGCCTGAATCCTCTCCAATACATATGCGTCCTGAGTATCCAGCCCCCGCAATTGCCTTTATGGCAGCATTTTCCATAAAGGTCTCGCCGGTTTCGTCTATTTCCGGAAAGCCCAAATCATGAGCGCTCAAAAAAGTCCACTCTACATGCGGCATATACTCAACAAATATTCGTCTTATCTCGTTTACCTTGCTCGAGTTCCGCGAGGCTACAACCAAAGTAACTCTCTTTTCGTTCGCCATCTGAAACCACCATTCTGCTTTTCCAAGTCTAGGGTAGTCTAATGTACCGCTCGATACTAACAATGCTTCAGCATCAATTATACAATATTTGAAGCTGCTGAACCTAAGACCTGTTTCTGAATTTCTACGAGCTGGCTGATGCCTCGCTGTGCAAGATCCAATAACTCATTGAGGCGGGACTGGGAAAACGGAGAGTGCTCAGCAGTTCCTTGTATCTCAACGTATTCTCCTTTTCCAGTCATAACCACGTTCATATCAACCTCCGCCGCCGAGTCTTCAGCATAGCAAAGATCCAAAACAGGCTCGCCTTGATATATTCCCACACTTACTGCCGCAACATAGTCAATGATGGGAAAGGTCTCCCAGTTCTCTACTTCTTTGAGCCTACTAAGAGCAAGCGCAAGACTTACAAAACTTCCGGTTATCGAAGCAGTTCTAGTTCCTCCGTCAGCCTGGATAACATCGCAGTCCAACCAGATGGTTCTTTCGCCTAGTAAGCTAAGGTCCACTATAGCCCGTAAACTGCGGCCTATCAAGCGCTGAATCTCCATAGTTCTACCACCCTGCCTGCCTCTTACCGCTTCTCTTCCGCTCCTGGTCTGCGTCGCCCCGGGCAACATGGAGTATTCAGCAGTTATCCAACCCGATGATGTGCCTTTCAAAAAAGGCGGTACTTTATCTTCAACCATTGCAGTACATATCACCATTGTTTCCCCATTTTCAACAAGGCACGAACCTATAGGATACTTTAGGATCCCAGGCGTTATTGTGACAGGCCTTAGATCGCCAGGCCCACGTCCGTCAATTCGCATATGATACACCTCCGAAACTATTTACCGCCCAATAACTGGTCTTTCACGGTAGCCTCACGCTACTTCGCAGGTCTAAACGGTGTTACTCCACCGCGAACCGCACGTGTCTCCAGCACCGTTACAAATGAATCCGGTGCAAATTCCTCTATCAGTTGAGTCAACCTTGGAAGACTTTTTCTATCTGTTGAGATCAGAAGCACCATCTTTTCACCTTTGAGCCCATAACCCGTCAGAGCAGTAACTCCATAGCCTGCGGTCCTCAGCGCCTTGAGCAGTTCCTCCCCGAATTCCTCAGGTGGAATGACTTCCAAAGAAACATGCCCCATTGCGAGTCTTTCCTCTATATAACTGCCAAGAAGGGTCCCCGTCGCAAACCCAAGCCCATAGGCCAACATCTTCCACGGATCGTTCAAGTTAGTCATTACTCTTCCTAGAGCAGCTATGTATATGGTCGCTTCAGCCATCCCGATCGCTGCCGCCGGATACTTCTTTCCACGAACAACCATCAGCATCCTCAAAGTAGACAAACTGACGTCACAGACCCTGGCCACAAAAATTACTAGGTATTCAACAAACACTGCTATCACCCCCGAACCTCGAAGTAAAAAAGAGACAAAGCTAACCATATCGCACACATGCCAGCGCCGTCAAAGGATCTCAAGCGCCGACCGGCGCAGTACTGTCAGGTCACAAAAAAAGTTTCACCTAAAACACAAAAAGCCCTACCGTAGAACACGTACACCCTAAAATTCACAGAGGATATACACGGTTCCGGGCCCCAAAATCACACCGCACTATGCACAGACTGAGTTCAAACGTTCTCAGAATGCATTAGCGAGTGCAGTTTCTCCAATGAGGTGGCTAATTGCTCAATCTCTTCTGCAGAAAGCTCCTTAAGTATCTGCTCGACGTAACGCCTTCTAGCCAAAATCACCTCGTGGATAATCTCCTCACCCTTCTCGGTTATGAAAAGCCGTATAACTCTTCTATCTTCGAGATCACGTTGACGATTCACATAGCCATTTTTCTCCATGCGATCCACAAGATCAGTTGCAGTTGAACAAGCCAAAAACAGCTTTTCACAAAGCTCACCCATGGTAATTCCAGGCTCATCACGTAAAACCTGAAGAGCCAGAAACTGAGGCGTAGTTATATCGAAATTCTTGAGGATATCGCGACCTCGTCTCTTAATGATAAAAGACACGTGCCTCAAAAGGCGCTCAATCTCAGCAACCGACTCCGAACACACCTGCGAGGACATTCCCAATCACCTCCCGCCCTCCAACATAAAAACCAATCTTCCGCTTAGTTCAAGTCTAGAATTCATAACTCAATCAGTCAAGCATGAAGCATGGGGGACGGCACTTTCTGCTTCATTAAAACGAGGCATCGGTGGCCACACTTTTCGCCCTTCGAGAACGAATGAATGAATATCACAATATCAACCACTCCGTCTCGCGTTACTCATGCACAACCATGATTGCTATGCTATACTCTTTATAGTTATGCAGTACATTCCGAGGTGTCTAAGAACAAACAACAACATGGAAAACGTCGCAACGCAATAGAAAATGAAACCCGCGGATGTATCAGCGTAATATAGCACCTCAGATAATAGACCTAACCGCACAACCCAGTAGTTCGGAATACCGAACACTACATCCAATGTCGCTTCCGAATGTTCGGAAAACCGAACAGCTGTGAATCGAGTGCCAAATAACATAATCTGTAAAGCCCCAGTTCAGCCAGTTTTTCGATCGCTGGCACGATAGTTGCATATTATAGAGTATTGAAGTCGGAGTATTGAAGTCGGTCGTCGGACAATTGCCTATAGGAGGTGAATGCCGCAGGGATGACCCAGATCAGAATTCTCTATGTGAAATCTCTATATGGAGATCGAATAGGCTAAGGCCTCACAACATGTACTAACTCATGTTGAGGCGTAACCAAATTAGGAGGTGAGTCTCATTGACTTTACTCGCAGAAGGAACCGTTGAGGGAGTCTTCATCTTCGGCCCTGGCATGCTTTGGGATTTCATCTTGATTGCTTCATTGTTTGCTTTGGTGTTCGTGATGATCCAAAGAGCTAGAGCAGGTCTTCACATCCCTGAGATTCGGAAAATAGCAGGCTTGGAAGCCATCGATGAAGCGTTAGGACGTGCGACTGAGATGGGCAAACCCGTCCACTTTTCTCCCGGAATGAGCGGATTCGGGTCGGAAATGTACGCAGGACTTGCTGTTTTGTCTTACGTAGCAAAAATGGCCGCTCAATACGACACAAGACTCATTGTAACCACCAGAAGACCTTACATCCACCCCGTTGCATCAGACATAGTCAAACAGGCATACCTTGAAGCAGGACGCCCAGATGCGTTCAACCCAGAAGATATAAGGTATGTGTCAGAATGGCAGTTCAGTTACACTGCTGCCGTTATGGGCATATTTCAGCGTGAAAAACCTGCGGCGAACTTGATGATAGGTTACTGGATGGCAGAGGCATTGGTGCTCGCGGAAGCAGGCGCGCAAGCGGGCTGCATTCAGATAGGCGCAAACACGAACATATTCCAAATCCACTTCTTCATAGTCACCTGCGACTATACGCTAATAGGTGAAGAACTTTTTGCTGCATCTGCTTATCTCTCGAAAGACCCGATGCTCACAGGGACTGTGGTAGCTCAAGACATGCTGAAACTTGCCGTAGGTTGCTTAGTAGTTATAGGGACTATCATCGCAACGGTCAAAGGCGACGCGCAAAGCCTTATTGACTTTTTGTCGCTCTAAAAGGGGGAAGAAAAGTGAAAAGACAACTTCCACTTATAGTAGTTGCTGTGACGGCCGTAATTGTAATGGGAGTTAAGTTCATCGACTTCGGTGATTTTGGCGCAGCTACTATCAAGGAACTCGATACGTGGAGCCAGGTGACTTACGAGTTTGCATTCCTTTTGGGTGCTATCAACCTGACTCGTTTACATTACGGAAACGTATCAAGAAGGCGTCCCAAATGGATATACAGCGTGATAGCACTCATAGCAATGGTAATTGCAGCCATCGTAACCTTAACGAATGGCGTAAACGGAGAAGTCACATTATTCATCGTTGATAACATTGCTAACAGGATCGATAGCGCCATTTATGCTCTATTGGGCTTTTACGTATGTTCTGCCGCATATCGTTCTTTCAAACTCAAGAATCTCGAAGCTAGCCTTCTTCTCGGAGCAGCCGTATTACTAATGCTTGCACAAGCCCCGATTGGAGATGCCATTTTCCCGGGCATTTCAAAAGTCGGCGAGTGGATACTCACAGTACCTAACTCAGCAGGCATGCGCGGTATACGTCTTGGCGCTGGCATTGGAGCATATGCGGCGTCAATTAGGGTTATTCTGGGCCTTGAACGAAGCTGGACAGGTTCGTAAAGAAAGGGGGGATCCAAGTGAACTGGGAAAAACTGCAGCACATAGATATAAGGATTCTGTATGTAATCATACTTTTATGTTTGTTGATTCCTATGTTTAAGCCAATAGGACTGCCTATCATGATATCCGACGCTTCTAGACAGGTATACGAAACCATAGAGAATCTGCCCGACGGTTCAGTGATATGGGTCTCTCATGACACCGGTCCCGGGAATGCTCCCGAGTTAAATCCCATGATAACCGCGCTGGCACGTCAAGCTTTCAGAAAAAACTGCAAAATTATAGCAACTGCTCTGTTTAATGAAACCGTCGGTCCTACTCTAGTCTACAATCACATAAACGAAGTTGCCCAAGAAATGGGCAAAGAATACGGTGTTGATTGGATCAACCTAGGATACAGAATAAATGCTGAAGCAACGATGAAACTCATTGTTGACAACATCGCTGAAGGTGCTCTAGGAGTCGACTGGAACGGAGAATCGTTGGACAAATTCCCAATCATGCAGGAGGTAAAATCGGTTCGTGATGACGTAGACCTGTTGTTCGTCACGACAGTAGGAAGCCCTGGATACAGTGACTGGATGCAATATGTCGCCGAACCCCTGAAAAAACCACTAACGGGTGGCGCATCACTGACTATGTACTCAGGAGTGCAACACTACATTCGTTCCGGACAGCTAAAAGGCTTCCTCGGAGGATTAAGAGGAGCTGCGGAATACGAGCTGCTGGTTGGAGCTCCAGGAAAAGGTTGTGCAGGTATGGACGCCCAGTCTCTAGGACACGTTACAGTCATTGTATTCTTGATACTAGGTAACATAGGATACTTTGCTGCCAGGAAACAAAAGCAGCAAGCGACCTATTGAAAGGAGGTCATGAGATGACAGTAGAACAATTGGGTAACATAACAGCCTCAATCTGCATTGTCATGGCCTGGTCATACTTGTGGAAAGAGGATAATCCGTTATACAACCTGGCTGAACACTTACTTGTGGGCATCGCTACAGGCTATGGGATAGGATACACGATACTAGTGCAAGTTATACCTAGAATAAATGACGAAATCATTGGAAATCAGCACTACTCACTGATTATCCCTGCCCTAATCGGCTGCTTGATATACTTCAGATTCTTCAAAGGGTATGAATGGCTATCTAAAATATGCATGGGTTTCTGGATTGGTTATGGCGCAGGAAACCACCTAGCGTTCAACCCAGCGACCTTTATGCCTCAGATATTTGACACTTTCATCAATCTCAACAACATCAACAACATACTTTACTTCGTCATAGTCGTTCTGGTCATATGGTACTTCATTTTCACAGTGAAGAAGGAAACACCCGTACGTAAGGGAGCTTCGCAATTAGGTCGCTACGCGCTGATGGTCGCCTTTGGCTCCGCCTACGGTTCAATCACCATGGCCTATCTGTCACTTATCATCGGTCAGCTTGAGATAATCTTCAAAGATACGTTGCACCTCATAAAGTAAGGAAATCCGGGCAAGGCTATAGGAAAAGAAACAGGGGGACTGCGGAACCCCCTGTTTCTT
>JAPXKJ010000036.1:0-11372 GCA_033810155.1 Bacillota bacterium | reverse complement strand
ACGTTGAAACCGAGATGCAGATTCAGCAAGCATTTTCTAGACTGCTCAAAGACAGAACAGCGTTCATAATAGCTCAAAGACTGTCAACCGTCAGAGATGCTGACAGAGTAATAGTACTTGACAATGGTAGGATAGTAGAAGAAGGGACCCATGAAGAGCTGTTACAGTTAGGCGGGATATACACTGCTATATACAATTTACAGTTCAGGCCTCAAGAAGTTGTCTTATGGGACAAAGACAGTATCGAACCAATTGAAGACCGAGGAGGTGGCTACTAATGGGACATCATGGTTCTGGGGAATTAGATACAGGTGATATAGAACTAAAAGAAGTGAACTTTAGCCATTTGCCCAGGTTAACAGAGTTTATCGTCCCGTTCAAATGGCACTTGTCCTTGGCCTTGGTTATGACTATAGCGGTTTCTCTTATGGGCACAGTTGGTCCATTGCTCATAAGAAGGATTCTAGATATAGATATACCCTCTGGCAGCGTGGAGCAAGTTTCCAGAACTGCTCTTCTTTATTTGGCGGTTATAGCTGTAACAGAGATTATCCGGGTTAGTCAACAATACATGATGGCATGGGTTGGCCATAACATGCTCTTCTCAATGAGACGGCGACTCTTTTCACACCTTCAAGATCTAGGGCTTGATTTTTATGACCGACTTCAAGTTGGACGCATAATGTCTAGGGTGACCAGTGATGTAGAATCGATAAATGAGCTTATTACGTCAGGTGTCCTCGGTCTTCTGAGTGACTTGGTTACCTTGGTCGCTACAGTTGTTATAATGTTTCAGATGAACTCCAAACTAGCCTTGGTGGCCCTGTCTATAGTGCCTATCTTGTTCATAGTGGTATGGAGCTTGAGAACAAGGATGACCAGAGCGTATCACAAGGTTAGGCGTAGAGCCGCAGACATAAGCGCAAACCTACAAGAGTCCATCACAGGAATGCGAATCGTCCAGGCTTTCTCCCGAGAGGACCTTAATGCGGAGAGATTCTCCGAAACGACGCATAGGAGTTTCGAGGCTCAGATGGAGGCGGAAAAGCTTCGGGCTTTGTTTAACCCTATTGTGGATTTGATAGGGGCACTTGGATCTGCTCTGATAGTCTACTATGGTGGACTTCAGATGTCCTGGGGTGAAGCAGCGATCACTATAGGTACCATTTCGGCTTTCTTGAACTATATGACCAGGTTCTTCTGGCCCATTCGCAATCTTGTGGACATGTATAACCTTATTCTACAGGCAGGCGTTTCGTCTGAGAGGATATTTGAGGTTCTAGATACTGAGCCTAATGTAACTGACAAAGAAGGTGCCATAGAACTCGAGAACGTAGAAGGTCACGTTAAGTTTGAAGACGTGGTTTTTGGGTATGTTCCAGAGCAACCGGTTCTTCACGGCATTAATCTAGAGGCCCTGCCTAAGGAAACGATAGCTTTGGTTGGGCCTACAGGTGCCGGCAAGAGTTCAATAATCAACCTTCTTTGTAGATTCTATGACGTGCAGAGCGGGCGAGTCTTGGTAGACGGTATAGATGTGCGAGATGTGACGATCGAGTCACTGAGGAGACAACTTGGCATAGTCCTACAGGATACATTCATTTTCTCGGGGACGATTCGAGAGAACATAAGATACGGACGAATTGACGCTACGGATGAAGAGGTAGAAGAGGCTGCGAAAGTCGTAGGAGCTCACGAGTTTATATCTAATCTTCCGGATGGATATGATACTGAGGTTCGCGAACGTGGTTCTCGACTATCGGTAGGTCAAAGACAGCTTCTTTCTTTTGCGCGGGCGATTTTGGCCAATCCAAAGATCCTTATCCTGGATGAGGCTACTTCCTCAGTTGACGCATATACCGAGTTTTTGATCCAAAAGGCGCTAGAAAAGTTGTTCGAAGGGAGGACTTCTGTGGTAATAGCCCACAGGCTTTCGACGGTGCGCAATGCCGATAGAATCTACGTCATTGAAAGCGGTCAGGTGAAGGAAGTGGGTAATCACGAGGAACTCATCGCGCTAGAAGGACTTTACAAATCTCTTTATGAGAAACAATTCACCGATATAATCGCAGCGGAAAATGGGGAGGAGATGGAAGTAGAATCAGAGGAGATTTAAAGAGCGAGCTCCGCACAGTCTCTTAAACCCACCGGTGAACAAGGTTCTTAGCAAAAGAACCACAGTTAGTGGCCTGGTGCCTAATCCAGCACAATAGGATGAGGCCCAGGCTATTCATTTTGCTTCGTGATGCTTTTTAGAATCTGCCATGAACGGTGTAGACCTACCGCCAAACCTACTAATAGCCCTATTGGGGCACCAATCTGGGTTGACCGTCCTCGGTCGAAAAGTGAACCGAAGTACATCCCTATGAGGGATGAGCCAATGATAGAAAAACCCAAATTCAATACTATTCCAGCAGCTCGAATGAACCCTTGCATCTTTTTGTCCACATCTTCTGCTTCCTTCCTGGATATGGGCTCTACAGGTTCTTCTTACCTGTCCCATGCATGTATATTATATCTGAGAAACCAGATGTTTTTCGGTATTTGAGGTTGGTAGGTACGCCATACTGCTTTCATGCGACGGCAGGAGGTGTAATTGTATCTAGCATAGAAATAGTATAGGTGCCGATGTATTATACATTTAAGTACATGGTGGAGGTGTTAACTAATGAAACTGTCAGTTCGCGCCAAGTCTATAGGAGCTTCGCCCACTTTGGCGCTAGACGCCAAGACGAAGGCATTGATCAAAGAAGGAGTCGATGTGATTAGCTTTGGTGTTGGAGAGCCGGATTTTGACACTCCGGAACACATCAAGGAAGCGGCCATACAGGCAATTGATGCGGGATTTACGAAATATACAGCTGCATCAGGAATTCCAGAGTTGCGGGAGGCAATCTGTGCCAAGTTCAAAAAAGACAATAACCTGGATTACAAACCTTCTCAGGTTCTGGTTTCATGCGGCGCAAAACACTCTATTTATAATGCGGTTGAGGTTTTGTGTGACGGTGGAGATGAAGTCATTATTCCAGCCCCTTATTGGGTAAGCTATCCCGAAATGGTTAACCTCGCGGGCGGTAAGCCGGTCATACTGCCAACAAGCATTGAAAGCATGTTCAAAATCACTGCCGAGCAACTCGAAAAGAGTATTACACCAAGGACTTCCCTGCTCATACTGAATACGCCCTCGAATCCTACGGGTGCTATATATACAAAAGACGAGTTGAAGGCGATTGCAGACGTTTGCGTGAGGCACAATGTAGCGGTAATCTCGGACGAGATCTATGAAAAACTAATCTATGAGGGAGAGCATGTTTCTTTTGCCGCAATTAGCCCAGAAGCAAAAGAGATCACTGTCACTGTGAACGGAGTTTCAAAGGCATATGCAATGACAGGGTGGAGAATCGGATATGCAGCAGGCCCTAGCGTTGTAATAGAAGCCATGGCAAACCTGCAGAGTCATTCGACTTCCAATGCAGCTTCTATCTCACAGAAAGCGGCTTTAGCAGGTCTCTTAGGACCCCAAGAAGCTCTTGAGACCATGCGCCTCGAGTTCAGAAAGCGTAGAGATTATATGGTTTCGAGGCTCAATGAGATGCCTGGCTTCAAGTGCTTGACTCCACCGGGAGCATTTTATGTATACCCCGATGTCAGCGCAATCATGGGTAGAAAACTTGCCGGTCAAGTGGTTACCGACGATAGTGCTCTTGCAGATGTTTTGCTTGAGCAGGCTAGGATTGCGGTAGTTCCTGGAGCTGCATTTGGAACTAAGGCCAATTTGAGATTTTCCTATGCAACGTCTATGGAGAAAATAGAAGAAGGTCTAGATCGATTGGCGGAGATCTTAAAGACAATGGAGTAGGCATTGCCTGGACCATGCAGGGCCTGGGTTATTGACAGGCCCTTTGTTTTCTAGGTGCTAGACTAGACCTGATCAGGGTGGCTGTACATGCAGAATTATACGTCTTTTAAGGACCAGAAGGTCGCCATAGTGGGTATGGGCATTTCGAATCAATCTTTGTGCCGCTATCTTCTGAAAGAAGGAGCGGTTATTACTTGTTTCGACAAGAAGAATGCGAAAGAACTTGGCGCTGTGTACGACGAGTTTTCGGAGTTGGGTGTTGAATGGAGTTTAGGGGAAGGATATTTGGGATCTCTTCCTTCATACGGCAACATATTCCTTACGCCCGGTATGAGAAAGAACCAACCGGAAGTTTTGGAGGCCAAAAAACGGGGCGCGTTCATTTCAACGGAAATCGCTCTTTTCCTTCAAAGATGCAAAGCCAAAGTAGGTGGAGTGACGGGGAGCGCGGGTAAGACTACCAGTTCTACCCTTGCGTTTTCCATGCTTAAACATAGCTTACCGAAACGAGAGATCCTTTTGGGAGGCAACGTGGGATCTGTGCTAATAGAAAAGGTTGATGATATCCCCGAAGATGCTATAGTGGTACTTGAACTGTCTAGTTTCCAATTGCAGATGTGCGACGTAAGTCCCGATGTATCTCTCCTTCTTAACATCCGACCGAACCACCTAGACATACATGCAGACTTTGAGGAATATGTAAATTCTAAGAAGAACATATTCAGATTCCAAAACCGCGAGGACTGGGTGTTTCTCAATCACGACGAACAGTTGGTACGAAACATGGCGGGTGAATGCCCAGGAAATCTCGGGTTTTTTTCACTCATTCCCCCTGACGACCATATTGATTACTCAGGTATTCCATGGGCGTTTCTCGACGGAGAGAGCCTCATATACGTGACAGAAACGGGGCAGACGACGTGCGTTGCTAAGAAAAGTGACATACTCATACCTGGTCAGCACAACATATCCAACGTGTTAGGCGCTACCCTTCTTTCAATGAGACTTGGGGCAACCGCCAAAGGAGTAAGGGATGCCATCTCGGCGTTTCACGGATTGGAGCATAGGATCGAATATGTGTGTGAAAAGGATGGAGTCAGATTCTATAACGATTCTATCGCTACTTCACCTGACAGGACAATTGCTCTTATCCAATCTATGCCAGGTCCTTTGGTGCTTATATTGGGAGGATACGACAAAGGGTTGTCATTTGACGAGCTGGGGGAAAGAATCGTAGACGCACACGCGAAAGTGGTCCTTTTGGGCGCGTGTGCCGGAAAGATTGAAGAGTCGATAAAGAAAGCTGCGGCAAGTGAGGAAAGGGCGTGGCATGAAATTCTCAAGGTTGTGCGTGCCAGAGACTTGGAAGAAGCAGTGAGACTAGCTAGTTCTTTAGCCTCTCCCGGAGATTCTGTTGTGCTTTCGCCTGCATGTGCCAGTTACGATATGTTCAGCGATTTTGAAGAGCGCGGACGCTTATTCAAGGATCTGGTCAGGGGTCTCTGCCTATGACCAGCACTTTTGGTAAGTGTTCGGATAGTGAGTCCAGATTGGGGTTTGGTTCAAGTGATGACTGAGAAGAATCCTTCAGCCTGTCCGCTGTCATGCGGGTCTGAAGACGCTTTTTGTGAAATGCAGCAGGAGGGTAGAAAGGATGCAGTAGAAGAGAGACTCCATCTGCTTTCTGAAAGGTTGAAGCAAGTTTACATCGAGCCGCGGTCGCAACTACTTAGTTCTACAGTAAATGAACCTGTCGATACTCTGATCGCAACTATTCTGTCTCAGGCGACAAACGATTCTCTCAGTTCGCGTGCCTTTTCACGGCTCAAGTCGGAATTTCCAGAGTGGGAATCTCTTCTTTGTGAGGACTGTGAGGTTGTGGAGGATATTCTTTCTTGTGCCGGTTTGCACCGACAGAAAACAAAGAGTATAGTAGGGGCTCTAAATGAGATCAGGGAAGACTTCGGAGAGATCACCCTAGACCCACTGAAAAGTTGGCCAAAGGAGCGCTGTTTTGAATATCTCACCTCGCTTCCTGGAGTAGGACCTAAAACGGCAGCGTGTGTGCTCCTATTTGGACTGGGGAAGCCGGCGATCCCAGTCGATACACACGTGCTTAGGGTGATTAAGCGACTAGGCATTGCGGAAGCATCTGCTTCTGCGTCTTCTGTACAGCAGATTCTCGAGAAATCCGTTCCCGATGAAGCAAAGATGTCTTTGCATCTGATGCTGATAGAGCATGGACGCAAAGTATGCACTGCAAGGAAACCTAAATGCGGGTTGTGTCCTTTGCAGGACATGTGCACTTTCTTTGGTTCTTCCGAGAACCCAACGCAGGATTGAAGGAGTTTTCTATGATAGAGTGAAGTACTCAGTGTTCGGGTGTTTTATCATAAAATGGACATAACTAAAAACCCTGTGAGTGGAGTTTTCGCCCAAAATATCGGTCAAATGTTATCTTTCGGCGGAATCGTTGCTTTTTCGAGATGCTCGTTCTTAACAGCGATTGCTTCTTGCAAGAGATATTCCGGTTCATCTTTTAACTCTTTGCCACATTTTGGGCATGGCCACCACCGGTATTTAGTAGCGGCAGTGTATGAAATTTCGTTGCAGTAGGGACAAAATTTCCAGGGCAAGCGATTCACCTTCTGTGCAAAATGCAGGGTGTAATCTACAAGAAAAATATATCATCAAAAACAATTGGGGGCAATGATGTCTAATTTCTGTCATCTTCATGTGCATACCGAGTATAGCCTCTTAGATGGGGCTTGTAGGATCAAAGAGATGTGTGCCTTGGCACGAAACATGGGTATGGATTCGGTTGCCATAACGGATCATGGCAATATGTATGGGGTTGTGACTTTTTATGAGGCTTGCCACCAGGTTGGGTTGCGCCCAATCATAGGGTGCGAGGTGTATGTGGCGCGAGGTTCTATGTATTCCAAGAATCAGGGCGCAAAGGATGAGCCGTATCACCTGGTTCTGCTTGCCGAGACATACCAAGGTTATATGAATCTCATGAAGATAGTGTCTACAGGCTTTCTGGAAGGTTTTTACTACCGTCCTAGGGTTGATGTTGATACTTTAGCACGCTATTCAGAAGGATTGATCGCTTTGACCGCTTGCATTGGTGGGGAGGTGCCCGCACTGCTAGCGCAGGGTCGAAATAGAGAAGCTGAGAACAGCCTCACTAGGTATGTTGATATATTTGGGAAAGACAGTGTTTTCATTGAAATACAAAGGAACGGGGTCAAAGGTCAAGAAGAAGTGAACGCTCAGCTAGTAGGGTTGTCCAGGAAATATGGAGTACCCTTAGTTGCTACTAACGACTGTCACTACCTCAAGAAACAAGATGCGCGCTACCATGAAATCTTGCTTGCTATCCAAACCGGCACAAATATCGATGATCCTACCAGACTCCGTTTTCCAGGGACTGGATTTTATTTCAAGTCACCGAAAGAGATGGCACTTGAGTTCCAGGACCTGCCTGAAGCCATATTAAACACTTCTGTCATTGCAGATAGGTGCAGAGTAGAACTGGACTTTTCAACTATCCACCTTCCTGAATATCTCCATTCGGATGACCAAGACCCGTTCTCACTGCTTGCGCACAAAGCCAGGGAAGGGTTGAAACAAAAATCCCATGGGCGTCTCGACAGATCCAGAGAGGAAAGGCTTGAATATGAGCTCAGTATCATAAAGAGTATGGGTTACTCGTCATATTTTCTGATCGTGGCTGATTTTGTGAATTACGCCAAGGAACAAGGAATTGCGGTCGGTCCGGGTCGTGGTTCTGCAGCCGGAAGTGAGGTGGCATACGCGCTTGGAATCACAGGGATAGACCCAGTGGAATACGATCTGGTCTTTGAAAGATTTCTGAACCCAGAACGAATAAGTATGCCAGACATAGACATCGATTTTCAGGATGATCGTAGAGATGAAGTGATTGCGTATGTGCGGGAGAAATACGGCAAGGATAGAGTTGCCCAAATAATCACTTTTGGGAGCATGGCTGCAAGGGCTGCGATAAGAGATGTGGGGCGAGCACTCAATATGCCTTACGGAGAGGTCGACAAAATAGCTAAGATGATTCCACAACAACCGGGGATTACCATACCGAAGGCGGTTGATAGTGTTCCTGACATCAGGAAAGCTATGGAGCAACAATCGATAAGCGAATTGATCGAAATCGCTTCGAAGTTGGAAGGTATGCCAAGACATTCATCAGTGCATGCTGCGGGAGTCGTCATCGGTAAAGGCCCTTTGTGGGAGTATACTCCTTTGGCGAAAAGCCAAGATGGGGTAGTAACTACCCAGTACGCCATGGATGATCTCGAAAAACTCGGTATATTGAAGATGGATTTCTTAGGTCTCAGAACCCTTACCGTGATTCAAACGGCAGTTAATCTTATAAATGGCAAGACCATGACCGGTGAGGAAGAATTGGGCATCAGGAATGGCGTACTAAGAAAAGACTTCTTGGACATAGAAGAGATACCCTTAGATGACCCTGCTACTTACCGACTTCTTTCAAATGGGGAGACTCTGGGTGTATTTCAGCTTGAATCGTCGTGGGTTAGGGACTTTCTTAGAGAAATGCGGCCTACAGAGTTCAGCGATGTGATAGATGCAGTTGCGCTTTGCAGGCCAGGGCCTATGGAGCATATACCGGAATACATAAGAGGGAAAAAGGGCAATCCCACGTATCCTCACCCTGCTCTTGAACCTATTCTTAAGGACACGTACGGTGTATTGGTCTATCAAGAGCAGATCCTTAGAATTGCCAATCACATCGCGGGCTTAAGCTTGGGAGAGGCCGACATCCTGAGACGTGCTGTAGGAAAGAAAGACAGAAGGTTACTTCTGGAGATGGAACAGAAGTTTATAAGTGGAGCTGTAGGACGAGGGTTATCTCAAAACGATGCAAATGGGATCTGGGAACTGATCATGAAGTTTGCAAACTACGGTTTCAACAAGAATCATGCGGCGCCCTATGCTTTGATAGCGTACAGAACTGCTTATCTTAAGGCTAATTACCCGAGCGAGTTCATGGCTGCCCTTCTTTCTTCGGTAAGAGGCGTCCAGAACAAAGTCGGCTACTATTTGGAAGAGGCGAAACGGCTAGGGATCGGCATAAAAGGGCCAAGCGTGAACAAGAGCATGGTCGATTTCTCGGTCGAAGATGGAAACATAAGATATGGGCTGGCAGGCATAAAGAATGTAGGGGAGTCTTTGGCCCGGGAGATCGTTAGGGAGAGACAACTGCGTGGGGAGTATTTGTCAGTAGAGTCGTTTGCTTTCCGGATTGGCAAGGGACTCACCAGAAAAGCGTTGGAAAGTCTCATACAGTGCGGGGCATTTGACGAAATCGGGGCGCGGCATGCAAATCTGAGCAAAGTAGAAGCGGCTCTAAGCCAGAGGGGCAATCAGCCAGATCTTCAAATGTCTCTTTTTGGGGACAAAGGCCCCGTTTTTGAGAGCTCGGTAGAGTCCTTCGTGGTTGGGCGAGATATGCCTGGGCCCTATCAGCCGACTTTGTTTGAGAATGCTGAGATATTGCCGACCGAACGGTTTGCGCATGAAAAGGAAATACCTCTCGAAGTGCGATTGGCTTGGGAGAGAGAATTGCTAGGAATGTACTTTTCGGGCCATCCTCTCGACAAGTACAAGGAAGCATTGAGTCGTTTGACGACGCCCCTGGTAGATGTTTGTGAAGCAACTGAAGGGGCTGAGATTACTGTGGGCGGAAGGGTTTCTGAAGTCAAACGGGTAATAACAAGGTCAGGAGAGGAGATGGCTTTTGTTACAGTTGAAGACGAGTACGATAGCATCGAGGTGATAGTGTTCCCGAGGCTTTGGCAGACTGTGCGCAGATTCGTACAGAAAGATAAGGTGGTGATCGTGACCGGCAATGTGGAGGAACAAGAAGATGTTCGGAGAATATTGGCTAAGGATTGCTCCGAACTGAGTGTTCGAGGGGATATGCGGACTTGAAGCAACTGGATTGAAAGTTGTACTGAAGGGAGGGAAGCCCTGATAATTCGTGCCCATCATGTTGGGAACGAATGGGCCTGCAAAGTGTGGACAGTAATTTACATTGCATCAGGTTGGGAAGAAGCTGAATGTATGAAGAGCAGGTTGGCAAAAGAAGGGCTCCTGGTTACACTCAGGACTTGTAGTCCGGAGGACAGAAAGTCGACTAAGTACGTTGAGATTCTCGTCCCTCGTCTGGAGGCCAGAGAAGCTCAGTCTATAATCATGCAGTTCGTAGGCACGGCTAGAACATGATAATGAAATTCTAATGCTTTATACGGGATTCATTTCTGGACTGCTAATGTAAACAAGTTTAGGTGAGTAGTTTTATGGATATACGTAGAAGCAAAATAGTATGCACGATAGGGCCGTCATGCAGCGATGAGGAAGTACTGCTCAATATGATTCGAGCGGGAATGGATGTCGCTAGGTTCAACTTTTCCCATGGTACGCATGAGGAGCACGGTTTGAATATGGAAAGGGTAAGGCGTGCATCTTTACGCGCGGGAAAAAGAGTCGGACTAATGCTCGATACCAGAGGCCCCGAGATACGATTGGGTGTGTTCAGAGATGGTGGAGTTTTTCTGAAAGAAGGGAATTGCATAGTCCTAACGACCGAAGACGTAATCGGGACCGCTGAGATGTGTTCCGTTTCTTTTAAGGATATCTGTGACGTTTTGAGCCCTTCGTCTATTATCCTACTAGATGACGGCAATATCGAGTTAGAAGTTTGCAAGGTTTCAGATAATCAGATAACGGCTATGATCTTAAACAGCGGTTTCATATCGGATAAGAAGAAAGTTTCCATTCCAGATTCAGCTACAGCGGGTCTGCCTGCTGTGAGCGAAGCTGACAAGGAGGACATCATATTTGGAACGCAACACGGGATAGACTTTGTAGCAGCCTCGTTTGTAAGGTCTTCGGATGATGTTATGGATGTAAGGCGTGTTCTGGAGGAAGCGGGCTCGACTGCGAGGATAATCGCCAAGATTGAGTCGAGCCAGGGCGTTATGGCTTTGGACCAAATACTAAAGACTGCTGATGGTCTTATGGTAGCTAGAGGTGATCTTGGCGTACAGTACCCTCCTGAAGACATTCCGGTCCTTCAGAAGAAAATGATAGCTGAATGCAACAAGATCGGAAAACCTGTTATCACGGCCACCCAAATGCTTGAGTCTATGATAGAAAAGCCAAGGCCTACAAGGGCGGAAGCGTCAGACGTGGCCAATGCTATCATAGACGGTACAGACGCTGTCATGCTATCTGGGGAAACTGCGTATGGCAAATACCCAGTTGAATCGGTGGAGTTTATGGCGAAGATTGCTTTAAGGGCTGATGAGTTCCTCGACAGCAGTGTCTTTTTCTCTAGGATTAGTGGTGTATCTACCAATGTGACTGAATCTGTTAGTCGATCTGCAGTATCTTCAGCTTTGGATCTCGGGGCATCTGCCATAATCACTCCAACTGAGTCAGGCTATAC
>JAPXKJ010000035.1:0-11436 GCA_033810155.1 Bacillota bacterium | reverse complement strand
CGCCCAGTGCGGCTATATACAACAAATTGAGTAACCAAGCCACCAGGGCTCCAAAGTTTCCCTTCATTGCCTGCTGTGGATCGGTCCAATCCAGTTTAGGAAATGATACGTCGTATATCAAACAGATGGCGTTTACAGGAACTGAGACTAAAAAACCAAGGAGCAAGAGGATTAGGATCCGAAAAACATCAAGTCTGAGAGCTATAGCTCCAAAGACAACTAGTATAAGCAGCTGAATGCATGAAAAGAGAACGCTGTAGGCAAGCTTGGCTCTAACTTGAATTACAGGTGATACAGGGATTATTTTGCTAATCCAAAATGTTCGCCCTTCCCTTGAAACCGCAGTAGAGGCGATTTGATTCATGCCGGTTATAGCCGCATGTATAGCAACTATCACAAGTAGAGCAATCTCAAGTACTCCAGGGACCTCAGTTAGTGCAGCTAAAACCTCCCCTAAATCTCCTCCGCCTCCCATATACCCAAAAGCCAATATTATAGGTACCATCATGAGATTCATAAGAGCGGTCATAAGATAAGTCGGGTTTCGTACAAGAAGTCTGTGTTCCTTTACAAGCATGGCTTCGAAGGAGCTCTTTGCCTTTGGCCACGCTAATTCTCCCTCTTGTTGTTTTACCGTTACCCGCTCTTTTTTCTTGACCGATACTGATCCTGTAGTTGCGCCTTCAAAGAACCACCTCTGGGAAAACGATACAGCCAAGACAAGGACACCTACGGATATTCCTGCATACAGCAAAAAGCCTAGTACCTTTTGGCTCAAGGATATACCAGTAAGCGCCCAAGCACCCCACTTAAGGATGGGATAGAACTTACTTGCTGCTGCGACAAGCCCGTTATTTTCCATAAGCAGTTGAACAAACTGTTCAGGGCCGTATTGAGCCATATTGATGTTCAGATAGTTAAATGCCATAATGAACGCAAACAACACCAAACCCGATAGCACCCGAAACCAATCTTTCTTGGGCGAACGGGCCGTGAACTTCATGAGAACCGCTATGATAAGCACAGAAATTGCTATTGGTATACAAGGGATTAAAACCAGGGTGAAAACAGCAGAAACCCAATAGAACACATTTTTGAGTTGAATCCCTAAGCTAAGAAAGAATGGACCCGCAAAGAAGATGACCCCTAGCAGTTCAGTAAAGTATGCTACCGATATCTTGGACGCCATTATTTGCCATGGAGGTAGAGGTAGAGCTCTGAGAGTTTCCAAGTCGCTGCTGTCATACAAGGCTGACATAAGTTGGCTAAATCCAAAAAAGATCACTATTACCTGACCAGACATAATTGCCAAAATCACTACGAATCCTGCTTGTCCCATACCTACAAACGCCTCAGACAACGCGTTAGAGAGTTTAAATAAAACTCCCATGAAAGGGATTATGGCCAATGCCAACAAACCGAAATAAAGATATAGTACTACTTTCTTCTTTGAGCCTAATCCCATTCTTTCCGCTGTTCCAGATAGGCTATAACTCAACTTGAACTGAAGTTTCAATAAAGAAGAAAATGGATTTCTGGCTCTCGGAAAGTTTAGGCTTTCTGAACTATTAGACATCTCTTTGCCCCCTCGTTAGCATTTCCAGTGTAGAGACCTCTATGGTCACCTTGACAAAGAAGCCAATTGCTCTTCCGGAAGTTGGGCTTCGGTGATGAGCAAGAAGATCTCTTCCAAGGATTTGTCGCCTTCTTGAGCAAAAAGATGCTTCATTTCTTCAACTGTATTCACAGCAAGGAGCTCACCTTTGTGAATAATACCTACTCTATCGCAAAGCCTCTCGGCGACTTCCAAAACGTGGGTTGAAAAGAATACGGAACCTCCCTGCTCCGTATGGGAGCGCATCATTTCTTTGAGCATGAAAGAAGACCTCGGGTCTAGGCCAACCATTGGCTCGTCCAAGATCCAAATCTTCGGTCGGTGCATAAGAGAACCTATAACCGCGATCTTTTGACGCATACCTCGAGAATACGTGCTGATTGGTTCTTTGACCGCTTGGAGCATCTCGAAGGTCTCGAGAAGTTCCAATGCGCGCAACTTTCTTTCCTCATAGGGCACTCCATACACATCACACAAGAAACTCAGGTATTCAAGGCCCGTTATTTTATCCCAAATCTGAGCTTCGTCAGGAACGTATCCTAGTCGCCTTTTCGCCTCTATAGGCTGCTCAAGTGCATCAATCCCGTCGACTTCGATAAAGCCTTCGTCGGGAGTGAGGATCCCAACTATCATTTTGATGGTGGTGCTTTTCCCGGCTCCATTTGGTCCTAAGAAGCCAAATATCTCCCCTGAGCGCACTTCTAGATCTAGGTTGTCTACTGCCCTAACGCCACCGACATACGTTTTCGAAACCCCACTAAGTCTTAACAACAAACATACCTCCTCTGGAACATGCTAGGATGCACAACGACCTGACAGTTGCATGCTCAGATCTCACTATCGATCTACGAACATCGTGTCTGGTGGTCTGCAGTAGCAATCTGCCAGATGGTCCTGGACTCGTCAGAATGAAGAACCTATGGCTTTTCGTATTCCTCCGCCATATGCTTCAGCCATGTCAGCGTAGGAAACATCTATTGCATTCGCTTCACCGCAACGCACGCACATAGTCATGGTAAAGCCGTCAGGTACAACCTCTCCTATTACGGTAAAAGGTACACCCTTGGCGTTACACAATTTGGAGATGTTTTCTTCGTGTTCAGCAGCAAAGCTAACCACCACAAATGAATCGCACTCGCCAAAAAGGACGGCGTCAATTCTATGATGGGCATCAAACATCCATCTTAGCGCCTCAATACTTATCTTTGCTCCCTTTGCACCTTCCTCGCCAAGGATACAAGATAGCGCTATGGCGGCACCGAGTCCCCCCAAAGAACCAGATTGGGCAGAGCTCAAAATCCCAGTTCGAGAACAATCAGTTAGCACATGGATTATTCCTTGCTCAAGATCGAGTTTTGGGTATTTGACGTTGCCCGATACCATCCCGTGTATCGTTTCAAGGTATTCCGAGCCACAGATAGATTGTTCATCTCCCAGAATCCTGCCAATTATCCCAATTTTCTGCCCGGGTTCTCTAAATCCAGGAGCGATCGCTCTATTCACATCATCGATTACCCCCACAGCACCTATTGCAGGCGTAGGATATACAGGCTCGCCTCCGGTTTCGTTGTACAAGCTCACGTTTCCACCGGTAACTGGCACGCCCAGCGCCTTACATGCTTCCGCCATTCCGTCAACAGACTCTTTCAACTGCCAGAATATCTCAGGGTTCTCCGGATTACCAAAGTTCAGGCAATTACTGATTCCTAAGGGAGTAGCACCTGTAGCCGCGATGTTACGCAGAACGTTACAAACAGCCCATTGAGTGCCGGCTCTGGGGTCGAGGTAAACTAACCTACCGTTCACACCAGTGACGGCTGAAAGGCCTTTGCTTGTGCCGGATACTTGCCACACCGGTCCGACTTTGGCCAGTCGTAGGGACCTGCAGCCGGAATCCAGAAGATCTCTGTTCTTCTCTAGTTCATCTGGATTCTTCATGGAGTAAGTGCACAAGGCATCTTTTGAAGCAAGGTTAGGTGATTCAAGGAGTTTTAACAAAATACGGTTGAGGTCTTCCAGGCGAGGTATGGGGATTTGTCTTGGTGAAAACGCCCTCGTCTCCGAAAGGTACTTTGGCTCTCGCCACTCGGCATCGTAAACAGGCGCATCTGTTAGGATTCTAGCTGGTACGTCAGCAACTTTTTTGCCATCCTCCGTAACTTCAAACCTGCCAGTATCATTAACTGCACCTATTTCCGCAACATCTATATTCCACTTCCGAGCAATGCTCTTGACATTTTCTAACTTGTCCCGCTCAACGATCAAAAGCATTCGCTCCTGCGTTTCAGACAAGAGTATCTCGTAAGGGGTCATTCCTTCTTCTCTCAGGGGAACTTTTGTGATCTCAATTGAAACACCAGTTCCAGCCCTCGCCGCTGTTTCTGCCGCAGAAGATGCTATTCCAGCCGCCCCCATGTCTTGTATCCCCACAATTGCCCCGCTTTGCATCATTTCAAGGCAAGCTTCAATAAGGCGCCTCTCCACTTCAGGGTCGCCTTCGACGGTGGGCGGTTTGGTTTCCAGAGTTTCAGCAATTTCCTCTGAAGCAAAAGTGCATCCGTGTATGCCATCTCTTCCAGTAGGACTGCCAGCGATCATCACAATATTACCTATACCTCCAGCCTGACCTCTATGAATATCGGAAGCCGTCATAAGCCCTACACACATAACATTGCACAAGGGATTCTGACTATAGGGTTCCGCGAAGAATGCATCTAGCCATAGGGCTGGAATACCTAGCGTCCTGAGATAATCCATCATGCCAGCCGATACTTGCGAACATAAAAACCTATTCCTTTCGTTAGAAAGGGGACCGAATCTCACGGTGCCCGCAACGCCTGCAGGCCGAGCTCCCATGGCCAAGACATCTCTTACGATGCCACCTACACCTGTGGCTGCACCATGATATGGTTCAACTGCGCATGGATGATTGTGGGATTCGATCTTGAACGCCGCAGCCAATCCATCGCCTATATCAACTACACCAGCGTTCTCTCCAGGGCCTACTAGTACGTAAGGTCCCTCTGTCGGCAAGGTTTTTAATAGGTTCTTTGAATGTTTGTAACCACAGTGCTCAGACCAAAGAACTGAAAACAATCCCAACTCTGTGTAGTTAGGTTCCCTGCCCAACTTTTCCACTATGAGTTCGTACTCGTCGTCTCTAAGCCCCATTTCTCTCCACATTCCTGGAGTAACCACTTCTGGATCCCTGCCATTTATGGTCACAAAAATGCACCTCGATTCCTTAACTAGTTTTTCTTGGTATTCTATTTCTGCAAAAGACCAATATTTCTGAAAATGTACTCTACGTGGGAAAGGGTATCCGCTAAGTCAAAACACGATTCAATCTCTTCTTTGCTACACAACTTCAAAAAGTCGGGATCTTTCATGACTCTCTCTTTGAATGTAGGTGGCATCTCCCACGCAGCCATGGCATGGGATTGAACCTTCTCGTATGCTTCTTCTCGGCTAAGACCTTTCGAGACAAGTTTCAAAAGCACTTGTTCGGAAAAAACCAGGCCCCCTGTGAGATTCAAGTTAGCGAGCATCCTTTCGGGATATACTTTTAGTCCTTTGAGGATTCTAGTCATCCGGTTAAGCATGTAATCCATAAGCGTCATAGAATCAGGCACTATTATACGCTCTACAGATGAATTGGATATGTCTCTTTGATCCCACAAGTTAATATTCTCTAGTGCCGCTAGGGCGTAACTTCTCATGAGCCTGGACATGCCACATATCTGTTCTAGCCCCACAGGATTTTTCTTGTGGGGCATGGCAGAAGAACCTTTTTGCCCTGCCGCAAAAGGTTCCTCCACCTCTCTTATTTCGGTTCGCGCGCAAGTCCTTAGGTCAGTTGCCATCTTTTCCAAAGTTCCTGCCACAATAGCTAGGTTTGAAAGTGTAAAAGCATGTCTGTCTCTTTGGATTATCTGGTTGGATATAGGTGCAGGCTCTAACCCTAGTTTTTCACAAACGTATTTCTCCACAAAGGGATCAACGTGAGCATATGTTCCCACAGCACCAGAGAGTTTGCCAACTGATATTTGGGAAATCGCATCTTGAATCCGCTGGTGGTTCCTTTTCATTTCTTCGTACCAAAGCGCAATTACAAGCCCGAAAGTTGTCGGTTCTGCATGCACTCCGTGAGTCCTAGCAATCATAGGCGTACTTTTATATTTCATGGCCATATGGCCCAGGACTTCTAGCAGTTCGTCTACGTCATTCGAGAGAATTTTTAGAGACTCTTTCATGAGTGAAGAAAGGGCTGTATCTACCACGTCATAGGATGTGAGTCCGTAGTGGATGTACTTTCCTTCTTCTCCAACTGTTTCTGCTACTTGGGTCACAAAAGCAATTACATCGTGACGCACTTCGGCTTCTATCTCCTGAATCCTTTTGGGGTCGACTTGGGCTCTTTCTCTGACTAATTGAGCAGTACCAGAAGGTACCTTACCAAGTATCTCCCACGCTTCAAGGGCAAGTATTTCAACTTCAAGCCATCTTTGGAATTTATTCTCCTCGCTCCAAATGCGAGCCATCTCTGGCCTGGTGTACCTAATAATCATTTGAG
The DNA here is from genome assembly GCA_033810155.1 of Bacillota bacterium. Classification (GTDB taxonomy): domain Bacteria; phylum Bacillota; class Sulfobacillia; order Fermentithermobacillales; family Fermentithermobacillaceae; genus UBA3907. Next base: position 5,248 of record JAPXKJ010000035.1, on the reverse strand, counting down.
GTGCCCACCTTTCCTTAGGCGACCGCGTAAAGTCGGCTTAGTAATATAGAAAGAGTTCAAAGTCCCACGCGTTCGCGGACTTCATACAACCCATTCTATCATGAAGCAGAAAGTACCGTCCCCGGTGCTTCACTCCCACTCGATGGTAGCAGGTGGTTTGGATGTGATGTCGTATACTATTCGATTGACCTGGTCCACTTCTCGTACGATCCTATCTGCTATTGAATTCAATAGTTCGTGGGGGATACGAGCCCACTCTGCGGTCATGGCGTCTTGTGATACCACGGCTCGTATGCCAATCATGTAGCCATAGGTGCGGCCTCCATCCCGTACCCCAACAGTTTTCACATCGGGCAAGACGCAGAAACACTGCCATAGTTCATCGTACAATCCTGCGGACCTAATCTCTTCGTCTAGCACCTTTTGGGCTCTACGAACGATATCTAGTCTCTCTCTGGTAACTTCTCCAAGCACTCTTACTGCTAATCCGGGACCGGGAAATGCGTGTCTGTGAAGGAGTTCTTTTGGCAATCCTAGACTCTCACCTACTATCCTTACCTCGTCTTTGTATAGTTCTCTCAAAGGCTCTACAAGTTCAAATTGGATGTCATCAGGTAGCCCGCCTACATTGTGGTGGCTCTTTATCAGTTGTCCGCCACCTTTCGCTCGGCTGCCCCCTGACTCAATTACGTCAGGGTAGATAGTGCCCTGGACCAAGAAATGAGCATCTTTCCACTTTCGAGCTTGCTCTTCGAAGACTCTTATGAATTCCTCACCTATGATCTTCCGTTTGAGTTCGGGATCGGTTACACCCGACAATTTATCTAAAAACCGATCCTGGGCATCAACTACACAGACTTCTATGCCAAGTTTCCGCAGCGGTTCCACAACCGATTCAACTTCTCCTTGACGCAATAAACCGTGATCCACCATGATCGGATGCAGCCTGTCCCCTATGGCTCTGTGAACTAGCACCGCCGCTACAGTCGAATCAACTCCTCCCGAAACCCCGACTATCGCTGCGGAGTCACCAATGGTCTCCCTTATCTGGCGAATTGAATTTTCAATGAAATCGTCTGCATCTAGTTTCTCAGATATTTTCTTTCCACAATCCGGCAAGATTGTCACCTCTATTCTCAAGACTCCCCTATCTCGCTCTTACTCCACATAAATTTATCATCGGGTAGGTCTTCTCACAAGACACGCTATACCAAGATCAACTCTTCGTAACCGCATTCAATTCTCTAATTGCGTCTTGGTACTCCTTCTCCAATGCGGACTTCTCTAAAGGATCTGATGCCTGAGCAAGTTTAGACACGATTTCCGCAATCTTGAGCCGAGCCGCAAGCTCTTGCGCTTTCAGATCTCGCACTGTTCTGTCATACGTAGCCTCTTGCCCCTTATCATCAGTCTTATCGCTAGAAACTTGCCAAATCTGAAACTCTTGATAAGTCCCTTTGAAAACTTCCAGAATCTTGTTTTGAAGATACCATATAGAAGAAGAAAGTCTGTTTGCCAAGAAGCGGTCATGGGTAGATACGATCACCGCTCCAGGAAATGAGTTTAGAGCCTCCTCGACTCCTTCCCTAGCTATCAAATCCAAATGGTTGGTAGGCTCGTCCAAAAGCAAAAGATCATACGGAGCAAAGGTCAAACAAGCCAATGCTACTCTGGAACGTTCACCCATACTAAGACTGGACAAAGGTAAAACCTGCTTTTCACCTGATATGCCTAAATACCCTAAAATATTCCTAGCATCGGAAACTGTCCGACCTGTCTTTTTTGACACATTTTCGGCAGCGCTACAGGCACCATCAAGCCCCTCTAACATCTGAGACAAATATCCGATTTGGATGTTTGGGTTCACATATAGGGCACCGGAAGTTGGTGTTAATTCGCCTGCAAACAGCCTTATCAACGTGGTTTTTCCACTACCATTAGGACCTAACAGGGCAATCTTTTCGCCAGGGGACACACGAAAACTAGCGTTTTGGAAAATATAGGGGGACTCAGATTCATACTTGAAGGACAGTTCTTCTCCTCTTAGAATGGTCTTAGTTCTATAAGAACGGTCTTCGAGATTTACAGATATAGGCTTCTTAGCAACTGGTTTTTGAGGCCTTTTTTCTATCAGATTCTCTATTCTTCGTTCTTTGGCTTTGAACTGCTTTGCATGCTTTTTACTTCGTCTTCTAAGATAGTCATTCTGACCGGCGTCTTTGTGCGCCTTATCGAACCACTGACGCCTATCTCTCACTTCTTTGACTAGGTTTTCTACGCTCCGTTGCCACTTTGCATGCTCTTTTTCCTGGTAAGCCAGTTCCGCCTTTCTCATTCGCATATAGGACGAATAGTTGCCAGCGTACTCTTTTAGACAATGTCCCTCTACAAGCCATATCTTCTTGGACACCGAATCCAGAAAGTAGCGATCGTGTGAGGAAACCAAAACGGTCCCTTGGTATCTTTGGAAAATCGCCTCGATCCACTGTATACCTGCGATATCCACGTGATTGGTAGGCTCATCTAGGATGAGGACGTCCGGATAGTTAAGAAACGCTTTTGCCAAAAGGACCCTAGTCTTTTCGCCTCCGCTGAGGAAAAAAGAACTACGTTCCCACAGTTCCCTAGAGACACCAAATCTGCCTAGTTGGTCTGCATTTTCCACACCTATAACATCCAAAGGTGTGCTTCCATCCTCCCAGTGAAACGTCTGCGGCACGTAACCTATTCTATGCTGTTTGCTCCAAACCAGGTTCCCCTTCTCAGGCACAATCTCTCCAATGATTACCTTCAAAAGAGTAGATTTGCCAGAACCGTTGGGGCCAATAATCCCTATGCGGTCGCCTTCTGAAACTACGCACGACACTTGATCAAGCACGGATGTCCCTTTGTATGAAACGGAGATGCTATTAAGTCGTAGTAAACTCAATTCAGATCCCTCCCGAAATATCGCTAGCAAACCTAGGGCCGTCTGCCGAAGAAAATGCAGTGAACAGACGAGCCTTCAAATGGGTATTGTCCTGCTCCAACTAGCGATTGCTCATATCTTTCGGAAGCGATCCTCCTTTTGAAGTCTATGACCATCCTAACATGCTAAAACTTGCTTATCAAGGAGGAATGGAAAGCAAACGTCCCTGATAGCAAAGAAACACGGTTCTAAGAAATGACGCGGAAAACCACAGCCCGAAGGTACTTATAAGAAAAGGATTATGGCGACAAGATGCAGAATAATCTTTAGTGTTACTAACCATTTTGCGAAACCAATTATCCAGCACAGAATCGTATTAGGGAGGTAATACCGTGGACGTTTTAGAGGCAATTAAAGGAAGGCGTTCTATAAGACAGTACAAAGACCAGCCAATCCCCGACGAAGCGCTATCTACTATACTTGAAGCTGCCAGATTGGCTCCTTCAGCAGGAAACAGACAAGAGTATAGATTTGTTGTGGTAAAGGACGAAAAACTCCGACAAGATTTGGTGCCTGCCTGCAACAACCAGTCTTTTGTGGGTCAGGCTCCGGTTGTAATAGTAGGATGCGCTCTCAATCCAAAACGAAGATATGCATTCGTAGACGTTGCAATAGCTATGGATCACATGACCCTTGTTGCTCACTCTTTGGGGCTCGGAACCTGCTGGATCGGCGCTTTTTCCGAAGATAAAGTAAAGGAACTTCTTGGCATTCCTAGTGAAGTTAGCATAGTCTGTCTTCTTCCTATAGGTTATCCCGACAAGGAAGGCATAATGAGAACCAGAAAGAACGTTGATGAACTCTTCGCCTATAACAGGTGGTAATACGCCCCAAACTCTTTCGGCCATAAGGAGACTTCCTTGGACAGAAGCAAGGGGGACGGTACTTTCTGCTTCATAAGTGAAGCAGAAAGTACCGTCCCCCTTGCTTCCCTGAAAGGAATATCGTGTTTGTTTGTCGAATAGTTGTCTTATGTCTTGAAAACATACCTAAAGACAGCTTTTGTTCAATCATATATGAGGCCTTATCCTACACTCAGGAGGGAGTTAGTTATGTCTGAAAAGGAAGTGCTCAAGAAAAGAGCGATGGATGCGGTAGATGATTTAAGGGATACTCTTATAGCCATGAGCGATAAGATGTACAGCGAACCAGAATTGGGACATCAAGAGTTCAAATCATCCCAGATGCTCTCAAAGTTTCTAGAAGAACAAGGCTTTGAGGTGGAGATTGGGATATGTGATATGCCTACTAGCTTCAAAGCAACTAAACGCGGAAAACCTGGTGGCCCTACTGTGGCAATACTTGCCGAATACGACGCCCTTCCAGGGATTGGACATGGTTGCGGACACAATATCATTGGTACCGCAGCAGTCGGGGCAGGCGCAGCTCTTGCTTCTGTGATCAATGCGCTACACGGCACGGTGGTGATTCTGGGGACGCCAGCAGAAGAAGGCGCAGTGGATAATGCCGGTGGAAAAGTTACTATGGTCGAGTGCGGAGTTTTTGACGATGTGGACGTTGCCATGATGATTCACCCATCACAAACCGACGTTGTAATAGCTTCTTCAAACGCAAGAGTCGCGCTAGAGATAAGTTTCTACGGAAAGAGCGCGCACGCAGCAGGAGCCCCTCACGAAGGAATAAACGCCCTCGATGCCGCAATCTTAACGTTCAATGGATGGAATGCGCTCAGGCAACATGTGACCGAAGATGCCAGGATCCACGGAGTGATAACAGAAGGTGGCGAAGCACCCAACATTATTCCAGACTACTCTGAGATAAGAATGTACGTAAGGGCCAAAGAGATGAAGTACCTGGAGGAACTAGAAAAGAAGGTTCGTAATTGTGCAGAAGGAGCGGCACTTGCAACAGGGGCACGCGTCAAATTCAGATATACCGCCAAGACTTATGCTAACATGGTAACCAACAAAACCCTCGCAAGCATCTTTACAGAAAACCTGGAATCATTGGGCAGACACGTATCATTGCCAGAAGAAAAAGCGGGCGGAGGTTCTACGGATATGGGTAACGTTAGCCAGGTTGTGCCATCCATACATGCTTATATTGCAATCTGCCAACCGGGAACCGCAACGAGCCATTCCAAAGAGTTTGCAGAGGCGACCGTATCTGAAATGGGCCACAGAGCAATCACCGATAGCGCCAAAGCTCTTGCCGCCACGTCCATAGACGTCTTTTCGTCGCCTGATCTTCTAAAAGAAATAAAGAAAGAGTTTCTATACACCAAAAGAACTTAAACCTGCATCACAGCAGGGTAACATC
>JAPXKJ010000034.1:0-11663 GCA_033810155.1 Bacillota bacterium | reverse complement strand
TTTCTCGGGCCTAAAAGTCATGTCTTCATAGCCATGGACTATGTCAAGGATCTGCAGCGCTCCTACATAACCTCCTGACCAATGTTGGGTGACATCTTCCAATGGAACGAACATACGGTCATAGTTTCTCGTCAAAGGATGGCTTATATCAACGTGTCCTGCTAAAGATTCTGCGGGCTGTCCGGCAATTAGTATTTGAACCCTGTCTACGCCTGAGAATCCGCATACGGTGGACACTATGGCCTCAATTGCGGCCAGTTCTCCTCCTGAGCCAACGGACATATGCATTATTTCCTCACTGAAATCTACAGTGCATAAGCCGTCCTTTACTGAAACGCTCAGGACCTTGGCATCAGTAGGAAACATTGGGTACAGTACCTCGCTATCAGGGACTCCACGGATCAAAGCCTCAAGAGCAGCTCGAATAGGCTCGCTAGTCTCTGGTAGAGTGTATTTTACTGGGAAAACATAGATGCCACTTTCTAGGTATAAGGGAAAGCATACGTAAAACGTGCTTTTTTCGGCTGCCAAGGTGTGCGTGCCGTAGGAGAAAAAGATGGCAATAGCCATCGCCAACGCAAGTGTAGTTGCAGAAATTCTTTTTACCGTGTGCCTATTCGAATGGAAACGAAAGCCAAACAGTTTTTTGAACATAGGACATCTCTCTTTCCATTTAATGATTGGCTGCGGACTATGCATCTCGCCAGCCTAGTTTCACAAATAGCCATGGACCACAGAAAGTAACCCACAGACCTACTATTGAATAGCGAAGCACATGAAAAAGCCCAAGGTCAGGGAAAATAGCTTTCAAACCGTATCTTAGCCCGAAGAACCCTGCGATTCCTGTGACCACTTTGAAGACATTCTTGGAGACGCTACTTTTTGTATTCCAGTTTAGGAATGTCTCGTCTAAGATACGACCTGTAGAGACCCCTATTAAGAGCCCTGTCAACATCTCCGTCTCATTTGGATTTAGGAGGTAGACGGCTAAGGGAACAACGATGCATCCAAAGAAACGCAATCCTAGAGGGAATCTATCCTTTTTGTAGTAGGTGAAAATCATGTGCCAAATCAGCAAGAGCAAAATGCCTACTATTATCCCACCTATGATATCTCTCGGCCAATGAACGTTGAGGTACACTCGAGAAATCGAAATCGCAAGAATCAGGATAGTAGAGACCACGTATAGCCACTTTTTTCGGACTTCCAGACACAGCCATCCCCAAAAAGCCGTTGTATCCTGAGCATGGCTGCTAGGGAAGGCATATCCCCCGCCAGTTTCCGGATGCATTATCCGTGCAGACTCTGTTGCAGGTGGTCTCGGTACTTTGAAGACGACTTTGAGACAACGGTTTAAAAGCTCAGACGATAGGAAAACTACACTGATCCTATATGCTGCGTCCTTATCCCAGACCCAGTAGAGTATGGGAAGCATCAAGGTGTAGAAGAGTTCGGAGCCGAGGTTTGTTACGAGATAGGCCAGGTTGTCCATAAAAGGCGAGCTGAATTGTTGGAGAAACTCTGCCCATGCCGTAGTCAATAACATCCCCCCCTTTTGCTGTAGTTTACCTTCTTTATGTTCCCTTGGAATTCCTCTACTTGTACGTTTCGAGAAGGATATTTCGGTACTCAAAGCGAACCATCTCTTGCAGCAAAACCCTGCGCGCTTGGTTCTTATCTCACAGGTGGCCTGCTGGGCACGTTTCTTTTAATCATTGAGCTATATTCAGATGGAGGATGTACCAAGTGAACAAGCAGAAGACTAATCGAGGCCCAGATGAAAAAGCGTCATGTGATCTTGAGAAGGAGGAGATCTCTGAGAAAGGTGCTCAACTGTCAACGGAAGACAAAGATGTCTTTAGAAACGTGACGTTTGCCACAGCAGCGCTTGAGTTTGGTTTGGGGCTTCAAAGGGGTATATTCAACAATTTCGTGGTGGAAGTCGTGGGCATAAACCCAGCAGAACTTGGGTTCGTTCAAGGTGTGAGAGAGATCCCAGGGCTTTTGACTGCCCCTTTTGCAATGTTGGCGCGGTTCTTCAGCGAGAACGTGTATGCAGGACTATGTATAATCATAGCAGCAGTGGGATTACTTTTGCATACAGCGGTTGCAGGGTTTCCCATGTTGATCTTAGCAACACTTGTGCTTTCTTTTGGGTTTCACCTGTTTTACCCGGTACAGTCATCAATGGTAGTCAAATCGTGCCGTCCTTCAGAAAGAGCTACCCGAATGGGCCTGATTAATAGCGTCGCCGCAGCATCATCACTGGTTGCGCTAGCGTTTGTACTGTTAATATCCCGCCTATTGGGAAATGCAGACTATGACCTCATACATCTTATTGCAGGTGTTTCGGCGCTTGTAGGTGGTGTAACGGTACTTAGACGAAAAACAGGTGCTACTGAAAAACCTACTACGGTCCTGGATTTCAACGTGAAGTACGCGAGCTATTACGTGCTTACCTTCTTAGGCGGTGCTCGAAGACACGTAAATGCAACTTTTGCGGGGTATCTATTGGTTCAGACGTACATGACTCCACTGAGTACAATGGTGCTTCTTTCGGCCGTTTCTAGTTTGGTTGCGATTTTTACGCGACCGCTCATCGGCAGGTTAATCGATAGGTGGGGCGAGCAGAAATCACTAGTGTTTAACTACTCTGTCGTAATCATCCTGTTTAGTTCATATGCATTTGTGAATGATCCTTTGCTATTGTATTTCATTTACGTGTTAGACACTGGCCTTGTAGGATTTGATGTCGCGATTACGACGCATCTTGGGAAGATCGCGCCTCGAGAGGTCTTATCGGCTGAGTATGCTATGGGGAGTACGATAAACCACATAAGTGGAATAGCAGTGCCGATGCTCGGAGGTTTGCTGTGGGACCATGTTGGCTCAAGAGCAGTGTTTCTTTGTGGGGCCGCCATAGCTTTGGTATCGATGCTCTATAGCCGAAAACTGGATGAGAAAGAACGTATTGCCTTAGGAAGGACCGAGTCTTGATCTAGGCATGTTCATGCGATATAATGCACACACATCCTTAAGAGAGTGACGATGAAGAGGGCAGTACCTAGAGGCAACTGTGAACAGGAAACAGCGGTCTGTGACTGAGAGCCGCTTGTGCTCAGGCGCTAGGGAACACCACCTCTGAGTCTTCGGTGGAAGCCTTTTTAAAGGATAACATCGACGTCGAGAACACGTTACAGTTCTTCCGAGAGATTACTTCATATTAGAGTATTTGAAGTTTTCTGAAGCAGGGTGGAACCGCGAACTAGAGTCTCGCCCCTCACGTAGAGGCGAGATTTTTGTTTATAGGTTACAATGTCTGACTATTTTTGAAAGTTAGGAGGAAGATGAAATGGGGGAAAGAGTTTTGCCTGCTCCGGGGGATGGTCCCAAAGAATTTGAAGTCAGGTGGGAAGGGAAGTCGCTGTCAGTTCCTGCAGGGAGCACTTTTCTGGACGTCAAAGATGGTTTCGGTTGGGACGATGGAGTCTTAATGGTACAAGTAGATTGTGAGATGGGACGGTCGTCTATGGAACTCATGGAAGAGATCAAATGGAATTGTTCCGTGACCCCGCTGGGATTTGAATCAGAAGAAGCACGTGAAGCATTGCGTCATACTGCGTCACATATCTTGGCGCAGGCTGTAAAGCGCCTATTTCCCAAAACACGGTTGGGAATAGGACCCGCAATCGAGGATGGATTCTACTATGATTTTGATACGGAACATGGCTTTGTGTCTGACGATTTGGCGGTAATTGAGGCTGAGATGGCTCGCATCATAAAAGAGAACCTGCCTGTTTGCAGAGAGGTCATGTCGAGGGAAGAGGCCCGTGCGTTGTTTGAGCAAATGCAAGAACCATTCAAACTCGAGATCCTCGAGGAGATTCCAGAGGATGAGCCAGTTTCTATTTACAGACAAGGGGAGTTTGTGGACTTATGCGCAGGACCTCATGTGCCGAGCACCGGGTACGTAAAGACATACAAACTTCTGAGCATCGCAGGCGCCTATTGGCGTGGCGATGAGAATCGTACGATGCTGCAGCGCATATACGGAACAGCTTTTATGAACCAACAAGACCTTGAGGCTCATTTGGCAAGGTTGGAAGACATAAAGCGGAGGGATCATAGGAAACTTGGCAAGGACCTAGATCTTTTCAGCATAGAGGAAGAAGCAGGACCGGGGCTCGTGTTTTGGCATCCAAAAGGCGCAGTGATACGCGAAGTCATTGAGGATTTCTGGAAGAAGGAGCATAGAAAACGTGGATACGACCTTGTGTATACTCCGCATATCGCAAAGCTCGATATTTGGAAGACGTCGGGACATTGGGATTGGTACAAGGAGAATATGTATAGCCCTATCATAGTGGATGAAGTGCAATATCTACTCAAGCCTATGAACTGTCCGTTTCATATCCTTCTGTACAAAAACAGCACAAGAAGCTACCGGGATCTGCCGATAAAATACGCGGAACTGGGCACTGTATACCGATATGAACGTTCGGGAGTCCTTCATGGGATGTTAAGGGTAAGGGGCATGACTCAAGACGATGCTCACTTGTTCTGCAGGCCGGACCAGCTTGAGGAACAACTTATTGGGGTATTGGATCTTACCGAGTTTATGTTAAAAACGTTCGGATATAATGATTATGAATGTATGTTGTCAGTCCGAGACCCGAATAACAAGGCCAAGTACATTGGAACTGATGATGTGTGGGAACAAGCAGAGTCAGCCTTGGAGAACGCTCTTAAGGCGAAAAACCTTCGGTACAAGGTAGATATCGGAGAAGCCAAGTTCTACGGCCCTGCGATTGATATAAAAACCAGAGACGCGGTGGGGCGACTGTGGCAAGGGCCAACTATACAAGCTGACTTCAACTTACCAGAACGGTTTGACATAGCCTACATCGGTGAAGATGGTCGTAGTTACAGACCTGTTGTGATTCATCGTACAGTACTAGGCACCATGGAACGGTTCATTGGCGGTTTGATCGAACAGTATGCAGGGGCATTTCCTCTATGGTTGGCGCCAGTGCAGGTTAGGGTCATGCCGATTTCCGATAAGCAGATGGACTATGCACATGAGATCACCCTTAGACTAAAAGATGCAGGTCTACGGGCTGAATGCGATTCGGGACAAGATAAAGTTGGCTACAAGATAAGGCGAGCCCAACTTGAAAAAATCCCCTACATGATCGTAGTCGGTCAAAAGGAGAAAGACGATGGGAGTATCTCTCTGAGGCATAGGAGCCTCGGGGTTTTGGGCATGATGAGTCTCGACGAGTTTCTTAAGCGGGCAAATGAGGAAATAGATGCTAAAGCGCTAGAATCTTTGTTTACATGCTCGGATAGATAGAAATGGAATTGCGTTTGAGTATGTGGTATACTGTTGAACGTTAAGAAGAAGCCATCCGCTTCTCACCTTACGGTGTTTCATGCTGCTAAGGTCATCAAACTTGAATTGCTTATCGGACGGGTTTTTAGTATAACTGGTTCGAATCAAGCTGGAAGGTGCGAGCTAATGTGCGGGCGGGTGGAGGTTTTCATCAGCCCGCTTATTATATATAGGAGAAGGGAGGTGTAGTTAAATAAGCCAGATTAGTCAAAGAGTAAACGAACAAATCCGTGCACGCGAAGTAAGGCTTGTTTCTGCTGACGGAGAGCAGTTGGGCATCTTCCCGACCCATGAGGCAATAAGGATGTCCAGGGAGCGTGGCTTCGACCTAGTGGAGGTAGCTCCTCAGGCGCAGCCTCCAGTATGCAAGATGATGGACTTCAGCAAATGGAAGTATGAGCAGTCCAAGAGACTCAAAGAGGCTAGGAAAAAGCAGAAAAACCAAGATGTCAAAGAAGTTAAGATGCGTCCTACTATTGACGAACATGACTTCAACGTTAAGGCCAGAGCTTGCCAAAAGTTCCTGAGTCAGGGAGATAAGGTTAAGGCGACCATAATGTTCAGAGGTCGGGAACTCGCTCACGTCGATCTTGGGCAAAAGAGATTGGAGCGACTGCTGGAATATGTGAAAGATATTTGCACGGTTGAAAAACCGCCAAAAATGGAAGGTCGGAATATGATAATGATCTTGGCGCCAAAACCTCAAGATCCATTGCGCACCAAGTCTTCTGATATGGAAGATGTAGTTGAGTAAGATGAATAGCTAGGACTTGGAACGGGAGGTTTTGGACGAGGGTTGAGGTATGCATTTCAGTCAACGCAGAAAGGAAGTCTGAAGTGGCAAAGAAAAACAAGATGAAGACTCACAGCGGTGCAAAGAAGCGTTTGTTTGTGACAGGCACCGGGAAAATACGTCATTTCCGTTCAGGCCATGGGCACAAACTGGTGCACAAAGGCCATGCCAGACGGAGAAGGCTGAGGAAGGACACTATCATCAACGACGTGTATGCAAAAGAGATAAGGGCACTTATACCCTACAAATGAGTTCGGGAGATAGGCGTGCACGTTAGTTAATATGTATCAGGGAAAGAAAGAAGGTAGCTGAAAATGCCACGTGTTAAGTCGTCGGTCACAAAGAGACAAAAGCACAAAAAAGTACTGAAACTGTCAAAGGGATACTATGGAAAACGCTCTAAGTCATTCAGGACGGCCAATGCAGCCGTCATGAAGTCGCTGAACTATGCTCGTATCCATCGTAAGCAGAAGAAAAGAGATTTTAGGAGACTTTGGATTGCTAGGATTAACGCTGCAGCTCGTATGAACGGGATGACGTACAGCCGATTCATAGACGGGCTGAGAAAAGCCAATGTGCAGATTAACCGAAAAATGTTAGCGGATCTTGCCGTGTCCCAACCCGAAGCTTTCTCGGAACTGGTCGCGCTCGCAAAGAACCAGGTTGGTGCAGTTGGTCAATCCCAGTAGATAAGCTTTCGAGGAAAGAGTGGGTATTGTGAAACAAAGTGGTAGGTGGTTGACTCCCACAAGGTTTCTGGTGCTTAGTTTCCTATGCATGATATCGGTAGGGATTGTCTTACTTATGTTGCCTATTTCAGCGGCAAGTGGTACTGGAACCAGATTTGTGGATGCCCTTTTTACGGCAACTTCTGCAGTATGCGTCACAGGGCTTGTGGTTCATAATACCGCAGCCTATTGGAGCGTGTTTGGCCAGGTAGTTATCTTGTTACTGATCCAGGCAGGCGGTCTGGGGATAATGACGTATGCAACTGCCCATGCCTTGGTTACTGGTCGCCGTGTCACACTGAAAGAACGGATAATGATCCAGGAGCAAATGGGTTATTGGAGCCTTTCGGGGCTGGTGGGCCTCATGAAAGAGGTTATTGTGTTTACTTTGGTGTTTGAGGCTGTAGGCGCACTGGTACTGGGCGTTGCGTTTTCTTGTTCAATGGGCCTTGAGTTTGGAGAAGCTGTTTTCTTCGGCGTTTTCCATTCGATTTCTGCTTTTTGTAATGCAGGGTTTGATATCACCGGATCAAGTCTCATGGAATGCTCCGGCACTCCATGGATCATTATTCCTATAAGTCTCCTGATAATACTAGGAGGCGTTGGTTTCTACGTTATAGCCGATTTGTACTCAAACAAAGGGAACTGGGGGAAATTGTCGCTTCATACTAGAGTTGCAGTAAAGGTGACGGTGATTCTGCTTTTGGTAGGGACTGTCTGTGTATATGCATTGGAAAGAAACAATCCCGCTACTATTGGAAACATGAGCATAGGTGATAAACTACTTTCTTCATGGTTTCAGTCAGTTACACCTCGAACTGCAGGGTTCAATTCAATAGCCATTGAGAGTCTAAAGATACCGACTGCTTTTATCGTTATTTTGCTGATGTTCATAGGCGCTTCTCCGGGAGGGACAGGAGGTGGAATAAAGACCACCACTTTTTACTCTACATTGAAGTTCGTTGGCTCCTCTGTTAGAGGGCAGGAAGACGTGAATGTTTCCAAGAGGCGACTTCCTCGCAACTTAGTGACGAGGGCGCTTGTAATCGTTTTGCTATCCATTGGACTTATCGTTACCTCGACTCTTTTGTTGACCATAACAGAGGATGCTGAGTTCTTTGACATATTGTTTGAAGTTGTCTCAGCTTTTGGGACGGTTGGATTGTCAAGGGGCCTAACCCCGTCATTGAGTGACTTTGGAAAGATAGTGATTACCATTACCATGTTTGCCGGCAGAGTAGGTCCTTTGAGTTTTATGATCGCGATCTACAGTAATTCTCAGAAGCCTAATATTAGGTATCCTGAGGAAAGAGTCTCAGTGGGTTAAGACTGAAGTGAGGGAGACACATGCGGAAACAATTTGCAGTGATTGGCTTAGGAAGATTTGGAGCGAGCCTTGCCAGAACGTTAGGTAAGCTAGGAGCGGATGTCTTGGCCGTTGATGTAGATCCTGAGAAAGTGCAGGCTATCGCTTCGGTGGTGACTGAAGCCGTAGAAGCTGATGCAACAAACGAAGGCGTACTGGGTGAGCTTGGGCTTAGGAATTTCGATGTAGTAGTTGTAGCCATAAGTGAGTTTGAAGCTAGTCTTCTTATCACGCTATACCTTAAACAGCTCGGAGTTAATGAAGTGGTAGTGAAGGCCGGAAGCGATGTTCACGGTAGGATCTTGGAGAGCGTTGGAGCCGATAAGATTGTCTTTCCTGAGAAGGATATGGGGAGAAGGCTTGCATATTCCTTGGTCTCAGGCAGCGTTATAGATTATATAGATTTGTCTGAAGATTACGGAGTGGTGGAGGTACCGGTCCAAGGACCTTTAGTGGGTAGAACGCTTAGCAATTTGGGTCTTCGCGGCAAGTTTGGAATAAATATAGTAGGCATAAAGAGAAACAGTCACGTTAACGTATATGTGAATCCCGAAGAGGCATTGCGGGAGGGCGACGTTATGATCGCTATAGGACCAACTGACGGAGTGCAACGGTTTAGCGATATGCTGGAACGGGGGTAGTAGTTGTATAACGAAATACCTTGGCGCCTTATAAAAAGTCTTTATCATAAGAAAGAAAGGGAGCGCGTGGGCCTCAGTGTGGGTGAGGGGCCTTCGGTGGTTCTTGCGGCTTTGCAGGCTGGCGTAGAAGTACATGCAGTTGTTCTGTCAGAAGATTTTGCAGAATCTGAGAAGGGCATTGCCATAAAGGAATCTATGAGCTACTATAGGTGGCCCTGCCAGTTATTTGTTGTTTCTCGGCAATTGTTTGACAAAATCTCCGGTACTGATGCTCCCCAAGGTGCTTTGTGCGTTCTTACTGTTCCTTTTCGCTTTCTCGATGGTGAGCCAAGGGAGGTATGGAAACAGTCGCTTTATGTTGTCGGAGTTGACGTACAAGATCCGGGCAACGTGGCGGCCTTGGTGCGAAGCGGAGCCGCGCTTGGCGTAACTCATGTGATCGTAGCGGGTGTAAGTGCCGATCCTTTTTCCCCTAAAGTGATAAGGTCTTCAGCAGGATCCATATTTGCGGTCCGAGTCACTTTCAAAAGAGATCCGATAGAAGTTTTGGCAAGCATGTGTAGTTCGGGTGTACTTTTGTGTAAAGCGGTCCCGAAGGAAGGTATTGCGCCATGGGACTGCGGGTTCTTAGGGTCTACGGCAGTTGTTCTAGGGAATGAGGCACAGGGCTTGAGAAAAGAAGTGTTGGAGCTTCCAGGCTCAAATGTGACAATTCCCATGCCTGGCGGGATAGAATCGCTGAACGTAGGTATGGCGTGCAGCATTATGCTTTACGAGGCTGTTAAGCAGAGAATGAGTCCTTGCGATATTTAGGAGCGCGTGTGTTGTGGTATAATACTGGAAACAATGAGAAAGCGGGGGATTGGCCACGGATATCGCGGATTTGTTTTGGTCAGTCTTCGAGATGACCGGTTCGGTGACGGCTTACCTGCTTTATCGTCGGTACTCAAGTAGCAATGCCAAATGCTCCAGAACGCAAGATGTTGATGTTCAATAGGCTTTTAACCAACAAAAAACCTTTATAATATAATCCGGCTATGAAGGAGAACGTGGATCAGGGACTTGCACAGAGAGGGGACGACGTGGCTGAGATTTCCCTGCAAAAGAACTGATCAGAATTCACTCTGGAGCTACCGGGCTGAACTGAGTAGGTCTGGCGTTCCTTTACGTTACAAAGGACACGAGTTGGTCCGATATGGGACAAATTCCGGTGGTACCGCGGGAGCGAACGCGCTTTCGTCCGAAAGGATGAAGGCGGTTTTTTGTTTTGAAGACTAATCGGCTTGAGCCAAATCTTGCATAGACAAAGGAGGAGAGAGCGCTATGCCTGAGATTGAAAGCGAAAAAGAGTTCCTTGAAGAGATTCAGAAAGTCTCGTCACTGGATGAATTGGAATCGCTTCGCCTCAAATATCTAGGGAAGAAGGGCCAGATTTCGCTTCTTCTTAGGAGAATCGGAAGTCTTCCCCAAGAAGAGAGACGTGAATATGGCGCAAATGTTAATGCTTTGAGAGAGAGAATCTCCGACTGCATTTCCGCTAAGAAAAGAGAACTTGAGCGTGTTGCGCTTGAAGAATCCATAGCGAAGGAAAAGATAGACGTCACCTTGCCCGGAAAGATATATGAAGTAGGAGGGCTGCATCCACTAACCAAATCGTTACAAGAAATAATCTCAATCTTCTCAAGGTTGGGTTTTAGTGTGTATGAAAGTCGGGAGACCGAAACAGATGAGATGAACTTCGTGAATCTAAATATGTCGAAGGGGCATCCTGCCCGAGATATGCAGGATTCATTTTACATCACAGATGATGTTCTTATGAGGACACACACTTCTCCAGGGCAGATTAGAGGTATGTTGTCACTAGGGGGCAAATTGCCAGTTCGGTTCATAGTCCCGGGACGTGTGTATCGACGGGATCCTACAGACGCATCCCATCATCCCATGTTCTACCAGGTCGAAGGGCTTGCTGTTGACACAGATGTAACATTTAGGCAACTTAGCGGGGTAATCTCTACCTTTGTGAGGGCCTTTTTTGGACCTCATACACAGATGCGATTGCGTCCAAGCTACTTCCCTTTCACAGAACCGTCGTGCGAGGTAGATATATCATGTCTCCTATGCGGTGGTCAGGGTTGTTCTGTATGCGGAGGTTCTGGGTACCTAGAGGTTGCGGGAGCAGGTATGGTTCATCCTCGTGTGCTAAGAAACGGAGGATATGATCCTGACGAGGTGACAGGCTTTGCGTTCGGGTTTGGCCTGGATCGATTAGCTATGCTTAAGTACGGCATTGAGGACATAAGACTTTTGTATGAAAACGATAGACGATTTCTCTATCAGTTTCGTGGGATTTGAGCAGAATTTGATCAGAATTTTACGCTGTGATTTGGGCACAGTTTTGGGAGGTATGGATCTTAGTGAAAGTACCGTGGACTTGGCTAAAAGATTATGTAGATCTACCGTGGTCACCAAAAGAAACGGCTGACCGCTTGACAATGGTAGGCGTTAACGTAGAAAACCTTTATTACGACAAACTAGATATCTCGTCGGTTGTTTCGGGCAAGATACTTGATGTTAGACCCTATCCCACGAAGTCTACGTTAAAGATAGGAATTGTGGATGTTGGCACAGAAAAGGTGCAGATCATAAGCACCGCCCCGGGATTTAAAGCTGGAACTGTAACGTTGATCATAAGGCCGGGTGGCCATCTTCCGGGTGGAACGATGATCGAGGAGAGAGATTTTGA
>JAPXKJ010000033.1:0-12129 GCA_033810155.1 Bacillota bacterium | reverse complement strand
ACTTCTATCGCGCCTTCAGGCACTCCGATATGCTTGCAGATGCTAGACGCAAGTTTCTTATTGGAATTTCCGGAAAAGATCTTGAGATCCTGGCCACCGTACCCATACAATCGAGTTACCCCCTATTTCTCTTGTTTTCTGCGCTTCGACACCCAGCCATCCTTGTTGGTCTGCCGTTGCCTTGCAATTCCCAAAGAACCATCAGGTACATCGGAAGTGATGGTCGACCCTGCTGCAACAAAAGCATCCTTCCCAATTCTCAAAGGAGCGATGATATTGGCGTTGCAGCCGACAAATGCACCGTCGTCAATGATAGTCTGATGTTTCTTAACTCCATCGTAATTTACCGTAACGGTACCTGCACCTATATTAACATGAGAGCCCACGAAGCAATCGCCCAGATATGAATGATGGTGAACCTTAGAACCCTGCTTTATTACACAGTTTTTTACTTCTGCAAAGTTACCTATTAACACATTGGATTCAACTACACATTTGGGTCTTAGATGCGAGTAAGGTCCTATTTCGGCATTCTGCCCAATTTCGGAGTCCTCTACGACAGACATCCACACCCTGCTGCCGTCCGAGATATTCGAGTCTATAATGTAGCTAGAAGGTCCGACAATGCACTTTTGTCCGATTTTTGTATCGCCTACCAAAAAAGTGTTCGGTTCGATTATGGTATCCTTCCCAACCTCAACCCCATAGTCTACATATGTGTTCTGGGGATCGCGAACTGTAACACCCGAGACGCAAAGTCTCTCTAGGATCCTCTGCCTAAGCTTTGATTCGGCATAGGCAAGATCGTACCTGTTGTTTACCCCGTGAACCGCCGTGCTGTCTTGCCAAACAAAAGGCAACACCTTGAGCCCGTCATTCGCAGCCATCTCAACTATATCCGTCAAATAGAATTCCTGTTTTGCGTTCTTGTTGCTTAATCTCGGAAGAAACTCAGATAAGATACTCCTTTTCCCAAGGTAAATACCAGAGTTGATTTCCTTAACTCCTTCCTCTTTATCTGAAATGTCGCTCGCTTCAACGATTTTCGATACCTTGCCCTCTTCGTCTCTCACTATACGTCCGTATGAACCCGGATCCTCAAGAATGGTCGTGACGATAGACAGATCAGAACCCGACGCCAGATGCATCCGCGCAAATTCTTGCAGCAGCCGGCCTGTAATAAGAGGAGTATCACCACAGAGGATCATCACATTTTCACACAACGAGGATATGAGATCTAAAGCACACCTTACTGCATCACCTGTACCCAACTGCTGAGTCTGCCACGAGAACTCGATGGGACAGGTATCTTTCCTGCCTTCTACCCATGTACGGGTAACGTGGTCTAATATTTCTTGGCCCTTATGCCCCAAAACAATAACGATCTTATCGGGTTCTAACTCCAAAGCAGCATTTAGGACATAATCTATCATAGGCCGTCCACAAAGGGGAAAAAGAACCTTAGAGGTATCAGACTTCATCCGAGTACCTTCACCGGCGGCTAATATGACCACATTTGTTCTTGAACCATCTGACATGCCGATCTCTCCTACGGTATTATATCACTTTGCCAATATACTTCTAACGAGTTCCAAGTCCTTAGGCTTGTCAACATCTATGCCTATTTCTGGAGCGGCCACATAGGCTTTGCACTTCATCCCGGCGATCTTGCCCACATGATCTTCAATCTCAGGAAGGCCGGCAATCCCGAATAGGATTTTCAGCAAAAACCCCAAACCAAAGAACATGCCCATCTTTACAGGAGATTTTCGGTTCTCGATCATTGCATCGACCATGGGCCAGAGTTTTTCAACATGGCTTTCTTTTATGAAAAAAAGATTGCCTCCCGTATAATTTGTACCCTTTACCTTCGCGTATGTTCTCTGGACACCGGGGTACTTCAGGTCGCAGTCTTCTTTCGTGCACACAGGATACACGAAGTCAGCGCCTGATGATATCGCTGCCTGGAGGAATTCTTTCACGATCTCATCTGTTATGAGTGGGATATCGGACGATGCCACAAGAACGTATTCAGATTCGGAATGTGACAGGCCGATCTTTACGTTGGAGATTAGATCCTCGCCTGGCTCCACAATCTTCACTCTGTTGCCCGCGTATGCCGACAGTCCATCTCGAGGACCTACGAGGATTATGTTCCTTATCTCCGGAACCCCTCGCAAAGCCGAAAAAACATAATCTATCATGGGCCTTCCGCCAATATCTATATTGGCTTCCAATGGCTCATCACTTTCTGACGCCAGTTTTCCTGTATTAGGTCTGGCAGCCAAAACTACAGCATCTATCTCCAATGATAATTACCCCCTTGTTTTCGCGATTTTAACGGCGCAAGGACCTGCCTCACGGGGAAGCATCCCTGTGAGCCTTTCTTTTACCACTAGGCTCTCCTCAAACGAATCGCAGATACCGTAAACTGCCGAACCGCTCCCTGTCATACAAGCACCGTGAGCTCCTGCTGAAACCAGGGCATCTTTAATCCTCGACACAAATGGATAACATTTGCACACGGGCGTTTCCAGATCGTTAAAAACCGATCTCCCCAAAGACTCTGAATCACCCGATGCAAATACGTCCAAAAGCGCGTCCATTCTACGCCTCTTGGCACAGGCTGAAAGAACCGTTGACGTGCTCAACGCATCATATTGCTTGTACGCCCACTCGGTAGAGATTGGTATTTCCGGAAACACCATGACAAGCCAAAACTCTCTGCCTACTACTCTTTCGACGTATTCTCCTCTTCCCCGACACAATGCTGAATGCCATCGGGGCGGTTTTGAGTTCGCACCGACAAAAAACGCCACATCGGAACCAACCTTCGCACCCAGCTCAACTAAATAATCTGTGTCCTGCAGAGGACTCCCGAACGCCAAATCTTGCATAGCCAAAAGAACCGCGGCAGCATCTGAGCTGCCTCCCCCCATACCTGCACCCACTGGTATGTTCTTCGCTATATGAATTAGTAACCCTTTGTCCAATGCGCTGCTATGGGTTGAAAGAAAGCAGTTCACCGCTTTGTAGGCGATGTTATCGGTTCCTGGAACACCCACTAACTCAGGACATACGATTTGAATACCATGAGCCTGTTCCGAAACTTCTACGGTGTCACACAAGTCAACCGTTACCATCAAAGTTTCAATCTCATGATAACCGTCGGGCCGCTTCCCTATTATGTTCAAACCCAAGTTCACCTTAGCGTAAGCATTATAGTTAACCACAATATCACCAGCCGCAAGCAAGATGCAAATTCGTTTTTCAATCTTATTATGCTTCAAATCGCACAGAACTGAACTATGTTTTTGCGGATTGCTAATTTTTGAAAAGAAGTGAAATCTCATGATGGTGTTATTTGGAGCACGCTAAATTTGTGGACGAGTCCGCTTTGAAAGACAATAGACTTCCTTAGGCTGTCATTGGAATTTGTTTTTCAAATACTCGTTCTTGATCTAATTGTCAGCAGGCATATCCTGCATATCATCGGTGAACTGGATCTGAACAGCATCAGTAAGCACGTCTACATAACTCCAAGTTGCGGTGCGTCCGAACTCATCATCCAGTCTAACTGTAAATATGCTAGGATAGGTTTTTTCCAACACGCCTTCTGTAATTGAGATACGCTTGCGCCCTTCGTTAGCTTTGACTGTAATCCGCTCGCCAAGATGATCATCGAGCTTGCTTCGAATATGATCCACTGAGTTCTTTCCCAATAACAATTGCCGTCCCCCCCTTTCTTTCACCCGCGCTGTTTTTCCAACTCTACTTAGAGTGTTTGTCGGCTACCTGAGATGCCCCATAAGCATCCGGTTTGATTTTGGCCAAAAAACCGCTCCCTACTATTTGAGCGACCAGATCCTTTATAAGTGTTTTTGTCGGGCCGTTAGGGCCTACGTCAAGATGAATCTCAATGTTAAGATCGTTGTGGTCAGTTTTTGATAGTTCACCCGCAAGTTTGCTAGCAATGTCCAGACTCAAATGAGCTTCATAAAAGATGCGCTGCTTCATGCTGGGCATTTTGTTCACATAGGAACGGGTGTAGTAATATCTTGCGCCTTTGCCGATACGATATATTACAACAGCGGTTACAAAACATACTTGCTCTCTCGCCTGGGAATCGCTTCCAACTATCAGTTTGTATTGGGATTCAGGGTTGTCTGACACAAATGCGAGGATGTCTTCGAACATCTTTGAGAAACTCATCGTCCCCTTGGTGGGGCTGACGAAATACAAGATGACTCCCCCTTCCAGGCTTCAACACAACTAATGGTAACATTTTTCAGCCATTTACGCAATTGTCTAGTAAATTCGGACTATTGGGACATACAAACTAGTATTCGCCTCTTAACAGGAAGTCTATCTGCTTTTGTGTTTTTGAACGAAGATGGGGGCAAGACCTTTTGTTAGCGCCACGTACTCTTCAAGTGACAATTCTTCCGGTCTTTTTTTGAGCAGTACAGAAGGGATATTTTCAATGGAAATGAGTGCCTGTTTGCCGCCTGCTAACGGTGCAAGACTGTTCAGCAAGGTCTTGCGACGCTGAGAGAACGCTGCCCTAGAGATCTCGTTGAGGATATTCTCCTCTTCTTCGGTGAGTGGAAACCTGTCAGAAATGTCTATGGTAACCAGACTCGAATCAACCTCTGGAGGCGGCACAAATGCGCCTCTCGGAATCTTTCGTTCTATGGTTACGCTGCCACGGTACTGACACCATAGAGAAAGCCTGCTAAAGTCACGAGAGCCCGGCGGTTCTGCCATCCTTCGAGCTACTTCTTCTTGTACAACAAAGGATATCTTCTTCCACTCAGAACGAGGTATAAGTGCTGAATAAAGGACGTCCGAAGTGACATAATATGGAACATTTCCACATAGAACAAGTGGCGATTGAGGATGCGATTGTCTAAGGCTCTTACCCGTAAGATCATATTTCAGAGCGTCGCCCCAGATCCAAGTAAGGTTTGCGATCGAGCCTGTAACCGCCGCTACAGGCTCGATGAGATCTCTGTCCAATTCAAGCGCGTACACCCACAGTGCCCGCTCACACAAGGCCCTTGTGAGAGTTGCAAGCCCCGCTCCAACTTCAACCGCCACCCAAGAGTTTCCAGGTACCATAATCGACGAAATAGTCTTTAGAAGATTGGGATCTAAAATAAAGTGTTGTCCCAACCGTTTCTTCAATTTCAGTTCATATTCTCTCATAATCTGACCGTAGCTAGTATCGCTCATCAAGGCAGTATATACACCTTAACCTTTTTGCGACCCCAGGCCAAAGCTTCATCGTGTGTGTCGAAGCACACGTCAATCTCGTTGCCCTTTATACTACTGCCCACGTCTGCCGCTACCGCAAAACCGTATCCTTCTACATACAGCCTGGTGCCCAAGGGTATTACGCTGGGATCTACAGAAACTATCCCTTTTGTGGCAGTAACTCCTGTTGCCGTTCTTCCTGTTGCGTAGGGGCCACAGCATATGCTGCAAGGGCAATATGCAGTAGAACTTGCTTCAAGAGCTCTTGTGAACCTGATGTTTTGGCCGTCACGGAAGACTTCATATCGTGCACCCACAAGCATCACACATGCGACAGGTTCTTTGACCAAAGTTCTCGACTTCTCGGTACGATGCACTTCTACGCCATCTTCATACTTGACCTCATACAGAATCTCGATAACACCTGGCGAGCCATAACTGAATACCCGGCTGAGTCCGGCTTCCAATGAAGGGTCTTGTCTTTTTGTAGTGTCGTAAGCGATTTCTTGCCGCTCTCGGACCTCGCCGTAGGTAACTTTTACAACTCTAATAGTCCTGTCGTAAGGAACCTCTGCGCCTAGACCCGGATAAACTACATCGTCAGGTTCGATTGGGATATTGGCAATTGAAAGGATTTTGGATACGTTTTTTTCGGCAACGAGGATGGGTAAAATCTTGCCTCTCCAGTGGATGAATATGGGTTTCGCACGCTCAATCGTAATGCTCATGTTGTCAGATACTTCTGTTTCCAGTGAGGGGATAACCGAGTCTCCAGGACTCAAAGATAAGTTGGCTGCCTTCAGTACATCGGATACTGTGGCCGCATCCGATGAGAACGTAATCGTCCGATCCCATGCATATACGTTTACTGTGTTCTCCCTGGGAAAACACAAAATTCCTATGATCGTCGCAATCAAAGAAACAGTCAAAGTGACCATGATCACGAGTGGGCGCTTGCTCTCTTCAACTCTACCTTTCGGAAGAAATCTGGTACGCAAAACCGCACCTCCTAACCCGGGACATTCGACGGCAATTGGATTATCCCTTTTTTCGTTAAGTACAACAAGCACTGCGAGCGCTACATCCATCAGTCTGCAGTTGCCTTTTCTCAACAATCATAGACTTTACCACTTTTCATCCGTAATGCCAAATGCTCGTCTCCCGTTTTGGAAAGTAAGCCAGGCGATCTCTTCAAACTTGCAGCCTAGCTGCACTGCAATCAATTCCACTATTTCCGTTATGAAGGATGGCTCATTGCGTTTCCCTCTTTTTCCTTGAGGCGCCAAGTAAGGGCAATCAGTTTCCACAAGAAGTCTGTCTCCGGGGACGTATTTTACCAAATCTCTCAGATAACTATTCGCCGGATACGTAATTGGTCCCCCGATTCCAATGTAGCCACCGAGATCTAGGCACTTGCGTGCATATGCTAGGTCCTGGGAAAAGCAATGGAATACGATAGGAACGTCCAATCTGTGTTCTATGAGTATTGAAAGGAGGTCAAGATGAGCATCCCTCTGATGCAAAATGACGGGCAACCCTAAGTCTCGTGATAGTTCTAGACCCATTACAAAACATTCCCTCTGCGATTCCTTGGGCGATAGGTTGCGAAAATAGTCGAGACCGATTTCCCCAATGGCCTTTACCTGAGGCGAACTACGCGCGAGTGCCTTTATGTTATCCCATCGCCTATTCAAGGGTTCATCTCTTTCAGCTTCGTGGGGGTGAATCCCTAAGGCGCAATACGTGCCTATCTTCTTCGCAAGGTCAATGCTCTTTGATGAAGACTCCTCGTCAAAGCCAACCTCAAGAAACCGGATCCCTGAGGCTTCCGCTCGCTTTATCACTAAGTCTCTGTCATCGTCAAAGGCAGAAACAGATACATGGGCATGTGTGTCAAATACCACAGGTTCACGCAATTGAGATTTACAATCATTCTGTTCCATGTCGGTTTCGTTGAGACTTCTAGTCTCCATTCGCGCCTCCTCGTCTAATTCTCCCTATTGGTGCCCAAAGGCACTTCTCCTTAGCACTTATTATGCCATAATATATCTCAGGTGTAGCTTCACGCTTGCAGGACACTTCCTCCAACATCTGAAAACTTGCCATGCATCTCTACGTACAGTTGCGAAGTTATGCAAATTCAGCCATATTGTTCTTGACTCTTTCTGGTACATCTGGTACCTTTTAATTGACACAATTGTCGAAATTTGCTGATCTGTGAGAGAAAAGAGGTGAGCAAGAATGATGAAATCTACCGGAGTTGTACGGAAAGTCGACGAACTCGGAAGGGTCGTAATCCCTATTGAACTAAGACGCACTCTCGACATCAGCGAGAAGGATTCTTTGGAGATATATGTGGATGGTGAGAACATTATATTGAGGAAATATGAACCCGCCTGCATATTCTGTGGGAATGCTGCTGATGTAGAAATATACAAAGGGAAAAGAGTCTGCAAACTATGCCTTGCGGAACTAGCTGAGATGAAGCCTGAGATGAAGTAGGCAAGCGAGTTGCGTTCATCCAAAGCGCTATAGGCATGAAACCTTAGTTTCTCAGAAAAGTGTTCAAAACATCTGCGATGAGGGCTTTTTATCATTCAGCCTCATCGTAGATGTTTTCTCGCTCCGCTAGTTCACGATATGCAACTATTACCCATTCGCCTTGGATTTTTGAATCTCTGATCGTTTCGTAAACTTCTTTAACCGGTCCAACCAGGACGCTTTCGTAAATCTTCGTCATCTCGTGACACAGACTTACCTGCACATCAGGAAACACTTCCATCAGATCTTCGAGGGATTGAAGGACGCGATAAGGTGATTCAAAAAAAACGGCTGGCACTTGTGGCTGTATCCATTTCAGAAAAAACTCCTTCCTCTTCCGAGATTTCCTCGGGGGGAAGCCGGCAAACACAAACCTAGATGAGTAGAAGCCTGATATAGAAAGAGCAGTAGTAATTGCGGAGGGCCCGGGTACAGCAACAACATTGAAGCCTTGGTTCCTAGCGGCGCTTACCAAGAACGCGCCTGGGTCGGAGATTAAAGGCATCCCCGCATCAGAAACCAGTGCGATAGATTTTCCGTCTGCTAGATCTTGTAATATGTTTTCAGTACGCTGTTTCTCTATATGCTCGTGAAACGACACAAGGGGCTTCTTAATGTTGTAATAACTAAGAAGTTTCACCGTTCTCCTTGTATCTTCGCATACAATGACATCGACCTCTCCTAATACTTCAATCAGTCTGAAAGAAGCGTCCTTTAGATTCCCTATGGGAGTTCCGCAGACATACAAAGTTCCAGGTTCAACGTTTCCTCTTTTTTGAAGGGTATCAGTATTCTCACTCAAATCAACAGAACCTCCTGGATTATCTTCTCTCAACATTTTTTCTCGTCAATCTCTTCCTCGGGAAACTCATCTACAGCTCCGTCATCCAATTGTACTGTTATTACCCCTTTCTGCTTATCGTATGAGATCACTTTCCCTTCTCCTTCAGGGGTAATAACACGGCTGCCTACTTCAAGCGCAAATCCGGGACTCTTTACAGATTCAGTCATATCAGCCTCAAATCTAAGGCAACATAATAGGCGTCCGCATATTCCTGATATCTTCGTAGGATTGAGAGAAAGGTTCTGCTCCTTTGCCATCCTTATTGAGACGGGCTGGAACTCATACAAAAAACTGCTGCAGCACAGTTCTCTGCCACAGGGACCAAAACCCCCAACAAGCCTGGCTTCATCCCTTACTCCGATTTGTCTAAGTTCAACTCTGGTTTTGAGCGCAGATCCTAGATCTTTGACCAGTTCACGGAAATCAACTCGCGCATCGGCCGTAAAGTATATGGTTACTCTGGAACCGTCAAATGCATATTCTGCGTCCACGAGTCGCATGTCCAATCCATGCTCCCGTATCTTTTTATCAGCTATCGCAAGCGCTTGCTGAGCCTTATCCTGATTGTGCCGTTGCGTTATGAGATCTTCTTTATTTGCTATGCGAATGACTTTTTTAAGAGGTAGAACCAGTCTATCCTCAGGGACGTCCCGCGGCTCAGTGCAAACAGTGCCCATTTCCATACCTTTTACGGTCTCAACAACCACATTGTCTCCGACTGTAAGGCGAAGATCGCCGCAGCCAAAATAATACGCCTTGCCTTTTTCCTTAAATCTTACTCCCACAACCAATGCCATATTCATTTCCCTTTCTTACAGGGTCATAGTCCCCCTAAAGTCGTCAATATATGATGAACCGCTAAGATCCTTGAGTCAAAAGACCTCTAAGGCTTAAAAAGAGCGCTGAGAATGTCAAGAAGCTATTTGTATTTGCGGCAAGTCGTTGCCTGGCGCGCATTATTGCGTTTAGTCCACAAATGCTGCGAGATATCTCTTCCTTTGTATTTTTGCCTTCCATCTGCACATCTTCAGACTCGCCACTGTCGTCTACAGCCCGAGCTAAACTCCCCCCAAAATGTATCTCCAAAGCCGATAGAACCCTTGCCTTCTCGTCAGGGTTGGCTTTTGAATACTTTATCCCTAGTTCAACGGGCGAATTTGAACGCATCTCAGCAACAATACCGCCTCCAGATAGGGCATCTTTACCGGCGTCAGAAAGAAACCACAATGCCCGGTCTATGCTGCCCGAAGAGAACATAGCGATGAGCCGACTATCTTCCGATGAGACACCATACTCTGCTTCTAAAATATCCGCGATCACACTTGCCGGCAGAGGACGAAACGGGATCACTTGACATCGTGATACTATAGTGCTCGGAATCATTAGTTCATTCGATGTAGTTAAAATAAAAGTTATATAGTAAGGCGGTTCTTCCAACAATTTAAGTAAGGCATTTGCAGCTTCAAGTGTCATGTTTTCCGCTTCGTTTACAACAAAGACCTTTCTTTCAGACAAGTACGGTCTGGTCAGGGATTCTTTCAACATCTCGTGAGAAGTCTTTATTCTTATGCTTGTTCCTTCTTTTTCAAAACAGAATAGATCAGGGTGATTATTCCCGGAAAACGCCCGGCAAGATTCACATATCCCACAAGAAAGCGTAAGATCGCTTGTCGTCTCCCCGAGACCAGAAACGGCAAGTTTGTCTAGGTCGCTACCTAGGCACAAAATTGCCTTCGAAAACTCCCGTGCACATTCCTCCATGCCGCAACCCCTTGGCCCCTTGAATAGATATGCATGTGCCACTTTTTTTGACATGATTATCGATCTCAATATCTTGACGGCAACTTCTTGCCCCTGCAGTAATCTGCTCACAGACTATCCCAGCCACCCCGGATTTATCATTATAATCGATGGATCATTTTAGTATTGCAACACACATATCATATGTATGCGCGTTGCACACATGTGTTAGCCGCTGAATCCGTAATTGCTTCCTAGACCCTTATGAATCTCTCAACAGGCAAAATGAAGACTGTAGCTCCCCCTACCACAACTTCAACTGGGTATGGAACGTACGTCTCCCCAGGACCCATGGGAGTAATAGGTGTAACCAGTTGCTCTCGGGCGCAACACGTCTTCTTCACTATCTCCAAAACATCATCAGTCTTTTCGTCTTCAACTCCAATAAGGATCGTAGAATTGCCCTCACGCAGAAAACCACCTGTAGACGCAAGTTTTGTTGCGCTGTAACCAGAGCGAACTAGGCCATCCATCAGCCTTGGCACATCTTTATCTTGAACAACCGCAATCAGAAGTTTCACAGACGTTACCCCCCATCTCTATTATGTTACTGTATTCAAATCGTAACCCTTTCTGACCAATACATCTATTACCTCTTTCAACACCTGATTCTCAACTTCACGGACATCTTTACTTGCGTCGATTACCACTGTTCTATCAGGAAATCGCTGTGCTAACACGCGATAGCCTTCTCTCACTTTCTCATGATACTCCTCGCTCCTGGATTCTATTTTGTCTTTCGTCTTACCCTCAAACCTTTCTTGGAGCACCATAGGCCCAGATATATCAAAAATGATCGTTAGGTCGGGCTCAAGACCACCAGTCGCTATGGCATTAATGTTTTCGATGGCTGACAAAGAAACTCCTCCTGCGTAGCCCTGATAAACCCACGTAGAATCAGCATAGCGTTCGCTAATCACAATGCGTCCTCGGTTCAACGCGGGACGTATCACCTTCGCAACTAGTTCCGCTCTCGCAGCCGCATACAAAAACACCTCGGAAAGAATGCTCCTGTCCGGGCTCTCCAAGCTAAGAAGCAGATCCCTTATCATCTCCCCAAAGGGAGTTCCACCCGGTTCCCTAGTAACTACCAGATCCTTGCCCATGCTCTCGAGTTTCCTAACCAAACTAGCAATCTGAGTAGACTTGCCAGAACAATCACAACCTTCAAACGTTATAAAGACGCCTCCCTGAGACACGCAGCACCCGCCTCCCTTCATCGGTCAACACAATAATATCGCATATCCTCGCCAAGCAGAAGTGAAGCAGGGGGGACGGTTCTTTCTGCTTCAAAAACCTCATCACCCTACGCCGAAGAAATGATACCATGGTCTTGTACCGATGGAATTTCAATCCACTCAAGGAGGAACAGATATGACAAAATACCGTTGCAAGATTTGTGGATACATCTATGACCCAACGAAAGGTGATCCGCCAAATGCTCCGCCCAATACACCCTTCGAGGAAACAGATGATTCTTGGCAATGCCCTGTCTGCGGCGTTGGCAAGGACCAGTTCGAACCGGTTGAAGATACAGCACCCATAATCAAATCCTATTCAAACGATGATATTACGGTAATCTGGCAGCCTGCCCTTTGCAATCACAACGGGAACTGCTGGAAAAGTCTTGGAAAGGTATTCGACCCATCAAAGCGGCCTTGGGTCAATATGAATGGGGCAGACACAAA
>JAPXKJ010000032.1:0-12283 GCA_033810155.1 Bacillota bacterium | reverse complement strand
CTATGCAAAGATGGGTCTTGATGTGATCCTCTCCTCAAGAGATAGCGTCATCTTTGGACTCTCAGGCGCCGACTCCGAATACTTAGCACACAAAAGAAGAAGGTGGTTTAGAGGCAAGCCAGGCGACTGGGCCACCATCATTCCTATGACCCCGCAATTATCAGGAGTGACAACTGAGGGCCTCAGATTCCCTCTTTACGATGCAATCCTTGAAAGAGGCGCAACCTTAGGGGTATCCAACGAGATGACGCAGGATGAAGCAGCAGTTTCCATAGCAGAAGGATTCTGCCTTGTGATTTTGACCGCTAAGTAACGCAATGTAGTATGAGAACGTCTGGCTTCGAGTCAAAGAAGGTCCCACCAACGCTGTCAGCGAGTCTTCGCAGATTCAAAAACGAGCATGCTTACGCATGCTTTTCATCCAAAAAGGAAAAGAGGGAAACCGTATGCTAGAATAGAACAACATAGATGCAGATTGAAACACTCAAGGGGCTAAGAGAGGGGCAGAATACCATGGATGTTAAATCAGTTTTCACTAAGAAAACCGACGAGGCGGAGGAGATAAAGCTAAGGCAAGAGCGAGCCGAAGAAATCCAAGAAGAGTCTATTGTCATAGACGGACATCAAGGAACACTTTTTGATATAGCAAGAGGGATAAGAAAGTTTGAAGAAGAGTCTCCGATAGGTCACTCTGATTTACCAAGGCTCCGCCAGGGCAGGGTGGATTGCGCCATCCTTACAGCATTTCCTTATGACAGGGTTTGGCCTACACGTGGGGTCAAACAAGGTCTCGAGTACATAGATTTGTTCGAGGAAGTAGTCAAAACGCCTGGCGTCAGGCAGGTCTTGACGACGGCCGATATCGAAGAAGCCAACAAAAAAGGGGAAGTTGGCCTAATGCTCAGCTTTGGCGGCGGCGAGTTCATCGAGAGCAGCATTGAAGCCCTGCATATGTACTATCGTCTTGGTCTTCGGATGCTCACTCTGACCTGGGACGAACGAAACCTCCTAGCCGATGGTGCAGCTTTTTCAGCTTCAAGAGGCGGGCTTACTCCTCTGGGCGTCAAAGCGCTTGAGGAAGCAGCGAAACTGGGCATATTGATAGATGTGTCCCATCTTTCAGAGGCTGGTTTTTGGGATGTTGTGGACGTAGCCGAAGCTCCTTTCGTAGCAAGTCACTCAAACTGTCATGCTCTTTTCCCTCACCCGCGAAACCTTACTGATGGGCAGTTGGCAGCAATAGGGCACGCAGGAGGATTAGTAGGGATATCGTTCAATCCAGAGTATATTACCGGTCCGGATGAATCGCCGACTCTTGCCCAGGTGGTTGACCATATTATGCACGCCATGGAGTTTGCAGGAGAAGAGCATGTTGGCTTAGGAACAGACTTTGACAGTTTCAGTGGAAGCGGTCCGGAACCTCTTGCTCACATAGGACAGCTGTCTCTTTTGACCTATGAACTTTTGGAACGAGGATTATCCGGAGGAGTTATATCAGGCATTTTGGGCGGCAACTGGTTGCGCGTGCTCAGAGCCGTCATTGGATAAACACCTAAAAACGGCAAAGAAACTGCGTTAGAAGGTGGTCTTCAACGTTGAAAGTGATCGTTGCAATGAATGCCTTCAAGGGCAACATCTCAAGCAAAGAAGCGTGTTCTATGGTCGCTTCGGGTTTTTCTCGTGGCTTCCCTGAAACCCAAGTCTATGTCAATCCGCTTGCCGATGGTGGTGACGGAACCATCGACGTTTTGGTTCAGGCGCTATCTGGACACGTGGAAACTATTGAAGTTACGGGCCCCTATGGCGAGAAAGTGGCATCTCAGGTGGGTTTCCTAGGCGCAGATACTGCGATAATAGAGAGTGCGCAGTGCTGCGGGTTAGCCTTAGCAGGACAAAGAGCGCCCGACGTCTTTCGTGCTACCAGCCGTGGCGTGGGAGAAGCCATGAGATGGGCGGCAGGTTCAGGCGTGAAAAGGATCATTGTTGGCATAGGCGGAACCGCCACAAACGACGGCGGAATAGGTATGGCGCAGGCAGCAGGAGCCAAAGTACGAGATGCTCTAGGCCGTGAGGTTAACTCTGGAATTGAAGGGCTTATGCAGGTTTGTAAGGTGGACCTGGGCGATATACCAAAGATTTTCCAGGGCACCGAGATAATAGGCATTTCTGACGTAAGGAACATACTAGTAGGGGAAGAAGGGGCCACCTATACATATGGTCCGCAAAAAGGGCTAAAAGCCGAATGTCTTTCTCTTGTCGATGAAGCCATGGACCGGTATGGTGTTATCCTTGGAAGGGACTTATCTCGGGATCCCAGATATGTTCCCATGGCTGGAGCAGGAGGAGGCTTGGGCGGTGCACTATGGAGTTATTTTGGAGCAAAGCTCCTAGACGGTGCGACGTTCATAATGAAGGAAACCGGTTTTTTTGATTTGCTTGAAGATGCAGACATGATCATAACGGGAGAAGGTAAGGTCGATGCCCAAACAAAGAAGGGTAAAGTACCTTATGCGGTAGGAAAAGCAGGCTTGAACCGAGGTGTTCCCGTGATCATCTTGGGGGGAAGTCTCGACGATTCTGTCGTACCTGACTATCCATGTGAGTTTTCGGCTCTTTTCGATTCCACAGTAAGACCACTAGGATTAGACCAAGCGCTTTCCATGTCTAGGACAACTCTGCCTTTTGTAGCGGAACAAATTGCTAGGCTATCTAGAGTTTCTGCACTATTTAACCCCATAGAGAGACAAGAC
Source organism: Bacillota bacterium (assembly GCA_033810155.1). Classification (GTDB taxonomy): domain Bacteria; phylum Bacillota; class Sulfobacillia; order Fermentithermobacillales; family Fermentithermobacillaceae; genus UBA3907. The sequence goes on along the minus strand of JAPXKJ010000032.1, from coordinate 9,533 downwards.
TCTGCCGGCGGAGTGGTCGTTAGAGAGCTTGATGGAAAAAGGCAAGTCCTTGTGATAAAAGATAGGTTCGGCGTATTCGCTTTGCCGAAAGGACACATAGATCCTGGAGAAACTGCAGAACAAGCAGCTCTTAGAGAAGTATTAGAGGAAACCGGCATTGAGTGCAAAATACTGTCTTACGGCGCTTCACACAAATACAGGTTTTTTGGGGACCACGGTAGACCGATAGAAAAACGGGTAGCATACTACTTGATGGAACCACTTTCAGGTACAGTGACTCCTAGGATAGGCGAAATAGCGGATGCGCTATGGGTTTACGAAGATGATATCTATGAGCTAAACACCTATCCCAACCTCAACCATATCATCACCGAGATTCTCGCACTGTACGAACAAAACAAGATTCCATGACTTGGAATTAATGTGATATAATAGATGCTGCGAAGGGCCCGGCGAGTATCTTTGAGATCTGCACATCAAAGGAGGTATTTCGCTTGGGCAATAGAGGATCTTTCCTGCCAAAGGGACTAATTATTTGTCTTGCAGTCGGATTAGTTGCGTGCCCATTCGTAGTTAAATGGTTTGGATTCAAGGACAACTATCTTTTCCTCACTATAGAGGAGTCTTCACTCAACGCCCTCACTGGTTGGCCAATGAGTTTTTCAGACATACCTGGCGTCTTCATCGATGCACATGATCAGTCACTTATACTTCGCGAAGATAGAAACCTCGCAGGTGTCATATTAGGTGTTTATTACACCGCGGTATCACAAGGTATCGAGTTCGATGAGAGACTACTTTTTTCCCGAACAGGGAAAGCGTCACTAGACCTCCTCGCACCTTTATCTTTCATGGCTTCGGATATGGACGGGACGCTCACCGAACTTGTAGATAATAATGCGAGGATACTCAAGGGCAATTTGAAGGTGAAGAAAACACATCGCAATGGAACGGTAGAGATACAATACGGGGATGATGAAATCGTTCTCAAACCGGGCGAGTCATGGGCAGAGATGCTTGTTTTGGGACCTGATGGAGTAAGGGCTATTTCTCACAATAATTGGGAAGAAGAAGTTGACACGTGTTTGAGCATGGGATATCCAGTGACCAGGCTTGCCATTGCTAACAGAGGGTTGTGGCCTAAGTCAAAGGTTGAGGTAGGGATGTACCCATGACCTTTTCAAGGACGGCCAATAAGGCTGTTTGCTTAGCGCTAGTTTTCTCCATATTGCTTGCGGTATCTCCCTTGAGGACTGCGAGCGCTGCAGTGAATGACGAAAGACGAGTGCCACTTCTCCTCATATCTGAGCCCGTAAAGGGAGGTCTTTCGAACGAAAGGGAATGCATATGGGTGAAATCAGGTCTGGTGTCGAGGCTGTCTTCGTCAGGCTACCAAACCGGACAGGACCTCTTTGTATTCACTCCTGATGCCGTTTACGAAGATCTTGATTCGGGAGCCAGGACCATAAGAAACGAGTTGAAGAGAATTCTGACCCTTACTAAAGGGACTGAGATTGATATTGCGGCATATGGGATATCTGGCCTAGTTTTTCGAGCCGGGCTTGAGATGGGAATCATTGAAGATGGCTTGGTAAGAAACGCTATCATGTTTACCGCACCTCAAAGAGGATCGTTTCTGGCTAGTCAATTGTTTGATGCGTGCCAAGTTATAAAACACGAAGCCATATTCGAGGAAGACACGCGAAAGGCTCGGTTTTCTCCTTTTGGCGACATAGGAGAACCCTTAGGTGGCAATCGCGTTCCAGCCAATAGCACAGGAAATCTCCCTTCGACCATAGGATCAGGCAAATTCACCTGGGAGAGCGAAACGCATTGGGTTGGCACGCGTGCTTCTGAGTTATATGAACCGCTATACGCCGAATATGTAAAGACTCGGTTTCTATCGTTGCCGTATGTTCCTATGGATTCACCTAAAGAGACTTTTCCCGGATGGATAAAAAGAAGTCATGCATCCATCTGGGGGAACTGTATAGTTAGTAAATCAGTACCTCCTTTTGGGCCATTGGGTCAATCAAACGTAGGTTACTCATCGCCACGAAAAGGAGAAGACTTTACTACTGCGTACTATGAGGTTTTGGCCATGGACGTGGGCAGAAACCAGTATGTCGTTAGGCAGGCATCAAAAGGTAGTCTTGCCAGAAGCCTACTCAGTGGGGAGTACGTGCCTATCAACTGGAAGGATGCTCTTTTGTACTATGGCGGCAAAGCGCTCATCCACTATGCAAAAAAGGCTTTGGTCACGGTAAAAGCAGGAGTGCAGAAGGTCGTTATGGACAACATCGTCAAGTCCGTAGATTACTTAGAGAGTGCCGATGATCCTATCCTCAGGCGATTGGTGAAAGAGGACCTACTTGTAAACCTGGGCAGTTCGGCGGGAAACCGGTTTGAGAGAATAAGGGCCAATCACTACCTTGGTTCTTTGAATGAAAAGTCTTATTCCAAATGCCTTGAGCGCAAAACGAGGTATGTGACGATAACTGGGAAGATTACAAACCTGGCGGGTTCAATATGGCCTGGGACAGCGCCTAATAATTTGTATTGCGAGGTGGATTCAAGCATACCTCCTTTGGGGCAAAGAGACATAATCCAGGTGTATTCGGGCATGTTTTCGCCTTCCTACCTTGATCTTTTGAAGAACAAGAAAGTCCAAGAGAGTATCATTTCGCTGTTGAAGGAGGACGAACTCAGGGGCGATGTCAAACTCAAAAGCAAGGAGAATAAACAGATTACGGCATCTAGTTGGGCGCCAACTTACGTGCATTGCGATTGGAAGACTTCCGGAAACGAGTGTTTTGAGATTTCAGCCAACATGCCCGCGCCTCCTGAAGGGTGGCGATATCTGACATGGCTCGAGGGAAATGACGGGACAACATGGTCACCTATACCCGGTTCATGTGAAGTGATAGAAAGGGCAGGGGAGATCCAAATCTATCTCAAGAGCGAATCGCATCGAGCCGGTTTTCGGCTGACCAGAGAAGGGCCTCTAAATCCTTTCACACCGGGCGGCAAGGTGAGTTCCGCTTTCGAGAAAGAGGTTACACAGAAGGTGAAACTGTCTGCCCTTTCGATGAGCGCTGACTCTCTCCCACATAGTGAATACGCAAAAGACCCTATGCCGCTTCCTAAGCCAGGGCCGACCGGGGACGCTCCTAACCAGAATCCTCCGCAGGAGCACGTTGACATGGGCGATCTTGGGCAGGAATTTGAACCGGAACACCCTCAAGCACCAGAATCTGAAACCAACATAGATGGGATTCCGGCTATCCGAGTGGTGTACAGGAACAAACATACTACGTTAAAAGAACCTAAGGAAACGTACCATGCCTATTGGGAAGCTGACTTCGGTGATGGAGAATCGTCAGTTATAGTAGGGGAACCCGAGATAGTAATCACCCACACCTTCCAGCCATTGCAATCATACCAGGTTGAAATAGTTTCATACGATAACCACGGGAAGGTGCTTTTGAAAAACTCATACACGGTAGACGTACCTGGTCCCGATGCTCAAGTGTGTGAGTTTAGGTGTAGGAGCATTGTGGCACCCAACGTGGACTTGGAGATTTCGGGTCCCAAGAAATGGGTGACTGGAAAGTATGCAGTATTTGATGGAAAAGTCAATTGTGATCTTCCACGAGATGCTCAAATTATCAACATCGAATATGATCCCGGCGAGAGATTCAAAGTACTTTGGGAAAGATCAGGCGAGTTTTTGGTGTATTGGGCAGCTACTTTAACGATCGAGTACGATATAGACGGACAAATCATAAAGGTCAAAAACACCTACGTGGATTCAAACGTTGTCGATGTTTTCACGCCCGGAGTCACTAGGTGACCTTGAGTTTTGTGAAGAAGTGGAACCGGCTATCGCTTTTTGCGTCAGTAGTGATATAGTTTGCTTGATTCTGGCGGTCTGCGCGGCATGCGCACATAGGAAAAAACGGGTAAGTTATTGGGGTGACTATTCTGAATGATCAAAACTTGCAAGTTGAGCAAAGAATATAACATGGGTAAGGTCAAGGTTATGGCTCTTCGGGATGTGGATGTGGAGATTCCGAAAGGCCAATTTGTTGCAATCATGGGTCCGTCAGGATCAGGTAAGTCAACGCTGATGAACATTCTAGGCTGTCTCGATCATCCGACTTCGGGACAGTACTACCTTGATGGTGAAGATGTCAGCAAAAAGTCAGATGATGAGTTAGCAGAGATCAGGAATCAGTTTGTAGGATTCATTTTCCAGGCTTATAATCTTTTGCCTAGGACAGATGCAATATCTAACGTGGAAATTCCTCTAATATACAGGGGAATGCCTTCAGCGAAACGACGGGAGCTTGCCATGCGGGCGCTGGAGGTAGTGGGCCTTTCACATCGGGCTCATCATAAGTCAAACGAGTTATCTGGAGGGGAGCAGCAGCGAGTTGCGGTAGCTAGGGCAATCGTTGGCGATCCGAAACTTATACTTGCAGACGAACCTACGGGCAATTTGGATTCCCGCTCAGGTGAGGAGATCATGGCAGTTTTCCAAGACCTTCACCGAAAAGGGATCACTTTTGTGTTGGTAACGCACGACCCGGACATAGCCCGGCACGCCGATAGGATAATATCTCTTAGGGATGGCAGAATCGTATCGGATGAGATGGTAATTGATAGGCTAGACGCAAACGAATTGCTTGCGGCAATGCCAGCGCCCGAGGTTTCTGCCTAGAGGACTTGCTCAAGACCAGGGACGATTACGAGGTATTCTTGGGATCAAGATCACAAGATGTGGCCTCAGGAAATCGTCCCTTTGCTTTATATCCTTCAACAGGTTTCAGTGTGATATTATTCGTAGGGGTGATTATGGTGCATCCGGTTCTTTTCACTATTGGAGGGGTCGAGTTCTATTCTTACGGGTTAATGATAGGCATAGGCCTTGTGTTGGGCCTTTTCCTCGCGTCAAGAGAAATGGAGCGACGAGGGATGAACCCTGATGAATTCTTTGTTTTTTTCATCTCGATAATCATATGTGGAATAGCCGGTGGAAGGTTATTTCACGTTGTATTGAACAAGGAGAGTTACACCAGCTTAATATCCATTCTCGATCTTAGAGGCGGCGGGCTTGCGATACACGGGGTTTTGTTTGGAGGGTTGGTCGCGGCTCTTGCGTATTCGATGGTCAAAAAAATACGACCGGGAACGCTTCTTGACCCAATAGTTCCGTCTGTGGCCCTAGGTCAGGGGTTTGGGAGAATCGGGTGTTTTCTGAACGGTTGCTGCTATGGAATACTTACTAATGGTGATTGGGGGGTACTCACAAGGTATGCGCCGGGCTTGCGGCACCCTTATCAACTGTATGAAAGTGCGGCGAATTTTCTCTTATTTGCCGGTCTTATGAAGCTATCGAGAAAAACCAATTCCAGAGGGGTCGTCACTTTGGCGTATGTATTCGGGTATTCGACTATACGTTTTTGCCTCGAGTTTTTCAGAGATAGCGAAAAGAACTTGTTTGGTTTGTCTTCCGCACAACTTTTGTCTGTCATCCTTTTGGCTCTCAGCCTGCTCACGTATTATTTCTTGGTTAGGAAGAGGGCAAAGAAGGTGTTATCTTAGAGTGGGATTGTGCTACTATACAGTCATATGATCGCGGAGGTGACGGCTTTATCTCTTTTTACAGAGCGCGCCAGAACAGCCTGGTTCTTTATACGGCCGCAGTAGGAAGAGCATAGGTCCAACTATGAAGAAGTTCATTGATACAAGTAAAATACCACTCGAAGTAGTGAACATAGCTCAGAAGCTCAAAGAATCAGGGGGCGAACCCTACATTGTAGGCGGATCTATAAGAGATATTTTGCTTGGGAAAACACCTTCTGACTGGGACATAGCGGTCAATCTCCGACCCGAAGAAGTGCTTACGATTTTCCCTAACGCTCTTACCATAGGCATTGAATTTGGCAGAGTGTCTGTGGGAAACGTCGACGTTGTATCTCTACGGGGTGAAGCTGACTATCAGGACAGACGACATCCAAGCAAGGTGCATTTTGGAGTGTCCATCGACAAGGATTTGGAGCGTAGAGATTTTACCGTTAACGCCATGGCGTGGAATCCGTTCTCAGGGGAGATCTTCGATCCATTTGATGGGTACAAAGATCTATGTTTAAGAGTGCTCAACTCTGTAGGAGATCCGTTTGTGAGATTTCAAGAAGACCCTCTGCGGATCCTGAGAGCCATCAGGTTCAAAAACACCATAGGTTTCAACCTTCACCCTGAGGTTATCGAAGCAATACTGGAGTTTAAAGAACTGCTTGCTCAAGTATCGGGTGAACGGATCTTCGTCGAGATTAGGTACTTACTGCTATCGCCTTCTGTCTATCAAGGGGTAGTGGATCTATACCAGTATGGATTGAGCACAATTGCCCTGCCCGAATTAGACGCACATGCGGAAGAAATCGGTGTAGCGCTGTCGGCATGTTCTCCCGATCTCTTAACTAGATTAGGCGTTTTGTTTGGCTTCATCTACGGGGATTCATCTTTGGAAGAAATAGATGACGCAGTAGAGGAGTTCAAAGACAGGTTTAACCTGGCCAGGTATTTGGCTGAGGATGTGAAATGGTTGGCGGCGAACTCCGATCCCAGGGGCCTCGTACGACAAGAGACATTCCCAATGAGAAAGGCATACCTTACCGGCGAAGACCAGCCCACCTGGGTCGATCCCGAGTACGTTGCAAGGCGGATAGTTTATCACTGGGGGAAGTGCCGTCTCGAACAACTTATTGAGGTAAAACAAGCAATATGGCGCGCCATGGGCCAAACTGGCATAGCGCAGGGATGTATCTTTCTGGCGCGGGGAATAGGGTCTTTGAGCCAAGATCAAATTGAAGACATAGAGACGATGCGGCTAGCGCTCGGCGGCAACGAGATCATTAAGATCTTGAATATACGGCCTAGTCCGGTCGTTGGGGACGCTCTTGACTATCTTGAGGAAATGGTGCTTCGAGATCCCAACCTGAACAATAAAGAGAGCCTTTCCGAAATCCTCAAGCAATGGTGGAGCGAGAGGCAGTGAATAGAAAGGGAGTCTACCGGCTAACCTACATAGCAATTATGGTGGCTTTGGCTACGGCACTTCATGTGGTTGAAGCCATGATCCCTATTCCTTACGTGGTTCCCGGCGCGAAACTCGGGCTAGCAAATATAGTAGCTCTCTATGCGGTTATGACTTCCGGATTTGGGGACGCAATGGCGGTTAGCCTTCTGCGGACTCTGCTTGGCAGCTTGATTTCAGGGACATTTCTCAGTGTTGGCTACTATTTGAGCACTGCTGGTGCTGTGCTATCCACCGTAGTAATGTATGGACTGCATAAACTCGGCAAAGGAGGTTTTTCTGCCATGGGGATCAGCGTAGCCGGGTCAATATCCCACAATGTGGGGCAGCTCCTCGTAGCCACAGTACTTCTCAAACATGCGGGTGTGATGTTTTATCTACCATATTTGCTCCTTTTTGCGATACCGACAGGTATCTTCGTTGGCTTGTTAGCAGGAAAACTCATCAAGTACACAGAAAAGACTTATGCTCGGAGACAAATCTAATAAAAACCGAAAAGATTTGTTCTCATGTGGGAAAGAACTGGGGGAGGTGCCCAATTAATTGCCAAAAAACAAGATCCCGGATGTGGTTATTCGTAGGTTGGTAACATACCTCCGCATACTAAATGAAATCGACGCGGGACCGGAGGATTACATATCTTCGGCAAAGATTGCAGATTTAGCTGCAGTCAACAGCGCTCAGGTTAGAAAAGATCTTGCTATGTTCGGCGAATTCGGAAAACAAGGCGTTGGTTACCCAGTCGTTGCGCTTCGGGATGAGCTTATCTCCATTCTCGGCGCAGACAGGGAGATGTCGATTGCCATATTTGGCGTAGGCGAACTTGGAACTGCGCTTACGAGATATCTTACTTCTAGACGAAGAATTACTCCCGATTACAGGTTTGTCGTAACAGGGCTTTTTGACGTCGATGAGAAGAAAATCGGTACAACCTTAGAAGGCATTCGCATACGCCACACCCAGGACCTTCCCGCGGCCATGGGGGAAGAGGAGATCAAAATAGGGGTTATAACGGTTCCCGCGTCGAGCGCACAAGAGACCGTTAGCTATGCTGTTTCTTGCGGGATAAAGGGATTTCTGAATTTTGCCCCGGTAAGGTTGAGAGTGCCCGATTCTGTACGCGTCCAAAACAGTGATGTAACCCTTGATTTGCAGGAGCTTGCATTTTATATATAGAAACTGAATTGCGCACGGCTTTTCGTCAGGTCTTTATATATTGCCTTTACCCGAAATTGGATCCTAGAAAAGGTCCAAGTGACGAATCCGGCAGATCTTGTGCAGTGACAGTGACTATACTCACACGCGCAACGTTGCTCCCTCATCACTTCCTTCTTTCATTTCTTTGTGTTATGCTACCCATGGTTTGTAGTAAGCTAACGGCACAGTATTGGCTGGTCCAAAATAATCTTTTGCGTTAGTTCTGGAGGTGAAACCGGTTGTCGGATTCTTTGTCACAAATCGAAGAGAAGCTCGAGGAACTGAGAAAGCGCCGTGAGAAGGTTTACCAGGGAGGTGGCAGCAGCAGAATCGAAAAGCAGCACAAATCCGGTAAACTGACTGCCAGGGAGCGAATATCTACCCTTTTTGATCCCGGCACTTTTGTTGAGATTGATGCTTTTGTGCAACACAGAGCGACCGAGTTTGGAATGAGTGAGGTAGAGGCACCGGGAGAAGGAGTAGTCACAGGTTATGGGCTTATCGATGGCAGAGCAGTTTGTGCTGCTGCCCAGGATTTCACAGTCATCGGGGGCTCACTAGGTGAGATGCATGCAGAAAAGATATGTAAGTGCATGGATCTTGCCGCAAAAGTCGGCATACCTTTTGTGTTTCTGAACGACTCAGGCGGAGCAAGGATTCAAGAAGGAGTGGACGCACTCAAAGGATATGGGAATATATTTTACCGTAACGTGAAGTACTCAGGCGTCATCCCCCAGATTTCTTTGATCCTAGGTCCGTGTGCAGGTGGTGCTGTTTATTCTCCAGCGCTCACAGATTTTGTTTTCATGGTTGAGGGTATATCCAACATGTTCATAACTGGTCCACAGGTAATAAAAGCCGTTACAGGCGAGGAAGTATCTTCCGAACAATTGGGAGGTGCTTTGGTCCACAACCAGGTAAGCGGCGTAGCGCAGTTTATGGCGCCCGACGAAGAAACCTGTTTCGGAATGCTTAAAACCTTGCTATCATTTCTTCCCGCAAACAATCAAGAGGATCCCCCATATGTGGAAGCTACCGATGATCCCGGAAGGTGCGAGCCAAGTCTACGTGAAGCAGTGCCTGTAGATCCCAACAAAGGCTACAATATGTACGATGTGATCTATCCAATGGTGGATGACGGCATTTTCTTTGAGGTGTCGCGATATTTTGCGACCAATATCATTACCGGATTTGCTAGATTAGCGGGTCGGGTTGTTGGTATAGTTGCATCGCAGCC
>JAPXKJ010000031.1:10188-13071 GCA_033810155.1 Bacillota bacterium | reverse complement strand
TGCGCTCCTTAACCTCTTATCTTTTGGAGTTCATCATGACATGAGCAATGAACTGCATCAGGAATGTCTTCTATGATTTTCGCGACAAGGCGCTTGAGAAGTTCGTTATGCTCCTCAAAGACTCTTGTAACTTCTTCTGCGGTCACAGGTTTTATGTCAGGCCTGCCCTCAAGTCCAACGTCGTAGTCAGTTATTAGCGATAGGTTCAGGTAACACATACCCAGTTCCCGCGCCAGCATGACCTCAGGATATCCAGTCATGTTCACTACCTTCCAGCCCATCGAAGAAAACCACTTCGACTCCGCCCTCGTAGAAAACCTTGGCCCTTGGATCACTACCATAGTTCCATCAGGATGATACCGCAAACCTAGTTCCTCCGCAGCGCGTATTCCTATCTCTCTAAGCTCGGAGCAATAAGGATCCGCCGAACTCAAGTGAACAGTCTTGGGTCCATCATAGAAAGTGTCTTTCCTTCCAGTGGTTCGATCAACAAACTGATCACAAAACACAAAATCGCCTGGGTGCACGTCGGGCTGTAAGCTCCCGACTGCGCAAGGACCCAGAACCCTAGATACTCCCAGTTTCTTCAGCGCCCACAAATTGGCCCTGTAGTTTACCATGTGTGGTGGATACTGGTGCTTCTTACCGTGTCGCGGTAAGAACGCAATTCGCTTTCCTGCCAAAACTCCTAATGAGATTGCATCCGACGTGAAACCGTAGGGAGTGTCGACTTGAACTTCTTCCGCATCATCTAGAAAAGTGTAAAAACCGGTCCCACCGATAACGCCAATATCAGCTCTGTTTTCTGTGCAAATCACAATATACCTCCTCCTTCTGCCGGGTATCTAAGTACCGGCCGCCTAAAAGGGAAACATCTTTAGAAATCGGTCCCACAAAATACCTATCGTTATCCTTTGATTACTCCCATAGGGCGTAGGCGGGCTACTTTGTCCGCCAAACCTGCACAAGCCGTAGCTTCTACAACTACGTCAACATCTTTGTAGGCCTCTGGAGCTTCTTCAACCAAACCCTTCGCCGTGGCAGATCTAACTATGACACCCGAACGCTTAAGGTCCTTTCGCAATTCGTCAGCCGAAATCCCTTTTCTCGCTTGTGTCCTCGAAAGAGCCCTTCCCGCACCATGACATGCAGACCCAAAAGAAAACTCCATGGCTCTCTTCGAACCCTTAAGCACGTAAGAAGCTCTGCCCATATCTCCGGGAACCAAGACTGGCTGACCTATTTCTGCGTATTCGGCAGGGATATCCGGATGGTTGGGGCCAAATGCTCGAGTAGCTCCTTTTCGGTGCACAAGTACCTTTTTCTTCTTTCCATCAATGCTATGTTCTTCTATCTTACCAATATTGTGAGCTACATCATACATTAACCGCATGCCCAATTCCTCAGCGCTCTTTCCCAAAGTCTTAGCTGTGGCTTCTCGAACGTAATGAGTTAAGACCTGCCTGTTTGCCCAGGCATAATTGGCCGCTGCAGCCATGGCCGAAAAGTACCGCTTCCCTTCATCAGACATAGTTGGCGCACAATCCAATTGCCTGTCGGGGAGGGAGATCCCATACTTAGAAACACATCTTCTCATTATGTTTAGATAGTCAGTACAGACTTGGTGGCCCAAACCCCGAGAACCAGAATGTACCCAGAAGACCACTTGATTCTCAAAAAGACCAAATGCCTCAGCCGCGTTTTCATCATAGATCTGTTCGACATAACTTACTTCAATGAAATGGTTTCCAGAGCCCAGAGTCCCTAATCCCCCTGCGCCGCGAGAAAAGGCGCGCTCAGTTACGTTCTTAGGATCGGCACCATCCATACATCCTTTCTCCTCGCAATATTCCAAATCTTCGGACCATCCATATCCGCTAGCAACAGCCCATTTTGCCCCTTGTGTTAGAACTTTTGAAAGCTCATCCTTGGATAGTCTTATGACCCCAGTCTTGCCTAAACCTGATGGTATTGACGAAAAAAGCGCTTCCACCAGATCATCCATATGACCATCTACATCGGGCTTTGACAAGTGCGAGACCATTAGGCGGACGCCACAGTTGATATCATACCCTATTCCTCCGGGACTAATTACGCCTTCCTCTAGGTCCGTGGCCGCAACGCCCCCAATTGGAAATCCGTAGCCTTCATGGATATCAGGCATGGCAAGAGATGCCTTGAGAATTCCCGGTAGACATGCAACGTTTTTTACCTGCAATAAAGCTTTGGTGCCTCTTAGATCTTGGATGATCTCGTCGGTTGCAAAGACGATTCCATCCACTTTCATGCCGTCGTGCTTAGGCATCACCCAATGGCACTTTTGTCTGGGAACCAGCTGCAAGTCTGTGCCCACAATTACCACTCCCCTCAAGGTATCCTTTTATCCGATAGACACAATAAGACACCATACTGTCTAGACGTCAAAAGTGACTTGGGCATGTGTAGAGTTGACCTGAATTTCGTAAAAAGTGGCTGCCTTAATCTGGATCTCAGGTTCGATACTCACCTCAGGTAACCGGCTACCCAACATAGTTGACCTTAAGTGAAACTTACATCCCGAAGCGTTCTCAGATGTACTTACCTGTTCTATTACGATTTCCTCAATGTCGGAGACAGCTAGCCCATTTACTTCTAGAAGTAGAATCTGTTCATTGAGGAAATTAACCAAGAGTTCCTCTACATCCATAGCATATGTTTCGATGATCCATTTTCTGTGACAAGGAACCATGTGGTCGCCTAATATCAGTGACCACATCCCCTTGGAGATCTGGACAAACACATCCGATAAGCTGGTTCCCCAGGCTTTGACCGTCACATCTGCGACATGGCTTATGATCTCGAAACCTACCCCATAGGGTCATTCTCCTTCAATAATGCTACATG
>JAPXKJ010000031.1:0-10088 GCA_033810155.1 Bacillota bacterium | reverse complement strand
CCCTTGGAGATCTGGACAAACACATCCGATAAGCTGGTTCCCCAGGCTTTGACCGTCACATCTGCGACATGGCTTATGATCTCGAAACCTACCCCATAGGGTCATTCTCCTTCAATAATGCTACATGCACTCAACCTATCTTCAGGTTCAATCTTCATCAGACGAACGCCTAGATTAGCTCGGCGGCTGATCTTGACCTCAGATAGTCTGATCCGAATTGCTACCCCTTCTGCAGTAACGAGCAAAGCCTCCTCTGCCTTTGACGAGACTACTCGCATTATAGCTAGCCGACCGCTCTTTTCAGTTACTTTGAGGGCTATGACTCCCTTCCCCCCGCGTTTCTGAAGAGGGAAGTCTGAGGATTTTGTTATCTTACCATACCCAAATTCGCTTACGAGCAGCACTTTGGAATCCGGATCAACAGGGTCTGCGCCTATAACATAGTCGTCATCTTCAAGCCTTATCCCTATCACTCCTGTAGCGGTCCTGCCCATGGGCCTAACGTCATCGACTTGCATTCTGAGCCCTTTGCCCATTGAGGTTCCAATCAGAACTTGATCCCCGTCTTCAACAAGTCGAGCAAGGACTAGGGAATCACCTTTCTTTAGGTTTATCGCTTTGAGACCTGTCTTCCTAGGCCTCGAATATTCCGCAAACGGGGTTCTCTTGCACATGCCATATTTGGTGACAAAGAACAAGTCCCCAGCATTTTCCGGGTCGGAAGGAACTGGGATGAGCGCGGTCACTTTTTCATCTTTCTCTAGCGCAACAAGCCTGGACAAAAGGTGACCTTTGGCCTGTTTACCAGCTTCGGGTATATCAAAAACTCTGAGCGAGTACGCCTTACCGTGCGAAGTAAATAGGAGTAGAGAATCCCTGGTAGTTGTGGAGACTACTTTCTCAACCCAATCCTCGTCTCGTGTCTGCATAGCCATAGAGCCAAGTCCACCCCTTCGTTGATTCCTATAGATATCTAGGGGCATGCGCTTGATATATCCCATACCGGTCAGAATTACAGATACTTCTTGTTCGACTATGAGATCTTCGTCTTGAATTTCTTCAGCTTTTGCCAAAATACGGGTACGACGAGGATCTCCGTATTTTGCCTTGACATCTTCCAATTCTTGCTTGACGATGCCTAGTATCATTTTTTCTGAACTCAGGACGGCTCTCAGATACTCAATTTCTTTAAGTAATGCCTGCCGTTCTTCGATGATCTTATCCCTCTCGAGACTTGTTAACCGTTCGAGCCTCATATCCAGGATAGCTTTTGCTTGTATCTCGTCGAGATTGAACCTTCCCATCAGTCTTTCTCTTGCCTCTTGCCCATCTGCTGACTGCCTTATTATGGCAATCACTTCATCGAGGTTGGCGAGGGCGATCTCCAATCCCGCTAGAATATGAGCTCTTTCTTCCGCTTTCCTAAGTTCATATCTAGTGCGGCGGGTAACAACCTCTTCCCTATGGGATATGTAGTGAAAGAGCATATCTCTGAGTGTCAACACTTCAGGCCGCCCATTCACTAGGGCAAGCATTATACCACCGAAGCTAATTTCCATGGAAGTATGCTTGAAAAGCTGGTTCAGCACTACTTTGGCATCGACATCTTTCCTTACCTCGACAACTATCCTTAGCCCACTTTTGTCGCTTTCATCTCTTAAATCAGCAATACCTTGGATTCTTTTCTCCCGCACAAGCTCGGCTATGTTTTCTATCAACTTGGCCTTGTTCACCTGATACGGAAGTTCATCTACGATTATTAATTGCTTTCCTGTTTTTTCTTTCTCGATCCGTGCCTTAGCTCGGACCTTCATGATTCCCCGGCCTGTAGTATACAAAGACCTTACGGGTTCTAGCCCAACTATTAGACCGCCCGTGGGAAAGTCGGGTCCTTTAATATGATTCATAAGTTCAAGGGAACTCAGGTCCGGATTTTCGATTAATGCAACTAGTGCATCTATAGTTTCATTTAGATTATGCGGCGGTATGTTTGTTGCCATACCTACAGCAATTCCGGCTGATCCATTTACGAGTAGGTTCGGAATTCGGGAAGGTAGCACCCCTGGTTCCTTGAGTGAATCGTCGAAGTTTGGCACAAAGTCAACTGTTTCTTTGTCCAAATCTACAAGGAGTTCCTCCGCTATTGCTGTTAGTCTTGCTTCGGTGTAACGCATGGCAGCCGGTGGATCTCCGTCAACTGAACCAAAGTTGCCGTGCCCATCTACAAGGGGGTACCGCATGTTGAAAGGTTGCGCCATTCTTGCAAGAGCATCGTAGATCGCTTGATCACCATGGGGATGGTATTTTCCCATGGCCTCTCCTACAAGTCTGGCACATTTCTTGTGTGGCTTATCGTGCCTTACACCAAGCTCGTTCATCGAATAAATGATCCTTCGCTGAACAGGCTTTAGACCATCGCGCACATCGGGAAGAGCTCTAGAGACGATAACGCTCATAGAATAGTCAATGTAAGAGCGTTTCATTTCTTCTTCTATTGGTGCTACAACTATTTTCTGAGCAGTGTCTGTCATCGATAAAGTTCCCCTCTTATCCTATTGTGTCAAGGTTTTTCACCAGATGGGCGTTTTCTTCAATAAACCGGCGCCTTGGCTCCACCTTATTGCCCATTAGGATTGTAAATATCTCATCGCTCAACATGGCATCTACTATTTTCACTTTTCGGAGTGTCCTGGTCTTAGGGTCCATAGTCGTTTCCCACAATTGATGTGGATCCATTTCTCCTAGACCTTTGTATCTTTGTATCGTATAGTTACTGCCTTTCATTTCTGCCAGGTGCTCTTCAAGTTCCTCATCAGAGTAAAGATACACTTCCGATTTGCCTCTCTTAACCAGGTAAAGCGGAGGCTCAGCGATATAAAGGTATCCCTCTTCAATTAGTTCAGGCATGTACCTGAAAAAGAAAGTTAAGAGGAGGGTGCGTATGTGACTACCGTCAACGTCAGCATCTGTCATTATGATAATCTTGTGATAGCGGGCTTTGGTTATGTCGAAATCATCTCCGAAACTAGTGCCAATTGCGGTGATTATTGCTCTGATTTCTTCTTGTCCCAAAGCCTTATCCGGCCTTGCCTTCTCAACATTCAGAATTTTGCCTCTTAGCGGCAAAATGGCCTGGAACCGCCTGTCTCTTGCCTGTTTTGCAGAACCGCCTGCCGAATCTCCTTCAACCAGGAAAAGTTCACACTCCTCAGGATTTCTTGAACTGCAATCTGTAAGCTTGCCCGGCAAAGAAGTGATATCAAGGGCGCCTTTTCTTTTCGTAAGTTCCCTTGCCTGCCTAGCAGCTTCTCTCGCTCTCGCAGCAAGGACAGCCTTCTGCGCAATTGTCTTGACGAGATTAGGATTGTGGTCAAAGTAATCGGTTAGAAACTCTGTAACCATGGTTTGGACTATTCCGGCAACCTCAGAGTTGCCAAGTTTGGTTTTTGTCTGGCCTTCAAACTGCGGGTCTTGAAGTTTCACATGGAGCACCGCTACTATTCCTTCGCGAATATCTTCTCCAGCAAGATTGGGATCGTTGTCTTTCAATGCTCCACATTTTCTAGACATATCATTGACTACTCTTGTGAGAGCAGTCTTAAAGCCCGATTCGTGAGTTCCGCCTTCGACCGTACGTATAGTGTTTGCAAACGACTGTACATTTTCCACGTAAGAATCATTGTATTGAAAGGCAAACTCTAAATCTATTTCGTCTTTGGATACCTTTCCATAAATAGGTTCCGGATGTAGGACTGTCTTGTTCTTGTTCAGCGCTTTGACAAACTCTACCAAGCCGCCATCGAACTTGTACTGGACTTGCCTGCCTGTCTTCTCTTCGTAAAGATTCATCTCCAGGCCACTATTTAGATAGGCAAGCTCCCTCAGCCTTTGGGCGACTGTATCGAAATCAAAATCCACAGTGTCGAAAATCTCTTTGTCTGGCAGAAATCTTACATAGGTACCTGTTTCTGAAGCATCACCTATGCGTTGGAGAGGGACGACAGTCTGCCCTCGTTCGAATCTAGCATAAAAAACACCACCATCTTGCTTGATCCGGATCTCTAACCATTCGGAAAGGGCGTTTACAACAGATACCCCTACCCCATGGAGACCGCCCGATACCTTGTACCCACCGGTACCGAACTTGGAGCCTGCATGTAGTTTGGTAAGAGCCACTTCTGCAGCCGAAATACCAAACTTAGGGTGAATACCTACCGGTATTCCTCTCCCATTATCCTCACATGATGCAGACCCATCTTCTTTCAAGACTACATCAATTTTCGTGCAAAATCCGTTGAGCGCTTCATCTACGCTGTTATCAATGACTTCATACAAAATATGATGAAGACCTCTTTCTGACGTAGAACCGATATACATGCTCGGTCGCTTTCGTACAGCTTCCAGACCTTCAAGTACCTGAATCTGTTGAGCCGTGTATGAATTGTCGTTCTGAATGATTGGTCTATCGGTACTCTTCAAAGTCAAACCACCTCACTTCTAGATGTTAGCACAGTTCACGCTAGGAAATCCATGTTCGTGAAAACGCAGGCTGACATCAAATGATCGCTTGGAATTGCAGGATTGTTATCATTTAATGATTATTAATATTCACCCCGGCTCTTTTCATCAGCTGAAAAAGCCTCTTACCTATGGCTTCTTTTATCTCTCCTTCGGTCAAGTTCTGCACGGTCTTACCAGTACGAAGCATGACTAGGTCTTGCACCGAATCTCGGAGTTGATCTTTTTCCTCTTTAGACAAGGATCCGGATATTGCTTTGAACACCCCATTTGTCACCACATCTTGCAACTTGGCGTCGAATTCTCCGCGGGCTCTCTCAAATTGAAATTCATCGGCGATCCCTGTAGCTTTGGACAGACCGTCATCCGATATCTCAGGATGGTGCTTAAGGATAGCTAGTATTCGCTGATGATTCTCGTATTCCCGGGCATTTCTGCAGTGGGGACACACCTTTTTAGGATTATATAGATAACCGCAGACAGGGCATTTCTTGTAACCCTGCTGCAAAAGATACTCTTGCCTAATATTCATAGTAACAGTAAACTTCTGGAAAGTCAAGGACAATTTTGGATCATCTTGGAGGACTTTTGAAGCCTGCAATTGCGCCAATTCTTTTTTCGCCTGAGAGAGGTTCTTCGATTTGAAGGCCTTGTAGTCCTTATAATAGAAGTCTCTTTCCGAAGCCCCGTTCTGAGCAAATAGGCTGTTCTCAGTCTCTTTCGTGCCCCATAGGTGCTCCGAGAAATAGATGTCATTTATGTACTTTCCGCCTAAAGCCCTCTCTATTTTTTTAATGATATCCCTTTTCATCATAGTTAGTTCTTGTGCCCATGTAGACGATGACGTCGCCACATATAAGACGTCACCATCGATGCGCCGCGGTTTAGCGTGATCGCTGATATCGCCCATTATCTTCGGCCAGTGATAGAATATCTGATACCTTCTAGTCTTGGTCAGAAGATCCATGCTGCTCAGAACTTTTTCTATTACAGAATCAACTGGTTCAGGTCCCCGCATGTAATGGCTCCAATCTTTATAGTACCTTGGTATACAAAGTACCGTTTTCCACTACAAACCGAGAAAATCGAGACTCGTCTACTCCGGCAGCCTCAGTCGAAGTCATTAGTATCTGATACCCCATGTCACAGAAAGAGACGACTTTTGTCCTTCTCTCAGAATCGAGTTCGGAAAGCACATCGTCCAACAAGAGAACAGGTTTGGTGTTAAAAGTCTCCTCTAGAATATGCGCCTCTGCCATTTTGAGCCCAAGCACAACGCTTCTTTGCTGACCCTGAGAACCGAAGTAGCGGAAAGTCTTGCCGTGGAACGTTAGAAGCAACTCGTCTCTATGAGGGCCTATCAAAGTTACACCCCGAGCACGCTCTTCTTTGGAAACGTTTTTCAATTTGGTTGAAAACTGCTGACGAATACCAGTTCTACCATCTGGGACATCACCTATGGTAGAAATATATTGTATCTCACAACCATCCATAGACATAAGTCTGTAGCTTTCCTTAACTAGTGCATCCAACTTCTCGGCCAATAGCGAACGCTTCTCAATGATCTCGGACCCGATATTTAGCAAAATCTCATCTATACTATCGATACTCTTCGCCCACGAAGGATCTTGATTGGCTCTCTTTAGAACCATATTGCGCCGCGAGACCGTGCTATTATACCGTGACAACTGCTGTGAATAAACAGGGTCTTGTCTTGAGAGAAGGGAATCCATAAAGGAACGTCTCACACTCGAACTGCCTTTTGCTATGTAAAGATCGTCAGGTGAAAAGTACACACATGGACATACCGACAAAAGCTCCTGTCTCTTCGCAGCTCGGTCATTTATGCGGATGTTTCGGCGAACCGACGGAATAACCCGCGTTTCTACTTCGATCGTGTTAGTAGCGCCAGCCTCTTCTAGTCTCGCACCTAGGGAAAAAGCCGTTTCTCCCCAATATGCTAGATCTGATTCTTTCTCAGATCTTGGTGAACTGAGCGAAGAAAGGTAATAAAAAGCCTCAAGCAAGTTGGTCTTGCCCTGGGCGTTTTTCCCTATAAAAAGTGACGCACCCTCGGGTATCTCAAGTTCCAATTTCCGATAGTTGCGGAAGTTGTTCAAATATACAAAAGAAAACCGCACTATCTAAAAGGCTCCTTTAGGACTCATAGGCATAACCACAAACGTAGATAGAACCGAGTCTTGGGAAGGTGTTTCCTTCCTCACCGGCTCAATAACCATTGGGCTAACTTGCCCAGTCATTCCAAGAGACACTTCTTCGTCACTGATCCTGCTTAGCGCTTGCATGACATACTTGTGCTGCACCCAAATCTCTACGTCTTCCCCAGTCACCGAAGCTGGTAGCACTTCTTCCATTTTTCCTTTCTCAGGTGAGGCTGCCTTCACTGTCATCGTCTGATTAGTTTTGTCGAGAATAATCCTCATCGCTCTATCCTCTTCACTAGCGACGATCGCAGCCCTAGAAGTCGCACCAGCTATCTCGCTGGTTGCAACCTTAGCGCTAGAGGTACATGATTTTGGAATAACTTGGTCATATGCATAGTACTGTCCCTCAATCAATCTGCTAAAGCTAGAAAAGTTCTTTCCTGAAAGGTAGAGATAACCTCCTGCAAGCTCGAATGAGATTTCATCGCCATCATCTACGTCTTTGAGCCTTGAAATATCTTGAAGCACGTTTGCGGGAACAATAGCGCGTGCCTTCGGAACATTGGCTCGTACCTGGGCCTGAGAGAGGGCAAATTGGTCCGTACTTACGAGGACAATTCTATCTCCCAGCAGATCTATCAGGCACGCACCCCAAAGGGGTCTTGCCGGATTAGTAACTGCACAGGTTGAACCGACTCTTACGAGTTCTTTGAAAATCTTATCTTCCAGAGATATGCTTTCCTTGCCAGGAGGTTCTGGCCACTTTGGAAAATCTTCCGCCGGCACTGCGTTGAGGACTATTTCCGAATTGCCTGCTTTCACGGTAAGAGCCCACGCTGATTCATCTAGCGAAAGAGTAACTTCAGGCAACGAAATAGTCCTTACGATGTCCTCCAAAATCTTAGATGGCACCACAAGCGATCCCGAAGAAAGTACGTCTGCCTCTGACGAAACCTTTACGCCCCAATCAAGGTTTGTACCAGAGAAGATTACTCGGTCTGAAAGGGCTTCAATAAGGCACCCCTTTAGAGACGGTAAGGTACTACGTGCCGGTATGGGACGTGACGCTGTTTGAAGAAGCCATGCTAGTTTTTCTTTAGGTATGGTGAAATGCATATATAGGCCTCCCTATCGTTTTCAATTCTTGTTCTTGTGGAGTTTGCACAAGAAAAATACCTTCCTTATCTATTATTGATGTGTATATCTTAAAAACAGTAGTAGTAATAGAGGGTGTGAATTTGTGGAAGATGTATCTCTCTCCTATGAAACTTGTGGATCTTCTCTGTGGATGGAGATGTGTACGGATTGTGAAGAGATCTGGATAACAGGAAGAAGATCCGGCGGTGGTCATCTTGTACACAACTCCTCCACAAGTAATCCTATGTCTATCCACATAATTCTGCACAGAAACGGTTTTAACCTTCTCTGATCGTCTTGGTTAATTCCTCTATTGTACGCGCAAGGTCTGGGTTGGAGCCAATTTCCGATTCGATTTTGGAACAGGCATGTATTACAGTGGTATGATCCCTACCACCAAACGCTGTACCTATCTGAGGAAGAGAAAGGTCTGTGAGTTTTCTGCAAAGATACATCGCTACCTGCCTTGGAAATGCGATGCTACGTGTGCGTTTCTTACTTGAAAAATCACTGAGCCCTATTTTGTAGTGAGCAGCTACCGCTTCTTGTATTCCTCTAAGAGTCACAGGAGTGACTTTTTTTTCTGGAAGTAGGTCTCGCAAAACTTCTTCGGCCGTAGCTAAAGTGATCTCTTTGCCATTTAGGGACGTATAGGCCAACACGCGAATTAGAGCCCCTTCTAACTCTCTAATGTTCGTGGTGATGTTCTCTGCTATGTATTCACACACTTCAAGAGGAACTTCTCTTCCTTCTATCTCAGCTTTTTTGCGGAGAATGGCTATACGTGTTTCAAGGTCAGGCGGTTGGATGTCACAGATAAGCCCCCATTCGAATCGAGTGCGTAATCTTTCTTCCAAAGTCGCGATTTCTTTCGGCGGTCTATCTGAAGAGATCACTATCTGCTTGGATGATTGGTGAAGCGCGTCGAACGTGTGGAAGAATTCTTCCTGCGTGGCGTCTTTGCCAGCGACAAACTGAATGTCGTCTACTAAGAGTACATCGGCACTTCGATATCTGTTTCTAAACTCTGGCGTTTTACCTTCCTGGATTGCTAGAATAAGTTCGTTAGTAAAAGACTCCGAGGAAACGTAACAGATTTTTAGGTTGTTGTGATGCATAAATACATACTGAGCGATAGCTTGCATTAAGTGTGTCTTGCCAAGCCCTACTCCTCCATAGAGGAAAAGTGGATTGTATGCCTTAGAAGGGCTTTCAGCTACGGCTAATGACGCAGCATGTGCAAACCTATTCGAGGTTCCTACGATGAAGTTTTCAAACACATATCTTGGGTTGAGGTGCCTGATCTGCAGTGTTCTGTCCTCTCGAGGACGTTTCTTCTGCGAAAAGGGGTCGCTGCCATCTTGTGGGAACAGAGCTTCTGGAACCAGTCTAGCGGGCTGAGCAACTGTGAATCTGATCTCCAATGCTGCGCCGTATACTTCTTCCCATGCCTTATATAGTTCTTCTCTATATCGGGTTTCAATCCAGTTTTTCGCAAATTCGCTTGGGACGGCAATCGTAAGAATGTCTTCGGTTAGTTCGGTAGGTTTCGTATCTTTAAGCCAACTTTGGATGAACCCTGGATTTGAGAAATTCAGAGAAGCTTTGGAAAGTGTGTCATTCCAAAGCTCGTCAAGATCTTTGCTCATGCTACAACTCACCTACCATATTTTTCGGTTCTTCTTTTATTCTAAGCCTTTTTTGTGACTGAAACACTGCAAACTCATCTAGTCTACGATAGCGTAGAGATGAGTATATGTAACAAAAGCCCACGATAATCGGTCTTATGCATCAACGAATATGTCTCGAACTAGGAAGACTGCGGCCTTGTTAGTATGAATAACCCTTTCGCGTCCAAAACTCGTGCTCATGTCATTCGTATAACAAGCTCACAAGTTATGCACATACATATCCACAGGTGTGGATATGTTTTACAGCGGTAAGAGCGATTGTCAAAAGCGAAATGACATTTCAATAGGACTATATCAAGGGAAATTCAAAGTCGCAACGGCAAAACTGTGGTGAAATCTGTCTAGATTAGGAGGAAATATACTGTTGATGCTAGAGAACTACCAGTAAGAACGGGGTTTATTGACACTTTTCTAATTGCTAAGATATAATTCGGTAGATCGCAAAGGCTATTTTTAGCAGCACGGTTAGGAGGAACAGGGTAATGAAGAGGACATATCAACCAAAGCGTAGAAAGAGGCAGAAGACTCATGGCTTTATGACTAGAATGAGTAGCAAGAACGGGCAGAAAATCATAAA
>JAPXKJ010000030.1:0-13858 GCA_033810155.1 Bacillota bacterium | reverse complement strand
GGGCAAGCCGTAGGTGCCAAAAACACTCACCTTTCAAGGCGGTATACTTCAGAACTGTCACGTTGGGCACTTATAATAACCTTACTTACCGCGTCTTTACTGTTTTTCTTTCCAAAACAAATACTAACCTTGTTGACCAACGACATGGAGGTAATTGCATTAGCTGCTATATACCTGCGTCTAATGGCAACAGCTCAAATCCCTCAGCAGGTAGCAGGTGTTCTAAATGGTGCCATAAGAGGGAGCGGAGATACGAGAACCCCGATGGTGATTGCGGCAATAGGACTATGGGGTGTGAGATTGCCCTTGGCATACATTCTTGCATTCCCCTTGAAAATGGGCATAACCGGCGTATGGCTTGGCATGACATTGGACCTCTTTGTCCGGTTCATACTTACGATGTTTAGGTACAAAAGACTTCCTTGGGTCGAAAGCACATCGCTTTTCGACTTCCTCAAGAGTCCGAGCAAGACGTGAGTCAGATAGATGATAAAACGTGCCGGGGGCTTTTAAAAAACACACCTGGCACGTTTTTTTACTGCAAGAGAACGCATTTCACTCGGCAACGCAAGGTCTCTGCCTTGCTACTAGCTCTGTTTTCCTACAACAGCTTCACTATACCTATCCCAGAACAACCTGAGACCTTTTCTTAACCTTTCCATCTCTTCTATCCTTATAAACTCATTTGGTCCATGTGCGCCAGAATCAGGACCTGACATAGCAAAAAAGAACAAGTACGTACCAAGAGTATCCAAGAATGCCCTAGCTATGGGCAACGTACCGCCTAAGCGAACTGCAATTGGCTCTTTCCCGTATAGTTGCTCAAGAACCGATGCAACTACAGGCAATGCGGGATGCTCCTCAGGTATTACGTATGGCTTAGAGTTGCCTGGAAACACAGTAACGTTCACAGTGACTCCCTTAGGAGTATGCTTCTCAACATGTACTTTTAAGGCATTCGCAATGGATTCCGGGTCCTGGTTAGGCACCAAACGACAAGTGACTTTACAACCTGCACGCGAAGGTATGATCGTCTTGACCCCTTCCCCTTGAAAACCACCCCATATTCCATTGGGATCTAGGGTAGGACGAATCCACATCCTCTCCAATGGACTGAATTCCGGTTCTCCGAAAAGATCTGAAATCCCTAAGCGTTTTAAATACTCCTCGCGATCAAACGGCGCTTCTGCTATTTTGCTCCGCTCTTTGTCGGAAACGCGAGACACATCGTCATAGAAACCTTCCACCGTAATCCTTCCATCTTGGTCCTTCATGCTAGATAAGATATGCGACAGGGCTTGGATCGGGTTATTAATGACCCCTCCGTGCCCGCCCGAATGCACGTCGGTACGAGGTCCCAAGACATCTATCTGGATCGCAGCTAATCCTCGGCAACCCATTGTGACTGAAGGAATCTCGTTAGAGTACATACCACCATCTACGGACAAAACCAAATTACAACCCAAAAGATCCTTATGCGACTCTAATAGAGATTTTAAGGTTGGACTACCAATCTCTTCTTCGCCTTCAAACAAGAACTTGAGATTTACAGGAAGTGTGTTTTCCTTTATACTTTCTTCCGCTGCGATTATTGCTGGGAACACGCCCCCCTTATCATCAGCCGAACCGCGCGCAAAGATTTTTCCGTCCTCTACCCGACCCTCAAAAGGAGGAGAATCCCATTCCTCAAAGGGATCCGCAGGCTGAACATCATAGTGTCCATAGATGAGCACTGTGGGGGCTTCTTGAGGGCTTAAGGTCTGGGCTTTCTTGCTCCCAAAAACTATCGGGTTACCAGGCCCTCTAATGATCCTTACATCTTCTATCTCTGCCCTTATCATCCGGTCCTTCAACCACCGTGCCGCCTTTTCTACATCTGGTTTGTGTTCCGGAAGCGCGCTTATGCTAGGAATCGAAAGAAACTCCAAAAACTCTTCCAAGTACTTCACGCTATACCCTCCTTTTTCCGCAACTCTCCTTAAAATCATACACTTTCTTGCACATACAACCAACATATCTTAGTTAGTAAAAAGACGCGCTACGCTCCAAACCATATGGACAGTAGAGCCTTTGTGATTGTAATGTAGATCATAGGGAAACAATAAAGATAGTCAAATAGTTAGGAGGATAGAGATGATCAAAGAGTTAAAACAGACTTGGGATTTGGATGCTATCTTTCCTGGTGGTAGCGATTCGCCAGAGTTTACCAAATACCTCGGTGACCTCGAGCAACAGATTGAGAGCTTCTCGAAGGAGCTTAAACCTGGATTTGGACAGGATAGGGTACGGTTTCTGGGTGTGGTCGAAAGAGTTCAAGATATATCCAAGAAACTACGGCATGCCTCAGCTTTTGTGTCGTGTCTGGGCGCACAGGATGTGCACGACACAAAAGCAAGGATTCTAGCAGGGAAAGTTAAGCAAATCGCGGCTTCGTTCGCTCAAATACTCGCCACATTCGATGATGAAATGTTAGAAATCCCCGATGAGCAGTGGGCCGAACTTATCGAGGAAACCGATAGCCTCAAGGAAATCGCTTTTAACCTAAGTGAATGTCGAGAAAGAGCCAAGGAAATGCTCTCCCCCGAACAAGAGCAGTTGGTGAGCAAACTCTCAGTCAACGGTTATCATGGTTGGTCTGATTTGTATGACCTCACAGTTGGCAGAATGACTATCGAAGTAGAAATCGATGGAGAGAAACTAGTGATGTCACCTGGCCAACTATCCAATAGAATGTCAGATCCCAATCCCTCAGTTAGATCGTATCTCATGGAAACTTGGGAAAACGCCTGGTCGGAAGCGTCGGATTATTGCGGCATGGCCTTGAATCAACTAGCAGGATTCAGATTGAACCTGTACGAAGCTCGGGGATGGAACTCTGTATTGAAAGAACCCCTTTTGATGAACCGGATGACTCAGGATACTTTGGACACAATGTGGCACACCGTGGATAACAACAAAGAAGGGCTGGTTAGATACTTAAGAAGAAAAAAAGAGTACCTTGGATTGGAAAGACTAGGGTGGCAAGACATCGGCGCTCCTATAGGCAAAGCCAAGAGCAAGCTAACGTATGACGAAGCAGCACAGTTCATAGTAGAACAATTTGAGAGATTCAACCCGGACATGGCCAGATTTGCGGAAAAAGCGTTCATCGATAGGTGGATAGAATCCGAGGACAGACCTGGCAAGCGTATGGGTGGCTTTTGTACGAGTTTTCCCGAAAACAAACAATCACGAATTTTCGTAACCTTCTCAGGCAGTCTTGGAAACATGGCTACAATCGCACACGAACTGGGACACGGTTTTCACCAACACCTCGTTTTTGAATTGCCCGTTCTAGCTCAGCAATACGCTATGAACGTTGCTGAAACTGCATCGACTTTCGCAGAAATAATTGTAGCAGATGCGGCAGTCAAGTACGCGAAGGATCCCGAGGAAAAGCTCATGTTGCTTGACGACAAGTTATCTAGGGCAGTAGCACTTCTTATGAATATACAGTCGCGATTCCTCTTTGAAACCAGATTCTACGAAGAACGCAAACAAGGTATTGTAAGCACTCAACGTCTAAACGAAATCATGCTTCAAGCACAGAAAGAGGCATTCAGAGATACCTTAGACGTTTATCATCCTCATTTCTGGGCATCCAAACTACATTTTTACAACACCGGTGTTCCCTTCTACAATTTCCCCTACACTTTCGGCTTCCTTTTCAGCGCCGGTGTGTATGCCAAGGCTCTTGAGGAGGGGCCGTTGTTCAGAGAGAAATACGCCTCATTGCTGCGAGATACGGGAAGGATGAAAGTTGAAGATCTAGCTAAGAAACACCTGGGCGTGGATCTTACAAAACCAGAATTCTGGGAAGCGTCTATCAACCTCGTTACTGGTGATTTGGACGCTTTCATGGAGATGACATCTGAGAAAAGCTAGATTGGCGCCGTCAAAATAAAGATGGTGGGGACTACAGGGCTTGAACCTGTGACCTTTCGGATGTGAACCGAACGCTCTGCCGCTGAGCTAAGTCCCCACTTTAGTGACTCTCGACAAGCTAAAGTATAGCAGACTATTTAGACCAAGACAACGTGTTCCAACTCCCAGAAACCGGAGCGGAACAGATACTAGGCTCATTCAAACATCTTACTGAGCATGATTTTGTCGCCGTACGAAAAGATCTTTTCGGAGAAATATCCCACGTTATCAAGGGTCTCTTCTATGGAGGAACCAACTATTCCTTCGCCCTCTGGAATAGTAACGCCTTTGTACACCATAAAAGCGGCGTTTAAGCCTTGGATAGCCCCTATACTTCCTTTGAGCGCACAACTGGCCTTGGCCCCATCGCACAGCATACCGTATAGAGCCGATAATACCATGATTATGGACTGTTCTACTTGCCGCATATCTCTACTTAGACACCAGCTCGCGGCAGCTGCTACCCCTGCGCCTGCACTAACAGCTCCGCAAACGCAAGATATACTTCCCATGTAGCTTTTAATGTATAAGTTGACAGCGTGACCTAAATAAAGCGCACGGGTAGCCTCTTCAGAATCCAATCCTAAAACCTCGCACACGCTAACCACTGGTATTGCGAGCATTATCCCTTGGTTACCACTTCCTCCTGAGGTGAGCACAGGCCAAGGGGTCCCTCCCATCCTAGCGGATATTGCCAGAAGTACCTTGTGATACACAGATGAGAATACGCAACCAGAAGACACCGAAGAAGCCACCTTGTCAGGCGATGACCGAATTTTCTCCGCAGGACCCATCAGGGAGTGCTTCTGTTTTTCCGCCGTCTGGGCCTGAAAAGAAAGCTCCAGATCCGACTTAGCACCTTCGAGCAGAAACCTTATATCCTCTATGTCAGTCTTCATACACGCGGAGTAAAGATCCTCAAAACTCACTTCTCTCAATCTTCTAAGGGGCGACGCGTTCGAGTCAGATCCACTCTTGAAGACTTCTTCTCCATCAAAGGACATAAAGGTAACGTTGGTATGGCTGCCCTCTATGATGACCTTTGCCTCATGTCCGTCTGCATAACAGGTCACACACGCATACACTCCAGTGACTTCCTCATCCCATGATACACACACCATGTTTCGATCCACCATACTATACGCAGACTCTAGATGTTCGGAAGACACATTGTCCAAAATCTGTAATCCTTTACCATCATCGCCTATAACCGCACCTAATGCGGCGCTTACCTCGGGTCCTTTCCTATCGCCACATGGTAACCCTGCTGAAAGCGCATTCTTGAGAATCCCAGGGCTCACTCGGACCTCGATTCTTTGTGGTAAGGTTCCCAAAAGATTTCTGCATTTGGCAGCCGCTAGCGCTATCATAGACGGTTCTGTACAGACGGTGGCAAATTGAGCGTGCTCGATCACCAAAGTCAAAAGCAAATCCTGCACTCCATCCATGGTCATTCTCTCCTCCTTAGGTTGCTTGCACAGATAGTCACGTGTCTGCCTACCAATTCTTCACTATGAGCTCGGGCACACAGCCTCGCCCGTCTTTTTTTGAGTTGATAGATCTCCTAGCTTCAACATGTTCGACTCGTAAACCGGCATATAATCTCCTCGTAAACTCAGTATCTGAATTGCTCACCATACAAAACACCCCCGCCGCGGTGAGATCTCTTACCACATGCGCCAATCGCTCGTGGTCGTTTCGGTCAAATCCCGAATCCACATACGAGGTAAAGTTTGAAGATTCGTTCAAAGGATGGTAAGGGGGATCGAAGTAGACAAAATCGCCAGGTTGTGCACGCATAGCCATTTCTTCAAAATCTTCACACAGTATGGAGACACCTCTTAAGGCACAAGACACAGCCAACAAGTTGGTTTCATCAAATATCTTGGGGTTTTTGTATCTTCCGTAAGGGACATTAAACTGTCCTTTCTTATTTACGCGCCAAAGGCCATTGTAACACGTCTTGTTGAGGAAAATGAATCTGGAAGCGCGCTCAACTTCTGATAATCTCAAAGGATCCTGGGCTCTGATTTCGTAAAAATGCTCTTTTGTAACCACATGTTTCTCAAGTGATGCAATGAGGTCTAGCACATTTGACTGGATCACTTTGTAAGCATTTGCTAACTCCTCATTCTTGTCATTTATAGTGATTGTAGTGGGGATATTTGATCCCCTATTGCTACAACTAGGTATTATGCCGCTTTCAAAAAGAGCAAAGAATAGGGCTCCGCCACCTACGAATGGCTCCCAATAGTTCTGAAATTGAACGTCTATTCTAGGGAGGAGTTCATTCAAAATCTGGCTCTTCCCACCTGCCCATTTCACAAACGGCTTAGCGCATACTCTGTCTTTTTCAGATAGCGCACACGGGTGTATACAGCCATCACATTCCATAGACACAACTCCATCTCAGATCTATATGTGCTCTGCTATTATACACCACTTCATATTCGGTTGCTCACATCTAATACACGCGCTATAGTTTGAGCCCAAAGGGCTCCAGCGCTCTATGCAATATCCCTTTGGTATAGGCAATCGTCATCCCGTAATTTGCTATTGGAACCCCGGCGCTTTTCGCCTCATGAATCCTAAAGAGCATCTCCTTGCGATTCAACATACATCCACCGCAGTGTATTATAACTTTGAAACTCGTAAGATCCGACGGGTAGTTCGCACCCTTCTGCCATGAGAACTCAAGAGGCCCTCCTACTTTGGCCTCAAGCCACGCAGGTATCTTGACGGTGCCAATATCATCTTCTACGGGATGGTGTGTACACGCTTCTGAGATGAGCACCTTGTCATGTGGTTTGAGCTCGCTCAGTGCTTTTGCGCCTTTGACAAATTCTTCTAAGTCACCTTTGTGGCGCGCAAAGAGAATCGAGAAAGACGTAAGAGGAACATCATCAGGCAAGATACGATTAACCTCTTCAAAAACCTGAGAATCTGTTATCACAAGTGCCGGAGGTTGCTTCAAATTACCAAGGACGCCGGCAAGTTCGTCGGTTTTTGCTACAATCGAGATGCAATCGTGGTCGATTATATCCCTTATGGTCTGCACTTGGGGAAGGATGAGCCTTCCCTTAGGAGCCTCAAAATCTACGGGAACAACAAGGCATACTGTGTCTCCCGTACGCAGCAGATCCCCAACTATTGGAGGTTCAACATCTAAGAGATCCGCTGCGACGATCTCAGACAAAGTCTGGAGGAGGTCCGGTATTCCCTCACCGGTACGAGCGCTCACACTAAAGACCAAGGGAGAAGCACTGTGTCTACCGTCTTTCTGCATGTTTCCATATACTTCGTCCATCTTTAACTTAATCTCATTCAGATGGCTTTTTGGGGGCCAGATATCTTTTTTGGTTAAGACTATGATAGTAGGTAATGCTTTTTTCCCAAAATCCTCAAGTAAAGCGATCTCGGGTTCACCTAACCCTGTTTGAGGATCGATAACTACAACTGCGACATCCGTCTTGCTAGATACCCTCATCGCCCTAGACGCCCTAGCTTCTCCTAGGCTACCTACATCATCGATGCCCGGAGTGTCTACAAACACAACAGGCCCCGCGCCATGGAGTTCCATAGCCTTATACACCGGGTCTGCAGTAGTCCCGGGGACATCAGAGACCAAAGCCGCTTCTTGGCCTGTAATCGCATTTATTAGACTTGACTTGCCTGCATTTCTTCTTCCAAATATGCCAATATGGACTCTGTTAGATCTTGGAGTACTGCTAAGGCTCATCACCATCTTCTCCTTTCCATCCACCTGATTTCAGCAAAATGAACCCTAAACACTAAAAAAGACCCTCTAGAAATAAAGGTCTCTTTCCCCAGATTTCACTCGCTCCAGTCTTTTCTTGCACTCTTCTCTGAGGCTCTCCGGAACGACCTCAATAAGGGCTTTTTCTATAACGGGTTGGGCCTGTTCTTTGGTCTCCGGTGACGCGTAGTCACAAAGATACTCCTGAAATGTAAGTATCGCGTTAGGTTGACACGTCTCATGTATATGAGCACCCTTAGCAAGGGCCATGAAATTCTCACCTGTTCTTCCCAAGCGATAACACGCGGTGCAAAAACTCGGGATGTAACCTTGTATGAGTATATGCCTTATGATTTCGTCTAAGGTTCTGTGATCCCCCACCTCAAACTGAGGCGTATCGGCGTGTCCTTCCTTGTTAGCCGCTCTTTCCAAAGACTCTTTGTATTCCCCGACACCAGTCATAGAACCTCCGCTAAGCTGGGATATGCCCAATGCAATAACTTCATCGCGCAGCTTTGGTTCCTCTCTCGTAGAAAGTATCATCCCTGTATAGGGTACGCTCAATCGCAGCGACGCAACGATCCGCTTGAAATCTTTGTCATTAACTAAGTACGGAAAGTTATCCAGTGTGACCCCGTAGGCTGGACGAATACGCGGAAAAGATATAGTGTGGGGTCCCACGCCATAGGTTTGATCCAGATATTGGGCATGCATTAGAAGGCCCACTGTTTCAAATCTCCAATCGTACAAACCAAACAAAACCCCTATGCCTACGTCATCAATCCCTCCTGCAAATGCCCTATCCATAGCAGTGGTGTGCCAATCATAGTCGGCTTTGGGCCCACGGTGGACTCTTTTGTAAGTTTCTCTGTGGTATGTTTCTTGAAATAAGACGTACGTACCTATGCCCGCCTCCTTAAGCATCTTATATTCCTCAACTGTAGTCGCGGCGACGTTTACGTTAATTCGTCTTATACTGCCGTTAGAAGAAGTAGTATCGTATATTGTCTTCATCGCTTCAACGATGTACTCAATGGGACAGTTGACCGGATCTTCGCCCGCTTCAAGGGCAATGCGCTTGTGTCCCATATCTTCTATTACCTTGACTTCTTCGCGTATCTCATCCACGGTCAGTTTTCGCCTTGGGTAATCATTGCTCAGCCTATATGCGCAGTACGTACAATTATTCACGCAGTAATCACTTACATAAAGAGGAGCAAAGAATACAATCCTCCTGCCATAGATCTGTTCTTTGATGTAACGCGCAGTACGATAAATCTCTTCTTCAAGTCCAGGATCGTCTACCCACAAAAGAGCCGCCAATTCCTCCAGTTCCAGTCCCTTTAGTTCCTTTGCCTTGGAGATGACCCGCCTCACATCTGAATGAGTGTATTTCTTGCCTGCTTCCAAAACATCCGATATCTTTTGCTCGTCAATGAAAGTAGCGAGTTGTTTGCTATTTGCCATTGGTTAACCGTCCTTTCTGTTACATCAATTTCCCTTGATTGAACTGCGGTTTGCAGCTATCGCCTCTACCAGGAGATAAGTTCATGCCTAACGCACTAACCAGTGTCTTGACTTCGGCTATGATACCCGAAAGATTCGTCCCATCAGAATCCGCTTTGCCAGGATATATATCATAAGCAGCTCTGAATTCTTCTGGGGTAATGTCTGGCATTATGACATTTGCTCCACACACAAGCGCCAAAGCACGAGGATCATTCCACGTTTCGAGTCGGGCGCACCCTTCTTCGAAGCACGCTATGCCAGCTGATTCAGGCTCAGACGCTGAGATGTATCTGCGCCCAAACTCAATCCATCCTTGATCTTTCTTACCCAAAACCCCCAATGCAGTTGTAGCTGGGATATGAGCATAAGGAACCATGATGCGACTCACAGCTATAGCATCCAAGACGGCACGTATTAGACTGGTAGGGTCCAAATTGTGCTCCAAATCATATCCAATGCCTAACGGCGTATCTGGGTGAGGTATGTAAGGACCAATGCTGACCATTTCGGGATTGAGCCTTGAGATAAGGTCCAAGTCACCAATGATAGATTGAGATGTCTGTCCAGGCAATCCCAGGATTATGCCTGTTCCAACTTGGTATCCAAGTTCTCTCAGAGCATAGAAACAATCTAGCCTGTCCCCCAATGTAGTCGTTGGTTTGAGTTTCTGGAACAAGACAGGATCTGAAGTCTCAAACTTGAGGAGAAACCGATCGCACCCTGCATCCTTCCATAGTTTGTACTCTTCGTACGACCATTGTCCAACGCTAAGAGTTACAGCTGCCCCCATATCCTTTATAGCCGCAACTACGCGTGCAAGGTCCTCTGGGGAATAACTAGGGTCCTCTCCGGATTGGAGAACGAACGTTCCGAACTTATGAATAGCCATCGCTTTCTCCGCTGCTTCTATGATCTTGTCGGGAAGCATGCGATACCTTTTAACGCGTCCGTTACTCCTCCTCAATCCGCAATACAGACAGTCCTGACGGCAATAATTGGAGAACTCTATGATTCCCCTTAAGTGCACTTCGATGCCTAAATGCTTAACCCTCGCTTTGTGAGCTTTGTAAAGCAGTGAAAACTCCTCGTTAGAATCTTCGTCTTCGACTTCCAAACCCTGCAAAAGATCCTCTATCGTTTTTTCCAAAACCTCAAGTCCCATGTCCAGCATGCAAAACCTCCTATACCGTTATGGCTGTTTTTACTCTTACCCCTGAAAGCGCGCCTAGTTTTCCAGTCATCGCACCAAGCGTATCGGTATCGCCATCTACGATAAGCGCTATAACGGAAATGCCTCTATCTCTGTAGGGAACGCCCATCCTTCCGATTATTATATGAGCATACTCAGATAGGATCTGATTGACCTTGGGAGCGCTCGTAAGCCTATCCCTTACGACAATCCCTACGACCCCTATCCTTTGTTCTCCGTATGGGTGTTCCTGATCACCCCCTGGGTTCCGTGTAGTTTCCATCCCTCTGCACCTCCTTTCCTACAAACTTTCCAACGCTAGACAAAAAAGAAGCCCGCCACGAGGACGGGCTTGACAATATCGCTCAGGAATTCGCTGCAAATAGCAGCCAACCGTGTTCGTGTCTGTTCCCTAGCATCCCTTTGTAGAATGCGTCAGCAAACAAACCCAGCTCAATGTCGAGACCCTTCGGTTCAGTGAACCCTCCCCGCAGGTCCAACCATATCAACCTGTAAACGTTTGTAACTTAGTTCACAGTCTACGATATCATACCTCTATATCTACAGCCAACGCAAGTCAACATGAGAAACAGAGTTATCCGGTATCCTAAGTCAACTACTTCTGAGGTTCTTCTGCTTTCTTTTCAATCTCCTCGTCTATGACCTTGATATCTTCCGCAGTAAGATCTTCTTCTTTTTGGATCCTTTCAACTTCCGCCTGCTTGGCATCTATCTTGCTCTGTATTTCGTCAATTTCTGCAATCATCTCTTTTAGATCATCAGGAACACTTGCTTGCGTTTGCCCAGACTTATGTGCTTCATAGAAACTCTCGCCAAGCTTTGTAATCTTCTCTCTTTTCGCCTTAACAAGGTTTGAAATCTCCCACCGTAGACTAGCTATTTCCGTAAGCTGCTTAGTTTCTTTGCCCAACTTCTTACCCAAGTCAGCCAAAGTGCCACCAATAGACTTAGCTGCTGAGACTACTGTATCAGTTATGCCGGTCTTTTGAACCGTGTCCTTTACCTCTTCTACTTCTTCCGAAACTTTTTCGACCAATTCGCCGGTCGTTTTCTTGGCTTTTTCGGCACCTTCTGTAACTTTCTCTTTAGCTTCTAGTGCCTCTTTTTGGATCTGCTCGATCTTCGATTCTGCGAAAGCTATTATCTCGTTCAGTTTGACCTTTGCTTCATCAGTAACTTCATCGAGTTTGGACTTCGTAAAATCAATTATGTCCTGGATACGGCGGGTCTCTTCTTCCAGGGTCTCTCCAACGTTCTGCTTTCCCTCTTCGGTTTTTGCCTTTACATACTCCATCACCTCTTCCATCGCTGAAAGATCTTTCTTCTCCATAATTATGACCTCCCCCTCAAAACATTGCCTAGTTCTGAAATCGGTAACGAGTCCCCAATCCGAGACCTATTCTTCTTCAGGCTCCCCTTCCTGTTTGTCCGGTTCTTCTTCGCAAACTTTCTCCTCACAGACCTCTTCATTCGCCTTCTTTTTTCCCATGCCAACTTCTGCAATCTTTGATACGGTTTCTGGAAGGTGCTCTACAACAGTCTCTACCAAGCTGCTAAGACCCTTGAAGTTGTATACGTGCACCTCGCCTGCTTCTGTGATAGCAACGATTGCCACAGGTCGAAGCATCGCTCCAGCCCCTGAGCCCGATCCCTGACCTTCGCTCTTTGAAGCTTTGCCTGTACCAACACCCCCGCCAAAACCTAGCGATACAGACTGCACTGGGATCAATGTAACGTTATTGATCACCATTGGTTCACCAAATATAGTCTCCGTAGACAGAAACTTGGACAGTTCAGAGCCTATGTCCTCAATTATGCCTGCCCGCTCCATAGTTTACATCCCCCTTCTTTGAATTTACATGTAGAAAAACCTCATACAGTGTTTCCAAATACGTTTCTTGTGTTTTTACCGACGCTGCTAAATACATCTACGCCTATCCAATTGTTTTGTAACAACACCGAGCCCATGTGATTGATGCCGGCTACGTCGAATGGTTCAGGTATTGAGAATCGCGTAAAATCTGCTACGTGGACATTTCTATTTTACTTTATCACAAATTATCAAGACAACACCTGTATTGCGCTAATTTAACTATACCTTTATGACTCCTTCGTCAAAGACTGCTGTTTTCTTTTTTCATCGCCGCCCTTATCTCTGGATCACACATGAATCTTACTGCTATGAGCAATACATGCACAGGAATAAGCCAAACCCGCCCTTTGAACTCTGTAGACACATGCGCCGTCTCCAAGCTAAATCTCGGGTACAAAGCTACTTTCTCTATCCCCAAAAAACCAACAAGAGCTGACAGAAACCCGTAGACCATCCCTGTATATGCAGGATCGATCAAATCAAACTCGACCATTAACTCACAATCGGGATGCATGGCATGGTAAACACCTCTCATGCTCCGAAGCGCCATTGAAATGGTTGAAGAAGAAGCAAAGATGCTTTTGCCGCCTTCCAACGAAAAGCGTCTTCGCCGTCTTTTGTTTTCTTGCCCCTGTTTCAGCGTCTCTTCTTGTCTATCGCTGGTTTCCTTCTCTTTGAGGGCTCTCGTTCCTCTCGTTGTTGCCCCTCTCACAGACCAGACTTTGACACCTAAAACCTTAAGGAGTACTCCTTGATCTTTATTCACGGAGAAAGAACCTAAGCCTAACAACAGTCTAACTGCTATATCAAAGTCATACTCTAAAGAGAAACCCTTGGCATCTGAAGGACCTTCTCCACCTGACATCGCCTCGTTGGTCTGGTCCAAATCGCTTTCAAAGCTAAAAGACCCTGTGCCCCTAGCAGATATAGGAAGCACAAGGAACAATAAAACTACCCCAAGCAAAACTCCTAGGACCTTTAATAGGGCAATGAGCAATGAAGCGAATATAGCCATGGATCATCCCTTAACCTTGCGTTTTCGCAATGACACCGACTGCACAGCATATAACATCACTACGACAGGATCTCGACCTGGTTCCACACTTACTATAGTCAATCTAAGGGCCAACCTCAATCAGTTAATCAGCCGTATATCTTTAGCATCTGCAAGTTGTTCGGATTATTTGAAGGAATGCCACTTCGCTATCGGGAATATATAATCGTATGTATTTTGAGATACGAGGTGTAAGTATTGTCTACGAGCAAGTTTGAAGCGGTGCTATTCGACCTTGATGGAACGCTGCTAGATACTACCGAAGCTATACTTGAATCTTTCAAGCACACAATTCATCACTTTACTGGTCGAGTTCCCGCTGAAAAAGAGATTCGGCCGTACATGGGTCTCCCCCTAAGAGATCAGTTCTCCGTATTCTTACCGGGTAACGAAGATGAAGCGTGCAAGGTATATGTGGAACACAACTTGTCCATTCACAAAGACCTCGTAAGACCGTTTCCAGGGGTCCAAGAGACACTAGACGCTTTACGT
>JAPXKJ010000029.1:0-13877 GCA_033810155.1 Bacillota bacterium | reverse complement strand
AAGAGCAATTGACGCAACCCAGATGGCCGCCAAGGTTATGGCCCTATCGGCAATGGAACTCATATACAAGCCGGAACTTCTTGAAGACGCCAAAACATACCTTAAGGAAAAACGCGAAGGGAAATAGCATAGGCATACTAAACTACCCCCTCCCTAATTGCGATATGTAACTTAGGGAGGGAGTTAGATTGGCAAACTGTTCAATATGCGGAGCCTCAAACCTAGGTATGGGTCGGATCGACCTGGTTTTAGTTGACGGCACCTGGTACTGCAAGAAGTGCATTGTTAAGAAAGGCAAGGTCAAATGTCATCTGTGCGGCAAGGAACCATTCTCGTCAGATGAGCATTTTAAAACAATTGACGGGAACTACTTGTGTACCGCGTGCATGGAGAAACAAGGTATAATGAAAAAGTATGACTACATAATGTCCTCTGTTATGGGATCCAGGCCAAAACCAGCCGCTCCAACTGCTGCAGGTACCGACGGAAAGACTGCGCTCAAAACACTGGGATCACTAGCTGATCTCCTGCAGAGTAACATGGAGCCTAATGAAGACATTGAGATAGCCTTGGTAGGTAACACTGGCGAAGGACTGGCATGCTCATCAAAGCACATCTATATCTTGAAATCGGGCATGGCTACCGGATCTATAACCGGCAAAAAGTGCGTCAAGTATCCATGGAACACTGTATCAGGAATCGAGATAAAAGAAGGAGCGCTCTACGGTCTCATAGAGATAAAGGGAACGGGACTCCCTTCATTTGATGCGCAGGACATCAACAAAGCCAAACAGTCCGAGAACGCAGTGACTTTTCTGGCTTCGAAAAGACGGGATTTTGACAACGCCTTACCAAAACTCCAAAGCTATATAAAAGGTTGATGCAAGCACCATAGCGGCTTGTAGGCACGGACACCGTGCTCCAAGCCGTTACTTGCTTACCTAACTCATGCGATACAGTATGAGTTAGGTAAGGTGCGTTTCAAATGATACATGACTACATAAAGTTCCTTCAGATTTCTTCTTTTGCCCATGATATACTCGCCACTATAACGCAATTTGATTATAATTGCTTGGAAGTTATGCACACATTCGGCGCCTGGATCTTCAAACCTAAAACTTACGGGACATGGTTGCCAGTTGTCGTAGAGGAGGCTACACAGTGAACCCAGATTCTCAATGCGCCAATTACAATGAAATACAGCGTACCAGTCAAATAATGCCAAACGCAGTAAATTACGCTAATGACCAGACCAAGACTCCTATTATCGAAGCGCTAACCGCTTATCTCGATACAGTTCGCTTCCATATGCCCGGACATCGGGGTGGAAAAGGCGCCGCTCCCGAAGGCCTGTCTATTATCGGTGAGAGAGCCTTTCTGCATGACGTAACAGGCGTCCCTAGCATGGATGATCTCCATGAACCTACACAGTGTATCAAAGAAGCTCAAGATCTCGCCGCTAATTTGTTTGGCGCTGACAAGACTTATTTTGTGGTTAATGGAACATCAGGGGCCATTCAGGTGATGACGCTCTCGGTGGTAAACGATGGAGATTCCATCATCATACCCAGAAACATTCATAAATCGGTTTTGTCCGCGTTGATCCTCTCAGGAGCTAAACCTGTATTTCTTCTGCCGTCTTATGACCCGTATCTGGGATTTGCCCTTGGGATCGAAGAAAACGCTCTTTTGGATCTTCTTACACATGATCCAGATGGAGAAAAAGCTAAGGCAGTCTTTATGGTCAATCCTACCTATTACGGAACGTCTCAAGATCTCACCTGCTTCTCGGAACTGATTCATAGTCACGGAAAGACGCTCTTGGCCGATGAAGCCCATGGACCACACTTTCATTTTCATCCTACGCTGCCGAAACCTGCACTAGAGTGTGGGGCAGATGCTGTATCTCAAGGAGCTCACAAAATTCTTGGAGCTCTAACCCAAGCGTCTTTCCTTCATACAAAAGGAGAACGAATCGACCCTGCACGGCTAAAAGCCTCTTTTCAATACCTCACTTCAACTAGCCCTTCATATCTGCTTATGGCGTCTTTGGATAGTGCTCGTAAGCAGATGGCTATACATGGAAAGGAACTTTTGGATCGTGCGATAAACCTGGCCGAGGATCTAAGAAGAGAGGTAAATGACATTCCAGGGCTCTACTGTTTTGGCAGGGAGATTACTAAAAATCCCGGTGTAGATGCATTTGATCCGACTAAAGTAACGATAACTGTCAGAGAACTAGGTATAACCGGCTACCAAGCTGAGAAGTACCTACGTGAGAAAAAGAAAATCCAGGTAGAAATGTCAGATCTCTATAACGTGCTCGTTATCGTAAGCTATGGCAATACGCCACAAGAAATCTCTCTTCTCGTGGACGCCCTGCGCGACCTTGTGGAAGCAGTAGCAGATGGCAGCCTTCCAAAGAGACTCCTGTCATGCCAGACATCGATCCCATCTTTGCCCCATATACCAAAGATGGCACTTATCCCGCGGAAAGCCGTGCAAAGCCCATGGGAACGAACGCTTCTTGATGATAGCGTGGACAGGATCAGCGCAGAAGTAGTTACCTGCTACCCACCAGGAATACCTATTCTGTATCCAGGTGAAGTAATTTCTCAGGAAACCGTTGAGTATCTGCATGTGATCAGGCGCCTTGCATTCGGCATCTCAGGTCCGGAAGACAGGACACTGACAACCCTTCGGGTCGTCAAAGAATCCTGAAAACCAAATAGGGGTGATTAACTAATGGATCAGAAAGAATTCGCTTCTTACCTTCAAGACTGGATCCCAAAGCATTCTGAGGATATTATCTCGTCACTGTTAGAGCTAATATCTATTCCTAGTACTGAGCAAACACCTAGCAACGGCCAACCTTTTGGACCAGAAGTAGCAAGAGCTTTCGGTTTTTATTCCAAAAAGGCCGAGTCCTTTGGCATTCCTTCAAAGAACGTGGATGGGTATGCGGTTCATGCAGAAATAGGGGATGGACAGGAGATGGCCATGGCCTTAACTCACGTCGACATAGTTCCCATTGGGACTGGATGGACGAGACACCCGCTAGGCGAAGTCTACGACGGGAAAGTTTATGGAAGAGGAGCGCAGGACAACAAAGGGCCTACAATTGCGTGTCTTTATGCTCTCAAAGCCATTAAAGAAAGCGGTGTGACGTTGAAAAGGCGTATACGTCACGTTGTTGGAGGGAACGAGGAGTCAGGGTTCCGCTGCGTAAAACACTATTTTCAAGTCGAGGAACTGCCCACATACGGGTTCTCACCTGACGCTTTCTTCCCTCTAGTCTACGCGGAAAAGGGAAGCATGAACGTAAAAATAACTGTAGATGTGGAACAAGGCGTCTATTCGCTAGTCGAGATCTCAGGAGGAGAAAGATCTAATATCGTCCCTGAGAAAGCAACCGCTACGCTTAAGGTCCCACAGGGAAAAGAACAGAGCACCGCTGAACTGCTCAAGACATTCATTCCGAGCGTGACAAAGATTGTAGGGGGCCCAGGACCCTTGTCCTTTGAACTCGAGCCACAATCCGGTGAGATCACAATTAGCTGCACTGGGAAAGCCTGCCATGCCTCGGTGCCTTGGGAAGGAACCAATGCTATTACAGCAATTCTGCACCTTGTAACATGCCTTGGAGATGAATTAGGTTCGCATAACGCGATTAAGTTCGTAGCCGAAGCGGGAGATATATATGGACGAGGACTAGACATAGAATGTGAAGATGATATCTCAGGAAAACTATCATGCAATCTAGGTGTATGCCAAACCGCGCATGAAGATGGAAGGACCATTGTCACGGCAATATACAATATCAGGTATCCCGTAAAAATATCTGGAGAAGAACTTAGGCAACGTGCAACCACATGCCCAAGACCTCAGACCGATGGTCTTCGAGTAGAAGTAGTAAGCGTGAGCAATTCTCACTATACGGATCCAAACTCATTCCTAGTGCAGACGTTGCTTCAAGTATATCGCGAAGAAACAGGTGATGATTCGCCTCCCATAGCCATAGGGGGAGGAACATACGCGAAAGTCATACCTGGAGGAGTAGCTTATGGACCGGTTATGCCAGGTGCAGTAGAAACCGCTCACCAGGCAGACGAGTTCATTTCCATTGAAGACCTGCTCCTTTTAGTTAAGATATACGCAAGGGCGCTCTTCGCGCTAGCTCAGTAGTCGATTTTGGTGGAAGAAGGAGAGTTTTCGAATTGCTCGGCCAGGGCGATCCGTTCCATTGTAGTAGGATGTGAAAATGCAAACCACCTAATAAACGGAGGCGGACATACGTCACTTAGGTTTGCCCTGGCCAATCCTACCATAGCGGAAGTAAAGGACTCTGGATCGCACGTAATTTCCAAAGAGAACATGTCAGCCTCTATTTCATGTTTCCGAGACACCAAGGAACTTATAGGTGTTGTAACGTACGATGCAAGAACGAAGAACAAAATCAGGCATAGAAAGACCCGCTCAAACTCTGGGGCTGAGAAACCTTGGCGCGTTAACCCAAACGTAAAGGAGAAAACCATAATAGCGGCAAAAATAGAAAACGTAGATAAGACTATGCCCTTCATCAGATGCCCCATTTTCCAGTGTCCCAACTCATGTGCCAATACAAGTTTCACTTCCTCTATTGGCCGAGTTTCTATTAAAGTGTCATAGAGCACTACTTGCCTGCTGGCACCTATTCCTGTGAAGTATGCATTTGTCCTCGCAGTCTTTCGAGAAGCCTCCATAACAAGCACCTTATCAACGCTTAACCCCGCCTTTTGTGTAAGCGCCTCTATCTCCTCCAAAAGCACGGGATCTTCCAGGAGAACGAACCTATCGAACAAAGGGGCTATGACTAATGGATATATGTAAGTGATGACAAGGCTACCCACAAAAAACACGAGTGTCAAAAGATATTGCCATCGACTAGGAAACCTTACGATGAGAAAAGCAGCTCCTCCTCCTAAGGCCGCATAAACTAACATCTCTAGTACTGTGCCTTTTAAAACCTCCGCTAACCACCCTAAAAATGATAACCTAGAAAGGCCGAAAACTTTTTCGAGAAAATGTCCTTTGTACAACCTGAAAGGGAATTGAACAACAAATAGCAAAAGAGCACACTCGACCGCTAGAACAGCTCCAACATAAAGAGCACGTCGAGGCGATATCATCTCTGTAGAAGAAATTTTCATGACTGAAGCTTGTGCCATTTTTCTCTCTACGAAGAGATATAATGTCACAAATGTTGCAATAGCCTCAAGACCAGTAGCTACGTAGGAGAGTTTTGCCCGGCGAGACGACTGTTCCAAGAAGGACTCATCGAAGTACCTCAGAGCATCACCAGGAGACGACCTCGGCAAGATAGCGCTAACAATCCAAGCCACAGCAAGACCAATGGAAAGGATAAGAAGTGCTTTCATCCAAAACACCCCACAGGCATTCGGAGAACTTAACGATGAACCTGCTTTGCCTGCCTGAATCACGAATTATCACCACACCCGCTTATGAGAGAAACATGTTTCGGTTTACCTATAGGCTCTCGACGTCCATGTATGGCTGGTCCTCTTCTTTCACCCGCGAACTGTTGAACTCTGGAACTAACTCCCTAAGAACTTCCAGAATCCCTTCCTCGGGCACACCGAAGCTTGGACTGCCTCCGACCTGATCAGTTTGAGTCTTGAATAACCCAAACTCCTCATCAAAT
The DNA here is from genome assembly GCA_033810155.1 of Bacillota bacterium. GTDB lineage: Bacteria > Bacillota > Sulfobacillia > Fermentithermobacillales > Fermentithermobacillaceae > UBA3907. The sequence goes on along the minus strand of JAPXKJ010000029.1, from coordinate 8,176 downwards.
ATCCTGAAACTTGTGTTATCCGGAAACACAAGACGCTCCAACTTCGCTAGGCCGGATAGAAATGCTTCCATACAAAAACCATTCTGCTTGGCTACAAGGATCTGCGAGTGTTGAGTAGCAGATACTCCTTCTTCGTAAGAGAGAATCTCCTCATATAGCTTCTCACCTTTACGGACTCCCGTAAACACTATGGGGATCTCTGTGTAGGGGGTGCGACCTGAAAGCCTTATCATCTGTTCAGCCATATCCAAGATGCGTACAGGCTCACCCATATCAAGCACGAAGATCTCACCGCCATGCCCCATAGTCCCTGCTTGAAGGACCAATTCAACGGCTTCCCTGATTGTCATGAAATACCGCGTCATGTCTGGGTGAGTAACGGTTACGGGCCCGCCTTGTGCTATCTGCCTGCGAAAAACCGGAACTACACTGCCTCTTGAACCAAGAACATTTCCAAACCTTACAGAAACAAACTGCGTTCCGCTGTTTAGCAAATTCATAGATTGGACAACCATCTCAGCTACTCTTTTAGTAGCTCCCATTACGCTCGTGGGGTTAACTGCTTTATCCGTCGATATCATGACGAACTTCTTGGCACCGCAAAGGGCCGACGCTGAAGCAACGTTGTATGTGCCAAATATGTTTGTTTTCACCGCCTCTTGCACGTTATCTTCCATCAAAGGAACATGCTTGTGCGCTGCCGCGTGAAACACCACATCGGGTTTGTAGGTTGCAAACACTTCTTTCATCCGAAGCGCGTCTCTTACATCTGCTACGATAACCTCTTTAACCGTGTCAGGAAAACCGGAATCCAATGAAAGTTTCGCCTCAAACAAGGAGTTCTCACCGTGCCCGAGGAGAATCAAAACGCTTGGTGAATATGAAGCCACCTGCCTGCAAATCTCCTGCCCGATGGAACCCCCAGCCCCAGTTACAAGTACCTTCTTGCCTCTGAGATAGCTTTGTATCTTCTCGACATCCAGTTGAACTTCAGGCCTTCCCAACAAATCTTCTATGTCTACTTCCCTTACCATATTTAGATCAAATGGTTTCCCTGTCATATCCAAAACGCGCGGTAGAACCCTAATTCTAGCTCTTGTATTCTCGCATAGAGTTACAATCTCTCTTACCACAGAGGGAGAAACCGAAGGCATGGCGATTATGACTTCATCCACGCCTAGTTGCTCAACCAGAGAAGGGATAAGGTTTCTATCTCCGTAGACTTTTGCACCACACACAACAGTATTCTTCTTCGCTGGATCATCGTCTACATATCCCACAAGTTTGTAGCCCTCTGACGCGGGTTTTGAAAATTCGCGCCCAAGTATTACCCCTGCGTCCCCAGCGCCAACAACGAGCACTCGGACTCTACTTTCGTCCGATGGTTTCTTCGCTCCGATAAATCCGTCAAGAACAGTGTTGAAAACCCTAACGGAAACACGCAAGCCTCCTATGAACAGAAACTCGAGTAGACCAGTAATAATGATCGCAGATCTGGGGTAGGAGCCCCCTTTGAGGTACCTGATTATCACCCATAGAGCAATGCAACTCAGAACGGCGGAAGCCGCTGAGGCCAATAGTTGATCCACGCTTGCGTAGCGAAGTATCACAGAATAAAGACCCATGGCGAAAAAGACGCCCAACGAGATGAGCGTAAAGTAGGGAGCAGCTTCTAGATATTCTCCCAAGTAATTAGCTGGCACATCGAACTCAAACCGGAGATAAAGCCCTGCTATCGCCGCAACATTAATCAGTAGCACATCCAGAATGGCAAGATAGACTTTCTTGTACTTACTCAAATCTCGCACACCTTCCGAATAACATATTCCATCACGTTCTCAGCGAGTCCTCTCGGAGAGATCGTAGTAGAATCCTAGATCATCATCATGAGCAAACGCTAAGTGCTCCATGGGGCATAACCCATTTCCTTTTGCGTTGAGAATCACGGGCACCAACTGGCCGTACTCAACATGCACCCCACGCCGTTTTCCTTCAATAACCGCAAGCTCACTAACCATTTCGCCCCACATTATCCTACATCCCATTAGATAACCTAGTTTCAAAGCAGCGAGGCCCAGAACCTTATCGCCGAACACAAGCCCTTCATCAGCTTTCAGTGCCTGTTCTTCACCCTGAGCCGCAGAAAACCTTCTACGTAGGAGAGTCAGTGCAGGCTTAATCCCTTTACCTTTCTCCCGATCGATCACCTGTCCGTCTTTTACGAGAACAGCGGCCCAACCTGAAACAATTTCGGCTTTGGCGATGGCAAGATTCCGTTCAATGTATGACTCTTGAAAAACACTTTGTGACAATTTGCCCACCATCCATATATTTCGATGTCTCTTACAACGAAAAGACCCACCCGAATATGCAGTAAACCCCGTCTTTATTATTCCTCTAAAGGTGTGATTTCTCCTTCAGGCATTGTTTTCTATTGATACCGCATTTATACACCTACTAATACAGAAAGTCTAACGAGGATTTCCTCCGTTAGACTCACATTCAAAACAGACTATCATGACATGCAAAAAAGCGGTAAGCAGGTCGATAAGCCGGGTTCTGTCGAGGGTAGTCATCTATCTAGGAGAAAAGTTGCCTTTTCCCTCAAGCGACCATACCCGGGGGCTCGGCGGGCAGCGTCACAGCCCCCCTATTTGGTCTTGCTCCTGGCGGGGTTTGCCTGGCCAGCCGGTCGCCCGACTGCCGGTAGTCTCTTACACTACCTTTTCACCCTTACCCAAACCAGTGCCATTTTCAACCCTTCGAGGCGCACAAGCACCTTTCTAGGTTATGGAGGCTCTGGTTGAGGGCGGTATGTCTCTGTGGCACTTTCCCTAAGGTCACCCTCGCTGGGCGTTACCCAGCGCCATGCCCTGTGGAGCCCGGACTTTCCTCAAGCGTCATAACCGCTTGCGACTACCTGACCTGCTTACCCAGTTTAAATATAGCAGGGCCGGTGAAAGGCGTCAAAGCCATAGTAACGCTCTACCTTTTTGATACCAGCTACATAAGTCTACTTCGGCAAACGCTACTCTGTCAACCAACCCTGCCGGTTCGTACTAAAACTCCACTGACGGTGCTTCACCGACTCCAGGCAAAATCTCGAAATAAGGTCTAGTCTCAAAACCCATGATTTTCGCAATCAAAACGGTAGGGAATTGTCTGATCTTAGTATTGTATTCCTTAACCTGTTCGTTGAAGCGCATTCTCTCTACACTGATTCTATTCTCCGTGCCCGACAGTTCATCCATGAGCCTTATGAACTGCGTATCAGCCTTAAGCTCAGGATAGTTCTCTACTATGACCAGTAACCTGCCAAGACCTGACTCCAGGTTATTACTGGCCTCAACTTTCTCGTCAACGGTAGTTGCCTGGTTCAGCCTAGCTCTTGCATCTGCAATTGCAGTGAATACCTCCTCTTCGTGCGCCGCGTATCCCTTTACAGTATTTACAAGATTAGGGATTAGGTCATAGCGCCTTTGTAGCTGGTTCTCAACTTGCGCCCACTGGCCATCTATGAGTTCCTCCTGCTTCACCAAACTGTTGTACGTAGAGACAAACCAAACTGCTACAACAACTACCAACGCTACAACTACCAACCAAATGATATTCTTTTTTTCCACAGTCATCCCCTCCGTTTGAAGACAAATCTCCAAATACTCGCACTTAACAAAACAACCCAAGATTGAGTGGCATTCTCAAGTCATAGACTTACCACTTCCTACTAGCTCCTCCCCCGCCACTTTTTCCACCGCCGAAACCTTTGGGACCAGAAGAACGCCCAGCAGAGCCACCTCCGCCTCCTCTGAAGAAACCGCCGGAACCTCTCCCTGTACGAGTAGACGGTGGTAATGGCCCTCCCAATCCACTAGACGAACGAACTGGATTGGCCCTATAAGTGTTCTCCTTATGGTATCCGCACACAGGACACTTCGCGATCTTGACCACAAGGCCCGGTGTCGATTGAGTGGCCTGTTGAACCACTTTGTCTGTGTATACTAGTTTCGACTTACAACGAGGACAACGTCTCTTTCTGTTCATAGAGTATGCTAACAAGGCAAAAACAAGTATCAGGGCACCTACAACGCCTAGCGCAGCAATTTGTCTAAAACCTACTATAGATACCGGTTGCTCATAATCAGCGGATGGATCAAGCTCAACACCTTGGCTTTCGGCAATGTATTGCGCCGCGTGAAGGAGCCCTTCGTACAAACCCCTGCCATAATCGCCATCCTCAAAATACTTGACCATGACGTCGAGGCATTCGCCTGCTATTCCATCGGTAATAACAGGTTCAAGTCCGTAGCCTACCTCCATCCGAACTTCTCTTTCTTCCATAGATAAAAGTACCAGTAAGCCCCTGTCTTCACCCTGTTGCCCTATTCCCCACCTTTCGTAGAGATTTGCTGCATACATTTCCAAACTTTCTTCACCATGATCTTCAACTATCACAACGGCAATGGTGACTCCTGTCTGCTGCAGAACCACATCTACCAAGTTCTGCAAAGACTCAACATCGGCATCGCTTAAGACGCCTGCGTAATCGTTAATGTTTCCGATTGGCTCAGGATACAAGTCATTGGAGCTGCCAGAAGATGCCGTCAGGAAATCCTGGTTAGCGGGCAATCGGGAAACCATCGCGGCACCCGAAAGTCCCGAGCAAAGAGCAGGCGAAGTCATGACCATGAATATGGCAAGATGAAATACCATCGCCAAGACTACGAAACGAGCCCTATTCGCCTGCGGGGATTTGCCCTCAAATAGATGCTTCATCTGGTTTTTTTCGTTCCCTCCGTATCTAAGTATATTGATCAACAATAACTGATTTGCCCTACACGGGTCTTACAATTGCACTTGCAGTGCCATTTCCCGGGACTCTAACGGCAGCAAAACAGCATTTTGTTCGCTTTACATCTACAATGCTATTGTACGAAGGCTGTATCAATTGGTCTCGCCGCAGACAATATTGTGTAGATCCAAGACCCGATTGGCCAATGAATCTGCCCTCGCGTTGTCCTCTCTGGGAATATGGTTTATTTCCCAGCGGGAAAACCTTCTCAACAGTCTAAGCGCTTTTTTGTGCAAAGGTGCTAGGTTAGGGCTTGAAACTTTGAACTCTCCTCTTATCTGTTTGACGCACAAATCGGAATCAGAGAAAACAGAAATTTCATCGACTCCCAATTCCTCTGCCTCTTGAAGTCCGAGTATAAGGGCAGCGTACTCTGCAACATTGTTAGTGGTCTCTCCAAGAAATAGGCCATACCCTCTCTCTTCATAACCCTCTGCGATGACTATAGCTGCACACGCGGCCGGTCCGGGATTGCCTCTGGACGCACCATCAATGTATATAGTAGCCTTCATTGAACTCCCCCTAATGTGTACTTTCTCATACATGTTAACTGCTATTCAATACAATTGGGCCCCTAAATCCAATGAAGGGCCCAACAAAACACACCTGTCTAGCTATTTCACATGATATTATATGTCAACTCTTTTTGGATACAACTGATACTGCCATTCTCAGCAAGCCTTTTCTCTCTGAAAAGACGTCTTCGAGACCATTGAGCACATGGTCGATCTCATCTTTGGTAACGATAAGAGGCGGTTCAAGTCTCATCACATTTGGATTGTTTAGCGTATATGCTGTTATGACCTTGTGCTTCTTAAAAAGATCACCTGCCACAAGAGATGCATAGTACTCCTCCGCAAACTCGTTTATGGCTCCAGATGTTAACTTATCTAACAAGCCTTCAACAGGCTTTTCAAACTCTAGACCGATTAAGAGACCTTTGCCACGCACTTCTCTTACAGTTTTGTAATTTTCTTTCAGCGTCTTGAGCCCTGCAAGGAAATAATCGCCAAGTTCTTCGGCCCTTAACCATAGTTCCTCATCCACGATTTTGCGGATGGTAAGGAGTCCGGCGGCACAAGCACGTCCTCCGCCACCGAAGGTAGAGGTATGCAAAAGCGCTTTTGAAAGACCACCGTATGCTCTTTCCCAAATCTTACGAGTAGTTACCGTCGCACCTATAGGCATAACACCGCCGCCCAGGGCCTTAGCCAAACACATTATGTCAGGAACTACATTTTCATGCTCACACGCAAACATTTTACCTGTACGGCCAAATCCAGTCTGAACCTCGTCTAAGATCATAAGAACATCGTGCGCTTTCGTAAGCTCTCTCACTTTCTTCAGATAGCCATCTGGTGGAATAATCACACCTGCTTCACCCTGTATAGGTTCAAGAATCACTGCGGCACATTTGTGCTGTTCAAGAGCCTGCTCGAGAGCTTGTGCATCTCCAAAGGGTACTTCAACACAAACCGGCAGAAGCGGCTGAAACGGAGTTTTGTACTTTTCTCTGCCTCCAACAGAAAGCGCTCCATATGTCTTACCATGGAAAGCGCCAGTACAATGTACATATGTCTGTTTGCCTGTAGCTATCCTTGCAATCTTCAGAGCACCTTCTACGGACTCGGCTCCACTATTGGCAAAAAACGTTACCTCCAAATCCCCAGGCAGAACTTGTGCAAGATCATGAGCAAGTGCAGCCTGCAATGGACTTACCTGCGCCTGAAGGAAATTAGGCCGTTCGTTTACCTTTTCCAGACCCTCTAGAATGTCTCGGGGATTGTGGCCAAACGGTAGACTTCCATAGCCTCCCAGGAAATCTAGGTACTTTGTCCCATTTTCATCAAAGACTGAAACCCCATCTCCAGCCACAAAAACCTTGTCAAACCCTATCGCCGAAAGCAGCGTCTTAAGACCCGGATTCACATGTTTTGAGAAAAGCTCGCCAGATGATTTTCTATCCAGACTTAAAGCCCCATCCAAGCCCAGAAGCGAACCTCTTAGATTACCTGTATCCGATGCATTCTTCTTAGCCATATTATCCCTACTTCCCTTCGGATTCCTAAGAGAAACCTATCTTCTCCAGTACGCTCTACATCTAGGTGTTATATCCAACACCTATGTGCACTGAACTGTGCACATACATTCTATATCAGTTTAAACCAATATCACAACACTAACAATCAAGCTCACAAAGGTGCTTTTACTTTTGGTAGTGTTATAATTGGCGAGACTAGCGAAAAGTGAAAGGGCTGATACAATTGTCCGACGCACAACCAATACAGTCACCAGTATTGGAGAACGAACCAACTGCCATAGAAATGCGTAGAACAATCTTCAATCTTTTATGGCCTGCTACAGTTGAGAGTCTCCTGCAGATGGGCATAGGCCTGGTAAACACAGCTATGGTAGGGCATCTATCCGCTATCGCCATTGGAGCAGTGGGTTTATCAAATAGAGCAATACAAGTAGCTTGGGCCCTGTTTCAGGCGATCTCCACAGGAACCACCGTCCATGTAGCTCAAGCGATAGGAGCCAATGATTCTAGGAGAGCTCGTACTATCGCCATGCAAGCCATCCTGTTTGGAACGTTGGCCGTACTAGTACTGGCAATCACCTTTGCCGTGTTTGCACAAAATGTTCTTCAGATATTCAGACCGGAATCAACGGTTCTTTCCTCTGGTACGAAATACATGAGAATAATTGTATGGGGCATGCCCGCTGTAGCCATAATGACAGCTGTAGGAGCGGCCTTAAGAGGTTCTGGAGATACTCGAACCCCGTTGATAGTCGCCATCTTCATGAACATCATAAACGTAATCGGTAATTGGGGCCTAATCTACGGCAATCTGGGCATGCCTGCTCTTGGCATTACTGGCTCTGCGATAGCTACTGTCATTGCACAATGGATAGGGGCAATTGTTGCAGTTACTGCAATCACGAGACCTACGGCAAAACTTTCGTTATCCTTTAGATCAAAATGGACTATAGACAAAAGAGAATTGTCGAAAATCCTAAATATGGGGCTTCCTTCTGCTGCTGAGTCACTATTTTGGCAGGCTGCAGCCATAATACTCACTTTGTACATAACTGGTTTTGGCACTCACGCCCTGGCCGCCCACCAGCTTGGTTTAAACGCTGAGAGCCTTTCGTACATGCCAACCGCCGGATTCTCGATCGCGGCTACCACACTAGTGGGGCAAGCCGTAGGTGCCAAAAACACTCACCTTTCAAGGCGGTATACTTCAGAACTGTCACGTTGGGCACTTATAATAACCTTACTTACCGCGTCTTTACTGTTTTTCTTTCCAAAACAAATACTAA
>JAPXKJ010000028.1:0-14106 GCA_033810155.1 Bacillota bacterium | reverse complement strand
GCACTGCCCATATTCTCTTCAGTATCGCCTGCCACTAATCGTTCCTCCCCGCCAAACTCAAAGCATACAGTCATTCAGAAAGTTTCTGCCTAAGAAGCTCGTTGACTTTCCCGGGATTCGCTTTTCCCTTCGTGATCTTCATAACTTGACCAACCAAAAACCCTAGAGCCTTCTCTTTGCCAGCTTTTATCTCTTCTACAACTGACTGGTTGTTTGATATTATTTCGTCCACTATCCTAGATAGACTCTCTTCGTCTGAGATTTGTTGTAGCCCATGTTCCTCGACTATTATCTTGGGCTCCTTACCAGTCTCAATCATGGTGATAAGCACATCTTTCCCTATTTTCCCACTTATTACTCCCTCTTTGATGAGGTCTAGCATGGATACAAAATACTGCGGACTTACAGGAATGCTATCATAAGATAATCCCTTATTCTTCATATAGCCAAGCAATTCTACCATTATCCAGTTAGATAACGTTTTGGGTTCTCCCCCAAGAGATACGCATTCTTCGAAAAACGCAGAAATTGCCGGATCAAGCGTTAGCACCTCTGCGTCATACCTTGGCAGCCCCAAATCTTCGGTATAATAAGCAATTATCTCCTCCGGCAATCGCGGCATGCTCCGGCGTACCTCATCAACAAAATCCTGACTCAACTGCAAAGGTGGCAGATCAGGATCAGGAAAATACCTGTAGTCGTCGCTAGTCTGCTTTAGCCGCAAAAGTTTCGTAACTTCCTGGACTTCATCCCAGTGCCTTGTCTGCCGCTGTATTTTTCCACCATGTGCCAAGATCTCTTTTTGCCGCTCAAACTCATAAGCCAAAGCCCTAGTTACAGCTCTAAAGGAACTCAGGTTCTTCATCTCACACGGAGTTCCCTTGGCCTCTGCACCTTTCGGCCTCACAGAAATGTTGCAGTCTACACGCATAGAACCTTCTTCCATTTTCACGTCAGACACTGCGGAAAAAGCCAGCGTGCGTTGAAGTTTCTCAAGGTATTGCCTTGCCTCATCAGGTGACGCTATGTCCGGCTCAGAGACGATTTCAATCAGGGGCACACCTGATCTATTGAAATCGAGAAGAGAATACGAGGCCGTGGTTATCTCGTCACCGGCGTGAATAGACTTCCCGGCATCCTCCTCGATATGGACTCTGTTTATCCTTATCTTCTTGCGTGGGTTATCTATCTCTATGTAACCGGCCTGTGCAAGCGGTATATCGAACTGCGATATTTGATAGCCTTTTGGAAGATCCGGATAGAAGTAGTGCTTTCTATCAAATCTACTTGTAAGGTTGATAGAACAATTCAAAGCGAGCGCAGCTCTTACCGCAAGCCTTACAGCTTCCATGTTTGCTTGAGGAAGGGTGCCGGGCAGCCCCATGCAGATAGGGCAAATATTCGTGTTTGGAGGGTCGCCAAATCTAGACGAGCACCTGCAAAACATCTTGGTCTGCGTAGCCAATTCCACGTGAACTTCCAACCCAACCATCATCTCGTATGTGTCATCTAGCATCTCAGTCAACAAGTTCAACCTCCCTCACAGGCTTCAAACTCTGTCGCATTGTCACCCGTTTAGAGCGTATTTCGTCACCCATCGCTTGCTCCAAAGCATATCCAAGCCGGAGTACTGTCTGTTCATCATAAGGCTTACCGATTATCTGTAACCCGCAGGGAAGCGTCTTACCATGAGCATGAGAAAACCCTATCGGCATCGAAAGCGCACATAATCCGGCGAGGTTGACCGGGACGGTTATGAGATCCCCGGTGTACATGGCAAGAGAATCTTCAATCTTCTCGCCTACCTTGAAGGCAACATATGGTGTAGCAGGTGAGATGATAAGGTCTACTTTTCCAAAACTCTTCTTGAAATCCTCAATAAGCATAGTGCGAGCCTTAGCAGCCCGTACATAGTATTTCTCTTTGTTTCCTGCGCTCAAAGCATATGTGCCAATCATGATGCGCCTTATGACCTCTTCGCCAAACCCTGTGCCCCGTGATAATCCATACAGTTCATCTAGTGTTTCTGCCTCGGCCCTTCTTCCAAACCTCACTCCATCAAATCGCGCCAAATTGGAAGAAGCCTCCGCGGAAGCTATAATGTAATAGATGTCTATGGCATAAGATAGAGAGGGAAGCGTCAGAATTTGTACCTCGATGCCAAGGTCTTCCAAGCACGCCACTTTTGATTCAAAACATTCCATTACGTCGGGCTCAACGCCTTCCAGGAATTCCTGGGCAATCCCGATTTTGAGCCCTTTTATGTCTTTATCTAGGTTTGCGCGATAAGACAATCCTGGTCTCGCTGATGAAGTTGGATCCATCTCATCAAAACCAGAAATGGCGTCCAAAACCAAGGCACAATCCCAAACCGTTTCGCCTATGGGCCCTACAGCGTCAAGCGAAGATGCAAATGCCGTCACACCGTACCTTGATACTAATCCATAACTCGGCTTCAACCCACACACACCCGTAAAACTTGCAGGTTGACGGATGGATCCTCCGGTATCTGTGCCCAAAGCGATAGGAGCCATGCCCGATGAAACAGCAGCTGCCGAACCTCCGCTAGACCCACCCGGCACCCGCTCCGTATCCCAAGGATTCTTAGTAACGCCAAACGCCGACGTTTCAGTGGAAGAACCCATAGCAAACTCGTCAAGGTTCGTTTTGCCTATGATAATGGCTCCCTGGTCTATAAGTTTAGTCACGCAGGTAGCATCGTATGGGGCAATCCAGTTTTCTAACATTTTTGACGCACAGGTGCATGGAGCCCCCTTCACACAGATGTTGTCTTTGATGGCAACAGGCAGACCTGCAAGTAGCCCTGGATTCTCTCCTTTCTCCAACTTCTCGTCAACTCTCAAGGCGCAAAGCCTCGCACTAGGCTCTAAAACGTCTATAAAGGCGTTCAACTGCGGTTCAGCTTCGGATATTCTATCCAGAAAACTATCAAGAACTTCATTTGAAGAGACATCTCGCGCTAGCACATGTGCCAATATCTCTTTGGCCGTCATTTCCCACAATTTCATGCTCCAAGCCACCTTCCTTATCAGGAACCCTGGGATTCTCTAGGAACCCTAAAATATCTTTCGTCAACTGAAGGAGCTGTCTCGAATAAAACTTCCGGACTCAAGGTTTGCTCCACCACATCATCAAACAACCTGAGCTGCTGCGATTCTACCATGCTAAAGGTAGGCTCATAACCTTCTAGGTCGACATTTAACAGGTGTTTCATATGTTCTAAAAGCGAAGTGAGATCGTTAGCCAGATCGTCTTTGTACTCTTCTGGCAACGTAATCCCTGCATCATGTGCAAGCCGCACTATGTCAAGTTCCATTTCCTTTATTGCACCCCTTCTATCATTTCAAAGAATTCATCTTCCGTTATTATGCGGACACCCATGGCTCTTGCCCTATCCAGCTTCGAACCCGGAGAATCCCCAACAATAAGCGCATATGTACCCTTAGACACCGAGGAAGATACGCGCCCTCCCAAAGAAACAATCAGTTCTTCGGCTTGGTTTCGTGGCATGGCTTTCAGAGCGCCTGTTATGACGAAGGTCTTCCCGCTAAGGATCCTTCCTCGCGCAAATTCAAGATTCTCTTCCGCTAGTGCCGCTTTGACTCCCGCCTTCTTGAGCTTGTCCACAACCTCTTTCATTGACTCGGTGTTCATAACAAGCGTTATTGACTTAGCAGTCTCGGGCCCTATTTCAGGGATGCTGGTAAGTTCTTCTTCTTTTGCATTCATAAACTCGTCGAGGGTTCGAAACCTCTCTGCAAGAAGTCTAGCAGTCTGCTTACCCACGTGTCTTATCCCTAGCGCAAAAATGAGACGATCCAAACTTCTTTCCTTGGAAGCCTCTATGCTTCTAATCAGGTTTTCTGCAGACTTCCTACCCATCCTAGGTAGATCCGCTATGTCGTCTGCTTTTAAGAAATAGAGATCGCCAGGATCCTTTACCAGGCCCGACTCGAGCAGTAATTCAACAAGTGCAGGCCCAAGCCCGCGGATATCCATGGCATCCCGAGACGCAAAATGGGTAAGCCTTTCTCTAATCTGGGCAGGGCACGCCATATTGGTGCACCTGTACGCAACTTCTCCTGGAAGCTTGATTAATACGTCACCGCATGCCGGACAGCTGTCTGGCATGGAAAACTCTATCTCAGAACCGGTTCTCTTTTCCTCAACAACCCTGACTATCTCCGGGATCACTTCGCCTGCTTTTTGAAGCAAAACCGTATCACCGATCCTTATGTCTTTCTCTCTAATCAAATCCTCGTTGTGGAGGGTTGCTCTTGAAACTGTCGAACCAGATACTTTTACAGGCTCCAAAATCGCAACGGGTGTTACTATCCCTGTTCTCCCTACCTGAACTACTATATCTTTTACCTTGGTCTCAACCTGCTCAGGCGGAAACTTGAACGCTATCTGAGACCTAGGTGAATGTCCAGTAGCCCCTAACGAGCGGCCAAGTTCCAGATCATTGACCTTTATGACAACTCCATCTATGTCATATGAAAGAGAATGCCTCTTCGATTCCCATATGGGCAACAACTCTATCACTTCATCAATGCTTTGGCAGTAATCGAAAGAAGCCACAGGGAACCCAAGATCTCTCAACGTCGTCATGCATTCAACCTGGTATCGAGGCAAATCCCAGTCATTTCCTCGAACCTCCCTAATCTCGTAAAAAAGGGCTCGTAGCGGTCTCGACGCAGTGATCGCCGAATCGAGCTGCCTGAGAGAACCTGCTGCAGCATTGCGCGGGTTTGCAAAGGTAGGAAGACCTTCCTCCTCTCTTTCCTGGTTTAGCCTCTTGAAGTCTTCTTTTGGCAAAAAAACCTCTCCTCTGACTTCAATGTACAAAGGAGTGGGTCTTGTGCTCTCACGTAGTCTAAGCGGTATAGCCTTTATGGTCCTTATGTTTGCGGTGACATCTTCGCCCAAGAGTCCGTCGCCTCTTGTGAGTCCAAGCGTTAAAATCCCAGTTTCGTACCTAAGAATCACCGAGAGCCCATCGATCTTGGGTTCTACCACATAGTCAACTCTTTCTACTCTTCCGAGTTGCTTAACTCTTCTATCGAATTCTCTTATTTCTGCTTCGGTAAAAGCATTAGATAAGCTAAGGACAGGGCCGCTATGAGGTACCGAGCGAAAAACCGATAGAACTTGTCCCCCTACCCGTTGAGTAGGAGAGTCAGGCGTAACCAACTCTGGATAAAGTCCCTCGAGTTCTTTCAACTCTTGGAACAACCTATCATACTCCGCATCGGTTATGGTTGGGGCATCTAGAACGTAGTAGCGGTAGTTATGCTCATGAATTAACGCCCTCAATTCCTCTATGCGTTTGAGCACATTCTCCTTTGACTCCGCATGTCCTGTGTCAGTCATGCTATTCCTCCTAGGAAGCGTTCCAGAACTTTACCTCCAGCAAGTTCTCAGGGATTTCGCACAGAAACCTTGAGATACCTGCAGAAGTCGTTCCAATATAGGTTTCTCTCTGAGCTGCAAAAGTCAGGTACAATGACTCTTTCGCTCTTGTCATGCCTACGTAACACAACCGCCGTTCTTCTTCCACCTGGTTTTCATCTCCTATTGACCTTGCGTGTGGAAGAATGCCCTCCTCCATGCCTACAAGGAACACCACATCGAATTCAAGCCCCTTGGCCGCATGAAGGGTCATCATAGCACAAGCATCTTGTGTTTCGTCATACATGTCCTGGTCACTTGCAAGAGCTTGGTCTTCGAGGTAATCATATATCGTTTGACCTCGCAAAGATGCCAATCTCATAGACACTAGGAGTTCTTCAAGGTTCTCCAGCCTGCCCTCGCTCTCTTTCGTGTCCTCAGCCTGAAGCCATTTCTTGTAGCCTGAGCCGTCTAGGATGTGAGCCATTGCCATGTGGATGGGCATATCCTGTGTTTCAGAGACTTCCTTAAGAACCGTGCCCAATGCCTCAGCTCCCTCTCTGGCCGTCTTGTTCAACCCAGGGATTGAAGCGGCGTTACATAAGGCCTCGATTATGCTTAACTTGTTCATCTCTGCATAAGAGATTATCTTTCTAAGACTTGCAGGGCCAAGCCCTCTAGGAGGCGCGTTGCTCACACGTTCCAAGGCAACATAGTCTAGAGGATACGCTATTAGACGCAAATAACTTAAGGCATCCTTTATTTCTTTTCTCTCATAGAAGCGCAACCCACCGACTATGTTGTAAGGAATTCCGGCACGCATGAAAGCGTCTTCGAAATTCTTCGATTGGGCATGGGTGCGGTACAAAATGGCTATGGAATTCAGTGGTTTCACGCTAGATAACGCCAACACCTCTTGAGCAACCAAGTGGGCTTCTTCATATTGATCAGCAGCGCCAAACACAACTATGGGGTTTCCACCTTTTTTGGAAGTCCACAACCGCTTCTCTTTTCTGAAAAAGTTCTTTGACACTACGTTATACGCCCCATCTAAAATGACTTGGGTAGAACGATAATTCTCCTCAAGTTTCACAACCTTGCAGGAAGGGTAGTCTTTCTCAAACTCCAAAATGTTTCTTAGGTCTGCACCCCTAAAGTTATATATGCTCTGATCGTCATCTCCTACAACAGCAAGGTTTTTGTGTGCTGCTGCAAGCACCCTTACGAGCTCGTACTGAGCTCTATTCGTGTCCTGATATTCATCTACCATAATATATTTGAATCTACTTTGGTATTTTTTTCTTATAGCCTCATTATCTTTCAGCATGAAAACGGCCTGCATAATCAAATCATCAAAATCTAGAGCATTGAGTTCGTGAAGCCTTTTTTGATACAACTCATAGGCTTGAGCCACCTTAGTTTCATAGAAAGAGGACGCTTCAGCGGTCAATTTATCGGGTGTCCATAGCCTGTCTTTTGCCGAGGAAACCGATCTTAAGATACCAGAAGGCGGGTACTGTTTCTCTGATAGGTTCATATCTTTCAGAACCTGCCTCATTATCCTTAGCTGATCTTGCGAATCCATTATAGAAAACCGGCCCGATTTTCCTATGGAAGGGTATTCCATCCTCAATATCCTTGCACACATAGCATGAAAAGTCATTGCCCAAACGCCCTGAGCCTTCGCCCCTAGCATTGATTCGATTCGAGACTTCATCTCGTTCGCAGCTTTGTTCGTGAAGGTGATTGCTAAGATAGACCAAGGCTCAACGCCACGAGATATCAAATATGCCACTCGCCTTGTAAGAACTGTAGTTTTCCCACTGCCAGCTCCTGCAAGTATAAGGAGCGGACCTTCCGTATGCGTTACGGCTTCTTTCTGCCTATCATTCAACCCCGCCAGAATATGATCATCCCGCAAATCCTTAGATTTCATTTCAGCCAAAGTAAAAACACCGCCATGTAGTTTGATGGTCCTTTAGAACAAGTAAATTATACAGTATCATCCCCTATGTAGCCAAAAGTCTCGGAAGCGCTTGAAGGGAAGTTGTTATGCAAGGTAGAATATGATACAGGATACCTAACTATGTAGTGACAAAATTATATATATCTCTGCCGGGAGGAATATCGTTGGCAAAAGATCGCCCTGCCATAGTCCAAAGCGATGGCAGCATTTTGTTAGAAGTAGATAATGCGGAGTATGAGAATGCCAGAGACACCATCATGCGGTTTTCCGACCTTGTAAAAAGCCCAGAATATGTCCACACATATCGGCTATCAGTATTGTCTCTATGGAATGCTGCATCATGCGGGTTTACCCCCGAAGAAGTGATCGAGGGCCTTCGCCGTTATTCGCGATATCCTATTCCTGAAAACATCGAAGTATATATAAGAGATACAATGGCGAAGTTTGGCATACTCAAGCTTACAAAAGACGGCGATTCTTTTGTCCTGAGATCATCCGACGAATTCATAATGGAAGAAATACGTCGTTCGGACAAATTAGCTCCTCATATTCAGGAAATCAAGGGAAAAGATTCTGTAATAATCAAACCATACTCCCGGGGATTAGTTAAGCAAATACTTGTAAAGATGGGGTACCCGTGCGAGGACCTCGCAGGGTATGTTGCGGGCGATCCTCTAAACGTACTACTTAGAGAAAAGACGTTAAGCGGGGAACCTTTTGCGTTAAGACCTTACCAAGAAGCAGCTAGAGACGCCTTTTGGGCCGGAGGAAGCGTAAGGGGTGGAAGCGGCGTCGTTGTCCTCCCATGTGGAGCTGGAAAAACCATCGTAGGACTCGGGGTTATGGAGAAAGTTGCTGCCGAAACGCTCATTCTAACAACTAACGTAGTTGCACTGAGGCAATGGATAAATGAAATTCTAGACAAATCCGAACTAACCCAAGATATGGTAAAAGAATACAGCGGCGAAAGGAAAGAGATAGGCCCGGTTACTGTGACTACCTATCAAATACTCACGTACAAAAAGCGAGGTACAGTTGAAGAGGAGTTCCCCCACTTTACATTATTCAACCAGAAGAACTGGGGTCTTATAATCTATGATGAAGTCCATCTTCTCCCGGCACCTGTGTTTAGGATCACTGCGGACCTTCAAGCCAGAAGAAGGCTAGGTTTGACAGCTACTCTGGTTAGAGAAGACGGTCGAGAAGATGACGTCTTCAGCCTCATAGGCCCAAAAAGATTCGACAAACCTTGGAAAGAGCTAGAGGCCCAAAACTGGATCGCAGCAGCAAAGTGCTACGAGGTACGGGTAGATTTGGACCAGGAGAATCGTCTAGACTACCATACCGCCAGTGAACGGGATAGATACAGGATTGCCGCTACAAATCCTGCCAAGTACGAGTTGGTGAGAAGAATAGTTGAGCACCACAAAGATGACCAAATCCTGATCTTGGGGCAGTATATAGATCAGTTAGAGGCCATAGCAAATCTCCTAAACGCCCCAATGATCTATGGACAGACACCTAATAGCGTGAGAGAAGAACTATACTCCAAGTTTAAGTCAGGAGAAATCAAGGTATTGGTTGTGTCCAAGGTAGCGAACTTTGCTGTTGACCTTCCAGATGCAAACGTCGCAATACAGGTGTCAGGTACCTTTGGTTCCAGACAGGAGGAAGCCCAAAGGCTAGGAAGGATCTTAAGACCGAAGCCTCAAGGCGAAAGCGCTTTGTTCTATTCCCTGGTAACCAGAAATACCAAGGACCAGGACTTTTCACAAAAGCGGCAGCTCTTTCTTACTGAACAAGGCTATAAATACACGATCTGGGAGCAGGACAGGTTCATGTCAGAATTAGAGAAAGGAAGATTGCCATGAACTTAGAGGAAGCGCTATTGAATATCCCTATAGAACGACTTGTTTCCATATCAAGTTTCTATGGCATTGCCCTGCCAGACAGTACTGGAAGTGACAAAAACAAGTTCTCGTCCACTCTTGCGTCTTTGGTATCCGAACATCTCCTTGTACCCGCAAACGTCTTGGTAGCGATGAACGGATTGGACGAAGAAGAAATGATAGCCCTAAGACTCATAACCCTCTCCGGAGGCGGTAGCGGAGTTGTCGTAGAACAGTGCCATCAAAAACTAAATCAGCTGTCTCGCAAGTGGCGACGAAATGGGTTCAAAGTCATAGAGGCTCTCATAAACAGGGGGCTTGTTTTTTCGAAGCGCGAAGACTATAGACAAATGTATTACGTGCCACAGGACTTAAGAAACATACTGGCAGATTTCTTCCTCAGTAGGATCTTTGACAAGATCGGCTCTGATCCTGCCCGTTTCTATCCCCGTCACGTAGTTGATCATGCAGCGCCTTTGAGGCATATTTGCTTGTTTCTGTCCTACTTGCGCAAGAATGAAGTTCGCCTGACTCAAGCAGGCACCATATTCAAAAAGGCCCAGAACGACCTTTCGATCTTGATAGAAGAAGCCGACTCGGATATAGAACAATCTTTCTTCCCGGTGAGATACCCGCCTAGACTCGCATTTCTCATGTATTTCGCAAAGTCGAAGAGCTTATGTGAAGAAAGAAATGACGTTCTTAGACTAGGTTCCCAAGCCAGTGCCTGGCTTGAAACGCCGTATTCCCAGTGGCGAACCGATCTCTATCAATACTGGCTACAGACCTTCGTCTCTCAAGACTCAGATCTTCAGACGATGCACTGGATCATAATGAATTCTCCAGAAGACTCGGTTGTCTCTGTCGGCAAATTACTTGAGGAAATGGACACCTTGTCTACAAACCATTCGTCACACGGGTTAAGCCTCCGCGTAGAGAGAAACCTTATCCTTATGATGGAGTACCTAGGAGGGCTCGAAGTAGCTCAGAGCAGAGGCGAAACGATCATACGTGTTACCCCTCTGGGAAGAGCTTTGTTTGGAACACAGGATTGGCCGGAAGAAGTCTTTGATACGTATATATATGTGCAATCAAACTTCGAGATACTGGTCCCGTGCACTATTGAACCTAGAATTCTTTGGGCAATCGATACCTTCGCTCAAAACACCAAAGTGGACCAGATGATGGTGTACAAACTTACAAAGAACTCGGTGTATAAAGCAATGTTGCATGGATATACTCCGGAGACAATTCAACGTTTTTTGGCAAAGCACTCTAAGACGCCTCTGCCTCAAAACGTCATGTACTCTATATCTCATTGGGGAACATCCTATGGGCGCATAGAATTTGAAGACGTCATATTGCTCAAATGCGACTCTGATGAACTTGCCGATGAGCTCATGATGTCTCCTAAGATTAGAGTCTACCTCAAAAAGAAAGTTGGTCCTTGCTATCTGGTAGTAGACAGGGAGTCGTATGAATCGCTCGTAGCTGCTCTGTCAGAAGAAGGATACATGC
The DNA here is from genome assembly GCA_033810155.1 of Bacillota bacterium. Classification (GTDB taxonomy): domain Bacteria; phylum Bacillota; class Sulfobacillia; order Fermentithermobacillales; family Fermentithermobacillaceae; genus UBA3907. The sequence continues at coordinate 3,321 of JAPXKJ010000028.1, read as the reverse complement.
CTAAAGTAAGTGCAGGAAGCCCTAGACTCGTGCCAAAAGAAGCAAGCCAGTAAGGTCTAATCTAGAACCTCTCTACAGGCCTTGCCAGCGGCATATATTTCTTAGATTGGGTAGACAGTCTATCATAGCGCCTTAACCAGACGAAAGATAAGACAAAGCCGAGGAGGGCCAAGAGCCATTCAAACACTTGTTGACCGCCAAGGAACCTAACTATTGACCATCCAATGCCGTAACCTAGGGCAGCAGACAAAAGCGGTAGTCCATACACCAAAAAAGATAGTCTGACATAATCAGAACCGGGTAATTCCAATTCTACCAGATCCCCAGGTTTCATCTGTCCTAGTGGTCTAGCCTCTACAATAACAGAATCTCCGCCAGGGGAAATCCTACCTCCGCAACGTCCGCAGCCTTCGCAAGCAGCTTTTCTTCTAACCTCAACGACAACCGAGGTATCCTGTACAGATACGACCACTGCAAGTTCTTTCATCTGAAACCCCTCGCTTCAATACATCCCCGGATACAAACTGCCAACTAACGCTCAGAAGAGAATCTTGTGACGCTTCCAGCTTACGTTTAGAACCAAGCCAACACAAAAAGAATTCACGATCAACGCGGTTCCTCCGTAACTGAGAAAAGGAAGAGGAATTCCGGTTACAGGCATTATGCCCATTGTCATCCCAACATTTACCAGAACCTGAAACAAAAACATGGTGAACACGCCTCCGGCAACTAGCGTCCCTTCCTTGTCCAAAGAGCCAACGGCGACTATGAGACAACGATAAACTATAAGCGCATACAAACTAAGCACACATAGCGTGCCAACAAACCCCAGTTCCTCGCCAACTACAGAGAAGATGAAGTCGGTATGTTGTTCAGGGATGAAGTCCAACCTATTCTGAGTGCCTTGGCCAAGGCCTTTTCCCCAAAGACCACCTGAACCTATGGCAATCTTCGACTGCAGTACCTGATAACCTAGACCCAAAGGATCTTTCTCAGGATTGAAGGCCGACACAATTCTATCAACCCAGTGTTGCTCGATAGGAAGTGGCAAACCAGCGAACCAGTAAAGTCCAAGCACGATAAGCACCGCTACCATGCCCAACGCGACAAGGCTCAGGATCACTTTGCCGGGGGTGCCCGAAAAATAGATAACACCAGTGCCGATTACTGCAATCGAGATAGCTGTTCCTAGGTCCGGTTGCCACAGTATCAGGACAATTGGTATAACCATCCATGCATAAATAGGAAGTAAATCCCACCAGGAATCGTGGTACGTCTCTTTTGACCTTAGCATCTTGGCTGTGAAAAGGATTGTCACAATCTTTTGCAACTCCGAAGGTTGGAGATCAAACAACCCGAGAGGAATCCACCGCGTAGACCCCCCTACAGTCTTACCTATGAAACGCAGCGACAAAAGCAGAACGACATTTGCACCAAATAGCCATGGGGACAGACGAATTAAATCACGGTAGTCGACAAAGGTCCCTACCACTAGCGCCACCGAAGAAACCGCGATCATGATCAACTGGCGCTTGAGATAGTAGTGCCCATCCGCTCCGTGTGTAGCGCTATCTATAAGAGGCAGAGATAGTATCTCTAGGACAATAATCGCGCCCAGCAACCAAAAATCTATGTGTCTTACCGCTTTTCGGTCTATTCTAACGTTTGGCAGTGCCACGAGTCTCGCTCGCACCCCTTTTTATGGACCGAATAGGTATGCTAGCCACCAAGACTTTGTTCCTATCAGTGTCTTCCCATTCGAACTCGAGCCCTTTCTCATCGATCTCAACGAATTGAGATATCGCTACAATGACAGCATCCTGCATCCGCTCCATAGTTTGGGGGGCAATAGCCAATCTATCTTGCATCAAGACTACTTTCAGCCTGTCCCGTGCAACTTCCTTGGACTTTTCCTTTTTTTTGAACAAACCGAACAAGTCAATCCCCCCTTACTTTGCTCTGAAAAAACTCATGATCTTCTCCCACACTGTCTCGTTGTTAGATAAATCCATAAATGGTATATCTTCACCTTTGATCCTAAGAGCGATATTCCTGAAAGCTTCGCCTGCCTTAGAGTTATTAGGCGCAAGAGCTGCAGGTTCCCCACGGTTGGTCGATACTACTATATACTCATCATCGGGAACAACGCCAATCAAATCTATTGCCAGGATGTCCATTATATCCGATATATCCATCATATCGCCTTTGGCCACCATCTTTGGCTTTATCCGGTTGACTATCAAGCCGGGATCTAGAAGTTCTGAAGATTCTAGTAAGCCGATGATCCTATCAGCATCTCTGACGGCGGCGACTTCAGGCGTAGTAACGATCAACGCTCTGTCGGCACCCGCAATGGCGTTTCTAAACCCCTGCTCGATACCAGCTGGGCAGTCAACCAAGATATAATCGTGATCCTCCTTGAGCTTATCCATGAGTTCTTTCATTTGGTCAGGAGTGACGGCCGACTTATCCCTCGTTTGAGCCGCAGGCAGCAAGAACAACCCATCAAGTCGCTTGTCCTTGATGAGCGCCTGCCTCAACCTGCATGACCCTTCAACCACGTCTATGAGATCATACACTATTCGATTTTCAAGACCCAAAACCACATCTAGATTCCTAAGCCCAATATCAGCATCAACAAGTACCACTTTGTGACCGAAAGACGCTAATGCCACTCCTAAATTGGCGCAGGCTGTGGTTTTCCCCACACCGCCTTTTCCTGACGTAATTACTATCGCTTCACTCAACGGTCTCCCTCCCAACGACTTTCATCTAGAGGCTCGATAACGATCACTCCATCTCTCACCCTTGCCACCTCAGGCACCCTGCGTGAACCCGAATCATCTTCCGGTGGACGCCCTATGACATTTCCTATTCTAATCTGGGTCGGTTCTAACTTAAAAGCTGCTACAACAGCGTCTGAAGACCCGCCAGCACCGGCGTGGGCTAGGCCTCTCAGAGTGCCCATGACAACAATATCGCCTCTCGCTCTTATCTCAGCCCCTGGATTCACATCGCCAACGACTACTACATCTCCGTCATATGAGATACGTTGCCCTGATCTGAGAGTACCTTTGTGCAAAAAGGCGCCCTGCGTATTCCTGCCTTTCGCCTTCGGATCCATATCTCCTTGAGCACGTCCTTGGACTCGCAAGCTGCTTCGCAAGGCCTTCCCTGTCCTGTCGGCGTTTTCATCTTTTCCATATACGATTTTCTTTAAATGCAGACCATAGGGAAATGCTAGTATCTCCTGAATCGCCAAGATTTGATCGATAGACAATTCCATGTCTCCGGCATCTAAAGTCACTTCGGCCCCTTCGA
>JAPXKJ010000027.1:0-15072 GCA_033810155.1 Bacillota bacterium | reverse complement strand
GGCCTGGTAGCGTTCCCTACTGAGACTGTATATGGGATCGGCGCAAACGGCCTCGATCCTGACGCAGTAGCAAAGATATTCGAGGCTAAAGGGAGGCCCCCAGATAATCCGCTTATACTGCACGTCTCGCGGCCTGAAAGCGTTGAGGCGTTAGTCAAGGAAATTCCACCGGAAGCGGTCAGATTGATGGAGATGTTCTGGCCTGGTCCTCTTACGCTTATTCTTCCCAAATCCAGTCTGGTACCTTCAATAGTTACCGGAGGTTTGCCTACTGTGGCAGTCAGGATGCCGGATCATCCTGTGGCGCAGAAACTCATTGATGCTTGCGGCGTACCATTGGCGGCTCCCTCTGCGAACATATCAGGAAGACCCAGCGCCACGTCTGCCGAAGACGTGTTGGCGGATTTACAAGGCAAAGTGGATATAATTCTTGACTCAGGGCCTACAGAAATCGGCATAGAGTCGACGTTGGTAGATCTCTCGGGCGATGTTCCTAGAGTGAATAGACCCGGTGGATTGAACCTACAAAGCATTAGAGACGTTCTTGAGACTGCCGATGTTGCCCCGCAGCCAAAATACAGACATTACGTTCCTGAGAGTGACCTTTATCTTGTTACTGGCGATTTGATGCAACAGAGAAAAAAGTCGATATTCCATGCGATAAGGTTTATTGGTTCAGGTAAGAAAGTAGTTGTTTTGGCATCTGACGAAAATGCGCCTTTTTATGTTCCGTTCCAGAAGGTATTTGGAGATGACCGTATGCAGGTGATACCGCTGGGTTCCAGGGGCGATCTTTCACCTGTAGCCGCAAAACTGTATTCAAGCCTTAGGCGTGCTTCGAATGAATTGGGTGCAGATGTAATCTTATCGGAAACATTTCCGGAAGAAGGCATTGGTTTTGCCATTTCCAATAGATTAGAAATGGCAAGCGAAGGCAGGGTAGTCCCTTGGTTCGACTCGGCGTCAGACGATCATCCCGCGCCACTTGCCATGCTCATGGTCTGCTCTGGAAACACATGCAGAAGCCCGATGGCGGAAGGGCTTCTTAGGCATCTGTGGGAAGATATAGGTGAGCCATATCCCATTCATGTTGCATCTGCCGGTGTATCGGCTATACCAGGGCTTTTAGCGTCGAAAGAGGCGATAGAAGTTATGGCCAAAAGAGGGATAGACCTTTCATACCATAGGTCTAAGGCTTTAGAAATTGAAGATCTGAAAAGGGCGGATCTGGTCATAACGATGACAAACGCGCACAAAGCGGTCTTGGTATTGAGTTACCCTGAATTCTCTCACAAAGTATTTACCCTATCGGAGATGATTCTTGATAAGGATTTAAGCGATGTCCCTGATCCTTTTGGACAAGATTTGGAGATGTATGAGCGTACGGCAGACCTTCTCGAACAAAGCCTCCTGGTATTGGCAAAGAGGTTGGCGGGCTTGGATGTCTGAGAACAAAGGGTGTGAGGGTATGAGACAGTTAAATGAGACAGATCTCGTTGCTGCGGTTTGGGGCGGGGCGGTTTTGGGGGGCGGCGGAGGTGGCTCGCCTGAAGCAGGTTATCGCCTTGGGAGGAAAGGTTTGGAGATTGGGCGCGTGCTTTTGGCCGACGTAGACGAACTAGATGCCGATGATCTAGTAGTAACTGCGGGTTTGGTAGGTTCTCCAAAGAAAGGTGGACTCGGACCTGCAACCGAATCTTACGTAGATGCCTTCTCTTTTTTCCAACATGTCACAGGGACAAAGATCTCTGCCATAAACTCTAATGAGTGCGGGGGTCTTGCAACTGTGAACGGGTGGCTTCAAGCTGCAGGTCTGGGGGTTCCGGTTTTGGATGCGCCGTGCAATGGGCGCGCTCATCCTACTGCTCTTATGGGAGCTATGGGCCTGCACAAAGAACCGTCATATGTATCGCGGCAAGTGGCAATAGGAGATGGATCTCGGATGTATGTGGAAGGTTCGCTTGGAGATGCGTCTTCAATGGTTAGGGAGTTTTCCAAAAAAGATGGTCTTGTGGCAGTAGCTAGAAACCCTGTTAGCATCGGCTATGTGAAGCGAAATGCAGCGTGCGGTGGAATATCAAAATGCATTGAACTTGGTTATGCAATGGCAGCTCATGTTCAAGAAGAACTAGGATTTGATCCGCTTAAACCCCAATACGTTGGAGGGTCACGAGAGTATCCTTTGGCCGGGTATTTTGCGTCGAGCATGGCTGCTATGGTACTCGGTGGGGTCATTACCTTGATGGGTCAGGTAAAGGCGGTAAACATATCTACAAGAGGCGGTTTTGACGTAGGAGAGGTTGAGGTGGCATCTTTCGAAACTAACAACGGTAATGGAACTACTGCACATTTGACTTTCATGAACGAGTATCTCTCGTATGGTCTAAAAGGGCATGTCATATTCAGTTTCCCTGACCTGGTTGCAGTGATGGATATGCATACGGGATGGCCTATATCCTCCGCGGACATAAAAGAGGGTATGGAGGTCATTGTTTTCGGTGTCCCATCAGATAAGTTGATACTTGGGGCAGGTATGTATGATAAAGAGTTTTACAGGCCTCTTGAGGAGGCAACAGCCTTGACTTTCAAACTTCCTGTTTCAAAGAGGAGGTCAGACACATGAGAATCGCGTTGGGAAGCGACCATGCCGGTTATGCTCTCAAAAGAAAGATCAAGGAATTTGTAGAAGATATGGGCCATGAAATAGTTGACTTGGGGCCCTATGATGAAGAATCAGTTGATTACCCTGATTACGCAGCGAAAGTTGCACGAGCCGTAAGGGATGGGGAATTTGACCGTGGCATTTTAGTTTGTGGTACTGGGCTGGGAATGGCTATTGCGGCTAACAAGGTCAAGGGGATACGGGCTGTTACATGCGGCGACACGTTTTCTGCTAGGGCATCTAGAGAACACAACGATGCAAACATTCTTTGCCTTGGCGCCAGAGTAATCGGCGAAGGTTTGGCGATGGATATCGTCGCTACGTGGCTCGAAGCTAGTTTTGCAGGCGGGCGACATAAGAGGCGTGTTGATAAAATCATCGAATTGGAAGAGGTAATGTAAGGTGAACGAGAATTTCAAAGATTGGCCTGATGGTAAAATCTATGCAAAAGATGCAGAAGAAAGGCTTACTTACCAAGAAGCTTTTCTGGAAGAGAACATCAGCCTAGAAAGCATCCGTGATGATACAAAAAAACTTGTAGGCGAACTTTTGGATTCGGCCGACCTAAAACCTGGCAATATCTTGGTCTTGGGTTGCTCGACAAGTGAGGTTCAGGGTAAGAGAATTGGCTCTTACGGCAATACCGATGTCGCTAAGGCGATCTTAGAAGCAGTGCGTGCTTTATTATCCGAATCGGCGGTGTTCTTAGCGGTCCAATGTTGTGAGCATCTCAACAGATCTTTGGTAGTTGAAAGAAAAGTACTTGATAAGTACGGTCTTACTGAAGTCACTGTGCTTCCTGTGCCTCACGCGGGAGGAGCCGCAGCATTTACTGCGATGCGGTTGTTTGAAGATCCTGTTGTAGTAGAATCCATCCAGGCGCATGCTGGGGTTGATATTGGAGATACCTTTATAGGTATGCATCTAAAGCCTGTAGTTGTTCCTGTTCGCTTGTCTGCTAAGTCGATTGGTTTTGCTCACGTTACTGCTGCGAGGACGAGGCCTAAACTTGTAGGTGGCAAGCGCGCTGTGTACGATCGAGAGGAATTTGAAAAGTGGGTTAAGGGAGATCGCCAGTAGCAATAGATGGGCTTTCATATCGTGCGGTGATGCCAGACAAGGAACTTGGAGGAATGTTTATGAGTCAAAGTAAAGACACCCACAGCTCAAATAGACCGGGGTGGGACGAATACTTCATGCAGGTAGCAGATGTTGTATCTAGGCGTTCTACCTGCATACGGCGAAACGTAGGAGCGGTCATAGTGAAAGACAAGCGGATCCTCGCGACAGGGTATAACGGCGCCCCAAGCGGTTTGGCGCACTGTGCTGATGTGGGGTGTCTCCGCGAAGAACTGGGAATTGCATCAGGTGAGAGGCATGAGATTTGCCGAGGGCTTCATGCTGAACAAAACGCTATTATCCAGGCAGCGAAGTACGGGATAGCTATTGAGGGTTCAACTATATACTGTACAGTTGAACCGTGCAGTTTGTGCACAAAGATGCTCATAAACTCTAAAATAGTGCGAATCGTCTATAAGGAACCGTATCCTGATGATCTTGCGCGGAGGCTTCTGGCTGAGTCGAAAGTGACTGTGGAACATTTCGTGGTGCCCGATATCAATTGACTTGCGTACATTGGTTTGGTTAGAATTAATGACGGTTAGTTGGTACGGAAAAGGCGAATTAGGAAGTTGAAAGGGGTAGGCAAGTGAATGTCTTTTTCAGCTTCGCGATAGCGTTTGTGTTGGCGCTTACCCTTACGCCGCTTTTTCGAAGACTGGCGCACAGATTGGGCGTTCTAGCATATCCGAATGAGCGAAGTGTGCACAAAAAACCCATACCGTACTTTGGCGGGATAGCGATATACATTTCATCTATCGTAGCCATCTTAGCTATTGGCCCTCAGGACAAGTCTACTCAACAAGGCATAATATGGGGCGGACTCATCATACTTATAGTAGGAATACTAGACGATATTTACTCACTCAAACCATGGCAAAAAGTCCTAGGGCAATTGGCATCTGCAATATGCGTAGTTGCCTTGGGAGTTGATATAACCTTCATAAAAGATCCTTTTACAGGAATGTTCCGGTTCCTGGGCATCCTTGCAGTTCCTGTGACTATCATGTGGGTCATATGTTTTGAAAATGTGATAAATCTTTCTGATGGACTCGATGGTCTTGCCGCCGGGCTATCGGGCATTGCCGCATTGGTGACAGTCTTTGCGTCGACTAAGGCTGGTCTGCCTGCGGTTAGTCTTGCTGCGGCTGCGGTGGCAGGCAGCGTGTTTGGATTTTTACCATATAATTTTCATCCCGCGTCTATTTTCATGGGAGACGCGGGGGCGATGTACCTTGGGTTAGTATTATCAGTGATTTCTGTTCAGGGCCTGGTCAAGTCCACAATTGTTCTATCAGTTTTGGGGCCAATCCTTGCGCTCTTGGTGCCCATATCAGATGCGGCATTTGCGATCGTGAGGAGGCGGGCCTCAGGGAAACCCGTTTCTAGCGCTGACCATGATCACATACATCACCGCCTGCTCGATTTGGGGCTGGGCCATCGCCAAGCCGTGCTTGCCATATATTTGGTATCAGGGGTTTTCGGAGTGCTTGGCCTGTCTTCAACATTTCTTCCGGTCAAAAGCAGCACCACCATTGCAGGGCTTGCAGTAGTAGGGCTGTTCATTGTAGCTCAAAAAGTCGGTATATTATCTGTTCCTTGGTCTAGACGCAAAAGCAAAGGAGGCGCTGCTGAGCTGAAGTCGGGACGTGAGGAGAGTGGTAAATCTGTTGCGTCGCCCGATGTCTTAGGCGTGAAGCAGCCTCGCAAGTGAAAGCAAGATGGTGGATTTGACTTGCGGTAATAGGAACTGTTTGAAAGGTGCGAGTGGGTTTTGTCTTTGAAGCAGATTAGGGTTTTGTCGGTGTTTGGTACGCGCCCGGAGGCAATCAAGATGGCCCCCGTAGTGCTCGGACTATCTCAAAAATTCCCTCTTATTGTCTCCAAAGTTCTGGTCACCGCGCAGCATCGTGAAATGCTAGACCAAGTCACAGAACACTTCCAAATAAAGACAGACTATGATCTAGATATTATGCATGAAAACCAAACTCTACAAGAGACTACAACTCGGGTACTTGAGAGGCTTACCCCTGTCTTGAAGAAAGAAAGCCCCGACATCATATTGGTGCACGGCGATACAACTACCACCGCTGCTAGCGCACTTACTGCGTATTATGAGAGAATTGCCTGTGGTCACGTAGAGGCGGGACTTAGGACTGGCGACAAGTATGCTCCTTTCCCCGAGGAGATTAATAGAAGAATCGCAGGGATAATATCTGACGTCCATTTTGCCCCTACAAAAAGTGCCAAAGAGAATCTATTGAGGGAAGGGGTAAAAGAAGAATCAGTATTTGTGACAGGAAATACCGCAATTGATGCTCTTTTTATGACAGTCAGAGACGATTACGTTTTCAAAAACGCAAAACTCGGTTCGATCTATGATAATACGGGTGCAGAATATGGAGAATCTATTCGTGATATAGTGGTTGAAGTGCATCGCAGAGAGAATTTTGGGGAGGGCATGGAAAACATTTGCCAAGTTCTTGCGGATATAGCGAAAAGAAGAAATGGGGATGTACGTCTTTTGGTATCGGTGCATAAGAACCAACAGGCTCGCGAGCCTGTTATGCGCTACTTGAGCGGAATAGACAACGTAGTCTTGTTTGAGCCTTTGAACTACGCGGATTATGTCAATCTTGTAAATCGTGCGTATTTGGTGGTTTCAGATTCTGGCGGTATTCAAGAAGAAGCCCCTGCTCTTGGAGTTCCTGTTATAGTGTGTCGCGAGAAGACTGAGCGCCCTGAAGCCGTGGCGGCTGGAACTGTAGCGCTTGTCGGTACTTCAAAGAGTTTGATTTCAGATGCAATTGAGGAACTGTTAGAGGATAATGAGAAGTACACAGAAATGGCTACGGCCAAGAGCCCTTTTGGCGACGGGCAAGCCTCGCGTAGGATTGTTGAGGCTTTGATGTATCATTTTGGTCTTTCCGACGAGAGGCCAGACGACTTCGAGACTTTTTTGTAAGGGAGGGAACCGCGCAGAGGCGTAGATTGCGCGGGATTTCGTGGCCAGGAAAGAATTTGATCTTATACTTGAAGCGGAGAAAAAGGCAGACGACGAGATTGAACAAGCTAAGAAGAACGCCCAGCAAATATTAGAAGATGCGACTGCGAAGGCGGAAGAGATAATAGCCAATGCAACAAAAGATGCCGAAAGCAAGGCTAATGTGCTCATTGAGAAAGCTAAGAGGAACGCAGACCTTATCGCTGATTCCGCGGCAAAGAATGCAAACGCTGAAATCGAAAAGATGAAGACTGAGGCTATGAGCCGATTTGAACAGGCGGTTATCTTCGTCATAGAGCAGGTAAAGAAAGCGGTTTGAAGGGAGGAAACTGTAGGCTTGTATGTGTGAGCTTGCAGTGCGATTATGGCTGTTGCCAAGATGCGGAAAGTAACGATATTTGCTTACGAAGAGATTGGTGAATCTATCTTTGAGACTCTAAGAGACCTGGAGATCCTTCATGTTATTAAGAGCGAATCCTATGATCGTAAAGAGATTAGAGATATAGAGGAACCTGAGGTAGATGAGGCCAAGTACAATGAGACACTTTCCCAATTATCGGCTATTAAGTCTTACTTTGAACGCTACACGAGTATCAAGAAGAGTTTCATAGATATGTTTACAGGCGCAAAGCCTCAGATGTCATATGAGGACTTCCAGAAGGTCGTCGCCAGATATGATGTGGAAGAGACTTTCGACAAGGTACAGTCCCACGAAAAGCGTTTAAGAGAGATAGACAAGGAAATTGAGGAACTCAACCAAAGAACTCAGGTACTTGAGCCTTGGGTTGACTTCGATATCCCGATTTCCCATATGCGTCCTACAAAAGCCTGTGACATGCAGTTGGCGATAGTTCCTACTCGGTCTTTGAGCGACGCAGTTAAGGAAATTCCTTTGGAGCATGTGCACGTTAAAGTTATATGGCAGGAGCACGGAAATTCGGGTGTGTGGCTGGTTGGTCTTTCGGATGAGGAGCCTTCACTTGGCGCAGTGGCGTCTGCTTTAGGAGGCGTAATCGTAAATTTAGGCAGAGAAGTGGCAGGGTATTGCGAAACTGGACTGGTTAGCGATGCGCTTACGAATATCGAAAAGAAAAAGGAAGAACTTTTGAACGAACGCAATGCGATTCTAGTTGAAGATTCTGAGGTTGCTCAGAATCTCATGGATATACTCGCGCTAATAGACTATTACCTTGACAAGAAGAATCTGTTTGAGATGCACCAGGAAGTAGCAAAGACTAGATTCACTCTGGTTATAGAAGGCTATGCGAGAGAAAAAGAGATCGGTAGGCTCAGAAACGGTCTGAGCATGTACAAAGATATTGAAATCATAGATGAGGAACCAGGGCAAGACGAGAACATTCCAGTGCTCCTCGAGAATAATGCTTTGGTGAGGCCATTTGAGTTCGTTACGAACATCTATGGATATCCCCAGTACCATGAAATGGATCCTACTCCTTTCTTGGCCCCGTTCTTCTGGGTGTTCTTTGCTATGTGTCTAGGCGACGCTATATACGGGATCATTCTTTCTATATTTTCCATCGTGTTTCTTAGGACGCAAAACCTTGAAGACGATAAGCTCGTCAAGCTACTGGGTTATTGCGGGGTATCTACTCTGTTTGCAGGTGCACTCATGGGTAGTTGGCTAGGGGATTTGCCGAAGACCTTTTTGGCGGGAACTGCTTTTGAAAAATTCACGTCAAGCATCGCTATTTTGGATCCGGTTAACGATCCGATCACGCTCCTTGTCGTATCTTTGGGACTAGGTATTCTTCATATCTGGGTTGGCGTAATTGTGAAAATGATTGGCACCATAAGGCAAGGGGCGGTCTTTGACGGGATACTGAGCCATGGTTCGTGGGTTGTGTTTTTGCCAGGTCTCATCCTTTGGGCAGTTTCTCAGATGGGGGTCATAGAAAGCAGCGTTCCCCTCTATATCATGATCGCGGGTGCAGTTGGGATAATGTGGTCAGGTGCCAGGAATCAGGAAAATATCCTCATGAAGCCAATATCGGCAATTGGCGGCTTCTATTCATTACTCTCTTATTTCTCAGATACGCTATCTTATGCCAGGATTCTTGCGTTAGGCTTGGCAAGCGCAATAATAGGCGTCGTGGTGAACATGGTTTCAGCACTGGTTGTTGATATGGTACCTGGAGTTGGCTGGGTCTTTGTTCCTGTGATATTAATCGCAGGCCATCTTTTCAACCTCTTGATAAACGCGTTGGGTAGTTTTATTCACTCAGGCCGTTTGCAATACGTTGAGTTTTTCAGTAAGTTTTTCGAAGGAGGTGGAACTCCCTTTAGGCCTCTGAAACGGGTAAGGAAAAACGTGTGGGTTGTAGAATAGTTGCTTTTGACTGAAAAGAGCAAGGCGATACTGGGAGGGGTTTAGTGTGTTTGAAGGAATGATAGGAAAGTGGGTTTTGACAGGTTGCGTATTGCTTTTTGGAATGCTCATTGTGGGTTTGATTTTTGGACCGCTTCTTGGCGGCAACGTTTTGGCTCTCATGGGCGCAGGATTAGCGGTGTTTCTCGGTGGGATCGGTTCTATTGTGGCAGTAGGAGTTACGGGAGAAAAAGCTGCTGGGATGACTGCTGAAAACCCTGAGAATTTCGGTCGTCTCTTGCCATTACAGGCTCTTCCGGGAACCCAGGGCATCTACGGTTTCTTGGTAGGCTTCCTTGCTTTGGTTAAAATAGGCGCGTTTAGAGGAGTTATCGATCTTGACCTCGCGCAAGGCTGGCAGGTTTTCTTCGCGTGTGTACCGGTTGCCGTCACTTGTTTGGTGTCAGCTCTGTACCAGGCGAAGGTTTGCCTGGCGGGTATGGATATCGTGGCAAAGAAGCCTGAGGAATCAGGAAAGTCTCTCATTCTTCCGGCTATGGTTGAAACCTATGCTGTTTTGGGACTCTTGGCTTCAGTCCTGATGATAATGTTTGCAGTCAAAATCTAGGGGGAAAATCATATGCCCTTAGAGGATATTTTAAGAAAAATAGACGAGAAAGCGGATCATCTCAAGGAAGAGATTATTTCTGCCGCACAAACGCAAGCCGAGTCTAAGCTCAAATCTGCAGCGGAAACGGCGTCTATGCTTGAAGCCAGTATTTTGGAAGAAGCACGCGAACGTGCGGCTCGAATTGAGAGCATTGCCGTATCTCGAGCTGAAATGAATAAGAGGCAGATGCTTCTCGAAGCCAAACAACAGCTGATCTCTGACACTTTTAAGGAAGTGTTGGAAGAGTTTCGGAACATGCCGCAGGAACAATACAGGGAATTGCTCCTGGACTGGATTTCGCTTAGGGCCCAAGGCACAGAGATGGTGATAGTCAGCGAATGGGAAAGAGAGAGCCTGGGCGATGATTTTTTGGAAGCGGCAAATGAGAGGCTCCGGGAAATCGACAAAGAAGGTAATCTTACTATCTCATATTCTCCAGAGTATCTAGGCGGAGGAATCATTTTGAAGAAGGGCGGAATATCGGATAACCTGACATTTCCTGCTATCCTGAATTTCATGAAAGAGGATCTTGAGCTCGAAGTGGCCACGATACTTTTTGGGAGAACTCAGGAGAGGGAGAGTGCGTCTTGAGGGACTATCTTTGGGCAAATCCGGTAGGAAGGATAAGGTTTATCGAAAAGACGCTTCTCACTCGAAGCGATCTAATGCGAGTCTTAGAAGCGCCTACACTTGAAAGTGCCCAGTCGGCGCTGAGGGATTCTTACTATGGGCCTTATGTATCAAAACTTGATAATTCCAATGACTTTGATCCCGCTCTTGAAGCAGCGATGAAAGGGATCTACGAGGGTATTTTAGAGATCGCACCTGAGCCGATAATCATTGATGCGTATAGGGCGCGGTATGACTTTCACAATCTCAAGGTCATTCTCAAGGCAGAGTTGTTGGATGTAGCGCCAGACGAAAGCGCTTTTTCGCAACTAGGTAATTTTGACCTTGATGTGCTCGGCAACTTGATCGATCAAGCGCGTCAAGAAGATGAAGATATGTTGAAATCGAAAAAGAAAAAGCGTCTTCAAACAGACGATCCAAGAGAAAAGAGCCTCTATGCTATAGGTTTGGAGATTGAAGAAGTCTATCGTGACATCCGCAATGTATCTTTTACCAGATCATTGTCGCCGTTTGAGGTAGACAGTTACATCGATAAATCGTATTACTCCTGGATCGGAAACCTCTATCGGAGATATGGCTATTACTTCCTTATCCAGTTCGTACAGCGGGAGATAGATATACTCAACATGAAGATGCTCATGAGAAGCTATCGTCTCGGAATACCACCTGAAGATTTCAAAAAAGCCGTCCTTGAAGGGGGGACCATCAAGCCTGACCTCTTGGTAGATGCCTTTGCCCTGGGTCCAAAGGGCGTATACGCAGTATATCAAGGTTCTGAACTAGAGAAACTAGCAGGGCGTGGGCTATCTCATGTGGAGAAGAAAGAGCCCTTGACTCGTTGGGAAAAGGATTGTGATGATGCAATCTTAGAGATCGTCAAAGAAGCAGGCAAGGTGGCGTTGGGCCCAGAGCCTGTTTTCGGGTATGTCTTTGGGAGAGAAATCGAAACGAAGAATTTAAGGATCATATTCTCAGGGAAGCAATCTTCCGTTCCCGAGAGCAAGATTAGAGAGAGGTTGCGTGAGAGTTATGCCTAAGGTTGCGGTGTTAGGGCAAAGGGATGCGGTGTTAGGGTTCAAGGCAAGTGGAGCTGTTGCCTTCCCAGCTGACAGCCCCGAAGAAGCTCGCAAGCGTTTGAGCGAGATACTCGAAAACGATTACGGTATTGTGCTGGTCACGGAAGAAATAGCTGAGATCCTTGAAAAAGAATTGGAACCCTTATACAGCATGCCCAAACCGGTGATTACGGTTTTGCCTGATTCTAAGAAACCCAGAGGTATGGGGATGGAACTTTTGCGCAGGCGAGTTGAAAGAGCTGTTGGAGCGAACATATTGTTCAATAGAGAGGAATGATGCGGCGTGGCGGAAAGCCAGGTTATAGGTCGGATATCAAAGGTGTCCGGCCCTTTGGTGGTAGCTTCTGGGATGGCCGGCTGCCGCATGTTCGACGTTGTCAGGGTCGGTAACAACAAGGTTATAGGCGAGGTTATCGAGCTTAAAGGTGATACCGCTTCAATTCAGGTATATGAGGAAACATCGGGTCTAGGCCCTGGCGAACCTGTTGTGTCTACCGGTGCTCCTCTAAGCGTCGAACTAGGGCCAGGACTTATCGGGTCAATCTATGACGGTATTCAAAGACCTCTTAATGTTTTGGCCGATATGGCCGGAGACTATATTTCCCGGGGCCTGGAGGCTCCCGGTCTCGATAGAGAGAAGAAGTGGCACTTTGTGCCTTATGTTGATGTTGGCGATGAGGTATTTGCAGGGGATATTCTGGGAACTGTACGAGAGACCCCATTGGTTCTGCACAGGATAATGGTGCCACCTAGAATAGCCAAGGGGACCGTAAAAGCGATTGAAGAAGGAGACTTTACGGTTACTGAAGTTGTGTGCGAATTAGAAACTCAGGAAGGACCAGAGGGAATTCTCATGCTTCAAAGGTGGCCGGTTCGTCTTCCCAGACCAGTAAAGCAGAAACTTCCCCCTGTGGAACAGCTGGTTACAGGGCAGAGAATAATTGATACGTTTTTCCCGATAGCAAAGGGAGGAACAGCATGCGTGCCCGGTCCGTTTGGAAGCGGAAAGACCGTAATTCAACACCAGCTGGCTAAATGGGCAAATGCGGACATAATAGTTTATGTTGGCTGCGGAGAACGCGGCAATGAGATGACTGACGTCCTGCTCGAATTTCCGGAGCTCTTGGATCCTAGTTCAGGCAGACCCCTTATGGAAAGGACCGTGCTGGTAGCGAACACGTCGAATATGCCGGTAGCAGCCCGTGAAGCCTCTATTTACACTGGCATTACTTTGGCTGAGTACTACAGGGACATGGGTTATGATGTTGCCCTTATGGCAGATTCTACATCGCGTTGGGCTGAAGCGCTGAGAGAAATATCCGGTCGGTTGGAAGAGATGCCTGGTGAAGAAGGGTACCCTGCATATCTTGGTTCAAGGCTCGCGGAATTCTACGAACGGGCAGGTAGGGCGCTTCTTCTTGGGAATGGCGACAGGGAAGGAGTTTTGAGCGCTATAGGCGCGGTATCTCCTCCAGGCGGTGATTTGTCTGAACCGGTAACCCAGGCTACATTGCGGTTGGTTAAAGTATTCTGGGGTCTAGATGACCGCCTTGCAGCAAGGAAGCATTTCCCCGCTATCAATTGGTTGGATAGCTATTCGCTTTACACAGATACCTTGGATCCTTACTTCCGAGAATCGGTTGGGAAAGACTTTCCTGATTTGAGAGACGAGGCAATGGCTCTTTTACAGGAAGAAAACGAGCTTCTCGAAATAGTTAGGCTGGTCGGCGTAGACTCATTATCGGACAGGCAGAGGATGGTGTTGGAAACGGCCAAGTCCTTGAGAGAGGACTTTCTCTACCAGGTTGCGTTTCATGAAGTAGATACGTATTGTTCCCAAAGAAAGCAATACGGCCTCCTCAAGATCGTCCTTGAGTTTCACCATAATGCCATGGAACTTCTGGATAAGGGCGTGAAACTGGATACGATTCTGGGCATGGAAGTAAGAGATCGTATTGCAAGGGCCAGAGTAGTGCCTGAAGACAAATGGACGCAAGAGTATGAGAGCATTATGGCGGCAATCCGAGATGAGCTTTGGGCCGGAGTCCTTTGAGCCAATAACAGGCCAGAGTGAAAGTTTTAGCATGGGGGAATCTAAATGCCGTTGGAATACACGACGATTACGCAGATAGCAGGGCCGTTGATTATAGTTGATCAAGTTACCGATATACACTATGACGAATTAGTAGAAGTCGAAACTGGCGATGGGCAGATTCGCCGGGGGCGGGTGCTCGAAGCTAGCGAAGGGTCGGCACTAGTGCAGTTATTTGAGGGTACGACCGGCCTCGATGTTAAGTCATCGAAAGTGAGATTCTTAGGTAGAGTGCTTGAGATCCCTGTCTCACCAGACATAGTTGGGAGGATATTTGATGGAGCTGGGGATCCAATCGATGATGGACCCAAGATTGTGCCGGACAAGAAATTGGACATAAACGGTAGCCCGATCAACCCGTACGCGCGGGCTTATCCTTCTGAGTTCATACAGACAGGGATTTCATCCATAGATTGTATGAACCCATTGGTACGTGGGCAAAAGCTCCCTATCTTTTCAGGGGCAGGGCTTCCCCACGCCCAAATCGCTGCTCAGATTGCTAGACAAGCAACGGTTTTAGGTGCTAAGGAGCCTTTTGCAGTTGTGCTAGGAGCTATGGGCATCACTTTTGAAGAGGCCGATTTCTTTATTACGGATCTGAGAACAAGCGGGGCTTTGGACAGAGCGGTCTTGTTCATTAATCTAGCTAACGATCCGGTTATCGAGAGGATCGCTACTCCTAGAATGGCGCTCACTGTAGCCGAATATCTAGCATTTGAACTGGATATGCACGTTTTAACGATACTGACAGATATGACGAATTATGCTGAAGCTTTGCGTGAAATTTCGGCTGCGAGAAAAGAAGTTCCGGGCAGAAGAGGATATCCTGGTTACATGTATACAGACCTTGCATCGATATATGAAAGGGCAGGAAGAATTAATGGCAAGAAGGGTTCAATAACGCAGATACCTATTCTGACGATGCCCGAAGATGATAAGACTCATCCAATTCCTGACCTGACGGGATACATTACAGAAGGACAGATAATTTTGTCGAGAGAGCTTCATAAGATGGGGATATATCCTCCTACGAACGTTTCGGTGTCGTTGTCAAGGCTCAAAGACAAGGGCATTGGGGAAGGGAAAACCAGGGAGGATCACGCCGACGTTTTGAACCAGCTTTCAGATGCTTACGACCGGGGTAAGGAAGCTGCTGAACTAGCAGTAGTTTTGGGCGAGGCTGCTTTGTCTGAGTCTGATAGGATCTTTCTTAAGTTTTCAGAAGAGTTCGAGCGGAGATTCGTGAACCAAAGACCCGATGAGAACAGAACGATCCAAGAGACATTGGACATCGGCTGGAGCCTTATGTCACTTCTGCCCAGATCTGAGATTAAGCGTGTATCCCAGGAGAATATTGATAAATACATGCCGAAGGATGCGGAACGAAAAGTCAGCGACTGAGGGGGTGACGGACCATGCCGATCAAGGCAAACGCGACTCGGCAGGAGCTCACACGGCTTAAGGGCAGGTTAAGCATGGCCAAACGTGGTCAT
>JAPXKJ010000026.1:0-15613 GCA_033810155.1 Bacillota bacterium | reverse complement strand
AACGAGCCGAAGAGCTCATAGGAATTGCGGATGCGGTATGGGATTTTTCAGAGATAGGGTTCAAAGAGATAAGTTCTTCTAAAATCCAAGGGGACTACCTTGAGAAACAAGGCTTCAAGGTTACCCGCGGAGCAGGCGGGATCCCTACCGCCATTGTGGCTGAGTGGGGGACCGGCAGGCCGGTTATCGGCTTTTTAGGAGAGTACGATGCTCTGGCAGGAGTGTCACAAGAAGTGTTGCCGGTAAGGAAGCCTCGCGTAGAAGGCGGGCCGGGACATGGTTGTGGACACAACCTGCTCGGGACTGCCTCGTTGGGGGCTGCGGTAGCTTTGAAAGACGCTTTGGGCGATAAGGAGGAGCTGGCAACAATAAGATATTACGGATGTCCTGCTGAAGAACTCTTGGCAGGTAAGGTATATATGGCGCGCCAAGGGCTGTTTGATGACCTAGATATAGCTATTTCGTGGCATCCTGGTTCTCTGAACTCGGTTAGACTGGGCAGCGGAACTGCATTGAATTCGGCAAAGTTCCAGTTCTTCGGAAAAACCGCACACGCCGCTGGGGACCCTCACCATGGGCGCTCAGCGCTTGATGCGGTTGAACTAATGAACGTAGGAGCCAACTATTTGAGGGAACATATCATCAAAGACGCGTCTATTCACTATGTGATAACGTCGGGAGGGGACCAACCGAACGTAGTTCCTGCTTTTGCAGAAGTCTGGTATTTTGTAAGGGCTCCTAGGCGCGACCAAGTGGAAGAAATATATGAAAGGCTTACCGATGTAGCCAAAGGTGCGGCCCTTATGACTGGAACCACCTTCAAGATAGATTTTCTCACGGGTTGCTACGAAGTCCTTATAAACGACGTTCTCGCTGATGTTATGTGGGAATGTATGCAAAAAGTGGGACCACCTCAATTTGATGACGTAGACTTTGAGTTTGCTAAGAAACTGGCTCAGAGTTTCGATAAGTCTATGGTTGAAGGATTGAGGAAGAGTTCTGAGTTCGAGGATTGTCCTGAACTAAAGGAGCAGATACTCAATACCACCCTTGTTCCTCCGCGGGGGAAAGGAAAGTCTGGTGGAGGCTCAACTGATGTGGGGGACGTAAGTTGGATAGTGCCTACAGTGCAAATGTCTGCTGCTACATCACCTATTGGTACACCAGGACACTCATGGCAGAATTGTGCTTCATCAGGGAGCTCTATTGGACACAAGGGAATGTTGGTTGCAGCCAAGGCCATGGCATTGTGCGGTATGAAGCTTATAGAGAATCCAAATCTAGTCGAATCTGCGTGGGATGAATTTACGAAGAAAACTGAAGACTCGCAGTATCAGTGCCCATTTCCGAAAGGCGAAAAGTTTCCGCTAGACAGGTTCTTCGGATAGCTAAGTGACTAAAGGCGGGGGCGAACCCATTTTTTCTAGGGTCAGGAGCCATTTCTTTGCGGGCAAGCCTCCGCCGTATCCTCCTAGAGAGTTTGTCCCCACAATTCGGTGGCATGGTACCACAATAGCTATAGGATTGGCGGCGCAAGCTTTGCCTACCGCCCGCCTTGCGGTAGGGGAGCCTATGGCGGTAGCGATTTGAGTGTAGGTGTGTGTGCGACCATATGGTATCTCACTAATCTTATGCCATACTTGACGCTGAAAGCTAGTACCCAAGAGGCGTATTGGTAGAGTAAATTGGCGCAGTTTTCCTGAAAAGTATTCTTCAAGTTGATTGGTAACCAGATCTAGAAGCAAAAGATCCTCATGAGGATAAGGATTATCCCTGCTCGTATGGTAAAGGCCTGTAGCTGGAACTCTGATGAACGAAAGGCCTACTATAGCCCCGTTTTCGCATGTAATACTCAAGGGGCCTACTGGACTATTTACGGTCGTGCGTGCCAATAGAACATCGCCCTCTTTCAAGGAGGCATACTAAATCTTGGGTGTTGGCTGAGGTGTTTAGTCTCCCTTCAATTCAGTTAGCCATTTTCCGAGCCTTCTGGCTTCCTCATAGATCTCAGAGCCGAAGCGGGGTGAAGGCGCGGCTGCAGGCATATTGCATGCGCGGATAACTTCGGTGTCTAGGCCCCTTCGAATGAAAAAGTTCTTCATTTGTGTGGGCACTTCATCATGGGATCCTTCAGAAGCTTCTTGTGTTATGGCAACAATCGCTTTTTTCCCAGCAGGTATACGCTTTTCTTTGTTTGGACCGGTAAAGCCATACATTCTATCTAACAGCAGTTTCAGTTGCCCACTTGCCTGACCCATGTAAATTGGAGTCCCTATAATCCATGCTTGACTTGCAAGCATGACGTCTAGGACAAAAGACAGTGCGTCTTTGCGTACACATCCTTTGACGTCCGAGGTCTTGCAGGTTAGGCAAGATTGACACCCGGCGTAGGTCATATCATTCAGATTGCACCACATTACGTTTACCTCTGAACTGCAGGTTTTTGCTTCATCGATCACAAGTTTCATAAGCGATGCTGTATTCCCATTCACACGCGGACTTCCGTTGATTGCCAGTATTTTCATTTGTTCATACCTCCATAAGCTTCAGTTAGAAAATCCAAAAGCGAGGCCGCATCCTTATCTAGCACAAAAGTTGCGTTAGGATGTAATCTGAGTATTGATGCAGGGACTTGGGGTGTTACTGGACACTCAATGGAATTTCGCACCGCAAATCTCTTTGTATCGCCGGTGGCCAAGAGTATTATTCTTCGCGAACGCATAATGCTCCCTATACCCATGGTTAGCGCACTAGTGGGGACCTCGGATACTGATCTGAAGAATCTTGCATTTGCTTCTATGGTGCTCTTATCCAGGTCAACCTTGTGGGTTACTGAAGAAAACGACGGGCCAGGCTCGTTGAAGCCTATGTGCCCATTTACCCCAAGGCCCAGTAGCATCAGATCGATTCCCCCCTTGTCCTCGATTGTGCGTTCGTAGCATTGGCATTCGCCTTCCAAATCTGGCGCATTGCCATCGGGGATGTGAATGTTCATTTCGCTTATGTCTACGTGCCTGAAAAAGTTCTCGTACATGTAGTAATGGTAACTGTTTGTATCTTGTGGATTCAAACCTACGTATTCGTCAAGATTGAAGGTAGTCACATCTCGAAACGAGATTAAACCCTGTTTGTGCATGTCCACGAGGGTTTTGTACATTCCAAGTGGGGTGCTTCCCGTAGGTAGCCCCAGAACTGCCTTTGGGTTGGAATTGACATTTCTCAAAACTTGGGTTGCAGCAAAATCACTTACTTGTTCGGAATTTTCCATAACCATAACCTTCAGGGGCATAGGCAATCATCATCCTTTTATCTTGTAGCTTAGAAAGTATAAAAGCTGCTAGGTTCACATCGATAATTCTACTCGAACCTAGCAGCTTCCTTCAATAGCGGGCGGGCCGGTATACTTGGAAATCATGTGACGGGTTTAGCCTGCACTTCCGCCACCTCCACCACCTCCGCCTCCTCCTCCGCCTGAAAATCCGCCGCCCCTTCCAGCGCCAGAGCTTGTCATGGCAACCGCCACGGAGGCTTGAACACTATGAGTAATCGAACTGATCGCTTCTGCAAGCGATGTCTCGCTACCGTTCTTGCCTCCTACCGCAGCCCAGTGCATGAATACCGGCGCTTTAGGCTGATTGGTTTCAGGATAGACAACAGATAGTTGCTCAATGACTTTGTCAGCTATTCCCAATACAGTGGCGTAGACCAGATAGTGTTCCCATATGATGAGGCTCGGGATCTCGGCCGTATCTAGGGCAGAGAAGTCTTTCAAGAATCTGCGGAATGCTTTCCACATCTCCAAATGTGTACTTCCCATCTGACTGCGCCGTCTAAGGAAGGCTCCAGAGAGGATAAGTGTTAATCCACCTGCACAGATTATCAACGACGAAAGGACTACAGGCCCTGCAATTGGTAGGGTAACCAGGCCTATTGCAAGAACAATCGCACCGCACACGATCTCGCGAATCCTTATTCGTTCGGCTTTTTTATCGAACATTTGAAGTGTCGCCGGAGTAGATCCCACTCTTTCTTTGAATCCCTGTAGAAAGCTATTAATTGACACCGGGTTTTTCTTGCCTACAGATTCCAATTGTTTGAGTGGCAAGGTAGTCTTGTCAGTTGATACTGTTAGAAAGAGGTACTCCAAAAGAAACCTCTCATGTTCAGCCAATTCGGGTTTTGTTTCTGGGTCTTGAAGCGCCGATCTACCTTGTTCTTCGAGGACCAATACGCAATCGGTAACAGTCTTAGTTCCCAAGATACCGCCTAATATGTCCTTCTCTTCATTCGCGACTTCAATGCGCAAAAATCCTTTTCTTGCTAGGTCTAGTATTGTTGCAGATATGTCTTGGCTTCTTATCTCTTTGAAGTTCCAGAGGTAGCCTAATTCGGCTGGAGTGTAATTTCCGGGAAGCTCGCGATAGTAATCTCCCTCGAATTCCGGCTTATGCTCTCTGCCAAACCGCAGTTGCAAGAGAAGCGCCGATACTACACAAGCGACAAAGCAGACCACGGAAACAGGTAAGAGAGTGCGTTGAATCCGCCTTGTTCTATTGGCTTCTTTGGCCCACCGTTCTTCTTGTTCAAGGATGGAGTTCAAACTAGCCACACCCGAAGTTCGCGTGGCTTTTGGAACCATTGAATTGGGAAACACAATTCTACCTTCGAGAAAAGTTTCGGGAGGCAAGAAATCGATAGTCCATGTTATCTTGTTTGGTGGTGCGATCTGGACCTCCCCGGATAATGGACCATGTCCCCACGCTCGGACATTATTGATCTCGTCTTGTGTCTCAGCAAAGCTATCTGGGAAGTACAGTTCGACCAAAACGTTTTCTGAATGAACTTCCCAAGCGTCTCCTACGAATTTCCAGTATAGTTCGGCTATGTCTTCATGTACCAACACCACGTCGTTTACTTTGTAGGAAAGAGTGAAGGTGCGTTTTTCGTTAGACGCTTTGTATCTCCATGTAACTTCAATCGTGTCATCAACTCGACTGTACCTGAAAGTGCCCTCTCCGGAATCGGCAAGGATGTAATCACGATCACCCTCCGAAACCATAATATCCGAGATGCCGGAGCATCCCTTCACTGGTAGAACTTGAGTTATCCACGTGAAGTCACCATTGAAATTGAAGGTTCTATGTTCTGAAACGTCCATGGAACCATCATCGTTAATCCTAGCTATGATATGGAGTTCGGAAATATGGTACGACTTTGCGGAGCATTCGTTCGGGAGAAAACACAATGCAATTAGGAATATGGCTACGCCCAAAACGCAACAGGTGAAAGTCTTACCGATCCTATGGAAGGTGGTGTGAGTATCCACTCTTGATCTATCTCTCCTTGTGGCTATCTATTTACGCTCTATCAAAAGCGCACCGCAACGGGCTCTCGAGTCTCGGGTTCGGCCTCGAAGTATTTCATTGGTACGAAACCAAAAGTGTTTGCTAGCAAGTTAATCGGGAATTTCTGTATGGCAGTTTGGTACTTCATGACGGTGTCATTGTAGAACTGTCGAGAAAATGCAATCTTGCTCTCTGTGTCTGACAGTTGCGATTGGAGCTCCTTGAAGTTTTCGCTAGACTTCAGTTCTGGGTAGTTTTCGGCTACAGCCAAAAGACCTCTCAAGGCTCCTTCAAGATTCCTTTCCGCATCGATCTTACCATCGATAGTTGTTGCAGAAACTACCTTCGCTCGTGCTTCAGTTACCTTTTGGAACACTGCGGTCTCGTGAGCGGCATAAGCTTTTACGGTTTCAACGAGATTTGGTATTAAATCATGTCTGCGTTTGAGTTGGACGTCAATCTGAGACCATGCGTTGTGGACTCTTTGCCTTAATCCTACCAGGTAGTTGTATGCCCATATTATGTAGGCAACGACTGCAACCACGAATACGATTATGGCGGTCAAACCCCAATTCACTTCAGTCCCTCCCTGTAATTTGTTTCTGTACCGGTATTTCAGGTTGGCAATCCGTGGAAGCAACTAGAAGGAAAACCACCCTGCTGTACAGAAATCTAACTAAAGTAACTTAACCTTAACACAAAATACGAGCTCTACCGAGAAGTGTATGATGGAGATGACAGTATAGTCATGTTTGCGCGTTCATATGTGTTTGCAAGGTTTTATGTGCACAAGTAACGATGGGGGTGAGTGGATTGAGCATTGGACCCGTTGATGCGGTGATCGAAGAAATTGCAGAAGTAAGGTCAGAAGATTGCAGACTAATCATGTTGGTAGGCCCTCCGGCTAGCGGCAAGACAAGGGCGCTTAAGGAAGTTGAAAGGCTCACAGGGGCGCCTAGGGTGAACGTGACTCTGGAACTGAGCAGAAGGCTTTTGAATGTAGATCCTGATAAGAGACCACTTAAAGCCGGGGAGGCCCTAAAGGGTATGCTAGCCGATCTGCGCATGGAAGACGGAACTGTCCTCGAAGTGGTACTTCTCGATAATATCGAAGTCATATTCGATCCAAGTCTTAAGCTCGAGCCCATAGAATTGCTTAAGGAACTATCCATTGGAAGGACCATAGTTGCAGCTTGTACAGGTAAACTGGAAGGAGGATGTCTCTTGTGTTTCGAACCGAAAGCTAACGAATTCCGCCGGTTTCCTACAGAAGGTTTGAGAATCGTTACGATTTCGGGCTGAGATATCCGTGGCCTAACATGACGCCTGGAAGGAAGTATTGCAGGTTTCAGTTACAATTGCGTGGCAGTGTGTACAACATTGCCCCCTTCCTTTTTGGCAAAATACATGGCTCTATCTGCCATCCTGATGGTGTCAAATCCGGTGTCTCCGTGGTCGGGCCACATCGCTACTCCGAGGCTCAGCCCAAATTGCACTTTCTGCCCGTAATAGAGAAAGGGATTTTGCCTAATCGATTCTATGATGCGATTTGCTATCGCTACTGCTTGGTCAATATCTGCTTCAGGACAGGAGATAAGGAATTCGTCTCCACCGTACCGAGCTACCCAATCCTTGCCTCGAGTATGCGTACTGATTATCTCTGCAACGTGAGAAAGCAGAAGATCTCCTGCCTCGTGCCCGTATGTGTCGTTTATTCTCTTAAGACCATCAACATCAGCGAATATGAAAGAGCAGCACTTTCGAGAACGCACGAGCAGGTTGAAGTCGGTTTCAAGCCAGTTTTCAATATATCGGAAATTATAGAGATTGGTCAGTTGATCAGTCTGAGCTTCTTGTGTCTTTACAACCAACTCCTTCTCAAAGAGGTTTTGGATGCTTAGAGACATGACTCCTATTAACATTACTACTGGAGCAAGGTAGTCAACATAGGAGGAGATGATCATAGACACCATTGAAAGGAATGTTTCTAGGGCAAGAGAACTCCTTCTTTCATAATAGAACATATTGGCAAACGTCTTGTAAAAAGGTTCTCTATTATCGATCGAGACAGGTATAGATACCAGAAGGATATTTACGGTATCATGAGCTAAAATCATAAGAAGTATCGGTATAAGGTCCTTCTCGCTTGCAGGCATTCCCAGTTGCCATCCTGTTAGAACGCCGATCTCTTGGGCTGCCATGAGACATAGAACAAATTGACCGCAATTGAAGAGGCAATTCAAAAGGCCATGCTTTTTGGTCCAAAAGTGGAGCAAAAAAGAAGGCAAGATCGTAAAAAGCGCGGTGGGGAGTCCATATCGAAAAAGAGCCCCTAGGACTATTGGGCTTCCGGGGTTAATTTGAACTCCGGATGGCATGACGACAGAGATGTGGAACGAGATAAGGCCCATCGTTGCAAAGACCAAAGCAGATTTGGGGTTTGGAATTGGACCTGTAAGAATGTGTTTTATGCCTAGGGGAATCCCGATGGAAGCGATCACCAAGAAGCAAAGGGCGTAGGGCAAGACCTCGCGACCCTCCAGGCGTGTTCGAATTAACCTGTCTTTGGGTATCCATGAGTTCTTTTCCAAGACTTCCGGTATAATCTGTTCCGACGTGTCAGTAGTCTTCCGAGACGAATTGTTCAATCTCTGGATGCTCCTTTACTCCGAAACCAATAAATGTTCCCACCCAACACACAACTAAGGAAGTATTCACTTCTCTTTTTCATTATCGTAAAGTGTCCTATAAACTGTAAGGTCTCCAAGCCGGTGTTTTCCGAGCGGTGCCGCACAAAGTTAGAGTTCATCTGCTGTACGGACGCAGCTGCCTCCTTCTTTTTTAGCTAGGTACATAGCTTTGTCAGCCATTCGAATGATGTCAAATCCGGTTTCTCCATGTTCAGGCCATGTTGCTACGCCAAAACTCAAAGCAAACCCTATCTGAAGGCCGCTATAGAAAAAATGATTTTCCTTGGTGGCATTGATAATCCTATTGGCGATGGAAACGGCTTGCCTGGTATCTGTATTAGGGCATGCAATTACAAATTCGTCTCCACCATACCGTGCAACCCAATCATTGCTCCTTATGTTGCTAGAGATCACCTTCGCGACATGTGCTAGCAAATGATCACCTGCTTCGTGTCCGTACACGTCGTTGATAGCCTTTAGCCCATCTACGTCTGCGAATATAAATGAGCAGCTCTTTCTGTCTCTAGCCAAGAGCTTAAAATCGTTCTCTAGCCATTTCTCTATATATCGAAGGTTATAAAGTTTGGTTAGTTGGTCGGTTTCGGCTTCGTAAGTCCTTACAACTAGTTCCTTTTCGAATATGTTTTGAAGTCTCAGAGCCAAAACGCCTGCAAGTATTATTATAGGTGCGGAGTAACCAAGATAAGAAGAAATGAGCATAGAGACTATGCAGAGGAACATTTCGAACATGAAGGAGCTCCTTCTTTCATTGTAAAACATCTGCATGAAAGACTTGCGCCAGGGCTCTTTGTTGTCAATGGATCTAGCTATGGAGACAAAAAAGATGTTTGCAATGTCGAAAGCGCTTTTCATAAGGATTATTGGTATGAGGTCTAGATCTGTGGCAGGTAGACCTTGTTGCCATCCTGTGAGAATTCCTACAGACTTGGCGGCATACAGGCATATAGTGAATTGTCCTGCGTTAAACAGGCAGTTTAGCAAACCGTGTTTCCATGTAAAGAAATGCAGAAGGAAGGAAGGTATGATAGTGATAAGAGCAGTAGGCATGCCATATCGGAAAAGAGCCCCTAGTACAATAGGGCTTCCTGGGTGAATCTGGACGCCCGATGGCATTACTACCGGTAGGTGAAATGAGATTAGGCCGATGCACAAAAACAAGACGCCTGTGAGCCAATCTGGCGATGGTTCGGTAATCAGTATATTAACGCAAAGGGGAATACCAATTGCAGCAATTGCCAAGAAGTATAAGGCGAGAGGCACGGCCTCGCGGCCCTCTAGCCTGGATCTGATTAAGCGAGCACTGGCCTGAGGTTGTGCGCCTTTTTCTGTGTGCTCCTCGCGCTTACCGGGTTCTCTAGAAGGTTTATGGGGCGACTTTGCCTTCAACCTATAACACTCCTTCTCGCATCGCAGGTTACTTGACTGTGAAAACGATGAACTATCCTGATGTTCAATAGGTTTGCACTGCCGTCTCTAAAAAACAGTGCATGAACGAGAAGGCCTACGTTGTAACAAACACTACTGCGAATATAGCATGGTCCAACAGGATTTACCTATAAAAAGATGAAAACTTCGCCAAAATCCCTTTGTTACATAAATTATCGTATTTAGTTACGCAATGTTCAACTGTTTGACGAAGAATTCACCCAGAAACGTTGAGAATTACTACAAAAGTCCTAGATCCCGTGGTTATTGTGGACCATATGGATATTAGAGTCCGCCGTACTCCTCTTGAAATCTCTGGACATCATCGGGTTCCAGTCGCTTGAAGAGAATGGGAGGCACTTCAAACTTTCTGCCAGGGTGTAGCGCAGTGAGGTCGAGAGCACCGTCAAGACCGGTTTCTCTTTCCTCAGGGCTCATGTTCAACGCGCTGAACAGAGTCTCTGCCGTGAATGGGATAATTGGTGATGAGGCAACTGCGTAAGTTCGCACTAAGTTTATGCACGTTCTCAGAACCAATGCAGCCTCATCCCGGTCGGTCTTAACAAGATTCCAAGGTGCCCTAGCATCTATATAGACATTGCCGTGAGTCCATAATTGCTTCAGGGCTATCATCGCTTTTCGAAACTCGAAGTTCCGTAAAGCATGCCTATATTCTGATATGCTCTCTCTGCACTTTGCTAGGAGTTCGTCTTCCCAAACTCCCCATGTACCGCCTGCAGGAATTGAGTTACCGAACTTAGAGACTGCAAGTTTCAATGTCCGGTTCACGAAATTACCTAGTGTGCCTGCCAAGTCCTTGTTCACTACCGTGGAAAACAGTTCCCACGTGAAATCCGAATCGTCAGATTCAGGTGCTACGGTCATGAGGAAATAGCGCCAGTAGTCAGCGGGTAGTATCTCCAGAGCTTGGTCCATAAACACACCACGTTTTTGACTTGTAGAGAACTTGCCTCCGTAGTACGTGAGCCAGTTAAATCCTTTTATGTAGTCGGCCATGGTCCATGGTTCCCGTGTTCCCAGGATGGTTGCGGGCCAGACAATGGTGTGAAACGGGAGATTATCTTTTGCCATGAACTGAGCATGATACACATCGTGTGTGTCATACCACCAAGACCTCCAGTCACGCTTATCCGGACATGCGTCAGCCCATTCCTTTGTAGCTCCTACGTACTCGATGGGCGCATCAAACCACACATAGAATACCTTATCTTCGAATCCTTCCTTCGGAACGGAAACTCCCCATGAAAGATCCCTTGTAATGCATCTGGGTTGAAGGCCTTCGTTAAGCCATTTTAGGGCGATGGACTGAGTAAGTCGGGGCCAGTCTCTGTGAGACCTAACCCATTGCTCAACTTCTTGGCTAAGCGCATCGAGTTTTAGAAATAGGTGTCGCGATTTGCGTAGTTCAAGGTTTTGGCTTCCTGATACGGCGGACTTGGGATTGAGAAGATCCGAAGGATCAAGAAGGGTCGCGCAATTCTCGCACTGGTCTCCTCGGGCTTTTTCATAGCCGCAATGCGGGCAAGTCCCTATAACATATCTATCTGGAAGATATCTTTCATCGTCAAAGCAATAGATTTGTTGTATTTCCCTCTCCTCAATGAAACCATTCTTGTCTAGCAAGTTAAAAAAATGCTGAGTGAGTTCATGGTTTTGAGGTGATGAACTACGACCAAAGTAGTCGAAGGACAACCCGAAACGCATGTAAACATCTTTTTGGCGCTGATGCTGAATGTCGCAATAGGTCTGCACATCTAGTCCTTCTTCTAGAGCAGCTATTTCTGCTGGGGTGCCGTGTTCGTCAGTTGCGCATATGTAAAGCACTTCTTCCCCCTCAAGTCGTAGGAATCTAGAGTAGACATCAGCAGGAAGCATGGAACCTACCAGGTTACCAAGATGTTTCATGCCGTTTATGTATGGTAGTGCGCTTGTTACTAGATATCGGGTCATCTCAGAACACCTCTTCTGATTTGCGTCGTGTTTTCACTAATAATATTGGTGATACCGTACGGTGTCAAATCTCAAAGAAGGAAGTGCCCTTGTTATGACTGGTACGGTACAATTGGTTGACATGACTGAATGCTGTCTGTAGGCTGTAAGAAATGAGGGGAAAAGACGTGAACTCAAGTAGTGATTTCAATAGGTGTGTTGATCTTGAAACGCTTAAGGCAAAGTTTCTTGAGGTTTACGGCGAAGGTCCTGGTGATTTCCATGTTTTCTTCGCTCCAGGGCGTGTTAATCTCATCGGTGAGCACACAGATTACAATGGGGGATATGTGCTTCCTGTAGCGCTCTCGATTGGCATATATGCTGCGGTACGGTACTCAGAATCGGTCAATGAAAAATCTGGCAATGTTACCTTGCGAGGAGCCCTGGGGGAAGCGGAGACTGTGCATCTAGCTTCACTTAACGAGCCGGGCAGCATAGCAGTAGATCTATCCAAGCGAGTCGTTTGTGATTCAAGTATGGGTTGGGGTATCTACCCTGTAGGGGTTATTTCAAAACTACAGCAAGTCAGGGCAAGTTACAGCAAGACTGATTACGACCTCAGAGGCTGTCAGGTTCTCTATTGGGGTAATCTTCCTGTTGGAGCGGGACTTTCATCATCCGCGGCACTAGAGGTTCTAACCGCTTACTTTATGCTTTACCCTACTTTAAGAGACAATTTTCACTTTTCGG
Source organism: Bacillota bacterium (assembly GCA_033810155.1). Lineage (GTDB taxonomy): Bacteria > Bacillota > Sulfobacillia > Fermentithermobacillales > Fermentithermobacillaceae > UBA3907. Next base: position 3,432 of record JAPXKJ010000026.1, on the reverse strand, counting down.
ATAGGGTTTGGATGGCACGCTTGTGTCAACTAGCAGAGAATGATTCTGTGGGCGTTCAGTGCGGTATTATGGATCAATTTGCCGTTGCTATGGGGAAGAAAGACCATGCTATGCTGTTGCATTGCGATGATTTGGACCATTTATATGTTCCTGTGAGGCTCTGCGATTACAGTTTAGTGATTATGGATACTGGAGTGACGCGACGACTAGGCGATTCTAAGTACAACCAGAGGCGAGAGGAATGCCAAGCGGCACTTGCTGTTGTTCGAAGCAATCCGAATTATGCACATGTGGAGAGCCTTGCCCAGGCGACATTGGATCAGATTGAAAACACATTTGATTTGCGCAACCTATGGGATGAGTGTACTGACAGCCACTTGAAAGTAAAGGGATCAGTGTTAGGTAGAAGGGCCCGTCACGTTGTTACTGAAAACCTACGGACGCTTTTGGCAGAACAATTGCTGTCTACCGGGGATGTCAAAGGGTTTGGACGATTGATGATTGAGTCTCACATTTCGCTTAGAGATGATTATGAGGTAACAGGATTTCATCTGGATGCGATGGTGGAGGCTGCGCTTTCGCAAGATTGTTGCGTTGGTGCAAGGATGACCGGGGCAGGATTCGGTGGATGTGCTATCGCACTGGTTAAGAGCGAGCGGCGTGACGAGTTTGTCGCAACGGTCGGTAAGGAGTATTTCGAAAAAACCGGACTTGAAGCGAAGTTTTATGTTTGTCGAATTGATGATGGAGTGCGGTGTGTCGAGTAACCGGGGAGCAAGATTCCAGTCCGTGTAACTCACGTCAATTGAACTTATCTCCTACTAGATGTTATAATCTCAGATGTCGGGGCGTAGCGCAGCTTGGTAGCGCGCATGGTTCGGGACCATGAGGCCGCTGGTTCAAATCCAGTCGCCCCGACCATTTATTCTTCAGAAAGAGCGTTTTGGACTTGTCTTTTGCGGATCCGTAGGTCTTATCCTCTTTATGTCTGCAGTGGGATCATCCATCGCTTTCGACGCGATACCATATGCCGTTAGACCAATGACATTTGACATCGTAATAAGTATAAGGAGTTGCAGCTATCCAGAGGAAGAGGGTGATACGATTGTGCTGTTCCCGGGGGTGCCTAGGAGCGTTGTTGGTTCTTCTTGGCGTGATCTTGCTTCTCAATACGCTGTAAGGCGGAGTTTTATAGGCCGGATCTGCGCTTTGTAAGGATGTGTCCGATCATGAAAATTACGTGGGAGAGTCACACAGAAGTGATGTGTTGATAAAATGGTCTATAGAACTATGCACATTGGCAAACGGGGTGAAGTTGGACATTGCCTGAACTAGTCTGGACTGATAACGCGATTTTGGGAGCGATGTTTTCGGTGCTAGCAGGGATTGTCTCCTCGATAAATCCCTGTGCTCTGGCTGGCGTACCTATCGTAGTCGCGCACGCAGCGGCAGTTGAGAAGTATAGAAGGAAAACATATGTTCTTATGTTTGTACTTGGCATGGTCTCGGCCCTGTCAGTTGTAGGAATATTCGTAGGTTTGATAGGTAAGTCTATCCTTTTTGCGGCTCCTTGGCTGAGGTGGATTGCAGGGATTGCGTTTTTGATCGCAGGATTTTCGTATCTTGGTTTGTTTCGCCTATCTCGAACGTGTGAGGTTCCAATCTTGTCAAAAGTAGGGAATACGCCTGAGAACCTGCTGAATTCACCAAGACACAAGGTTGGCGATTTGGTGAATTCGGCCTTGAAGCCATTAGCCATGGGGATGATGTACGGACTATCGTCGTCACCCTGTTCAACGCCGATGTTCGTGGCCATATTGTCGATTGCCGCTTCCTCGGGCTCTTTTTTGCGTGGAGGGATACTGCTCTTTGGATACTCCTTGGGTCAGTCCTTACTTGTTGCTCTGGCGGGTGTGTTTACATCTGTATTTCTTGACTTCCTTGAAAATGAAAGAGGAGTTTTGGTGATAGAAGTCATTAGAAAAATCGGTGGCATCGTGATCGCTGGGTTCGGAGGTTATTTGCTCATTAGGCCATATGTTTAGAGCCGTTTATTGTCGATGACGCGTAAAGATGAGGAGGACATCGATTTTTATGAAAAAAACATGTCCGTTTGCAGGGATGAAGAAGTATCGTTGGATCGGCGTTATTTTGCTTTTGGCTGTAGTAACATCAGGAGTCTTGTACCAATTAAAGGTACGTGCCCAGCGTCCATCTGAAGCAGATCCATCTGAATCTGTTTTGGATGTAACTGCCGATACTTTGAACATATACCTAACTAAGGGGAAACCTATCGTCCTAGAGTTTTATACGAAGTTTTGTCCCTATTGTGTAAGGATGGAAGACGAACTTTCAGAGTTAAGCGCTAAGTACGGAGATAGGGTCCTTGTACTCAAAATGAATGCCGAAATATATCCGGATATAGCGTCAGCATACAAAATCCAAGGAGTCCCCACACTTGTATTGTTTGATGCGGAAGGAACGGTCAAAGAGACCTCTCCCGGATATCGCGAGTACTCAGAGATCGAAAAGCTTTTAATGGACCTAGGATTGATAGAGTGATTTGCGTTAGAGATTTCTAGGTGTAGTCCAGTAGATCTAGAGAATCGCTAAGAATTTTCTGGATATCTGCTAGCACAGTAAGGATTTGCCTTTCGGCTCGCATGAACCTCTGGATCGGTCCATGCATGCTTATGATCTCTTGGGTTTTGCTGAAACTCTCCTGGATTTTCTCGTCAGGTTCTCTCCCGGTTAGAAGCGCTGTTTGAATTGAAAGTTGCTGTTCCCAATAATCCCTTAGGATTTGGAGGGCAGACTCGCTTCCTTCGATGGCCTCTTTGGCTTCTTGATACTCTTTGTACTCCGGGCTCTCTTTAATCTCCCTAGCCAGTTCATATGCCTTATCGTAAACTGCCATTTTGGTTTGCCTCCTTCAACTCCTAGCGTGCTATGATATGAATTCGCAAAGATCCATCAAGAATATGATTGCACTTCTCTACATCTGATGCAACTTGTTCGCCTTCAGCTTGGCGGCTAGGAGTGGTCTGAGATGCTACCGGAAAGGCTTGTGTTATCGCCAAGTGCTCGTTTGTTGAAGGAAATAGGGGGCTCGTAGGCGAACTTGTTGTAAGTGTGTAAGTGAAAGAGCAAAAGCGTTAGGATGACAAGAAGGGAGGAGTGGGACTATGGACGTAGTGAAGCCTAGGGCCCTGGAAAGCGGCGATACTGTTTCAGTGGTAGCTCCTTCCGGTCCTGTTAGAAGGGAGTCCCTTGAGCGTGGAGTGAGGCTGTTTGAGGAGTTGGGCCTCAAAGTGAAGATGGGCAATTCCGTTATGCAACGATGGGGCTACCTAGCGGGAAAAGACGAGGAAAGAGCATCGGATTTCATGCAAGCCTGGTCGGATCCTGAGGTAAAGGCAGTAATTGCTGCAA
>JAPXKJ010000025.1:0-15742 GCA_033810155.1 Bacillota bacterium | reverse complement strand
GCAACCATCTCAGCTGATACATCAGAATACATAGCCATGACATCGGCACCTACTCTCAGATACGCTAAGAATAGTGCAGTCGCGGGCACCAAAGTAGGCTTGTTTTTTGCAAGAATAGCGACTATGACTCCGTCAAAACCATACCCCGGACTCGCCAGCCATTGGAAACGTCTGTAGATCCCGAGCATTTCAACAGCTCCCCCTAATCCAGCAACAGCCCCTGCCAATACCTGAACCGATAGTATCACCGATAGAACTGGAATCCCCGAATATCTGGCAAACTCGATGTTCTGGCCGGTCATCCTTACTTCGTATCCTCTGCCACTTCGATACAGGTAATAGTAGCAAAACACTACTGCGAACAGTAGCACAAAAATCCCAGCGTGAATTCGAGTGTTTGGGATAAGTTGAGGTAACCAACAAGTATTCTTGAGGGGGCGCGATACCAAAGCTCCCACTGATTGATCGCGCATATGATATGTGACCAAATACATACCCAGCTTCAAAAATATGTAGTTTAGCATCAAGGATGCTACCAGTTCTGAAGCATTCCACTTTGCCTTCAGGAGGCCGGGGATAAAACCTCCTATTGCGCCTGCTGCAATACCCGCCAAAAGGCAAACCAAGGTGTGTATTACAGGAGGCAAATCCAAGTAAATCCCTGCCGCTGTAGCAGCTACTGCCCCTATGAAAAATTGGCCGTCAGCACCCAAATTGAACTGACCCGCCGAAAATACCAAAGAAAGTGAAAGACCAGTAAAAGCCAGAGGAATGGCCGCTTCAAGGAATGCTGCAAATCGACGTGTGGTCGTAAAAGGTCCTCTCAAAAAATAGCCAAACGCCGCAAAGGGCGATTCCGATACTATACATGTTACTATGAACCCTATCAAAAGAGCTACGATTATAGCTGCTGCAGTCCGCAACAGCTCAAACTTTTTATCTACACCCATCTAATTAACTGGCCTCCCCCATCATTGACGCTAGAATTTCATGCGGCTCCTGATGTTTAACTCCTAACATATAGAGACCAAGTTCTTCTTCTGTGGTCGCTTCCGCATCATCAAAATGCGCCACAACTCTACCTTCATACATGACAATCAATCGGTTTGACAATCCCATGACCTCAGCCAAATCGGCTGACACGAGAAGCACGGCAGCACCCTTTTCTGTAGCGTCTACAAGGTATTTATGGATGGACTCACTCGCCCCTATATCTATGCCCCTTGTGGGTTGATTAGCTATTATCACGTATGGATCAGTAGAAAACTCGCGCGCGACTACTACCTTTTGAATATTGCCGCCGGACAGGGTCTTTACAGGTTGCTCAGGGCCGCTAGCCTTAATCTCAAATCTGTCTATTAGGCCAGTACACATACTGAGGATTTGCTTGAGGTTCAGAAGCATACCATTGGAAATCGGAGGCTTCTTGTATCTCGTAGATATTAGGTTCTCCGCAATCGAGGCTCCAGCTGCTACTCCGAAAGTCATCCTGTCTTGTGGAATATGAGACAGACCTAATTCTCGAATCTCTCCAGGCTGTTTTCCAGTAGCGTCTTGTCCACAAATCTCGATCGCTCCATGATCGCATTTATCTAGCCCTGTTAGAACTTCTACGAGCTCCGCTTGTCCATTTCCTTCAATGCCAGCTATGCCAAGGATCTCCCCTGATCTCACCTTCAGGCTCACATCTTTAAGTACTTCCTTGCCATCTTTGCTGTAAGTTACCCCCCTAACCAGAAGACGAACATCTCCCATGTTATCCGAAGACGATTGCGGTCTGGGTAATTCCAGTTCAACATCACGACCAACCATCATATTTGAAAGCTCTTGTACCGTAACCTTATTGGTATCTTCGGTCCCTACAACCCTGCCAGAACGCATAACAGTAACTCGATCAGATATTTCCATTACCTCTGACAATTTGTGAGATATGAAGATGATCGTGTGGCCTCCGTCTCTAAGTACCCTCAAAGCAGCGAAGAGTTCAACAGTTTCTTGTGGTGTGAGAACCGCCGTTGGTTCGTCTAAGACTAGTATATCTGAACCCCGCATCAAGGCTTTAAGGATTTCAACTCTCTGCTTCACGCCAACTGCAACATCACTGATCTTTGCGTGCGGGTCAACTCTGAGCCGATACTTTTCGCCTAGTTCTGCACATATTTCTTCTGCCTTTTTCCTATCAAACCAAACACCTTTTCTCGGCTCCTCCCCCAAAACGATGTTTTCTGCCACTGTAAGTGACGGCGCCAACATAAAATGTTGATGTACCATACCAATGCCGTGAGAGATCGCATCTCTAGGTGACGCTATATCAACTTTCTTTCCTCTTACAAATACACCGCCTGCGTCGTACCCTTCTAGTCCAAATAAGATCTTCATAAGAGTCGTTTTGCCCGCACCGTTCTCCCCAACAAGGGCATGGATCTCTCCTTTACGAACTTCCAGCGTTACGTCAGAGTTTGCAACCAATCCGTTGGGGTAGACCTTTGTTATTCCTTGCATGAGCAGAATAGGCTCTTGTGTATGAGATTCCTTTCCACTCTCCACGTACAGCACCTCATCCCATGCCAAGCATATTGTGCATTTCACAGGGTGGCCGCCCACAGCCACCCTGTGATCTAGATGTCAGTTCTTACGGCCGCACTGAGGACCTGAGTTCCTCCATTGCCGCATCATCCATTTCAAAGGCAGACGATACCGTTACTTCGCCTGATTTGATCTTCTCTGCGATCTCGTCTATCTTGTCTCTCATTTCCTGAGGGACATTTTTCTCATAGAATTCATTCTTGGCCAAACCCACTGCGTCGTCGGCAAGTCCAAGGACTTCTACCTTGCCGAATTCTAGTTTGCCTTCCTCATATAGTTGGACCGCACGCACGAGAGAATTGTCAATTCTCTTTAACATTGAAGTAAGGATCAACTCTGCCTTCTCCGGATCTGATTCTTTGAATAACATAGCTTGATCAGAATCCACGCCTATGGCATAGCAGTCTTTTTCCTTAGCTGCGTCCAACTGGCCCAATCCGCTTCCTCCGGCTACATTGAAACCTATGTCTGCACCCATGTCATACTGAGCAAGGCACATTTCTTTTGCTTTTGCGGGGTTTGCAAAGTCTTCAACATATGATACCGCCACTTTAATATCTGGCTCGACGCTCTTTGCACCCTCAATATAGCCGACCAAAAAGTCGTTGATGACCGGAATATTCATCCCACCCAAGAACCCAATGATCTTCTCTTCATTCGCTTTGGGCATATCAGACGTTGTAACCATAGCAGCCAACGCACCCGCAAGATAGGAGCCTTCATTTTGGCTGTAAAGGATCGAATACACGTTGCTGTAATCTGCCTTGTCATAGTCAACCGATACGTCGAAGACTATATACTTTTTATCGGGAAACTTAGGAGCTACTTCCTCTATCTTTTCTTGCATCTGAAAAGTGCCACAAATAATCAGATCATAGTCTTCACCGGACACATCGGTTAGAGTAGGCTCCCATTTCGATGGGTCTGTTCCCATCTCTATCACCTTTGTCTCCCACCCCAGGTCCTTTTCGATGACTTTCATTCCTTCATTAGCAGAATCAAAGAACGACTTATCTCCTAAGGTTCCACTTACCAGAAGCACCGCTTTTTTCTTGGCACCCTCTTCGCCTTTCGCCGGCGCTTCAGGGACACATCCTACCAACAACATAGAACTCAAAAGCACCATGACCAAAACTAGACCTACGCACTTCTTCAATTCGACACCCCCGTCTACTTTTTATGGTTAATCGCATCGATAAGCATACCAGATATCTTTTGCCTATCGCATTCAAGACACACGGTCACATTTGGCTTCGAACCGTCTAGACCTCGTTCGTCAATGACCGTAAGTCCCTTTGAGTACATCCCACAAGTTTCAACTCTAACTTTTGCATAGAGTTTTTTTGTGATAACCTCAGGATCTATGGCTACACATGCTGCGAGAAGATCGCACAACACAAGCAGTTCTTCGCCAGTTTCGTTCTTCAGACTTCGCAATGTAAACTCCATAGCTCTAGAAAAGGCCATGCCAATCCTAGTAGAACTTCTTCTCACCTCAGCTACGGTGTCGGGCCCAAATGTTGTATCTAGGCATGTTTCCCAAGGGACCATGGTAATGGGTATCTGAGTATTGAACACCACAGCTGCAGCTTCCGGATCAGCGAAAACATTGAACTCCGAAACAGCGCTTGTGTTGCCTCTGGCATGCGAAGTGCCTGCCATCATAACTATCTTAGAGATTCGCTCTTCAATGGTTCTATCTTTACATATGGCAAGGGCCACATTGGTCAGAGGACCTAATGTAAGAAGCGAAATCTCATCATTTTCGTGCGCGGCCCGGATCAAGAAATCAACAGCATGTTCCGGTTCAGCTTGAATAGAGGGCGGCTCCATAAAAGTATTGCCAAACCCATCTTCGCCATGAAATCCTGCAGCATTTTCAGGCTTTCTAAGAATAGGTCTTGAAGCGCCTGCATAAACTGGAATTTCTGCATCCATTAGTTCAACCAGTTTGAGCGCATTTTTCTTAGTATACTCAAGGCCCACGTTACCGTGCACAGCGGTGATGCCCAAAATATCCAAGGCCCGGGAATTGACTGCAGTAATAATTGCGGCAGCATCGTCAATACCCGGGTCGGTATCTATTATCCATTTCACCACAAGTCACCTCCAGACGCGGTAGATACATAATAAGAAACCATGACAAACCATAGAAGCCTGCGAAATCCCTGTATATCACCTCCTTACGGTCGCGCATGTCTAGATCTAAATTGTTACCAAGAGCAAAGACCTAGTCTGCGCCGCCCATACTATATCAAACCTCGTACAAACGAGCGAGTTCATTTCGGCTAGGCATTGAAGTTTGTGCTCCTTCTCTTGTTACAGACAAAGCACCTGCGGCATTGGCGAACCGACAAGATTCGGCCAAGGTCTTCCCTTCGCACAAAGCCACAGCCAACCCCCCAGAAAAAGCGTCTCCGGCGGCTGTCGTGTCTACCACGTCAACCGCATGTCCTTCTATGTAACCACAATCACCCTGGGAAGAGCAGTAAACCGCGCCCATAGCGCCGAGTTTCACAACTGCGTTTCGGGCGCCTTTCGCTACGAGATCAATGGCTGCGCGTTTGGCACTGTCTACATCGCAGACTTGCTCACCTGTAAGAAGTGAAGCCTCATGTTCGTTAGGCGTTATCACATCAATGAGTCTGTACAAATCCGGAGGCAGAAAAGAAGCCGGAGCCGGATCTAGCATGACCATAACTCCGCATGACTGAGCCACTTGAGCGGCGTAAACTACTGTTTCCAGTGGAATTTCAAGTTGAAGCATGAGTATCTTTGCTGTACTTATTAAAGGCAAAAGCTCATCTACATCCGCCTTGGAACACTGCCAGTTGGCACCCGGAACTACGACTATGTAATTCTCTCCTGTGTCCTCAACAGTTATAAAAGCTGAGCCCGTGAAAATGCCTTTAGTTATTATGATGTTTTCAGTTCCAACGTTCGCACCTGAAAGGCTATCCAGTAGTATACCTGAAAACACATCATCTCCAATTCTTCCTGCCATGGACACGTTCCCGCCTAGACGTCCAACTGCCACAGCTTGATTCGCGCCCTTCCCTCCCGGAAAAACCGTAAACCCCTTGCCAAATACCGTTTCGCCTTGACCGGGTCTCTTTGATACCCTCACAACAAAATCTACGTTTAGGCTGCCCAAAACAACAATATCCCTATCCACGCCTCAACTCTTCCCCCTGTACTCGCCTATGCTATTTAATTCTTTCAATTATGATAGGCAGAGTTTTTTCCTTTAGGGACTGCCCTTCCGAGATTAGTTTGTCCCTTTCGAGCATTACATTTCTCACGTATTCCTCATCCGTAATGTTAGGTATGTTGATATCTACATTTAGAAGAACAGCCTTGAGACTGGCTTCGCCCAGATACACGGCCACTCCGGCATCGCTTATAGCCATCTTGTTCCCGATCGGGGCAAGTTCAGACACAATTCTAAGAAGTCTCACGCAAGCCCGAGCCACCTTCATGGGGGTTTCTGTTGCACCCTTTAGAGCCTGCTGTAAAGCGATTTCACGTTCCTCTTTCTCATTATCTGTAGACCTGGGCATCTTGTATACTTCCATCAGTTTTCCAAACTGACCGATGTCTTCATACACAAGGTCTTCAAACTCATTTATTAGGCTAACAGCCTCATCCCTAAGCTCAGTGACTTTGTCCTCTACATCTTTGTATTTCTTCTTGCCGATAGTAAGATTCCCCACCATAGCTGCCATCGAAGCAGCAAAAGCTGCACAGATGGCAGAAACGCTTCCCCCGCCTGGCGTAGGATCCGAAGAAGCGGACATGTCAATTACTTCTTTCAAACTCAAAGAAAACAGTTCTTTCAACTTGGACTCCCCTTTTCTAGAAGATACATATCCTTGGCGAATTTCGGGCTCTGATCTATATCGCTTGCTGCAGTTCAATGGCCCTGAGCAGGTTCTTCTGCAACAAGGCAGTCGTAAGACTTCCAACCCCGCCGGGTACGGGCGTTATAGCTTCTGCAATCTCTGAGACCCCTTCGAAATCCACATCGCCTACAGTCTTGCCGTCGACTTGGTTTATGCCCGCATCCACAACTACTACTCCTGGATTAACCATGTCTTTTGTGACTAGTCCGGGCTTACCAGCAGCCGCCACGATGATGTCAGCCTTTTTGGTGTGAAATGACAAGTCCCTGGTTCTTGTATGGCACACAGTTACCGTAGCGTTCTCGTTTAGCAGCAAGAATATAAGCGGCTTGCCGACAGTATCTCCCCTGCCGATCAAACACACGTTTTTTCCTTCAATGGTTATACCGGATCTCTTCATTATCTCAATACAACTTTGCGGAGTAACCGGAAACAAACCCGACTTTTTTGTAAACATTTGGCCCCTGTTAATCGGGTTTATCCCGTCCACATCCTTTACAGGATCAATTGCCATCATTATGCGCTCTTTGTCCATGTGCCTTGGGAGCGGAAGTTCTACCATAATGCCATGGCAAGACTTATCCGCTGAGAGTTCTCGTAGTTCTTCCAAAACAGATTCTTCCCTAGCATCTTCGGCAAAGGTCCGCAGTTCATAGTCTATACCCGACTTTCGGCAAGCTCTTTCTTTGGACCTAGCGTACAAAACTGAGGCGGGATCATCACCAACTAATATGACGCTAAGCCTGGGAGTAATACCTCGTGACAAAAGTTCACTTACTTCAGCGCGAACTTCCTTCAAGATTTGAGACGCGATCTTCTTTCCATCAATAATGTTAGCCGGCATTCTACCAAACTCCCTTCTAGTATTGGTACAAAGCACAAAACGCCGGGCAATAACCACCGTAGCCCGGCGAAATAAACCCGGACTCCCTCATGTCCCTTCCTAATTCAACCCACACGGGTCCCGCATTGTCGGCAAAACCTATCCCCTGCATTCAAACGAGAACCACACTGGGGACAAAATAAGGGCTCTTGACAAGGTGAAGAACTTGAGTCTGGAGCATCGGGGATCACTGATTCTTTGCCCTCGAATTCATCATCGCCCTTTTTTATCTGCTCGTCTTCTCCATGTAACCTCTCGATTTCATCGCTTTTGGCGCACATGTTAATTTCGATCTCATCTATATCTTGAAAAAGGCCTGCCAACTCAGATGGAAAACTCTGTCCAGATTTGTATGACCTGTAGACTAAGTTACCTATCTCCTCGTATTTCCTGCTTCTCTCATTCTCCAAAGAAACCAAATCGATCCTGAGTTTGCCGACCTTGCTTAGTTCTCGTGTTTCTTGGACAAGAACTTCAGCACCCGACTTAAGCGTCTGTCCTATCCTGCTAAAGAGGTCCCGTGCTTTCTTTTCAGCTGATTCCTCTCCCATAGCTCCACACCCTTTCGCTGCTTCAGATTTCGGAAACTTTCGCAAATTCTATTCCAGCCGTAGTCATTCTTCAATGCTCGTGTACATGTCCACACGTTGAACACGAACCGCCGGAACAAGCACCGCACCCTCCACCTGCCTGGGCAAAGCCCTTTTTAACATTAGAACTAAAAAGAGAAACAAGTTTTTCAAGATCCTCTGAACCGCACACAGGACAAAAAGGAGTATCGCGTCCCCTCAAAAGCAGTTCGAACTTGTTACCACAAGCCTTGCACTTATACTCAAAGATTGGCATACTATCGCCTCCTCAATCATTTTACACTTCGAGATACTACCCGTACAAATCTTCATCATTACCGGATTGAGCTTGGGTGATAAGAGCATCCAAGAAGGCTATTACCTGCTCCGTTGTACCTTTCCCTATATATATTAGAGGCTCGCAATCCCAACGTGAGATAAAATCAATAATCTCAGTGACCATAGATTCTATATCCATAGCCAGTTCCCTAGATCTGCCGAGTCCTTCTTCGCCGCCAGAATCTAGAGCTTCTTGCAACAATTGCGATGCCTCTTTGATGTCATTCAGTCTGTCTCGGAAGATACCTACTCTCAGAAACTTAGACACATCAGCTACCCTCTTCTACTTCTGGCCGAACCTTCTTCTAGCCTTAAATTGCGCTTCTTTCATTCATTATATCCCAAAGTAAATGGCGAATCGTAATGCCCTGGTGCCAAATAAGATACTCTTACTCATCAGTCCTTTAACCATTGACAGATTTTTGCGATAGCGTGCTCCTGAGGGCACACAATCTTCTGCATGTCTTGAAAACTCTCCATGAAATCTCTTCCCCACCCTCTTTGCCCTGGCAAGAGCTTGGGATCGAGAAATATGACAGCCAACTTTCCAGTCGAGCGCATGATCGATTCAATGTAGGACCTTAAGGATAGAGCGATTGGGAGAACATTTGCCTCTACGAAACCGTTTCGCCCCATTTTGCTCAAATCTGCCTTCCTTAAGTCCGCAATGATGTTAGGAGGCCCAAATGGGATCTTCGGAACTACCAGTATACGAGGGGCGAACTTCCCTATATCCTTGATGGCAGATCCAAACCTGCAAAGAACAACTGTGTCAGGCTCCACCAGATGCTCCACAATCTTGGGGCCTCCATCTACACCTTGAGCAAATACTGCAATCGATCGCTCTTCGAGGCTTGGAGTCACCACAGAGTTCAATTCTTTTGCAAACCCGTATGAAGGGCACAGACACAAAATGTTCTCCGGGATTTCAGCTGCAAGTTTCTCCAGGAAAGTACTTACAAAAACCACGTGTTCGCCGCCAGATATGAAACGACCCGTATCAACACAAATGAGGATTACGCCTTCATTATCATGGCACACTGAAGAGTCTGAGGACACCTTGGCCGCTAAGAAATCGTCATCTTCAATACCAAAGAGCTTTTTCAACCCAACGTACTTCGCGATGAAGGGAACCTCAGGTGATACGAAGATAAGTCTATCGTACTTCGAAAGAAGCTTTTGACGCCCATGGTAAGCAGGCCAAACCGATTTCTTTGAAATCAAAATACGCGTGCCATCCCCAAAACTATACCCTTTTGACATGATGGTTAGACCTTCGGTATTCTCGCCCAAGATCCTCCCCAATTCTCCAAGCCAATACTCCAAGGTGTGAAGCGTCCTAGATATCAGAGGGGGATCAAGAGGAAATCCAACTATACCTGCGGTCTTTGCCCTCAGATCCAAACGCATCTTAACCACAACATCACTAATGTCACCATAGAGACGGACCAGCATGTCTAAGGTTTTTTGAGGAACTAAAACATCGGGCCTACCTTTCAATAAAGCCAAACACTCATTTGCCAACCTCTCGACGTCCGATGCAAGAGCTCCACGCCCTCCCTCTCGAAGTGCCTCAGCCAATGCAGATAGATCCAATTCCGGTTGCGTTCCTTCCCATTCCGCCATAACATCCGTAAGTCCAAACGTAACTGCAATATCAGCGCTTACCTTCAGGTCAAAGCACGCCTCTTTCGGTGAAACGATCACCTTGAAAGACTCGGCTCTCTTGGCAGCTTTCAAATAATGACAATCTGCCTGCACCGGGCAGAACTCAGTGCATGCGGGGATCTCCGAGCAGCTGAGTTCTCGCTGCACCCCGCGGGCCTTTGCCCCTGCAACCTGAAGTTCATTGAAAAGCCCAGTCAAAGTCCCTACTTCCCACACCGTTACGGAAGATAGAAACCTCTTCTCATCTATATCCAGCCCTGAAAGAAGTCCATCCTTGGCCAGTTCATGGGCAATTCTTGCTTTTAAGATACACAAATAATGTTCTGGAGGACACAAGAAACAGGCGCCATTCGGTATTGTTCCAGGTCCACCAAAATCTCCGAAAACCAAGATCTCGTCTCCGGTTTCAGAACACCGTAAAGAACCACTCAGCACCTCTCTCACAATATTCTCATCCACATTGCTGCCTACAAAGGTCACTTTGGAGTCGCCACGGAGGATATCTTCAAACCACAGACTGTCTTCATCGCATACCAAATCCTCCAGCCTATCCTCTACCCCCAAGCCACCCACATCCAACTCCAACATGCACGGTTGATGCAAACCACCCTCAAGACCGTACTTGAATAGATGGGCCATGGGCCAGCTTGCTCCCATAATATCGACGATTTTGGCTCGCATAGAAGTCGACATAGACATTATTCGCTCTTGGATAAGGCGAAAGAGGATTCCCGAAGCTTCCGCGTCATCGCACGCCCTATGGGCATCGCTTAGGATTATGTTTAAGTTTTGAGCCAAATCGGATAGTTTGTACGTTTTGAAGCCAGGGTACACTATCCGCGCAAGTTCCAAGGTGTCATAAACTAAAACACCAGGGAAACCAGGGATCGACTTCGACAAGAAAGCCTCGTCAAACTCTGGATTATGCCCTACCAGAGGCAGGTCTCCGCGAAACTTCTCTATCTCAGCGCACACGTCGCTAAGAAGCACTCCATCCTCAATGTCTTCTAAGGCAATGCCAGTTAACCTTAGCGTCTTGAGGCCCACCTTGCCTTGGGGCTTTATGAGTGACGTCCACCTATCTACCGGCTCCCCATTATTGAACTTGACCAGCCCAACCTCTATGATATGGTCTTGCTCAGGAATAAGTCCTGTAGTCTCGGTATCAAACGCCACATAGTTCGGCACTAGAATCTCATTGCTAGTTGTCACCCTACCAACTCCTTCCACTTTCAAGTATACAATCTTTGGGGTAGTATAGACTCGTAGTATTTTTCCTCTGTCCAATACAAACGCAATCGAGGTGGCCCAGTTGCAGACTATAGGTGTATTTGCGGCAGTAGTCCTAATAGTAGTTCTATCAGTTAAGAAAGTCTCTCTAGGAAAGGTGATGTGCGCTTCAACTCTTGTTATGGCCCTGAGCTCAGGCCTCTCCTTTTCGGAATGTGCCAATACTATATGGAGCGCCTTTACCAATGCCACCACGCTTAACTTAGTGTTATCCGTTATGTCTATCGGCCTTTTCTCAACTATTATGAATACTGCAGGCTATCTGGACAAGATGGTTCAAGGTCTCCATGGGTTCCTAGGAAATCTAAAGGCTTCCATCATGATTGTCCCCGCATTGATAGGATCAATGCCTGTGTTGGGAGGGGCGGCAGTCTCTGCTCCTTTGGTAGACAAACTAGGAGACGGACTTCACCTTCCGCCGGATAAAAAAGCTGCCATAAACCTCGTATTTCGTCACGGCATGTTCTTTGTGTTCCCTTTTTCGCCAAACCTGATTCTTCTATCTAACATGATTGACATACCGGTAAAAGCCCTAATATCTAAGTTATGGCCTTTTGGAATAGTGTTGTGGGCGACAGGATATCTGTTTCTTCTGAGTAAAAAAAGCATGGGCCAAACCCGAGCAGAGTCTGATATCGCAGTTTCACACGACATCGAGGAGAATAGAGGTCAAGAGTTTTTTGAGTTTTTGAAATATGGATCTCCGTTAATTCTAGCTCTTGCGTTGAGTCTAGTGTTCAATCTTCCCCTATGGGTTTCAATGGGAACCGGAATCATAGTCGCGCTAACAATCGCCCATTTTGAGCAAGCGCAACTTCCTTCGCTAGATAACCTCATCAGAGGGGCAAATCTGAGTCAAGCTTTCGCAATGCTATGGATAATGGCTTTCAAGGAATTCGTAATCGCCTCACCCGTTTTTCCGTCTTTGGTAGGTTACGCACAGGGACTTGGGTTCTCCCCTGCAGTTCTTGCGCTTGTCCTACCCTTGCTCTTCGGATATGTAAGTGCATCTCAAACAACTACTCTGGGGGTTCTAACTCCAATACTGATACCTACAGCGATATCTCGGAACGCAGTCTTGTATCTAGCTTGCATCATCTACGCAGCAGGCTTCATCGCCTACTTCTCGTCACCCCTTCACCTATGTCAAGTACTTACCTGTGAATACTATAAAATCGACATTTCAAAATTGTACAAACTGTACTGGCCTATACTGATCTCGGTACTAGCCCTTATAGTGGGATATGTTTTCGTTGCAGAGGCATACATGTGACACATACAGTTTAGCAATCTACTCAAGGGGAAGTTCGAGCATTTCCTTCATCCTCAAGGCGTTTGTGGCCGCTTGCCCTCTATGGCAGTTATTAAATACAACATACATGTCTTTGCTTTTTTCAACCATTTCCAAAATACCTGGCAGCCAAGACTTTAACTCGTCATCACTATACAGATAGTCGTATCGCTCCCCAGTTTCTTTATGATTAAACCACTTTTCTTTGTTTCTTCCATGGAACCGAAGATATCCGGTCTCCGAAGTCACCCAAGATACCCTAGGAAAAAGGCCTCTCAGGTCGGGTTCGTCCACGCAGCAAAAGCCTATTCCCTTGCCGCTAAGGTACTTACAAGTATCCTGCCTTGCCCACAGATTATTTCGAAACTCGACGACAACCTCGGAATATGGCATCCTTTCTTTCAGTGACAAGACGTATTGAAGGTTTGACGCCGACGGCTTGAAAGACCAAGGGAATTGAAACAACACACACGCTAGTTTGCCTGAATTCCTCATAGGAAGTATGCCCTGCTTAAAAACGTCAAATTCAAGATCTATGTTTTCTCGGGAGGGGATTTCATGGGTCATGGTCCTATGAGCCTTTACGGTGAACTTAAAATCATCAGGAACTTTCGATGCCATCTTCTGCATGCTAGAAGCCGATGGCTGCCGATAATATGTATAATCAAGTTCGACGAAAGGAAAATGTTCCGAATAGTAAGTTAAGAAATCTTCTGATTTGATATTCTCCGGATAGAATACCCCGCGCCAATCAGCATAGCTGAAGCCGGCGGTGCCTACGTATAGCACACAAAACCCCTCCCCGAGAAAGCGTTCGTCACGCAATTACTCCCCAGATATGTACTTCTCATGAGGCCTTGACCACTCGTATATTTCGTCATCTTTGAAAAACAACCCGATCTCCTTCTTTGCTGATTCCTCCGAATCAGACCCATGTACAAGGTTATTGGATATGTCAAGACCCAAATCTCCACGAATTGTTCCTGGCGCCGCATCAGCGGGATTGGTGGCACCCATAGTCTCCCTTACCACTTTGATTGCTGACGGACCTTCCCATACCATTGCAACAAGAGGAAGAGCGGTTATGTATTCGACAAGTCCATTAAAAAACGGTTTCCCTACATGAGCAGAGTAGTGTCTATTGGCAAGAGTTTCATCCAGCCATATCATTTTCATCGCACAGAGCCGCAGTCCCCTTCTCTCAAGTCTCCCGATCACTTCACCTACCAGCCCACGGACAACAGCGTCAGGCTTGGCTAGAACAAGGGTCTTTTCATCCACGTGTTCATCTCTCCTTTTGCATCATTGGATATCTATAAAAACAGACTCACGTCAATTATACCTTAGGATTTAATTATGTATAAGGCCGTCTAGATTATGGCCCCAAAGGAGGCAAATGCTGAGAAAAAGATTAAACCCTGCATATTGATGTTTCTCTTACGCAGGGTCTAATCCTTCAGTGTCCCATCATCATCTGAACTTACAATAGCCATCACCTTTCCCATAGTATTTTGCCTAACTGGCCACCTCTGCGGACTTTGTAAAAACCCCTCGCTTAATCTCGGTTGCCGTTACTGATGTCGCTCCGAACTGCTTGACTATGGCCTCTACTGCAACCCAAGGATCTACCTCTTCACCGCAGGTAAACACGTCTACCGCTGCGTAACCATACTCAGGCCACGTGTGAATAGCGAGATGTGATTCGGATATAACCACAACACCGCTAATTCCTTGGGGTGAAAACCGGTGGAAGGTTGTTTCTAACACTTCCGCTCCGGCGGAGAGAGCCGCACTGACCAAGATCTCTCGGATCCCATCGAGGTCATTTAGGATGTCAAACCCACACCCGTAGACCTCAGCCAGAACATGACGGCCCAGCCCCTGCATCTTTCTCTCAGCCCCCTTTCAAAAACAAAAAATCCCTATAACAAGAGTACACTGAGTCAACCGTCAATCCAATTCTAGGTTAGGCACCTCCTTATGTCAATCAGATAAGAACCTGGCCTATCACCTGCTCTGAAATGGTAACGACAATAAACTATTCGCATACGGAAGGAAAATCGAACCTGATGGCGAAATCAATAGAATAAAGCAGTATGCACCAGGTTTAGTCTATACCTGCTTCTGCACAAATCAGCACCAGGTAGGTGAAAACATTTGGATTTCTCGAAACTCGCCGTGACAGAGGTCCGGCGGAACCCCACAAGGACAAGAATTGCTGTCTTAGCTTCCGCTTTGGCGGCAATGGTCGTTATACTCCTACGGGTTATCCCTGAGGGTTATCCTGTAGGCGTTGCAATGCCTCAACGTACTTATACTGGGGGCGATATTGTAATATTCCCAGCTCAGAGTCCACTGTCCTCTGCCGAAAATTCTACGCTAGTCTTACGAGATTGGCAGGGAAGCGATTGGCAGTCACATATCTTGTATTACTTTCCTGACATAACGAAAACAGGATATCTGTGCAAAGAGGAGTGCATAGGATGGCGCGCAATGACTCCAAAGGATGTCACGGCTGCTATCTCCGGTATCCCAAACATTAAGAGTGCATACTCCTACATAGCCTTACCTTGCCTCGTCAACACAGATGATGCAGTTATACCAGCTATCCTACGGGGTTTTTATGAGTATTCCGTCGAAGGTAAGGAGGCAATAATACCTGAACAAACAAAGGGGCTTGAAAATCTTGGCGCTGGGAAAATGCTGCACGTTACAATTCCTGAACCTAAAGTCACCGAGTTCGTTTCGCAAGGCAACAAGACCAGCCTACACATAGGTACTGATTGGGAGAATACGACCGAATACTCCTTTGAAATAATAGGGTCCTATTCAATCCAAATAGGCGAGGAGATAGACTACGAAGCATGGTCAAACTCACCTTCTCCGACGCCACCAATGATCCCCTTGTACTGGGACCGACCAGAAATCCTTATATCTTCTCAACTTTTCGAAGAAATAGTCCGAGATACATGTACCGGTATTGATCCCAAGTATCTTGAGTCGTTTTCTTCCCTTTTTCCTACATATCAGATCACTCTGACTGTAGACAATATGTCTCGAATTCGCGAGACTACTCGGCTTGTCAGAGAAGCCCTTGGCAGCGACTACGGCGTCTATGCAATTCCTGAAGCTCTTACTGCTGCTAGCTCACAAGGTCATGTAGTGATGCCACCCGATCTCCATAAATTGTTTTCTGCGCTTATAATAGGATTCT
>JAPXKJ010000024.1:0-15825 GCA_033810155.1 Bacillota bacterium | reverse complement strand
TAATCCGACGACCACCGCAAAACTGCATAGTCAGCGAGCTTGAATACTCTTCAACATTGGAGGATTTGAAACTGTTTATGGTAACTCCAGTAGAACCTGCTGAATGTATGAACCTATAGTCACCTATATAGATTCCCACATGCGATGGACCAGAATTGTCCGGTTGAAAAAACACCAGGTCGCCCGGCTTAAGTTGAGCGATAGTAAGCACCGGTTCACCCTGCTTGAACTGTAGATCAGCGTCTCTTCTTATCGAATAACCGTTAACCTTCATACAAAACTGCGTGAAGCCAGAACAGTCAAAGCCATACGAGGTGCAGCCACCCCAGAGGTAAGGAAACCCTAGATATTGCTTTGCCGTTGCGATCACACCAGCTACTCCAGATTGTTTGTTGAGCGCATCTTCGCGGGACTTATACCTAAGGATATTCACTGTTTTCGTACATACGTTCCCTCCGTCAGGAAGCCTAAGCTTTGCCCATTCTCCTGTCTGAGATTCGATGGGGAGGATGGAACCTTGTACCAAACGTTTCTCAAAAACAGGTTCCCCGCCTGGAGAATCAAGACACTCTGCCATTCTAACCGCGATCAAAGCAACTTCATTATCCCAAAACCCGTCAAGATCATCTTTGTTGCATAAGATGATGTCAGAAGGGTCGGCCCAACCCAAATAATGGTCATCCATCTGAACTAGATACCATTCATCTTGAGTCTTGAGCACCTTAAGGACGTCTCCAAGCCGTGCTTGGGAAACTACGTCCTCATAGTCTTTCTTGGAAGGAGCAGAACCCAAATTGATCACTGGCTTGCACACAAGGGCCCACGTCTTATCTCCTAAGTCTGGACTAGGGAGCAGCTCAATTTCATCTACAACCCCATAGGACAATTCGTCATCTATCCGGGCGAACAAAATGTCCTTCAAGCGTTCTTCGCTAGTTTCACCGGTTAACGTAATCTTACCCCTTCTAATATCTGTAATCTGAACATCAAATACGCACTCCCTGTCAGACAGACCAGCGTCTTCTATTATCTTTGCCAGGATTGCGTCTGTTTTCGAAGCGATTTCAGCTTCAGACTGAACGAGAACTTCTTCTTGGCATCCTGAGCCCAGACATACGAACAAACACAATAACAATAACATCGTAACGATTTCTCTGAATCCGTTGCACTTCAAGAGGTCCAAATCTCCCTTCCTTGGACAACCATCTCGAGCCACTCACTGATACTGCTCACTCAAGTTCTACACCATCCGGGCCAATTCCTTCTATCGGCAATCCAATGCTGCAAGGCTGCAAGTGTAGCCATGGTTATGATCTTTTAACGTCCTATAATATACATTATGTTAACCGCTTTTACAGCGGCGTTTCACTTATTTTCCGCCTCTTGCCCTTGACCACTTGTGCGGATCGGCAAGAAATTCCCTTATCACAAAAGCTGTGTCCTGAGAAAAAACTCCTTTGGCTTCTGCCACATCGACAATCGTCGGCCAATCTGTCAACCAATCTACCTTAACATCCATAGAGCCTAAGGTTTTTTCGTATTCTTCGTAAAGTGCGTACGATGCAACAGTAAAAACGTGATTTACGTGTAACCCCGCCAGCCTGAGTCCTTCGATGAAGTTCACCTTGCTGCCACCATCGAAAATCAAGTCTTCCACTAAAACTACATGATTCCCAGAAAGTGGATTGCCCTCTACCATGGCATTCTTTCCAAAGCCTTTTGGTTTCTTCCTTACGTATAGCATTGGAAGCCTCATCTGCCAGCTCAGAAAGGCTGCGTAAGGGATGCCTGCGGTCTCTCCGCCAGCAATAGCATCTATCGGTGTTGCTACCGTGTCCTGGATCAAACGCTGTAGAAAACCTATTGCCTCTTCCCTCTCGGGGACAAAAGAAATCAACCGACGACAATCTATATAGACCGGACTTTTCGTACCTGATGTAAGGGTAAACGGTTCCTCCGGTCTAGCTCCAACTGCTTGGATGTCTATAAGTATCTCTGCGACTCTTTCCGCGCTTTCTTTTCTCGTCATTTTGTCTTCAGCCATGAGGGTATCTCCTCCCCATATTCTTTTTCAAGTTTCAATAACACCTGAGCGAAATCGTCAGGCAACGGCCCAGCGAATTCACGGTACTCGTGGCCATCTCCAAGGAACACTCCGAGTTTGTAAGCATGAAGAGCCTGCCCTTGGAGCCCCGCCAGTCTGGCCTTGCCTCCGTAGACTGGATCACCCAATATCGGATGACCAATATATGCCATATGCACCCTTATTTGGTGTGTTCTCCCAGTATGCAGTCTGGCTTTGATGAGAGAATACTTGCATCCAAACCTTGTGAGGACTTGCCAATCTGTGATGGCTTCCCGCGCCTTCCTACCAGATCTATTCTCTGAAGAAGCAGGTAAGATTACACTCATGCGCTTTCGATCGACAGGATGCCTACCTATAGGTGCATTGACAGTTCCTTTGTTTTCTTTGAAACACCCTTGGCACAAAGCTACATACTCGCGTCGTACTACACGAGATTTCATCTGCTTTTGAAGGTCTTTTAGGGTCCGTTCGTTCTTGGCGACGATAATGAGCCCGGTGGTATCTTTATCAAGCCTGTGGACTATCCCAGGGCGATTCTCTGCCCCCATATATCCAATCTGTGGGCAATAGCCTAAGATAGCGTTAACGAGGGTTCCATCCCAGTGACCGGCGGCAGGATGCACAACCATGCCTCGAGGTTTATTGATTACGATGACGTCTTTATCCTCATAAACTATATCTAGTGGAATCTGTTCGCCTTTGACCTCAGTATTTGCGCGGGGAGGTACGCTCACCGCAATTACATCGCCTGATTTCACCCTAAGAGAAGGTTTCGATGCGATCTTCCCGTTAACGGTCACCCTCCCCTCTTCTATAAGGCTCTGTGCCCGTGACCTAGAAATCTCGCCGTCGGTTGCTCCCGCAACAAATACATCTATCCTTTCAGAGGCATGTTCTTCCGAAACACAAAAACTATACTTGGTTTCGCAAGACCCCAACTCTGAAACATCTTTATCTCCCACCTTATATCTCCATCCTATGTGGATAAAATATGATCCAGATCACAAGAACCAAACATCCTATGACTATTGCAGCATCAGCCACGTTGAAGATGGCCGGAAAATACTTGACCGCAATAAAATCTGTTACCGTGCCTCGGGCCACTCTATCTATGAGGTTGCCAATGGTTCCTCCGACTACCAATCCAAGTGACGCTACAATAGGCCAACCAAAGCCCTGCACTCTCGGATACAAAATGGCAGCGAAGACCATAAAAGCGCTACTGAGTAATACAAACACCCACCTACCGCCTTCTAGAATGCCAAAAGCAGCACCTGCGTTTTCTGTGTATAGCAACTTCACCCATTCATCTATGATAGGTAGTGACTCTCCTACCGAAAAATGCTGTCGTATGTAATACTTGCTCAGCTGGTCTAGAACCAAAACCCCTGCAATTGAAGACCAAAACATCAATCGTTATTCCCTACTTTCGCGTGCGCCCAGTCTCATTACAGCATACACAAAACAAAGGTTAACCTGCAAGATATGCCGCTAATCTTCTCTTGTGATAAACTATACACACATAACATATAGGATAAGAGGCGTATAATGAGAAAACCTGCTCAGATGAAAAAAAGGGTATCTAGTATGTTAGTCTTAGGAACCCTCGTTATGGGTCTTTGCGGGTTTAACGTGCTTCTTTCCATCCAATTGGTAGCTCTGAACGCTAACTTCTACGTATCCTCATGGTCAGATCTGGGCATAGCGACGACAGTAGGGATATCGGAAAGAGATCTGGCAACTGTAGGGGAGCATCTGCTCGCCTATTTCACAGGGTCTGTATCAACCCCCCAAGTAGAAGTCGAGATCGATGGAACAGTTATGCCTATTTTCAAAGAACATGAACTACAGCACCTCGAAGATGTTCACGGTCTGTTTCACATGGGGATATCAGCTAAGTATGCCTGCGAAGCACTGATCGTGATTGGTGTGCTCATAGCGACTTTTCGAAAAGAATCTACCACCCAGAAACTGCAGAAAGCTCTTAGACTCTCTTGCGCCATACTGTGCGTCTTCGTAATTCTCATTGCAGCCGGCGCGGTTTTCGATTTTTCAAAGTGGTGGACAACGTTTCACCTTGTCACATTCAGTAACGACTTATGGCTTCTCGACCCTCAATCAGACAGACTCATTCAGATATTCCCTGAACAATTCTTCTACAAGGCTGTAACCAGGATTTTCATTATTTCCTTGGCCTTAACTGGGCTCTATATGATTCTAAGTTTTCTCATAGGCCACATCCCCGCCTACCACAGTAAAGAGGACGCTTAGGTCTTTGATTAGATCAGGTGCGATCGAATATATGTCGTCTGAAAGCACTACGAAATCGCACAAGTTGCCCCTTGACAGCCTGCCCTTTTTCTTTTCCTCGTGTGCTCCGAACGCTCCGCCTAGCGTAAATAGGTCTAGCGCCTCATCCACTGTAAGGCGTTCGTTCGGGAAGAAACCTGAGGGCGGATTCCCATGCATGTCCTTCCTCGTCATCGCACAGTAAATACCAAACAAAGGGTCAGGAGGCTCAACGGGGCAATCAGAGCCACCCGCAAGGGGAATACCCGCTTTGAGCATTGAGCGCCATGAGTAAGAAGATTGCATTCTCTCAGGCCCAACGCGGTCCAGGGCCCAAAGCATGTCCGTAGACAAAAACTTGGGCTGAATATCGGCAACCACACCGACACGTTTCATTTCAGATATGAGGGCAGGGGTAAGAATCTGAGCATGCACAATTCTATGCCGCAATTCGTACTCAAAGAGCCTTGACTGCGCATAGTCAATTGCTTCCAGACTCACCTTTACAGCCCGATCCCCAATAGCATGTATCGCCACCTGCATCCCGATTGAATGAGCTCGGTGGACCGTGTCTTTGAGGTCTTCCTCAGATACGACCAAAATGCCATTGTTGCCAGGATCATCGCTGTAATCGAATTCCAAAGCCGCCGTCCTTCCGCCAAGAGACCCGTCTGCAAACAGTTTCACAGCGCCTATTCTGAAGTAGTCATCGCCGTCGCCGGTACGAAGCGGACTATTAGACAATTCTTCAAGAAACTCGCCGGGGACATCCCAATATACCCTTAGAGGAACGTCTTTCTCTCGAACCCTCCTGTAAAGGTCCATGGTTCCCCAGAAGCCTGCTTGTCCGTCATTTGTGTGAACCGACGTAATCCCTTTTGAAAGGACATACTGTGTGGCTTTGGTAAGAGCGTCCTCCATCGCCTCGGTTTCTATCTTTGGGATACAAGATTGAACCAGCCCTAAGGCAGATTCCCTTAATATTCCTGTAGGCTCTCCATAAGAATCTCTATCTACAACGCCTCCTGTAGGATCTTCAATATCTCGATTAATCCCGGCAATTTCAAGGGCTTTCGATGAAGCAACGGCAATGTGCCCGCACGACCTTACCAGAAATACAGGATGTCCCTGGGCTACTTCGTCTAAGTGATATCGAGTTGGATAGTCTTTTTCTAAGAACAGACCCTGGTCCCAACCTCTCCCTATCACCCAGCCGCCTTCTTCCGTTTCTAGGGCCCTTTCCCTGACTTTCTCCTTCAATTCCTCAATTGAGGTAACACCAACAAGAGATAGCACTTGAAGGTTAAGGCCGAAGCCTAACAGGTGAATGTGGCTATCCACAAACCCTGGAATCACCGTGTTGCCACCTAGATCTATTATTTCCGGCTTAACGCCTCGCGGAAAAGAGTCGAGACACTCCCTATACTCACCTATACACACTATCCTACCGCCGAACGAAGCAATGCTGTCACAACCAGAGTAAATACCATCACCATCACACAAATGCCCATTTGTAAAAACTGTGGCCTTCAAACGGATTCCCTCCTCTTCGAGCGCAAAAACGTCATTTGCCCAATCCGTACTTTACGCATGCTTTGGCCAATACGTCAGTCGCATCTACAACTTCAATTCCAAGGTCGCCGTCCTTTAGCACAAGTGGGATCTCCGTGCACCCTGCGATGACTACATCACAGCCACGTGCTTCGAGTTTTCGTGCCTGCTCCAGTAGAATCTGTCTAGCTTTTTCAAGTACTGAGGCCTTTACCATATAAATTGCGTCCATAACAGACTCTTGGTCCTCATCGGTAGGGATAATCGACTCAATGCCTACTTTAGCCAGTGACCTAGTGTACAATCCAGTCCTCAGAGTCCCAGTCGTCGCCAAGAGACCCGCCTTTTTCGCCCTTCCGTTTAGGTACCGAGCAACTTCTTCCATCATATGAAGCACCGGAATGCTAACTTGCGCCTGTATCTCTTTGTGGAAATAATGCGCGGTGTTACAAGGGATCGCTATAAAAGAAGCACCTGCTTTTTCAACATTTCTGGCTGTCTCGAAAAGAAGAGGTCTTGGATCCTTGCCTCCGCTGAGAATGTAGGCTGTTCTATCCGGTATCTTCGGATTCGAATCGATGATGACCCTCAGATGATCTTGATCCTTCTGAGCCGGAGTATTTTGTATTACCTTGAGAAACAAATCGCATGTGGCTTGCGGCCCCATTCCTCCCAGGATACCCACAACACGCATAGCTTTTCAACTCCCGTCATTTAGTAAGTATGTCTTTGAGATTGAAAAAGGGTTTCTCGTCGTCATCAGCAGGTTTCTTTACTTCAACCAGACTTTCAGTTACAGAATCTAGATTCTCGTCAAACATCTGTAGCGCCGACTGGAGAAACGCTCTCATCTCCGTCTTAAACCGCACAACTTTCTGTCTCTGCACTTCAAGTTCTTCGTAAGTCTTCTTGCGCGCGATCTCCGCTTCTCTTAACGTCATCTCGACCTGACGTCTTGCATCTTGAGTAACAGCATCTGCCTCTCTCTCCGCTGCTTCTTTAATCTGATCTGCAGCCTTTTGGGCAAGCACAATTGCATTCTTGAGAGTATCTTCTAATCCTTTGTAATGATCTAGTCTCATCTCCAAAGCGGCGATAGTCCCACGTAACTCTTCATTTTCACGAAGAAGTCCTTCCAGCTCGGCCACAATCTGGTCGAGAAACTCATCAACTTCTTCTTCGTTGTATCCCCTGAAACCACGGGAGAACTCTTTATTATGAATATCTAAAGGCGTTAGGGTAGAAATCCTGGGAATCGGCGGTTTGGTCCTTTCTTGGTCCATGAAACCCCCTCCAATACAGCTGATTTCGATGTTTCAGTTATGTAGTTTCTGCAGATCAACGCAAAGATCCTGCTACTTGTAAGTCCGCGGTCCAAATAAGGCTGTCCCCAGCCGTATCACAGTTGAACCTTCTTCAATCGCTATCTCATAGTCGGAAGACATTCCCATAGACAACTCCTTGAGACAATTCTCAGGGATGCCACGGTCAGAAAGAAAGTCCCTAAGTATCCTGAGACCCTTAAAAGCTCTGCGCGCGCTATCAGTTTCATCTGAAAGAGGGGCAACAGTCATAAGGCCGATGAGTCGCAACCCAGGCAATTGCGTGATGGCTGATGCTATCTCAAACGCTTCTTCAGGCTTACATCCATACTTGTTGGGATCTAATCCGCTGTTTACTTGCACATAGACCGGAAGGTCCGTCTCTTTGTACTTTCTGCTGAATTTCGACAGGATCTCAGCGACTCTTATCGTGTCTACCGATTGCACTTCATCGAAAATCCTCGCTGCCATTGAAGCTTTATTGGTCTGAAGATGACCGATTAGCGCCAATTCAACGCCATTGAAAACCCCTATCTCCTTCTTTTCGCGTGCTTCCTGTACTCTGTTTTCTCCGAAATAAGAGAGGCCAGATGACCGGGCTTCATCGATAGCCTCCAAAGAGACACCCTTGGACACGGCCATGACCCTTACTGAGGTTGGATCTCTCTTGGCTCTCTTGCATGCATTTTCAATATTTCGTCTGACAAGATCCAAATTATCCTTTATCATCTGACTCTCCTTCCATCCAAAAACGCCTTCCCCTTGAACACTATTTCGCTGGTCTCATCAATTCCTTTTATGACGGCCTGATCGCCTCTTACCATCAGAACCTCTACCGGGCAGAAACGGGCATATGTCTTTTGTACTGTCAAAACCCCGATTCGGCCGTCCTTTTGGACCAGACTTTGAGAAGGCACCACTATGCCTTCCTGCCTTCTGGTGACAAGAGACATGTGCGCAGTCCTTACGTATTCTTCCGGAGGCACCTCATCTATTTCACCTGAAATCACTGAGTATCCCGGCGGCTTTCCATCGATGACATCGGCTATGGTGCAGTTAGACAAAACGGTGTCACCGACTTCGGCTCTGACTTTGTCGCCGACGACCAAATCCGGTCGGTTCTCGGTCATAAGAACGAGGTAGAACCTGACTTTGCTCCCTGAGACTATGCGGGCAATCATCTCGCCCTCTGAAACGACCTGCCCATTTTCAACAACGACGGGTTGGGGGTTAGAAAGTTGGGACGCAAGTACAGAGATTTCTGAAGCATCCTTTCCGGATAAGTCCAAAGAAGACAGAAGCAGATCTTCAACGACCATTTCATTAAAGAAAGTTCCTGACAAAGGAGATTTAACCTCTACCACATGGCCATCTACAAGAGATTCAATAGTGCATACTGTGCCGCC
This sequence comes from Bacillota bacterium, assembly GCA_033810155.1. GTDB lineage: Bacteria > Bacillota > Sulfobacillia > Fermentithermobacillales > Fermentithermobacillaceae > UBA3907. The sequence continues at coordinate 7,171 of JAPXKJ010000024.1, read as the reverse complement.
GCTTCTTACTGAATCGCCATTTTTGTGTCTGAACTCTATTTTGCCCGAAAGCGGAGCCACCAGGACTTCCTGGCCTCCGAGGAAAACTGCGCTACCCGATATCTTGTCTTCCAAGACTCCCGGCGTACCTCTGCCTATGGGCACAAACAAAGTGAGAAATGCGGACCGAAGATAAGGCCACAACAATATTAGGCCAAGTAGGAGAATAACCATCACCACTCCTACGGTCTGCATCTTTTTCTTTAACTGCTTCTTCTTGTCGATTTTCTTTTTCTTTGTCTTAGCCATATCATTTAGAGAGTATTGTACAACAAGTATGAAGTCAAGGAAGAACCTGCATTGGCGTAGAAGCGCAAAAACCAAAGCATAGGAAATCAACGCCTGGTAGGGTCACGTAAAAAAGAGAACCCGCTATATCGACCGAGAACAATATCCTGAGCTCACCTCGGTTTTTCAGGCGACTTTGCTTTCCTCAAAAACGTAGGTACTTCAAGTAAGTCTCTTGTATCAATCTTTATCGTCTCGTCTTCTGTCCTAAACACTCGCCGTGGCGTTGTGCTATCAAAACCAGTGGCGATAACAGTAATCTGAATGGTATCCTCGAGATTATCGTTGATCACAGCGCCAAAAATGATGTTGGCATCAGGATCTGCAGCCTGGCTTATGATGTCCGCCGCTTCGGTAACTTCGAAAAGCCCCAGGTCGGGTCCGCCTGTAACATTCATGAGTACTCCCTTGGCGCCTTCTATGCTGGTTTCAAGGAGAGGGCTTGCAATTGCCTGCATAGCAGCCTCTTTCGCTCTATTCTCACCTTGCGCCACCCCGATACCCATAAGGGCAGAACCTGTGTCCATCATTACGGTCCGGACGTCTGCAAAGTCTAGGTTGATCAGCCCGGGAACGCAGACTAGATCTGAGATTCCTTGAACCCCGTGGCGCAACACATCATCCGCCACCTTGAAAGCATCTAGAATTGATGCATCCCTGGGGACTACCTGTAGAAGCCGGTCGTTAGGTATAACGATCAAAGTGTCAACGCTATCTTTTAGTCTTTCGATCCCCTGGAGAGCCACATTCATCCTACGCCTCCCCTCAAAGGAAAAAGGCTTAGTGACTACCCCTACTGTTAGAGCCCCGACTTCGCGGGCTACCTGTGCAATTACAGGAGCTCCACCTGTGCCTGTTCCACCACCCATACCGGCGGTGATAAAGATCATGTCCGCGCCTTTAAGATACTCCACGATCTCATCTTTCGATTCCTCGGCAGCTTTTTCGCCCACTTCAGGGTTTGCGCCCGCGCCCAAACCTCTTGTTATATTCTCGCCAATCTGGAGTTTTATGGGGGCCCTGGATAAATTAAGTGCCTGGGCGTCAGTATTGATGCAGATAAAGTCCACTCCCTTAATTCCTGAATCGATCATTCTGTTAACCGCATTTGTGCCGCCGCCGCCAACCCCTATCACCTTCAAATTTGCGTATCTGGGCTGTTCTTCAATCATCGTCACCCACTCCCCTCTTCACCTCAGAAACTGTTTTCAACGACAATGGTTTATTTACCTTCATCCTTTTCCGCAATCGTAATCGTGCTGTCGGCCTGCTCTTGAGATTTCTCTGCGGTTAGGTTCCTGAGGATGAGTCGCCTTATCATTCCCACATTGTTAAATATCCTAACACCTAGAGCCACAACCGCAGCTAGATACAGTTCTATGCCCAAGACATCACCTATATACACAAAAACCGCAGACAAAATGGTATTTCCCAAGAACCCTGTGACAAAAATCATTGTATCGAAATCGCCTTCGAGACTAGCCCTCAGACCGCCAAGAGAGGTATCTACGCCTGCCAAGAGACTGACTGCAAGATATCGGGCAAATATTGGCGGTATTTGCCACGGCATTTTGAGACCGACCAAGACCCCTATAACCAAAGCTATCAAAAGGTACAACATTGGACTTACCCCTCTTTTTTAACCGGTTGTGCAAATTTGAAATTCACGGACCCGCTGTACGCCGGCAATACAACTTCTTCCTCCACCTTGATCTTCACCTCAATACCCCACAGCCCCAGGTTATCAACGACGCCTCCACGCATCTTAAGAGCCGCCTCAAGCACGCTTGAATCTCCAATGGCCTGTATAAGAATGGGCGGAGCTACTCTGTTACCATTAACCATGATTACAGGACCCACACAACGGACCTCGGTAGTTGCCACTACACGCTGACCATTAATGCACATAGCTTCGGCACCGGCAGCAAACAACTCATTGACCACGGCTAGAATGTCGTCATCGTGGATAATGAAGAGGTTGGGATCTTGGCCCGAACCCACGGGCTTCTGGGCATCATTCATCTCAACCGTTACTCCCGGACCTTTCACCTCGACAAGCCCTGCTAATATCCGTGCCTTTATCAGTTCTTCCTGGAGCGCTTTGACGTCAGCCTGCCCCGCCATAATCTCTGCTACTCGATCACGCAAGATCTGGACTTCCTCTTTAAGTCTGTCTCTTTCCTCTTCGGTGATTTTAACCAGCAATGAAAGTTCTTCCGAACGCTGATGATACACATTGGCATCAATAGATGGGCGCACCCTAAATTGGGTCGCAAGCATAAATCCGAATAATAGGAAAATAATGGCCAATGCCGCCTGGGAACCACGCTTGGTCAAGGTTCTCACCACCTTTCTGTGCTACCTCAGTTTAACTGCCTGTTTATCAAAACGCAAATCGATATACTCCGCGATTCTGTCTTCCGATTCCAGTTCACAAAGTATGGACTCTAACACCGCTAGCACGGTTTCAGAATCAGCTTTTTCTTTACCCATAAAGACTTTACATCCATCATCAAGTATAATTGAACACTCTTCATTTTGGACGTTAACTTCGATCATTTTGCTTCTTGTCACAGGCCCAATCCCCAAAATCACTTCTAGGGCCCAACCACATTCTGGCGAACTCAGGAATTGGCCTGGAGCGACCGGCCCTTGGATCCCGGTCAGAGCGATTAGCTCTGCAGATGTTCCGTCATCTTCTTCAAGCACACGTCCATCTTTATCTATCAACCAGACCACGCCATCTATAGGCGCAAACGCGATAGGCACACGTTCAACTATATGTATCTGCAAAGTATCAGGTAGTTTCTTGCTACAAGTTGCGCGTTCGATCCATGGACAAGCCTCAAGGGACCTCTCGATTTTCTCTAGATCCAAAGCGAAGATATTATCAGACCACTGAGCGCACCTCGCCAACACCTCATCACGTTTGACACGGGAAATTCCTGTTATGGCATAGCTTTTCACACAGAACATAGGGGACCACCAAAGAAACAAAAACACCCCAATAAGCATAAAAAACACTGTTACAAAAGCCCACGGTATATCGGGTCCTTTGTATTCAAGTTCTCCGGCGTCTCCGTTTTTGGATCCCTGCCTAGTTGCGACCAATCTCTCCTTGTCATTTCCTTTCATAGAAACATAGGTCAACCCGAATAACTAATGCAGCAAAGAACGCAGCACATCGTGAACTCTCCATATGTCACCTGCTCCCATAGTCATTATTACGTCTCCTTGGCGAGCAAGGCTCGCTGCAGTACGAGCAGCGTCTAGCATTTCATCTATCTGAAAGACACACTGATTCCCAAAAGAGCGCACTGATTCGCTTATGACCTGCGCTTTCGTTTGGAGATCTTGTTTCTCTCCAGGTCCAACATATATTTCGGTGATTACAAGAGCATCAGCTTTTCTAAAAGCAGGGCCAAACTCGTCATGTAGAAGCCTAGTACGAGAATATCGATGGGGTTGAAAAATCACGATGAGCCTAGAATGTGGCAAAGCCTCTTTCACCGCATCCAGCGCAGCTTCGATTTCTCTGGGGTGATGGGCAAAATCATCAATAACCAATACTCCACCGAATTCGCCTATTCGTTCAAGACGTCGCTTCACCCCGGGAAATGACCCTAGGTGCCTACATGCATCATCCGCCTGGATTCCGACACCGCTTACAGCCGCAATCGCTCCCAGAGCATTCTGAATATTGTAGATCCCGGGTACTTCAAGCCGCATGGTAGAGACAACCTCACCCTCTCGTTCGACCAAACAGGTACTCCCCCAGCCATCAACAGACACGTCCTTGACTCGCCAAACGGCATCATTAGCAACGGCGTATGAGACTGCGTCAGGATGATCTTCAATCCACTCTCTAAGAAATTCATTATCCGTACAAACGATATTCTTACCGCCATAGGCCGTATGTTCTAGGTATGAGCGAAATGCTTCCTTCAGAGATTCGAATGAACCCCAATAGTCTAAGTGATCTATATCTACATTTGTAACTACGCTAATGTCACCTTTTGCCTTAAGGAAAGAGCCATCGCTCTCGTCTGTTTCAACAACAGCATATGCACCATTTCCCAGTTTTGCATTGCCCATATCCCCAATTTGACCGCCGACTAAGTATGTGGGATCCACGCCGGCTTCCTCCATAACCCAAGCGATCATAGAAGAGGTAGTCGTCTTACCATGAGCACCTGCGACCGTCACAAGTTTCTTGTCTCGTATTGCCCAAAGTAACATATCCATCCGATGGACGATGGGTATCCCTCTTCTCTTCGCCTCTACGACTTCTGGATTGTCCTCAGATATCGCGGAAGACACCACGACAACATCAGGATCTACAATGTTCTCCCTGTCGTGGCCTATGTAAACACGAGCGCCAAGTTTGCGAAGGTCATCTGTTGTGCTGCTCGACTTCATGTCTGATCCTGAAACCTCAAAGCCTTGTTCTATGAGGATGCGGGCTATACCTGACATGCCTTGTCCCCCAATTGCAACGAAATGAACTTTATTCACCGTCCACCCTCTTTTCTCGGAATTAGTTCCTCGTCCTTTCGGCCATCCCCACCAAATACCCAGCGATCTCTTCCGAAGCATTCGGCTTTCCTACACTCCGGGAAGCCTTCCTCATAGCCTCAACCACATCTTTGTCCTCTACCAGCCGGAAAAAAGAATCCTTGATCTGACTTATAGAATCCGAACACTCCCGGACAACTACGGCGGCGCCTTGAGCCTCTAAGGCTCTCGCGTTGTATTCTTGGTGATTCCCGGCCACATTTGGTGATGGCACTATAATTGAAGGTAATCCCAGAGCCGTAATCTCAGAAAGTGTCATGCCACCCGCCCTTGACAGAACCAAGTCACATGAGTGGTATGCCATCTCCATATTGTGGACAAATGGTCTCAGCACAACGTTGGACGTCCTTGCCCCCGACCCGTCAGCTTCGGGAACAGCATTGAGGCGGTTAACCGTTTCTTCATAGTACCGTGAGCCGGTTATCAATAGCATCTGTAGCCTGTCATCCATCTCGCTAGCTATAGTTATGGCAGCCTCTATGATACTCTCGGCACCCCTCGAACCTCCTAGAACCAGCAACGTAAAACGCTCGTCTAGGCCAAAAAACGCTTGTGCTTCATCGCGTGAGACTGAGAATAGTATCTCTCTTACTGGGTTTCCGGTCACTTTCACGTTGGCCGCTTTGGGGAAATACTGAAGCGAATACTCCCATGCCGCAAAAGTGACGTCTACCATCTTTGATAAGTAGAGATTTGTTTTCCCTGGAATAGCATTTTGTTCTTGAATCGCGCATGGGATGCCCATGAACCTTGCTGCTAAGACAACGGGTCCGGACACATAGCCACCAGTACCCAAGACTACGTCCGGACGATATGCATGGAAAATCCGTCTTGCATCGCTTACGCCTAAGACCGCATTCCAAACTCCTTTCAGAGCAACAATGGGCGATTTTCCAACTATGCCAGACGACCTAATCGATTCAAAACGCAAGCCTTCTCTAGGTACTAGCGAACTCTCCATACCAGAACTCGTACCTATGTACAATACATCCGAAGTAGGCATAATCTTCCGGATGCTCTTTGCAACAGCTATAGCTGGGTAAATGTGACCACCTGTACCTCCTCCGGTCACTATACATCTCATTTAGCAGTCAGCTCCTATCAACCGTATATCTGGAAACATTCAAAAGTATACCTACACTGCTGAGCGACATAAGCAATGATGAGCCGCCATAGCTTATGAAAGGCAAGGTTATCCCGGTAATGGGTAGAACACCTGTAGACACGCCCATATTCACTGCAGCTTGAATGACCACCCCCGAGGTGAGACCGGCTGCCAATAGACAAGAAAACCTATCAGGGGCGTTCATCGCAATAGTGTATCCTCTCCACGCTATGATTACAAATAGCCCTACGACAAGGGATGTCCCAAAGAACCCCAGCTCTTCCCCAATAACTGAAAACACAAAATCGGTATCGGCCTGTGGAAGATAAAACCCCTTCTGCCGTGACAAACCTATACCCTGGCCAAACAACCCTCCGCTACCAAAAGCATATAACGACTGGATCACTTGGTACCCGGACCCTAGTGGGTCTTTCCAAGGGTTGCGAAATGCCAAAAGTCGCGCTCTCATGTACTCCTCGGCCGTTATAACCTTGTACACAATCGGTGTGGCTACTGCAGCTAACCCAACCAAATACCAAACATTGGCACCTGCAATGAACAAAACAAGAACAGAATTAGCAGCAAGGATCGTTGCAGTTCCCAGGTCAGGTTCCATCAAGATCAACCCCGCTGTAGCTCCAATGAGCAAAAGATACGGCGCAAGATCTTTGGCGAGCCGCACACCGCCTCTCTTCCTGCCAAGTTGATCTGCGAGAAATAACACTGTAGTCGTCTTGGCCAATTCCGCCGGTTGAAACCCCAAATTCCCAACACCTAGCCATCGCCTAGAACCCTCTCTTAGTTGACCTATGCCAGGCACTAAAACGACAGTCAAAAGCACAAGGGATACCCCATACACCAGAGGAATTACTTTTCTGTACCGCCAACAGTCAAAGTTCATGAAAAAAAACATCGAAATTAGGCCAAGAACGGCCCACATTCCTTGCCTCTTAATGAAATAGTAGGCAGTATCATAAAACCGCAGAGATCGTGGCATACTTGCAGAAAACACCATGACAATGCCCAAAGCCAAAAGGGTGAGCACTGAAAAAAACAAGGTATAGTCTGGATTACCTCTTTGTACAGTATTGGCGTTTTTAACTTTCTTCATGTCCCTAAAGGCCACCTTTGCTTCAGATACCGAGTAAGGATGCCACCCCTATG
>JAPXKJ010000023.1:5797-17589 GCA_033810155.1 Bacillota bacterium | reverse complement strand
GAATCCTTGTGGATATCTATCTTCCGAAGAGATTTTGCAGTAAATTTTTCTTTGTTAACCAAGAATCTCTCATGGACCCCTTTGCCAATCAATTCCACATCATCAGAAGCAGTTACTGCGAATGTAATCTTCCTCCCATCAACTTCGGTGACCTCGGCATTTGCAGTTATTCGGAGTCCAACAGGCGTTGCGGCAATGTGATCGACACAGACGTGCGTGCCCACTGTTGTCTCCTCATCGTCAAGATATCCTCTCAAAGCTTCTACTGCAGCCTCTTCCATAAGCAACACCAAACAAGGAGTAGAAAACACATCCACGCCACCGCTCCCGGTAGATGAGGCCAGAGTGTCTTTTGTTACCGTTACCGTAGCGCTTCCTTTGGTTCCAATTGCAATAGGCTTCATCAAAACTTCCCACCAATCCTATGATCTTTTCAGCATAGGCTAAGCACTGCCCTTAGGATTCGATCTTTGTGATTAAATACAATCATATTATATCCCCCGCCGAATTCCACGGTATAATATGTTAGATATGGACAAACTTCCGAAGTCTTTTTACAAGAGAAAAGCCATTGAGGTGGCACCTGATCTGTTGGGCCTCTTGTTGGTACACGAAACAATGCATGGAACAACAGCAGGAATTATAACCGAAGTAGAAGCCTACCAAGGGCCGGAGGATAAGGCGTGCCACGCATACAACATGCGCCGGACTAAGCGCAATGAAGTCATGTACGGGCCAGCCGGCATAGCCTATGTTTATTTTATTTACGGTATGCACTATTGTTTCAATGTAGTAGTGGCAGACGAAGGCTTACCTCATGCAGTTCTCGTGCGATCTATAGAGCCGCTTATCGGCGAAGAATTGATGTTAGAAAGAAGAAAAGGTAAACTACCTATAGCTACGGGCCCCGCAAGGCTGTGCCAGGCCATGGGGATAAGCAAGCAGGAGAACAATGCCGATCTGGTCACAAGCAACCTGTACATAGCAAAACCTCCCCAAGACCATAGACACTTTAGGATAGTTCAAGCTCCACGGATAGGGATAGATTACGCAGATGAAGCAAAAGACTTTCTGTGGAGATTCCTTCTCAGACCTGAAACGTAGTCTGGGCCAGGCTCGAGCATTATTTCGAATAACTATCTAACCTAATAATATTGCAAGGAATCCCCATCCTCTGAGCTTGTAAAACTTCACGCCCATGGCACGAAAAAAGCAGAATCTGATATCGCTTCGCAAGCTCAGCGATGATCTTTAAGACCCCCTCTAACCTTTTTTCGTCATATTGAACAAAAGAATCGTCAAAAAAGAAGGGGAACTCTTTCTTGCTGACTATAAGTTCGGCAACAGCTACTCGCAATGCGAAATAGCATTGATCCATGGTGCCTGCTGAAAGGAGAGTAACTGGAACTTGTCTCCCGTCGAACGTGTCTATTACGCTCATCTCAAGATCCGGAGATATCCGCACATCAAAGTATTTACCGCCGGTTATCTCTTCTAGAATTCCTCCTACACGCTCCTTCAAAACGGGGGCGAATTCCCTTCGAAGATTTCTTGAGAGATCTTCTAGTGTCTTAAGGGCAAGTTCCAAAGCATCTTTGTCTTCACTAAGTTCTCGCTTCTTTCGCCCCTCGGCTACAAGTTCCTCTTCAATAGCGTACACTGGTCGGCCCTCTATCTGTCTTAGGTGAGCCTCTTTTTCTAAGGAAGCCAATCTTGCCCTGACATTCCCAAGTTCTTCTTTAAACCTGTCTACTTGCAGCATAGCTTCCTGGTAGTCCTTTTCTGTCAAACCATACCCACCAGGTAACTGCTCACCTCCGTCAGTGTAATCGGTAGTTCCTGGAACTTTGCCTATCCGGCTTTGTATATCCTCAAGTTCTCGTCTTAAGTCTTCGAGATTCCTACCTGCCAATACCACAGTCAGTCTTTCACCCAGACCAGATAGCCTTTTCTGGCATTCAAGATACAGCTTGTGCGCTCTTATCTTCTCGTTGAGCTCATCTCGGCTTGAAACAGATGCATGTTCCAAAAGACGCTTTTCTTCCTGAAGAAGCGCAGTTCTTTTTTCCTCAAACTGAGCCATGGCAGCCTCAAGGTCTCCAATGCGTCTATTTAGGTTCCTTACTTCGGAAATCAAAGAGGATGCCTCTTTTAGTCTTGAAGCAAAAGACTCAACTGCAACATCAGTGATAGGCTGCCCTCGTACCAGACACCCCGACCGAACTAAGATTGATGTCAGTTCTTTTTCACAAGCCGAAAACTCCTGTGAACACTCGAACCAGTATCTATGAGCAACCTCGTATTGTTCTCTAGCCGCTTCTAGTTTTGCATAGAAAGCGGATATCTCCCGGACCCTTGACCTCAATTCTTCTACTGACCTTGCACCCTGCAGCGCAAGGAATTCCTCTAGAGCAGTCTTGGCCTGAACAACTCTTTCCGCTTGTTCCTCGCCTTCTCGTATCCTATCTTCCAGCTCACATTCGCGCTCGTACTTCATATCGTGAACCTTCATATGCCTATATGAGCCTATGCCGAACACGATAACAGATATGCCAAATGCCGGGAAAGCCAAAGGAAGGCCCATCACCGTGAACGCAATAGCGATCCCCAAAACTGCCAACGAGATCGCATAGATCCAACCTGTTCCCCCTGAACTCTCGGCATGCGACACCGCCATTGAGGCTTTCTCAATTTCCATATCACATCTAGCCTTTTCCCTTTCTGCCAGAACCAGAATCTCTTTTAATTCTTCAACTTTCGACAACAACGAATCACCATCATAGGAACTAGAAAAGCCAAGTTGTTTTTCCTTTTCCTCTAACCCTACTAACTCTCGTCTAGCTTCGTTCGCATGCCTTTCGGCTCTAGATGTGCTCGCTTTATAAGTGAGATACCTTGAATAGAGTCCTGAGAGACCTGATTCATCTATATTAGTAGCAAGGATCGGTTCGTACGCCGCTAGCTCCCCCAAAAGGGTTTCCTTCTTCACAGTGACCTTTTCAATCTCCTCTGCGGTTTCTCGTATTCGAGCCAGGATGCTCTCTTCTTCTTGCACAATCCTCCCGGCGCTTTGTTCCAATCCGTCGGGAATATCTTTTGCCCACTCTAGCCGCTCGAGGCTTGCTCGTTCTTCCATTATGCTTGCCTCTGTCTCTTCTGCCGAAGTGATTGTCCTAAGTAGTATAAGTGACCTTATCTGGTCGGCTCGGGTCTCATATTCTCGGCATTTCCTTGATAACTCTTGTTCACGGGATTGCACATTTCTCAATTCGACCAGGATCTTTCTTACTTCCGCTTCTCTTTCTCTGGCCTCGTTGAGTTCGATTTCAAGTTGAGCTATCTTTGCCTCGATTATGTCTAGCTCCCCACGAGTTGTCCGCGGAGTCTGTATTTTAGCCCTTTCTGTGTTGAGAACAGCCAGAGCTCTTGCGAACGAGAGATCCTCTGCACCACCTTGAAGTATGTTCTCAAGTTTTCCCTGGATCTCAAGCCCGAGATCAGCATCTTGAGAGCTCTGAAGCTGACCAATCCAAATGGTGTTTCTGAACTCCTTCGCAGTTAGACCTAAGTGCAGATCTGTAAAATTGTATTCTTTCCGCGAATCCTGAAGGAATTGGTTGGTTATATCCTCCCCTGTAATCTCATCATAGATCCTAGTGATATCTGGATCGAACCATCTCTCGACTCTATAAATGCGCCCGTCTTCCTGGTACACAATTGCTCCCCTATAATCGCTACCCGACCATGGCCTGTACCTCTCGAATTCTTGAGTCCTTGATATTCGAGTCCTACCCTCTTTCTTAAAACCATATAGCATGCCAAGGATAAAAGACCCCAGCGTACTCTTACCACTTTCATTGTCACCGACAATTATGTTGAGCCCATCTTCCAAAGCGATAGGTTCATCTGCATGAAACCTTCCAAAGGCAATGGGCAAAAGACTAACAAGCTTCAGTTAGACCATTCTCCTTCTCGTAACAATTTCGCCTTGCCTCAAAGCATCAAGGCCATAGTATATAGCTAGATTTGCAACTCGAGCTGTCTTTTCGTCTCCATTTTCTATTGCTTGCTTTTCTATCTCTTTCAGAGTCTGAACAAACTTACCCTCGAGAGATTGATTGTTAGAATCTAACAGCGGCCCAAGATCATAATCAGGGACAAACTTGGGTATTAGCCGCAGGTGAAAGAAATTATCTCTCATTTCTCTTTCAAGTACATCCAAGTCTAGAGGTAAATCTGGATCAACCCTTCCAGTGAGCATCAACTGCCACATGTCTTTTCTTCGAATGTCGTGATCCCCTACAGACAAAATCGCATTTCTGATTTTCTCTCCCGTATCAAGGCCAGTTAGATCAAGCTCTTGTTCTCTTACCATCCGTAAAGCCATAGGTACAAACTCGCTTCTAACATCGAAAGGGGGTTCGCCTTCCAAACCGGCGACAGTTACGAAATAAACACCCCTCTCTCCTTTGTCTCCAAAATCTAGGGGTTCAGGGCAACCTGGATACACAACCTTCGTTCTACCTATATCCTTAACCATAGGTGTATGATAATGTCCCAAAGCGAGGTAATCCGCGCCTGACTTCTCGATATCACTCACAGATATAGGCAGGTAAGTCGACTTTTCACTCAAGTCCCCGTGCATCAAAACTATATTAAAGCGGTCACTTCTTTCAACGCAGAATCCCTGCAAAAGGCGTCTCCGTTCTGTGAATGAAAGCCACCCCAAGCCGTAAACATCAACCCCAAGGTGTTCAAGTGAGGTACGCTTCATTGTATCGGAGGCAAATATAGTGACATTCTCCGGCCATTGCACGGATCTGTACAGAGAGTCGGAAAGCACTGGGTCATGATTGCCGGGAGAGATGAAGACCTGGATTTCCGGTATAGTAGCAAAAAGCAAAGAGACATCTTTGACCCATGATGGCTTAACATAGATATGCTCAAATAAGTCACCTGAGAGGAGGATTATCTGAGCTTTTTCTCCTTGAGCAAACTCGCAAATGCGCCACAAGACCATCTCGATCTCTCGCCGCCGCACATACCCGCGTTCTTTGTCTAGTTCAATAGAAAGTGGCCGCCCAGCATGTATGTCTCCTGCATGAACAATTCTAAGCACATCCGTCATCCAAAAGGATCTTCCTTTCGCGCTGTATCTTTGCTTCTACAGATTCTAGACGCCTTTTACAGGTACCGCTGCTGAACCCTTTTTCGGCCGCGAAGGTACCGATAGATCATCCCACTTTCCACACTTAGAGCCCCACCTAGCGCAAAGAGCGTCGTCTATGAATATCTCCTGAATTTCGCAACTATTGGCACAGTCCTCACAGATGAATCCCCTGGTTACAGCTTTCAAGGATGCTATATGCTCCACCTGGCGAAATCTGGTTTGTTGTCTCGACTCATGGTACTTCTCGCGTGCAAAGAGAGCAGCACCCCATGCACCCATGACCTTGAAGTGAGGTGGTACGATTATATCAAGCCCGATCTTCTTCTCAAGGGCCCAACGCATACCCGAATTCGCTGCTACTCCACCTTGGAATAATACTCTAGGACGGATAGGTTGCCCTCTCGCAACGTTGGTAACATAGTTGGTTGCCAAAGCTAGACACAGCCCGGCAACCAAGTTCTCGATTCCAAATCCCAATTGCTGTTTGTGAATTAGGTCAGATTCGGCAAACACGCCACAGCGCCCTGCAATTCTTGCCGGAGCCTCTGCCTTTAATGCTAGATCGCCAAAACTCTCAATTGAAATACCTAATCTGCTCGCCTGATGGTCTAGAAACGATCCTGTGCCTGCGGCACAAACCGTGTTCATGTTGAACCCAATAGGATATCCGTTCTTGAAGAATATTATCTTTGAATCTTGACCGCCTATATCTATAACAGTACCTACATCAGGGTAGGCTAAAGAAGCTGCCCTCGCGTGACTGGATATCTCGTTTTTTACCGTGTCGGCACCAACAATAACAGAGGCTAGCTCCCTGCCTGACCCCGTCGTACCTACCATTTTTATTGAGTCTATATATCCACCGCGAAAAAGATTCCCAAACCCTAACTGTATTGCATGCACAGGCCCGCCTTCGTTTCGAAGGTAATCTTCGTACACTATATTCCCTGTTCCATCTATTAAGACTATCTTCGTGGTCACGCTGCCTACGTCCACACCCAAAAACCGATCAGCTACTGCATCAACCACATGGATCTCATCTTTGGATTGGCCCATTCATGCGCATCTCCTTCGGTATATACAGCGACGCTTCCTTACATAGCAAACCTTGGTAGCGGCAAATTCTTGCTTCTACCATACAAGACATCGCAAAAAGCTTCAAGCCTGGTCTTTAAGCCAGCTACGCCTGTCTGCTCAGAGAGCATAAGGGACAAAATAGGCAAATCTAGATCTTCCGAGATTTGTACCAAAACACTCTGAGCTATAATCTCAGGCATACAAGTAAACGGAAACAAGTGAATTACACCGTCCATACCGGCTTTTTTTGCAAGCACTGTTTCACCTATGGATTCTTGGCCGTGTCCCCCTACACTTACAGGTAGATATCTGTTGGCGGCCCTGACTACACGCTTGTGTTCAAAAATTGCCTTGGGACTCATGAGTAGGTGGGTCTTTACCCAACTACTTACATCAAGGTTCTTGTAGACTCGGATTCTTTGCTCCATAGAGCCAAGCATTTTCTCAACATCTTTTGTAACAAAAGGTTCGTTAATTACGTAAATCTCGCCGACAATCATAATTTTCAACGGGTCTTCGTCTATTATGGGAATAGCCATCATTTCCCGCTTGTACTCTTTAAAAACCGCTCTTAACCCGCGCGCATCTGTAACATTGTCGAGCTTAGGCACAAACTTATTATATATTTTGTCTCCGCTACCCCTTACTCTTTCTTTCGCCCGCACTTGGCGCAATATATCATTAGCCGCATCAGCGCAAAACATTTTCCTGAGAGCAAGAATAATGGTCTCAGCAACCAAAGATGCCTTAGGACTGCCAAATATTTCTTTTACCTGCTCCAAAAGTGCCTTCCCCTTTTCCTTCAAGGGAAATGGTGAGTCTATAGCGTATATTCGCACTTTATAACCAGCTCGGTTGAGTATCGTTTCCATAATCTGAGCATACCATCCCAACCTGCATTTACCTTTACCTTGAATCATCACTACCCTCGACACTCCTTGGTCGATCATTGAACGTATCTGGCCTAAAAGAGTAACCATGGGGTAGCAAATAAACTCAGGTGCTAGTTCTCTTCCAAGTTCAACTATCGCATCTGATAAAGGGCCTGCAATCTTGGCCTCTATGCCCAACTTTTCAAAAACAGTCCCTACCGCAATATTGAGATGGCCCATGTTAACAACACCTATAGGGCCTTGCTCAGTAATCTGGCGTGCAGTAGAGATATCGACTTCGTGGTTAGATTGGTCTGATCCAAAGTGAACGCTCTCTTTCTGTCTTGACACGCAAGCATCCATGAAGGCCTCCATTCGGGTTATGAGCCCGGCCTCGCCTGTATGCTCATCAACCGCCAGGTAAAGAAGAGGTATCCCATGTTCATCTGCTTCTTTCTCAATGTAGTTTTCAATTATCGAAAGAGGTCCGCATGAGAACGACGTCACAAGTATTATTCTATCTACCTTGCGCGTTCTTATAAGATGCAAACACGAACCCAAAATGTGACCTTCGATGGTCCACATTCTTTGACCCTCGAATATGGTGCCCAAAGCTTGTTTCGCATGTTTTTTGGAAACCATCTCGGGTAAAATCAAAGGACCATGTTGGGAGGTATACTTCAAGATTACCTGTCCAAAAATATCATTTAGGATGTAGGCATGCCCCATCACTGCGGTAACAGGCTCTCTAGAGAGCATACGATCATTTTCACAGCCAACATCCGAGTTCGCACGAGCTGCATTTCGATACGTAAACCGGTCTTTCCACTGACCATCCATCATTCTTCCCAAAGGTACGCTGTACTGAACCATTGTGCTTTCCGTTTCCTTCCATGAATTCCACGCTGTATCAAACGCTAGTTCCACTCGTTTCGGGTCATCTACGCCCAGCTGCCTCCCCGCTTCGATCCAGGTATTCTTCCACCTACGAGGGTTATCTCTCACATCTATACTTGGACTTATCACTTGAGAATCCGAAAGGCCAAGTCCGGACTTGAGCATCGAAGGTAGGCCCATCATTTTTGGACAGCAAAAACTATCTTGTTCGAGGGACACAATGGTAGGCACGAAAAGCACATCACAACCGCGCTTAATGAGGTTGGCGGCGTGAGGAAATGCGATTTTAACAGAGACACAGGGCTCGTCAGTAGGACACAATACCAACTCTTGCAAATCTCTCAGGGTAGATGAGCCCGTCTCGACAAAAGGAATACCTAATTCTTCCAGAAATGTACGATATAGGGGAAACAGATAATAAAAACTAAGGCATCTTGGAATTCCTACGCGCACGATTCACAATCACCATCCTCATACCCAAACCGCATTTGCCTTCTGGCTCCTGTCTGAGCGTTACGGAAAAGGCGATACGTGATCCGGTATAAGAACATTATAACCTATTAATATCAATACTCTCGTATCATACTCATAGGACTATCGAACCTTTTTCACAGAGATCCTTCCGCATCCGCACGTAACCTCAAGATTAAGTTTTGTCGTAGCAGCTGAGAAGTTCCGCGACACCCAAACGCTGCCTTGTTTCACAAAATCAATCCCATCAAATTGAACTTGTGTAGCCAAGGGAGTTCCCGAAACCGAGATGCGAATTCCCACATCTTCTGGCACATCTACTTCAATTCCCACTACTCCACCAACAATATTTGCTTCTGTAGATAACCCTGTAGTTCCACACCTAATCTTAACATCAGAAACACCTGCACTAAGGCTAAACCTCTCCAAATAAAAAGAACCCAGATCAAGGTCAATCTCAGCTACACCGGCCATAATATCCATATCCGTACTGAGGGAGGGATTGAATCTCAACTTCCAGACTTGTTTGCCAGCATTTTCACCATTTGAAACCGGGGACTTGATTGTAACGTCGAGATGATGATCGTCATTTTGCGGAGCGTGAACGTCTACGATCGGCTCGTATCGATCCCAAGATAGCTCTCCGGCAATAGCTAGCTCTGGATCCTCTTCGCTTAAAGAGGAATCTCCTTCGCTCCCGAGTTCCAGGGCGGGGGCCACCAAATACGCTTTTACCGTCCATAGATCCAGTTCTATAGGTATCTCAATCTTTTTGCGATTCTTCAAAAGGGCGGTGCCCTTCTCCTTATCGATTAGCACAGCTGAGTGCCAAGTCGGCCACAACTCTTCCTGCCCTGATGTGCTGTATGAGTAAAACCCGGCGATCACAAGTATGAGTATTAGGGACATGAGAAACCAGGGGATCTTTTTCTCTGGAAAAATCACCTGCACGCCTAGAGCAATTAGCACTATAGGCCACAAGCTGAGGGCGCTGTTCCACACCGACCATGGCAGAAACCCAGTGGTATTGAGTAAAAGAATTACGCCTGCTAGTACGAGGACCAACCCTTTGGCCAAACGGTGAAGCATCCTCACTTGCCTCCTCTAAGAGCCGTAACTATAAAAGCAATACCCAGTGCAATTAGGACCACTGGCCACCACATCCTGATGTAGGAAAATGGCACTCTCCACCAGTGAGGCATATACTTCTTCAAAAGAGCCAAAATGCCAAGAATCACAAGGAAGTACCCTAGAAACTCCCGGTTTCTATTTCTATAGGTGGTTTCCTGTTTGGGCATAGGAGGCGCACTCACGGTTGTATTAGGACTATGTTGCGGCGATTGGGATTGCTCCACGTTCGCACCCTCGTCATGCCGCTCAGCCTTCCCCTCAGACTCTTCGGCACATACCCCCTGCTCCGAAACGCTCCCTGCCAAAATCTCATCAGCGGTTCCCGAGGCCTGCCCATTGATCTGCGCAGAAAAAGTCCCCGTTTTCGGTTGCTCCGGTATTTCACTTATGTTCCTTGAGCCGGCGCTATAGACGCTTGTCACATCGTCGGGAGCTTCCGGCATCACGATCCAAGCGATAATATAAAGCAGAACAAGGTCGGGAGCCATGAACGCCAAAACAACAGTTGCCAGTCGAACTATTGTAACATCAACATCTAGATACTCTGCCAAACCTCCGCATACGCCGCCGATGACTCTATATTTCCTCGATCTATAGAGTTTTTTCATGTTTGCCTCCTCCGCTTCGTTTAAAAAAGACCTTCCTTATGCAAAATGCCACAATTATGCAACCCGACAGTAACACGTTAAAGACCTCGTTAGGTAATGAACCGGCCAAAACCCTAAGAGTCGAGATAGTGTCCACTCTTAACGCTCCAATTATCTGATTCAAGGTGGTCGATATCGCGTTAGACTTCAAAATCTCCCATAGAGCTTCTATATCGCTCCAACCCATGATATAAGTGCCGCGACCAGTCAAACCATATCCACCCAAAGCCTGCCTAAAAGCAACACCTATGATTACGAGGAGCGTAGCAGCAGCCCACAGCATTTTAGGTGAAAACACAACAGTTCTGGATGAAAGCTTCTCGTCGTCAGATGATATCAAAACCGTCTTATATTCTGCATCAAGAGAAGACTCCGAACTAAGGCCAAACCCGTAATCCATCTCTCTTATCCTCTGCATCACTAAATCCGGTAATTCTTTGGGTGACTCCACAACGGGCACACTTAGAAGTACTTTGTCAAACCTTTCTACATCGGCGACGACGTGGCTACATCTTGAACACCTTTTGATATGGGCTTTTACCAGTAAGGATTTGAGAAAAGGCAACTGTCCATAGTAATATTGTTCTATCTCAGAATCATCAGGACATTTGCCGTACCACACGATCACACCCCCCTACGCTCTTTCTCGCGATAAGTATGCACATCCTGACAACGCGTCATTTGTACACCTTGATCTTCTGTTACCACGTAAAACCTTCTTTTATGAGTATTTCTTTTAGAGCTTGCCTACCCCTGTACAACCTGTTCTTGATGACAGTTTCTTTGAGTCCCGTTATCTCCGAAATCTCTTTGATCGAAAGCCCTTGAAGATGAAATAGGACAACAAGTTCTCTATACCCATCCTTCAGTTGCCCTACAGCTTCTTGAATAACCGTGCTAAGCTCCCTATCTTCATAGACCTTCTCTGGGTTAGGCTCACTACTCGGGACTGTTGCCTTAACAAACTCGTTGCTGTCCAAAGACTGCTCGGACACGCTTCGGCCCAACTTACGTCCCCTATCAGCACACAAATTGTAAGTAATCCTATATGCCCACGGCAAAAATGGCTTGCCTGTGTCGAATGACGAGATCCCACGAAAAACTCTTAGAAAAACCTCCTGCGTGACATCCATGGCATCTTCACGATTCCCTGTCAGTCTATATGCAAGGCTATATATATTACGGTTATACTTTTCTAAAAGACCAGCAAAAGCTTCCTGGTCACCGTTTTGAACCCTTTCAATGATGCTCTTATCGTCGTTCAGCAGGAAAGCCTCCTATTTATCTAGCCGGCTTTTCTTGTAAAGAAATACGCCAGAACTGTTAGTAGGTATCATACCCGTTCATCTACCCTATTTATCTACCCCACAGGACATCACAAACAATACATGGTATCCTGCTCCCCTACACCTTTAGCCGCTGCCACTTCTCGCTTCTCCACCGAAGAGCCATAAGAATCGACCTTATAGTCCAGTCAACCGACATGGCTATCCAAGCCCCTTCCAAACCCATCCCCACGACGTTTAT
>JAPXKJ010000023.1:0-5697 GCA_033810155.1 Bacillota bacterium | reverse complement strand
TCCCCTACACCTTTAGCCGCTGCCACTTCTCGCTTCTCCACCGAAGAGCCATAAGAATCGACCTTATAGTCCAGTCAACCGACATGGCTATCCAAGCCCCTTCCAAACCCATCCCCACGACGTTTATGAGGAAAAGCGTAAGACCCACTCTGATACCCCAGGCGCCTGCTACTGTTATAGCCAACACAGCCTTGGTGTCACCGGCACCCCTTAGGGCACCACTCATTACAAAACCCACTGACTCAGGGATCTGCATGTATGCCAGAAACCGCATGGTCATATAACCATACGGGAAAACCCTCGCATCGTCGGTGAATATCATCATAAAAGGCACCGGAAAAAGAGCAAACATCAATCCCATGGTACCCATGACAATAGCACCCATCTTCACACATTCGACGGCGGTGATCTTTGCCGCGTGGGGCTGGTTGGCTCCAAGATTCTGACCTACCATAGTAGAGGCAGCAGTAGAAAAGCCAAATGCCGGCATGTATGATATCGATTCGGCGTTAAGGCTAACTACATGAGCAGCATACGTAACCATTCCCAGAGATGCTACAGTTCGAGCATACAACATTGACGCAACCGACATAACGATCCTTTCGACTGCTGCCGGTATTCCGATCGTAAGCACTCGCTTTATCAGGGAGAAATCGAGCCTCAATGTTTCACGAAAGCCTCTCCACTCAAAATGAACAACGCTTTTGGGCCTATTTGCAGCGTAGATCATGGCAAGAAACGCTACGAACCGAGATATACTAGTCGCAAGAGCAGCTCCTGCCTCCTCCATCCTTGGTGCCCCTAGGTTCCCCCAAATTAGCATCCAGTTGAGAAATACATTCAGTATATTGGCAACAGCGTTTACGTACATAGGAGTGTGCGTATCTCCCGCACCTCTCAAAGACCCGGATATTATAGACGATGCAAGCATAAATGGGGCCCCCGGTATTATCCATCGCAGATATGTTATCCCGCTTGATAGGGCTTCGGTTTCAGCGCCCATAACAGACACGATCTTAGGGGCATATATCCATCCGGGTATGACTAATAGTATAGCCAAAATCGCGCCAAATAACATGGATTGAAAAGCAACCCTAGACGCTGTTTCCCTATCTCCCGCTCCGATTGACCTGGCAACCAATACTGTATTCCCTACCGCAATTCCACCAAAGATCCCCATTGCCAACATCATCGGTTGAAAACTCAACGAGACCCCAGCTACTACTTCGGCGCCCAACCTTCCCAACATAGCTGAATCTACTATCTGAGTAAGGAGCGAGAAAATCTGTTCTACGATTACAGGCCATGCAAGTAGGAGAATAGCTCTACGAACTTTCGCCGGAGATTCCATATCATGCAGACTAAGAATCGCCTTTGATCTAAACTCCTGCTCATTCTGGCGAACCTTGTTGTCATCTTTCACAAGACACCCGCTCCTCTCTTTCTTCTCAATGCCGATCTATGCTATGTATCTAGTGATGCTAATCGCATCTAGTACCACCCTACGTTTCTCTATCTCGTTTAATTCTAGCCACGAAGTAAATATACTGCAACACCTGGGAATTCGTACCACGTCTATTAGGTGTGAACATCTTTACTTAGTTCGTCAAATACCTCCAACAATACCTCCCGCACCTCATCCTCACTCTTGTCGACTTGTTCCTTCGAACCCATTTGAGCAACTTGGGGAGTTCCGCCCCCTTTTATGCCCCATTTCTTGCCCAGATTCTCAACTATGGCAGAAGCTCTAATGCATCCTCTCGAGTCTGACTCTCCAAACGGGCTGGCAACTACCAGAAAAAACCGAGGAGCGCAAGAAAACAAAACTGCAATACTGTTTGTTGCCTCAGATACTTCTCTACACATGCTCTTCAAATCGCCAATATCCTTCCCCTCAACTCGTTTCACGAAAACACTGTGATCTTCGTCCAGAAGGTTCGTATCTGCTTTAGCATCTGCTTCTTCTACAAGGCTTTCGATTTCATAGGCTAACAGTTCCTTTCTCAAAGCCTGCACTGCTTTTGTCAACTCGCTGGAACGCTCAATCTGAAGCAATGCTGCGTCATAGAGGTCGCGGTAACCTACGGAAAATATGTGAGCCGTGTCAAAGAGGATCTGTTCCTTTTCTCTGAGATCTCTAAGAGCCCTTTTGCCGCATCTGAAAACCACCCGAACCCCGCTATGTGCTCGGTCAATCTCATTTATCTTAATTATCCCTACCTCTCCTGTGGCTCTTACATGGGTCCCGCCGCATGCACATGCATCGAAATCATCCACATATACGACACGTATCTTCGGAGAGTCGGTCGGAATCCGTCTTCGGATATCCGAAGGAACCTGCGACTGTTCGTACTCTACAACACGCACAGGTAAATTCCTAAACACAATTTCGTTTGCTAAGTCCTCCACACGCATTAAAACGTCATCTGCTATTGAATGAGCATCTAGGTCAACGGACACATATTCGGTGCCCAAATGAAATCCAACCGTCTTCGCTCCGCATATTTCTTCAAAGGCCCTAGAAAGAATATGCTGTCCTGTATGTTGTTGCATAAGGTCAAATCTGTGTTCATAGTCTATTTTGCCGTAGACTGTCTGTCCTAGAGACAACCAGCTCTTGGCTTGACTGTCCAAAACATGAATGACCTTTCCATTGTTTTCGGACACCCCAATAACTGAATACAGTTGTTCTGCGTCTTTTGCCTCCAGGCTAAGCATTGAGGCTACTGGCACGATAATTCCCTGGTCGGAGGGTTGCCCGCCTCCTTCTGGGTAGAACAAAGTCCTATCTAAAACCACAAACAGATGTCCCGCCTCCTGCCGAACATCGATTACTGTTCCGGAAAACTCGGTAGCATAAGAATCTTCCCAGTACATCTTAAGTGTACACACAACAATCTCCCTCATTCTTCAAAGTGCAAAACACTCTTGTTTTCTTTCCAAAAGTCCTAGATACAATTAGCATATAAGATGGTATATCTGCAACTCGTCGTATGGCTGTCCCAACCTCCTTGAAATATGGAGCACCTTACATGTATTGTATACTTGGATCATGAGATTGGTATGTTCCAAAGTTTTTGGGGAACATCTTTGTATTCTAACCCAGACTTCTTTGGAAAGGCGGTTTACATCAGTGCTAACTCTCTACATTCTCTTTATGCTGATCTTGGGGATTCCCGCGTTGTTTTTCTTACTTTACCTTAACGTTGCTACCTTATCTTTCGAGAGCCTAGGGCTCTCGCCACAAGGAGCGTTTTTTCTGTTTGCTTTGTCGCTAATAGGAAGCGTCATCAACATCCCCATAAAACGCGAGAGGGTCGTGCATCACAATGCACATAGTATTTTCCCAATGTTTTTCTACTATCCTCCTGTGGTATCCGAGCAAGTATTGGCCATCAATCTTGGAGGAGCGTTGATACCTCTCATCTTCAGCACATATTTGTTGTTTTTTCGAGCTCCCTTTCTGCAAACGCTACTATGCACTGTTATCGTGGCAGCGATCTGCTACTTCATAGCAAGGCCCATACCGGGAAAAGGCATTGTACTGCCAGCAATGGTGCCTCCCCTTGCAGCAGCCGTAGTCTCTATGCTGTTTGCAAAAAGCAATCCAGGCGCAGCAGCCTACGTGGCAGGGTCTATTGGTACTCTAGTAGGAGCTGACCTCATGCATCTTGAGGATATGAAACACACCAGCTCAGGAGTTTTGTCTATCGGCGGCGCCGGTGTGTATGACGGTGTTTTTCTTGCCGGGTTGGTAGCGGCTTTTCTGGCTGCGGTGTAAGGAACGTTTCCAAACATTCGGCGATCAAATATCAAACAGGAAATGAGGGAAAACAAATTGGGCAATAACATTGGGCCAAAAGTGAATACCGACTATGCGGAGAAAAAGGCAGAGATTGTATCAGCCATTGATGCCTTGAAACCAGTGGTCGAAGATATCGCTGAATCGTTATACAAAAACCCAGAATTAGGACTTCAGGAGTTTTACGCAGCAGAAAAATTGACAAAACTTCTTGCTGAACATGGTTTTGAGATAGAAAGGGAAATAGCGGGATTGCCTACATCATTTAAGGCCAAATCAGGTGATAAGAGGCCAAAAATTGCATTCCTGGCCGAGTATGATGCTCTGCCAGGAATCGGTCACGGGTGTGGGCATAACCTCATTGCAGCAAGCGCCATAGCTGCCGCAATAGGTATTAAGCAATGTCTAGACCCTAGCGACACGGATGTCAGCTGGATAGTATTGGGAACTCCCGCTGAAGAAACCATCGGCGGAAAAGTAGTGATGGCAGAAGCAGGAGTTTTTTCGGATATAGATGCTGCCTTCATAGCCCATCCAGGTCAGATTAATTCGCTTGGAGGTTCATCATGGGCTTCTCATCCCATTGAAATCACATTCCATGGACGATCCGCCCACGCAGGTGGGAATCCGCAAGCAGGAATAAATGCCCTAGACGCATGTGTTTCTGCTTACACAAGCATCAGAATGATGAAGAATCAACTTAGAGATGACGTAAGACTGGCCGGTATCATCACCCACGGCGGAGATGCGCCTAACATAGTTCCGGAAAGAGCAACGGTCCGGTTTACCGTACGCTCAAAAGATTCCCGCTACCTTGAAGATGTAGTCCTCCCAAAGGTGAAGAAGTGTGCTCAAGGTGCGGCCCAAACCGTAGGTGCTACAGTTGAGTTTAGACACTACGAACCTCTTTTCCGAGAAACGCTAGAGCATCCGGTGCTAACATCGATAGCCAAAATGAACTTTGAATACTTGGGTCAGCAATTGCCGCACCCAGACGTCGAAGGCGGAGGAGGGGTCACGGACGTTGGTAGCGTAACGTGGCACACCCCTTGTATACAGATCTCGTTCGGTATGACTGATGCGCGCGGGCATTCCAAAGAGATGGCTGATGACACTATAACTCCAAGAGCAATTGACGCAACCCAGATGGCCGCCAAGGTTATGGCCCTATCGGCAATGGAACTCATATACAAGCCGGAACTTCTTGAAGACGCCAAAACATACCTTAAGGAAAAACGCGAAGGGAAATAGTATAGGCATACTAAACTACCCCCTCCCTAATTGCGATATGTAACTTAGGGAGGGAGTTAGATTGGCAAACTGTTCAATATGCGGAGCCTCAAACCTAGGTATGGGTCGGGTCGACCTGGTTTTAGTTGACGGCGTTTGGTACTGCAAGAAGTGCATCGTTAAAAAAGGCAAGGTCAAATGTCATCTGTGCGGCAAGGAACCATTCTCGTCAGATGAGCATTTTAAAACAATTGACGGGGATTACTTGTGTACCGCGTGCATTGAGAAGCAAGGAATAATGAAAAAGTATGACTACATAATGTCCTCTGTTATGGGATCCAGGCCGAAACCAGCTGCTCCAACTGCCGCAGGTACCGACGGAAAGACTGCGCTCAAGACACTGGGATCACTAGCTGATCTCCTACAGAGTAACATTGAGCCTAATGAAGACATTGAGATAGCCTTGGTAGGTAACACTGGCGAAGGACTGGCATGCTCATCAAAGCACATTTATATCTTGAAATCGGGCATGGCTACTGGATCTATAACCGGCAAAAAGTGCGTCAAGTATCCATGGAACACTGTATCAGGAATCGAGATAAAAGAAGGAGCGCTCTACGGTCTCATAGAGATAAAGGGAACGGGACTCCCTTCATTTGATGCGC
>JAPXKJ010000022.1:0-22967 GCA_033810155.1 Bacillota bacterium | reverse complement strand
ACTCATATTGGCCTGCCATTGGCTATTCGACCGAGCGTATGACGATATTCCTTGCAACCGGCCTTCGGTACGCCCCATTGGAAGGTGACGAAGAAGAATTACACCTTGAGCGCCTTCAGTTTGCCCATGTAAGAGATAAGGTGTTTTACTGCGCGGATTTTGAAGAACCATTATTCGAAGACGCCAAAAGCGCGCTCGGTGTACTTTTGGCTGTACGATATCTGCAAGAGCACTCCTATACTTACTAAGCGCCCAAATAAAACCCCGGGGAAAAAAGCCGCGGTGTCATAGGGACAATTTAAGAAAAGCAAACTGAATACAGTAAAAATAAATAAGGGGCTATTTCCCGACAGCCCCCTATTTATTCTTGGTTTATTGTTCTTTATTTCTCCGGCACCCGGAGCACATCATCAGGATGGATAATGGAGAATCTGCTCTTATTGTTCAGCCGCTCCAACTCGCTCATGGTGCAGCCCAGCTTGTGTGCAATCAGCCAGAAGCTGTCTCCCTTCTGTACAGTGTATGTGGTGTACCGCAGATTTCTCGGAACATCTGCCGTCACTCCGTACCGATCAAAGGTGTAGGTCGCGCCATCGATGTCTTTTTTACCAGTGACGGGCTTGCCGTTTTCGTAGTACATCCACTTGCCGGAATCGTTCATCGTCCAGCCCTGCGCCGTGTCACTGGAAATCGCCAGTTCCACAAAGCGGCGCAGTACAGCGGACACCTCGGCTCTTGTGGCTGTACCCTGCGGGTCATAGAGATTGCCGTTTTTGCCGTTGATTACGCCCGCCATTTGCATCTGCTTCACGGCTTCCTTTGCGTAGGCGCTGATTTTAGCGTTATCTGCAAAGATATTTTCGATATAAACCTTCGGCAGAGCATAACCAATGGTCTTGGCATAATTGCTCATGATGACCGCCATCTGCTCACGGGTGATGCTCTGATCTGGGGCAAACTTGTTATTGCCAACCCCGTTTACAATGTTATTTCTATTTGCCCACTCGATGTAGCCCATATAATAGGCATCGCTCTTCACATCGGTAAAGCTACTCTTTGTGTAGGCGCTCACATCGGCGTTTGCAAGTCTCCCTAACGCCGTGACGAACATTCCTCTTGTCATGGCGGTGTTCGGGCTGAAGGCTGTAGCGGAAGTACCACTAAACAATCCCAGGTTTACCACAAAGGCAATGTCATTTTTTGCCCAATGGCTGCTCACATCGGTAAAGACAGGAGCATATGCCTTATAGCCGATACCGTAGATGGAAAAATGGTTGGTGCTGAAACGCACTACCATTTCCACACTGTCATAGACCGAGCTTACGAGCCAATGCATCTTGCCGGTTGCATCCACATAGACCGCCTGAATATTACCGGCGTTCTCGTTTGCGCCGAGGGTGTAGGGAATGGTTACCGACACGCTGCCTGCGCCGAAGCTGCTGACCGCCTTGCCGTTGCCGTAGTTCACCTTGAGATCAAATGCCGGACGGTTGCCAATGGCCTTTTTCGCATCCCCAGCCAACCTGTTGTTGTCTATGCGGGTAACAGTAATGTTTGCATCAGATTTTGCCTGCTTGCCGATTTCCTGCATGGCAGCCAAATCCATGCTGACTCGGATGTTAGGGTTATCCACTACCACAATGATGTTGACAATTTTCTTAGCAATTATGATATCCTGCACTGTCTTTGGCAGATTGACCGTGACATTGGAGCTGGTCTTACTGCCGGTGTCCACATGGAATATTACAGTGATGCCATTTTGCTCATTATCGTTTTTCTTGGCAATCGCCAGTGCCTTGTCAAAGATGTCGATTACAGTTTTATCAGTGATGTTTACTACGATATTTCCCTTGCCATCTGCTATGCCAGGAACCTTGATTTCCCCCTGTGTAGGAGAATTAGGTTTGGCAGGGTCAGGTGGGCTGACGACGATAGGGCTACTACTGTCAGTGTCATCGCCTCCAGAGCCTCCACCGTTGTAGTCAAATGTTGCCCTAAAGGTATCTTCCGCGAAGAATGCTCCTCCCTCGTAATCGGCCGCCTTGACAGCGTAGATGCCATAGCTTGTAAGGCCGATGCTAATACTCCCGGAGAAGGTACCCTCGCCCGTAACGGCGCAGGTGGTTATTGCTATCTGGCCGCCGTCCGGGTCAAAAAGCAGCACGGCCACGGCTTTTACGTCACTGGTTACAGACCCCGAGAAGGTCACCATGCCACTGCTGTAGGAGGCAGTGACAGAGCCTGTGGTTTCCGCCGCCAATGCGGAAACAGGAAGAGCGCAAAGCATTAGGAGCGTCAGTGCTAGCGCGATAAGTTTCTTTTTCATGGCTTATCCTCCTTACGAATTTGTCCACGTTACGCCAATGCCGGAACCAAAGCTTACGCCACCAAAGGCATTGCTACCTGGCTCGTCTTTAAGCACCAGCACCGAAACGGATACGGGCGCTGTGGCGGCGTCCGTGCCGGAGTAGATCAGGTAATCGACTGCGTTGGCCGCACCGTCGTAAGAAAATACATCTCCCATCGGAACAAGTATGGTTTCCGTTTCGACCCTGCCGCTTGAGTATAAGCGGGTGACGAACAGGGCGTACGGCGCGGTATTGCCGTCGTCTGGGATGTAATAGGTGGCGGTGAGCTTGAATCCATTTTCCGTTAGATCCACCGGGCTGCCGGATTGCGTCCCGTGCCATACTTGGCTCATACCTTCGCCGCTATGCTCCTGTATATCCACGCCTACACGATGGATGGTCACATTCGCGGATTGCGTTCCGCCGGCTCTTAGTGTCAACGTTAGCGGAACGGTTATGTGGTCATAATAATCAGAATGGAAAGTCACTTTGACAGCATCCGCTTCGTACGCAAACGTGTATCCGGGACTATCTGACGCTGTACGCACGGCGACACCCGTGACGTTGCCGTCTGCGGGGGGCGAGATAGTAACGGTATCATTGCCAAAGAATACCTCTAGCCGGTAATTGACCGTACCGTCATCGTCCACGCTGCATATCCGGGGAGATGTATCAATAGACCACGCGCCCGCCTCTTGGGTATCGCCGTCTTTTGTCGCCGATGCTTCTATATACACCGCATCTGCTGTGACAATATTCGTCGGATACCAGTTTATCGCCGTATCGGGGGGAGTGCCGTGATTTATGACATGCCACTGCATGTTGTAAAACGCTCCGGTCACATTGTATGCGCCGTCTTCTCCCGAACTGACAGGGAGGTTAAGACCGATTGCACGTGACATATCCATTGCGAAGGCTCCATACGGTCCGAAGGCATAGATTCTTCCACTTTCTATATTAGGTATTGTGATTGTAACCGGCTCAAAATCATTATTTTCACTGCCGTCGTAAACGGTAATCTCTTTGTTGCCATCCGTTGGCTCGTTCATGATAAGCAGCGTTTTAGCATTGGAGACGACATAAAAATGTGCCGTGTCCGACATGCCCTCAACAGTAACCTTCTTGTATGTTGTGTCAGGTGCCGTAGCGGGAGCTGTATCATCGGCAACAGTTATGGCCTCGCCCGAAACAATGACCCCCTGCAGGGCTAACTCACGCAGTATGGCTGCCATCATTTTGGTCTCGTCCCCATCCACCTCGCTGCTTAAAATAGCGTAATACGGCGTTGGCAGGCTTGACAGCGCTTCCGTCTCGACGACAAGCGTGTAGCTGAAATTAGTTTCCACATATGCGTAGAGCCTTTCTGAGTCGGAGTCATAATTTACAAATACACCCTCTAACAGCCCGCTTTCCCGCAGGATAATGAGATCCTTTATCTTGTAGCCGGGATCAAGTTCGAAGTAATACTTCACCATATCGCGGGTACGGCTTGTAAATTGGTTGTCGCTGTCGAGGGAAGCGGTCTCTCCATTTTTCTCGACCATAATCGTTACATGCTGAACCTGTGGCAGGGTAACCGTGTATTCTTCAGTCTGCATAAAGGTGACTTCAAGTGACTGGTTGCGGTCTACATTAAGAAGTGTGAACTTATTATCTTGATCAGCCCACTCCGGCCTATTGTCAACCCTTATTTGCTCAATGATGTAGCCATCTTCCGGCTCAAAGGTGAAAGTTACATCAATGCCGGCAGGGACAGTATAGGCGCTGCCGTTTTCTTCGTCAGGATCGACCGGCTTGTCTTCCCCTGCGACTTTTCGAGTTACTGATGTGACGGAGCCGTTGGCACCCACGGTGAGGGTTATGGTATAGTTTTCATCGCCCTGTTCCCCGCTGCCCGAGTCTTCGGCTATCTTTTGAAATATGGCGGAAACGACGTAGGTTTCGTCTGAAGTTTTCAGAAAGTTGCCGGATATTCGCCCTCCAAAACTGTGTTTTGTCACGGTAAAGGACGGGTTTTCTCCTATACTGTCCTCAACCGCAAGCACCGTATCGCCAAGCGTTACGCTGGCAATCTCATAGCCCTGATCTGGTGTGATCGTGATAGGCACAGGTGTAGCGTCTGCACCGTCGTTGTTAGCTTCCACGGTAATAATCGTATTTGCAGTATCACTTCTGAAAGTTACTCTGGTGTCGTCGTGACCTTCCAGCGGCTCATCGCCGATAGTTATTGTCCCGTTTTCACCCGCTGTAACGGTCACGTCGAACGACTCCGCCGCCAGCACCCTGATGGGGAACATGGCCAGCACCAGGGTCAGACATAGCACTACACTCAATAGTCTTTTCATAATATTACCTCCTAATCTGTGTGATTTGAGCTTACCGTACCGCACCGTCCGCAATGAGCTTATCGAGCAGCGTGTCGGGTTTGCCTTTGAGCCTTGCCGAAAGCGCCGCTTCGGGAAAAATCACCATATCGGCGCGCAGGAAATTTTCGTGCCTCACCCCCTCCGTCAGAATCCCCATGTCCTGCACCAGAGCCTCCGGCTTATCCCATGTAAAGTCTGTGCCGTCCATGTCCGAATAACCGAGCGCACGCAATACAAAAGTCAGGTACATTTGGCTGGTAGCCGTACCTGTGCCAAACTGGGTGATGGAGACACCGTTTGTGAGCCTGTTTGCATAGGCAAAGCCAACGTACTTATCCGCCCATACCGGCACATCCGCAAAGGGATGCTTCCAGTCGCCATTTGTGGCTTCCGTTTCTTTGCCCAGTAGGCGGATGAGCATGACCAGTGCCTCCATGCGAGAAGGGGCACGGCCCAAATCAAAGTTTATGCTACCCCCCGGATTCGTGCCAACACCCTGAAAAAGTCCCAGCGCCCTGAGCCTCTCGGCAGCCTCGGTTTCCGCGGCGAAATCACGCTGTCCTGGCCCCGGCTCCCCATCGCTGCCCGCGCCTTCGAGCTCCGGTATGCCCTCGGAATGCCCCCTGTGGTCGATGCTGCCGAGAAGAACAAGGTTGCCGTTTCTGGCTATGACTCCGCCCTTATCATTCACAAAAGTGTCGGTGACGGTCACAGTAGCCCCGTTTTCAATATACAAGTGACCGTGTTCTTGTATTTCCACCGTATGGAAGGTGACATCCTGACCGATATGCACCTGCGCGTTATGGCTGATGCTTGCTTTGCCGCCAACGCTTTTCAGGCCCGACTCATAGTTGAACTTCCCATTGTTGACAACGCTGTTTTTAACAATCAGGCTGCCGCCACGTGTCACTTTAATACTGGAATTGGCACTGATGGTCAGGTCATCGACAATTAAAACAATGTCCTCCACAAGCACGTTACCTGTAAATACGCCCTTGTCAATCACACCGTACTTTTTCGGTGTTTGGCCACCCATAGTTTTCTTGACCACGTTTTTTATCTTTCCGCTGTTCAGCACAACGATGCCGTCCTCATGGAAAATGCCATAGAAATTACCGGTCACGGTGCCGTCGTTGATGTAGGCGATGCCGCCAGTCATATGAATACCGGAGTTTATAACACCCTTAAGCGTTCCTCCGTTGACGGTCAGAATGCCAAACTGATTGTTTTCCTCAATAGCATAGGTGCCTCCGACGATGGTGCCGGGGCCGTTGATCGTCAGCCCTTTGGCATAATTGGTAGCCAAAGGTGAGCCGTTGGGGTCACCGTTCCTTCCTTTGTAGTTGTATTCGATTTTGCAGCCATTCAAGTCAATGGTATAATAACCTTCACCAAGGATAACCCCTAAGTCCGCGTCTGCAGCGTTTTTAGTGGTAAAAGTGATATCCTTAGTTAGCTTGATGTGAGCGCCTGCGTTATTTTCCAATGCAGCACGCAATTCAGCAGCTGTTGAAACATCCTTAATCACGGCCACCGACTGGGTTGACTCTTTGGCCAGCCCAGTGGTGGGCAGCAGCGACAACAGCATTATAACGAATAGGACAAAGGCACATAATTTTGTGTTTTTCATTTTGCTATTTCGCCTCGTTTATTTTGATATACACGCTTCATTCTCCCTGTTAGCTCATCCAAAATTACAAGACTCCACATGTCGACAAAGTTTGAATTGGAATCCTCAGGAAAAAACTTAACATGAGTTTGATTCGCGTTTGCACCGCAGATGAGCGCGATGCGCATTTTCCCCATACGCTTTGCATCTGAAACAATTAGCGTACCTCGCATGCTGTTGGCGCTATCAAGGGACAGCCCCAATGCCTCGATGGTATCGTATAAAGCGTTTATTACGATGCTTTTCTCATAAGGGAAGCATCGGCTCTGTGATGACATAACGCTCACCTCCAGCATCAGGATAAATGACAATGATCCGTATGGACAGTCCGGAAAGGGTACAGGCAGGTAAGAATGGGAGTACAGTTTTGGTATAGGTGGCATTATCACGATTTTTGTCTTCTAAAAGGTCGTTAATGTATGGCAAAATAAAGTAAACACGAAACACATATTCTGCTACAGGAGATGAAGTATGATAAAGAGCGTTAATGCCCAGATTAAAAATAAATATCTATATTTTACTGCACTAATTGGTCTTGGTTTCCTTTGGACGGGTTCGGCATATATTGTCCAGGCTTATCGGCTGCTTCCTTTTTGCGCTTCTGTCGTTGCGCTTATTTGTACAGCAGCCTCCCTGTTTGCACCCTCATTGGCAGTGATCATCACCACCGGCGCACTGCTTAACATAGCGATTGGTTTGTTATCAGGCTGCTATCTGACAAGGCTTGCCACTGATATTCCGCAGCAGCGTCGTGGGTTGCTATTTGGCGGAGCTTACGCCTTTGGTAGCATCGGCACATGGCTTTTGTCTTTGCCAATGGGGGGCGTTTCCTGTGGCACGGAGGTAGCTTCTTCGCTATAGCCGCGCTTGCGGCCCTGTCTGTGTTGTTCCTGAGGCGACTCACGCCGCCTCAGGCAATGGAAGGTAGCGGGTACATACATGCAGGTCTTAATACGAAAGGCATTTGGCTTGCCGCGGCGGTGCTCTTTCTGCTGTCGATGGAAAATACGTTAGGCTTTGCCTTTCCGCTCCGGGGCGCGGCAAATAGTGTATATATAGAATTCACCCGCATATTCTATGGTGCAGGCCTTATTAGTGACAGGAATCGCCGCTGGGGCGCAATTTGCTGTTTGGCTGCGCTGGCCTTTCCATTTGCTGCGCTGGCGCTCGGCAGCAACGTCACCGGAGAAACCGTCATGTGGATACTGGCATATCTGTTTTTAGGCTTCTGGTCGGTATATCGAATCCTTGTTTTCTCGGATATATCCGGCAATTCTGGGGTGCCCGCCTTTGCTGTACTTGGGCTGCTGGCGGGCCGTCTCGGAGAGGCGGCAGGGACGCTGGGCACCGGCATTTTCTCCGGTACGCCGCTGATTATCATTTCCGGCGCGGTGTTCGTGTTGGTAATCGGGCTTTTCTTTCTGCTGTATCAAAGGCTGTACAATACCATTATAAGCCCGGAGGAGGCTGAGAAGCGCCGGCAGATGGAATATATGAACCACTTCAGCCTGTCGGCGAGAGGACAGGAGGTTTTTAACCTTATCATTCAGGGTATGTCCAACACGGAGATTGCCAGCGCACTATATATCACCGAAAGTACGGTTAAGTTCCATGTCAGAAATATCTTCAAAAAGACTGGCCTCGAAAGTCGTCTAGCACTGATTGCCGATTACAAGCTGGGGGACAAGCGCTGATAGGTATTATTTATTGATTAATAATATTTGACTTGTAAATCGTAAAATAAATATGTAGGCTCCAGCCGGTCAAGGTGACTCCAACAGCATTCAAAACCAAAGACTGATGCTTGAAAAGTACGCAAAGGATAATGGATTTGAGAATCTTAAATTCCTATATGATGATGGTGCAACAGGCACAAACTTTAATCGCCCGGCATTTCAGGAGGTAATGGCACTGATAGAAAACGGCGAGGCAGCAACACTAATCGTCAAGGATATGAGCAGACTGGGCAGAGGATATTTAGAGGTGGGCAGACTGACGGAGATTGTATTTCCCAGCTATGGGGTGCGGTTTATCGGCATGAATGACGGGGTAGACAGCTTGTATGGTGACAATGAATTTACCCCATTCAAAAATATCATCAACGAGTGGTACGCAAAAGACTGCAGCAAAAAGGGAAAAGCATTGGCAAGAATCAAGGCTGAAAGCGGTGCAAGAGTAGGTTCAAGACCGCCCTTCGGGTATCGAAAAGACCCTGCCGATCCCAAGCGAAATATTATCCCAAATGAAGAAACCTCACCAATTGTACAGCATATTTTCTCTCTGTGTATGAATGGCAAAGGCCCCAGCTAGATTGCAAAGCAGCTTAAAGAAGAACACATACCTATCCCTGCACACTTTTATTATGAGAAAAACGGTGTGAAAGTTACCGGATTTGATGCGGGTAATCCCTATGACTGGAAGCAATCAACTGTAGCAAGAATACTGGAGAATGAAGTTTATCTTGGACATACCATCAATCTAAAGTACACAACCTTGTCTTACAAAAACAAGAAACGAGTGGAACGTCCCGAAAATGATCAAGTAAGAATTGAAAATACCCATGATGCTATTTATAGATAAAGCTACATGGGATATTGTGCAGGACATCCGCAGCCGTAAGCGACGGAGAGCGAATATGGCAGAACAAAATATCTTCTCCGGACTAATATACTGTAAGGATTGCGGAACTACAATGGTGCTCCACCGGGCTCATACAATGGATGCGGTAAAAAACAACTTTACCTGCCGAACCTATAAAAAGAAAGGTAAGGATGCTTGCACTGGGCATTTTATACGAGAGGTACAGCTTGCAGAGAATTACCCACTTTGCACGGCAAAATGAAGCTGTGTTTGCAAAGCACATCACCCAAAAGAACAGTACAGAAATTCGCAGATTGATTGCCCAAGCAGGGCGAGAGCTGGAAGCATTGAAACGCGGAGATACCGAATTAAGTGCATTATTTAAACGGCTGTATGAGGACAATGTCCTTGGTAAAATTCCGAATGAAGTGTTCCGAAAGCTCAGTGGTGACTACCTTTTAGAGCAAAAAGAAATCTAGTCTTCTATCCCCAAAAAGGAAGATGAACTGGAAAATCTCAAGGATTCGGTTACAAATGTTGGGACATTTTTAGAAAAAGCAAAACAGTATACCAAGCTTGATACACTGACAGCAGAAATGCTCAATCTGTTTATTGAGCGGGTGGAAGTAGGGGAACGAGAAGAACGCTACTCACGCACAGCGCCGCAATCGATTGATATTTATTACCGTGATATTGGCCTCTTAGATGATTTTGCGGAATCAGAAGCCATATCGGAGCAAGAACCAACACCAAAAGAAATCGCTTAAACGGTAAACGGCAGACAGCGAATATCTCTGCCTGCCGATACATACCGTCCAACTTCACCACGGTTAGAAAATGTCCCTATGACACCCCGGGGAAAAATCCCCGGGGGAGTTGGCGCTACCCGGCGGTCCTCCCGCTGGGATTGGAGGCGCCGAGCAGCACTGGTTCGTCAGACACGGCACCACCTCCTTTCTTAAAGATATTATACTATCTGGAGAGAAGAAAATCCTCCTTTTACTTTGGATATTACCTGAGTTAAATTGCGAACGTGCCTCGGGAACAATATACTGATATAGAACAAAGAAATAGAGACCCAAAGGTCATGAGAAGGTCATAAGAAGCCATAGGTTCCATAAGTATTTGAGAGCCTTAACTTGACCGGCCGATCTAAATACCCAAATATGTGCCAACGTATCAGGCCCGGCTGCTTTCAAATCAACGCGAAGAATATTGCTTGAGCGATCAGCTGGGCGATCAAATGGCCTATCAACCATGATCTCTATTAAAAAGGGGCGACTCAAAATGGCGGACCAAAAGGTATTACTTGTAGATGCCAACTCCCTCGCAAATCGCGCTTTCTACGCGCTTCCTCCACTTTCGACAGTAAACGGAGTCCCTACAGGCGCGGTGTACGGATTTCTTACCATGCTCTTAAAACTCATTGACGAAACCAAACCCGGTTATATACTGTGCGCTTTCGACCACCCTTCGCCAACTTTTAGGCACGAAGAATTCGAAGAGTACAAAGGAACAAGAAAGCCGAGTCCAGAGGAGTTCATAGAACAGATACCTTTGCTTAAAGAAGCGTTATCCGTTCTTGACATACCCATCATTGAATTACCAGGCTACGAAGCCGATGACATAATAGGTACCTTGGCCTGCACTTACAGTAAAAACGGATTTCCTGTGACCATCCTTTCAGGCGATAAGGATTGTCTGCAGCTGGTTGGGGACAACCGGGAAGTAGTGATCTTTGTGCGAGGGATTTCTGAAACCAAAGAATACGATAGAGATGCCGTAATAAAAGACATGGGGGTTTCCCCTGAGCAAGTTCCTGATTTCAAAGGGCTAGCTGGGGATCCATCCGACAACATCCCAGGTGTGAAAGGAATTGGTCCGAAAACGGCAGCAAAACTGTTACAGGAATACGGCACATTGGAGAACATATACGCGAACATAGACAAAGTCACCCCTGAGCGAGTGCAAACTCTCTTGAGAGAACACAAGGATGCCGCATTCCTGTCAAAGAAACTAGCTACCATCGTGTGCAATGCCCCCTGCAAGGTCGAGCCAGATCAGGCCAAATGGGAAGGCCTCGATGCAGCAAGGGTAAGACAGTATTTCGAGAATATGGAGTTCCGCAGTTTGCTAAAAAGGCTTGCGGACTACGAGCGTAAAGACCCGCAGGGACCAGATACTGATTCCCAAAGGGCTAGTTTCGGAGATGTTCCAGGTATGCTGCATGAGGAAGAAGAACCAAACGACGTGCCGGTTGGGTTTTACCTGGTAGATGAGGAAGAGAAGCTGGAAAAACTCGCAAAGCGCATTGCCCAAACTAGACAGATTTCTCTGTATGCAGGACCCTATGGTACAGAAACTTCTAGTTTGGCCAGTTTTTCATGGCCAGAAATTCTAGGCGTTTCAGATGGTGATAAACCATATCTTGTAGATTTCGGAGCGCACCTCCTGGGTTCCAAAAACGGGACGCCCATGGGAAGACCGCTTGACCTGGTAGATCCCAACTATCAAGATTTGATGTGGAAATATATGGGTCCCATATTAGAGGATCCTAACGTTAGAAAAGTAGGTTTCAACCAGAAATGGCCGATCACCATATCGATTCGTAGAGGGCTTGACGTGAAGGGGCTCGAATTTGACGCAATGGTAGCAGCTTATTTGCTCGATCCAACGAGGACTACGTACAGACTCGACGATCTGACGAAAAACTATCTTGGAAAAGATCTCCCGAACTCCTTTGACGATTTCTCCAAAGCCACCAGGGATAGTCGAGAGGCTCACGATGCAAATAGGGAGCATCTGGCCAAAGGTGCCTTTTTTGCAACTTGTCTGGTCCCCCACATGCGAAAGGAGCTAGAAGAGAACTCGCTTCTAAACTTAGCCCTGGATGTGGAGTTTCCTCTTATTAATGTATTGGCTGATATGGAGGCCACGGGACTTGGGGTAGACCTGGAGAAAGGTAAGGCCATTCGCTCAGAATTTGCCATGAAACTGGACGAAATCCAAAGCCAAGCATATGAAATGGCGGGAGAAGAGTTCAATTTGGATTCACCAAAGCAGGTCAGCCATGTACTGTTCGAAAAACTGAATCTGCCTCCGGTGAAGAAGACAAAAACAGGATACTCGACCGACGCAGAAGTACTAGAGACTCTGAGCGCGATTCACCCCTTGCCTGCAAAGATACTAGAATACAGACACTACTCCAAACTCAAGTCTACCTATTTAGATGTACTAGAAACTGTAATAAACCCGAACACAGGCAGAATACACTCTACATTCCATCAGGCTGTGACGGCTACCGGGAGGCTATCAAGTTCAGAACCAAATCTTCAGAACATCCCTGTGAAAGATGAAGATGGTAAGTCAATAAGAAGCATATTTGTTCCTGCGCCAGGGAACCTATTTCTGGCGTCTGACTATTCGCAAATTGAGCTTAGAATCATGGCACATATGTCACAAGACCCTTCGCTTATCTTGGCATTTAGAAACAATGAGGACATCCACAGGAGAACTGCCGCAGAAATATTCGGCTGCCCTCTTGAGGAAGTTACGCCCGAATTAAGAAGCAAAGCGAAAGCAGTCAACTTTGGAATAATATACGGTATATCAGACTTTGGTCTAGCGCGCAACGCAGGAGTATCAAGAGAAGAAGCCCGCCAGTTTATAGATACTTACTTTCAGAGATACCCTAGAGTCAAGGAGTATATGGAAAGAGCCATAAGCGAAGCCAGAAGGACGGGGTATGTTACCACAATCCTTGGCAGGCGAAGGCCAATACCGGAGATCAATTCTAGAAACAACATAGTCAGAAGGGCTGCAGAGAGAACTGCAATAAATACTCCAATTCAAGGCAGCGCGGCGGATATAATAAAGTTGGCAATGGTTCGAATTCATAAGCGTTTCGATGAAGAAGGTCTCAGTTCCAAGATGGTGCTTCAGGTCCATGACGAGCTCATCTTCGAGATCCTACCTTCTGAAGAGAAAATCGTGAGAAAGATCGTAGAGAAGGAAATGGAAGGGGCAATTGAACTTAAAGTGCCTTTAACAGTTCAGATTGATGTGGGGAGAAGTTGGGATGAGGTCTAGTTCAGGTTGCCAAAGTGTACCTACAGGTCCGGATCGACCCTCCGGGCTATATGTAATCGGGCTTACCGGCGGCATAGCCAGCGGCAAGACCACCGTGTCTGATTACCTTAAAGGCCTAGGAGTGTGTGTCATAGATGCAGATGAAGTAGCCCACGAGGTAACTTCGCCGGGTTCAGCCGGATTCAAAAAGATCATCGAGGAATTCGGAGAAGATCTTCTTACACCCGAAGGAAATCTCAACCGCAAGAAACTTGGAGAGATCGTGTTTAGCGACAAAGAAGCTCTTTCAGAGCTCAACGCCATAGTCCATCCGTTGGTCATAGAAAATATCAGGCAGATGTTGGTAAAAATTGAGCGTAGCCCGTGCGTTGTTTTGGATGTCCCCTTGCTGTTTGAATCGGGCATGGACGACCTATGCGATGAGGTCTGGGTTGTAGCGGTAGACGAGGATACTCAGGTGAAGAGGCTGATGGAAAGAGACGGATATAACTTTGACGAAGCAATAAGGAGAGTGAAAGCTCAGATGCCTCTTGAGGAAAAGGTTAGGCGCGCCAACAGGGTATTAGATAACACAGGCACTATCGAAGAAACAAAGCGGCAAGTTGACGAACTTTTCGAAGGTGTAATGCAGACAATACAGAAGTCAGAACGCGTGAAGAATTGGTCAGGGGGAAGGTTCGATGAGTGAAAGCGTAAGAAACCACATCGAAATGGAGGATGCGACAGCCAAGACTTTTGAGAAGCAGTTATCGTCGGCCAGGGTTTCCATAGTAGATTTCTGGGCTCCATGGTGTACGCCTTGCATCAGGCTTTCTGAGATGATGAAGGAAGCTTTCATGGAGATTGGCGATGCCTACGATGGAAAGATCAACTGTCTTAAAGTAAATGTTGATGAGGAGCAGGAACTTGCACGAAAGTTTGGAATTATGAGTTTGCCTACGGTTATCGGATTCGTAGGGAACAACCCTGTTGAAAGGTTTACGGGCAGGACAAAAGATGACTTCCTAAAGTGGGTAGATAGATTAGCCGATATAGGAGGCCTTTTAGAAGAGGAAGAGGAAGAATAGGAGCATTTACAAAAAAGGTGAGTTTTTGCGTACAGGTGACTTGGGCGACATACAAGTGGTATGGAAAATCTACACATTTCGTTGGGGGGACCTTAATTGGCAGAAAAGATCATAGATTTGCGGTCGGACACGGTAACAAAACCAACCCCGGAGATGAGAGAGGCGATGGCCAATGCCGAGGTAGGAGACGATGTATATGGTGAAGATCCTACTGTGAACCGCCTTGAGGCGCTTGGGGCTCATATGGTAGGAAAAGAGGCAGCAGTATTCGTACCTACAGGAACGATGGGGAATCAGACTTCGATTATGGCTTGGACGCATAGGGGAGACG
The DNA here is from genome assembly GCA_033810155.1 of Bacillota bacterium. Classification (GTDB taxonomy): domain Bacteria; phylum Bacillota; class Sulfobacillia; order Fermentithermobacillales; family Fermentithermobacillaceae; genus UBA3907. Next base: position 8,517 of record JAPXKJ010000022.1, on the reverse strand, counting down.
AGATCATTTTGGAGTCTTCCGCTCATATCTATATGTATGAGGTAGCCGGGCCTGCAGTTCTTTCTCAAGCGCAGGTGAAGCCCGTTACAGGGCGGTATGGAGCCATGGATCCTGACGATGTAAAAGCAGCCATAAGGGTGCCTAATATTCATTTCCCGAAGACCACCTTGATCTGCCTAGAGAATACTCACAACAGGTCTGGGGGGTGTGTGGTGCCTCTAGAAAACATGAAGGCTATTTACGAGTTGGCAAAGAGTCAGGGTATCTCGGTTCATCTTGACGGAGCACGGGTTTTCAATGCCGCTACAACCTTAGGTGTAGATGTAAAAGAGATTACTCAATATGCAGACTCGGTGCAATTCTGCTTGTCTAAGGGACTATGCGCTCCTGTGGGTTCTTTGGTAGCAGGGCCCAAGGATTTCATCGATCGAGTTAGAAAGACTAGGAAGCTACTCGGCGGAGGTATGCGTCAAGCGGGCATCTTGGCTGCTGCCGGAATAATTGCTCTAGAGAAGATGGTCCATCGTCTAGGAGAGGACCATGAAAACGCCAAGCGGCTCGCTGTAGGACTTTCCGAAATACCAGGTCTTTACATCGACATGGCTAGCGTGCAGAGCAATATGGTAGCAGTAGGGACCAAGGGTACAGGTATGGATGAATTTGAATTCTCTTCTTTTTTGAAGTCAATAGGAGTACTGGCTAACGCATCTTTGCCGTATACGGTAAGGATGGTGACCCATCATGATGTCAACTCTCAAGACATAGATGAGGCAGTATCGAGGATAAGGGCTGCTATAAAGAAATGAAGCAAAAAGGCCTGTGGGGCGATGAGGACTCCAAAAAGGAGATAAGGAAAGACCTGGGTGTGGCCTCGCAATCGGGAAAAGATGTGGATAGCGAAGTCAGACCTATGGATGAGTTCGGTTTTGTCCCCGAAGGAGCTCCTTTGGCTCTTAGGATGACGCCCAGAAGTTTTGATGAGTTTCTTGGACAGGAGGAACTGATGGGTTTCGGAAAGCCGCTCCGCAGGATGATTGAAGAAGACAGGATTTCATCTATGCTGTTCTGGGGACCCCCGGGCACTGGAAAGACCGCTCTGGCGAGATTGATCGCTTTACAAACCCGGTCATATTTCAAAGAACTATCTGCGGTGACTTCGGGGGTCCGAGAAGTACGCGACGTAGTAGCTTTTGCCAAAGAATCTCGAAAGATGGGCAGAAGGACCATTTTGTTTTTGGATGAAATACACCGTTTCACCAAAGCCCAGCAGGATGCCCTCTTACCTCATGTAGAGAATGGGACCATCATACTCATAGGTGCTACTACCGAAAATCCCTACTTTTCTGTGAATTCACCGCTTCTATCCAGGATGCGTGTTTTCAGGTTCGAACCTTTACTGCCATCTCATATAGAGACTCTGCTTGTAAGGGCGATAACAGATCGGAATCGAGGACTTCTCGCAGGCGATTCTTCACTGGAAGCCGGGGTTGAGACCGAGCTGGAGATTACTAAAGAAGGAATCCAGACTGACTATCTGAAGATTGAAAGTGGAGTCATAGATCACATCGTTCGCTATTGCAAAGGTGATGCCAGGGTTGCCCTCAATGTTTTGGAAGCGGTATGGAACATCAGCGAAACTTCCGGCGGAAAGAGAGTCTTGACGCTTAGAAGAACTCTGGATGTAACTCAGAGTCCTACGCTTATCTACGATAAGACAGGAGACCAGCATTATGACATAATCTCGGCATACATAAAAAGCATGAGAGGAAGCGATCCCGATGCTGCTGTCTACTGGCTGGCTAGGATGTTAGAAGCAGGTGAAGACCCTAGGTATGTGGCCCGACGTTTGGTTATATGTGCTGCCGAGGATGTGGGTCTGGCCGATCCTATGGCCCTTATTATCGCGGAATCTGCGTTTCGTGCATCTGAACATCTCGGTATGCCTGAGGTGAGGATTCCCCTAGCAGAAGCTACAGTGTATGTGTGCCTTGCCCCCAAGTCGAATTCTGCGTATCTCGCGATAGAAAGGGCTTTGGCGGATGTGCGCGATAAACCTCCATATGCAGTGCCGTTGCCTCTCCGTGGAACCGGCTACTATGGGGCTGAAGCATTGGGCCATGGGAACGGATATCTGTACCCTCATGACTATCCCGGTCACTATGTGGAACAACAATACTTGCCGGATGAACTGGTAGGAGTGAAATATTTTGAACCTGCAGAAACTGACTTTTTCGCGAAGAAACTAAAGGAGGTACCGAGTATGGGCAAGAAGATGGGAGTAATAGGTGCAGGCACGATGGGCTGTGGCATCGCTGAAACAGCGTTGGTAGCAGGGTACAAAGTGGTCCTCATTGATGCCACGGAGGATCTAGCCCGTAAAGGCTATGAGAGGATTGGGAAAAGCCTTAGCAAAGGAGTTGACAAGGGCAGAATAACGCCTGAGGCAAAGGAAGATATGATTTCGAGGCTTAGCTGCTCAGCTGACTACAAGGAGCTTTCGGGCGCAGATGTAGTCATAGAAGCGATAACCGAGAAAATGGACGCAAAGAAGGAAGTATTCAAAAAAATCTCGCATGTTGTTTCAAAAGATGCTCTTATAGGCTCGAACACTTCTTCTTTGAGCATAACCGAGATGTCGAAAGCATGTGAAGAGCCCGGTAGATTCCTGGGAATTCATTTTTTCAATCCTGTGCCTGTAATGAAACTTGTTGAAATAGTCAAAGGCGAAAACACTACTGTAGAGGCAGTAGACAAAGCCAAAGCCCTGTGTGATGAACTTGGAAAGACGCCAGTCATAGTTCGGGAATCGCCCGGATTCATCGTAAACCGACTCTTGTGCCCTATGCTAAACGAAGCTGCTTATCTACTTATGGAAGGAATAGCTAGTAAAGAGGACATAGACACTGCGATGAAATTGGGGGCAAATCACCCAATCGGTCCATTGGCACTGGCGGACCTAATAGGCATAGACGTGCTCTACGCTATAATGGAAACGCTTGCTACTGAGCTAGATGAACATAAATACAAACCATGCCCGCTTCTAAAGGAAATGATCGATAAAGGCCAATTGGGACGCAAAACTGGGCAAGGATTTTACAAGTACTGATGTTTGAAGCAGGGGGAGTGAGAACCGCTCCCCCATTTGTTACTTCCCCATCTGTTACTTACAGTTTGTAGCCTATCTTTCTTAAGAAGGAGTGTCTCTTCTCTACGTCTTCTGGACCTTCTATTCCTTTTGGTAACTCGCCATCGATAACCCCCATAATCCCCCGGCCCTGGTCTGTTTCAGCAACGACCACTTCTACGTCGTTTGCCGTGGCGCAAAATATATTGACGACTTCAGGGAGCATTTTGATGTTGTTTAGCACGTTTATGGGGAATCCGTCTTTCATAAATACTATGAATGCGTGCCCCGTTCCCAAAAGGAGAGCGTTTTCGCCGGCAAGTTGCACTAGTTCTGGATCGTTACCCGTAGTGCGAACCAAACACGGGCCACTTGCTTCAAGGAAGGCTATTCCAAATCTAATCCCTCCGCCGGCATTTACAATAGCTTCATGAAGGTCTTCTACTGACTTTATGAAATGACACTGGCCTAGAATCATGTTGAGGTCCTTTGGCTTTTTTATGCCAACGACTTCAAACTTAAGTGACATAATATCCCTCCTAACGTAATCAAGGAAGCTAGATTTATACTCTGCTAACGTGCATACATCCTGACACACATACGTGCAGGTTGAGATAATTGTAACATATGGACCGAAAGGACCAATGGAGAACCTTTTTGCGGTCAGTCATGTAAATTCATCACACAATCTTGAAATATCCAACGCTTTCATACACCATATAGACAGGACCAATGAGTCTTGTTTTACGAAGGCCATTCGGACTATGAACGCGAGATGAGGTGAAGAAGCATGGCTGATAGAAAAGTCATAGTATACTCAACGCCTACTTGCCCATGGTGCACCAGGGCAAAACAATACTTGAAGCAAGCAGGAGTTGACTTTGAAGAAAAAGATGTGTCTGTTGATGTCAAAGCCGCCAAAGAGATGGTGGAGCTAACCAAGCAGATGGGCGTACCGGTTATAGTGATAGACGGCAATCCTGTTGTAGGATTTGACAAAAAGAGAATAGATCAGCTTCTGGGCCTGTAGACATTTGACCTCCAGATTTGAAATTAAGGAAGAGGGCGCTTCTTTTTGAAAAGCGCCCTTTTTTTGATCTTTCGAATCCGTACTTTTTGGTGAAATTAGGGTTGCTTAATTGACGTCCAAATTGTATAGTGTAACTTGGTGGTCTATTGGTGACAAACATAACAATCGACCGATGGACCAAACCAATTCGAGCCCATAATATGCAGTAGGGTTCAGTAATTATCAATGATCAAGCAAGAAGGGTGATGACATGGCTGAAAAGAGTAATCCGTTCCAAACCATGCTCGAACAATTGGATGCGGCTGCCGAGATAGCGGGGTTTGACAAGAACGACTACATTACGCTTCGCTACCCAGAAAGAGAACTAACAGTCAATTTTCCCGTGAAAATGGATGATGGCAGTGTTCGAGTATTTACCGGCTATCGTGTTCAGCACAACACTGTCAGAGGACCTGCAAAAGGCGGAATTCGCTTTCATCCCGACGTAGATATGGATGAAGTAAGAGCTCTGGCAGCATGGATGACCTTCAAGTGCGCTGTAGTGGATATCCCATACGGCGGTGCCAAGGGTGGAGTTACTGTAGATCCTACTAATCTTTCTCAGGGCGAAATTGAACGCATAACTAGAGCATACACAGCAAAAATTGCAGATTTTATCGGACCCGAAAAAGACATTCCGGCAACAGACGTAAACACCACACAGCAGATGATGTGCTGGATTATGGACACCTATAGCACGCTCAAAGGCGTCTATTCCCCGGGAGTAGTGACAAGCAAGCCTGTAGAGGCTGGCGGTTCCATTGGCCGGAAAGAGGCTACGGGACTTGGAGTGTTCATTACAACTAGAGAACTAGCGAACAAGCTAGGCATGGATCTATCGAAATCGACTGCGGCAGTGCAAGGGTTTGGAAATGTTGGAAGCAACGCTGCTAGGTACCTTTACGAAGCAGGAACGAAGGTTGTAGCCGTAAGCGACGTATCAGGCGGCCTTTATTGCGAAGATGGGTTGAATATCCCCGCGCTTCTCGATTATGTCGCTAAGCACCCGAAGCATATCATAGAAGGGTACAAGCAAGACGGTATCAAGACTACCGACAACCACGGCATCCTTACATCGAAAGTTGATTTCTTGGTGTTGGCTGCTCTTGAGAATCAGATCACAGGAGAAGTTGCGAAAGAGGTCCAAGCAAAGGTAGTCATAGAAGGCGCTAACGGACCAACTACTTTCGAAGGAGACAAGGTACTCGAGGAAAGAAACATCGTAGTATGTCCTGATATCCTTACAAACGCAGGCGGAGTAACCGTGTCATACTTCGAGTGGGTCCAGAACCTCCAGCACCTTGCGTGGGACCTTGAAACTGTAAACGGTAATCTCGAAAAGATAATGGTCAAGGCATTTGAAGATGTATACTCAATAGCTCATGACAAGAAGATTCCTATGAGAATGGCTGCTTACATCGTAGCGCTTCAGCGCTTGATTGCAACTCAGAAACTCAGAGGAATTTTCCTATAGATTTCTGTTATGAGTATCGAGGAGTCGACTAAGAACGTTTCCTACGATCTCATAGCAGGCTGGTTGCGGTATCTAAAGGACGTAGCAACATAAGAAGCTTACAACACAGGAGATTACGCACTAGCATAAAGAGCATATACGAAGCATAAATGTAGAAAAAACCGTCGAATAATACGCAGCAGATGACATAGCACAGTCGCAGTAAAAACATAGCAAAGGTTTTACTAGGAATGCAGCCAAAGACGTAGCACAAAAGCGATAGCAAATGGAGCAATAGTCAAAGCACAAGAAGAACTAGGATTTGCAGATACAGAAGCAGCACATAGGGACGCAGCACATTACCGCAGCTAACTCAGAAAAAAGGGCCGATGGGCCCTTTTCTGATCTATGGGTCATTTCTAGCCCTTTACTTGTACGCTGGATATCACACACTACGAGGAGAATTCCGCATTGGCTCGGAAAGTTTGATGAGGCGCCTTACATAATCTATTTCTTGGAGGCTAGATCCGGTTTCTGAACGTATTTCCTCATCTGTCAGTGACATTTCCAGACCTACGAGTATAGGGTCTAGCCTTTCGTAGCTCATCATTATGGTCTTTTCGTCGTTAAGTCCCGGGAACAAGTCAGGAGTAGGTGCCTTATCGATTATCCGATGAGGTACACCGAGATATCCTGCGAGATCTATAACTTGCGTTTTGTAGAGACCTGCTATGGGTTCCATGTCACAGGCACTATCTCCATAGGGAACGAACAGACCGATCATCTTCTCGCTCTTGTTACAACATCCGAGTACCAAGTCATTATTTAGCTCGGCGTGCAGATATGTGACCACCATGCGAACCCGGTGTTTTGCCCTAAAATATCCGATATGTCTGCGCAGATTCTCGAAGTCCTCACCGCCTTTGAGGGTTTTTAAGAAGGTGGACTCATCCTTAGTAGTGTACTTACTGTATTCCCACAGCACATAATAGTTTTGAATGAACCGAGGTATGAAGCTAATCGGTGGTTCTAGATCGTAGATCCCAATACTCTTCAAGATAGGTGTGATGTCTATCTCTTCGAAATTAAGACCCAGTGTTTGGGCCACAAGTCTCGCGTCTTCGTAGCTTTGTGGATCGGTATCGCGTTCTGGCATAAACAGACCCTTTACTTTATTTGCACCTACTGCCCCAACAGCCAAATACGCAACCACAGCCGAATCCAAACCACCGCTTAACCCCAAAGCACAGCCGTTCCTTCCAAGATCAGCCACACAATCAGCTATCGAACCCTGTATCTCACGACACAGGAAATCAACATCCTCTATAGCAAGAATATTCTTTATCTTCATACATCAACTATACTACTGAAGCAGCGGGGACGGTTCTTTTTGCTTCACTTTTTGCTTCATTCAACCTAGATTATGTGGAGAGAGTCAAAGTCTCCCAAACCGGAGCCGTTATCATGCTTTCATTATTCACCGCGATCGTATACAATGAATGAAGCAAAGCGGGGAGCTGTTCATAAACGGCTGAGAAAGGGCTAATAGCGCCTGACCCATCGAACCTGTCCAGGATAATGCCTGCGTAGGGAAATCTGAGTCAGACTTGCCGCAGAAATAGCGGCAGTAATGCCCCCCCCGGTGAAACGGAGGGTATTTTTTATGAGTAATGAGCGAGTGAGGATAGTTGTTGAAGGAGCTCTAATGGTTGCGCTGGCTTTTGTTCTGAGCCTCGTCAAGATACCTACAGGAGCCTATGGAGGTTCTATAACCCTAGGAAGCATGATTCCCATCATCGTTTTTGCTCTCAGGCACGGGGTAGGCCCGGGACTTCTTGTCGGCACAGTCCATGGCTTGTTGCAGCTGATTGCAGAGCCTGTGATAGTTCATCCAGTCCAAGTTCTCCTAGACTATATTCTGCCCTTTGGCCTATTAGGATTGGCAGGCCTTTTTCGAGATAGGCCGGCCGTAGGGACCGCTGTGGGTGTAGGAGCGAGGTTTGTAAGTCACTTCATTTCAGGTGTAGTATGGTGGGGAGCGTTCGCCTATGAAGGTATGAACGTATGGGTATACTCATTGGTATATAACGGGACATATCTTTTGCCTGAACTCATAATATCTGTGCTCATCATAAACTATGTCCTGAAACCGTTTCTGAAGGAGAAGACTATTCCCAGGCACGTGTAGCAATAGTTCAAGGTTTACGCTGGACCACAGGCGGGCCGCACCGTAAGGAGTGACCTGCGAAAGAGAGGATACCCAAAATAGCCACAAGAAAAGCAGGCACAAAAACTGAGCCAAAGGCAAAAGGCGTCGTAAAGATGCCCATAGGGTCCGTGGCACCAAGACTGAAAGTCGAGCACGAGCCGGACTATTCTTGTGTCGTGGCTGGTGGCTCTTGGGATGAATCAGACCTCGCACATATTAAAGACAGCGCTTTCATAGTAGCAGCTGACTCAGGGGCCTGGTTCTTGAAGAAATATGATCTAATCCCCGACATCATTGTCGGGGATTTTGATTCCCTCGATGCCGACACCCTAGAGTACTTTAGAAACCTCGGGAAAGTTTCCTGCTTAGAAAAGACACTCGCTCAAGATGAGTTGCACTCTGGCGGATGCTCGTGCAGTAAGTCATCTAGAACTGATGAGAGCATCGAGATAGTTACCCTACCACGCGATAAGGACAAGACTGACACAGAAGTAGCTCTTGACATCGTACTGGATAGGGGGTTTTCCACGGCCATTGTTACAGGGGCTCTAGGAGGCACGCGCATAGATCACGAAATTGCAAATGTATTCCTCATAGAGCGCTATGCAAAGATGGGTCTTGATGTGATCCTCTCCTCAAGAGATAGCGTCATCTTTGGACTC
>JAPXKJ010000021.1:0-23066 GCA_033810155.1 Bacillota bacterium | reverse complement strand
AAACCGAGAATAGATATGCTCCGTTATAGAGGAGGTACTCGTTATCTGTGCCAAACTTTTCGCCTACTTCTTCTAAGAACTGGCCGTTTGCAGGCATGAATGGACAGTAAGTCAGCATGCTCAAGAAATAGGGTACAGGATGCTCCAGGGTATACTCCAAAGTGTATTTATCCAGAGCTTTTACGCCCACTTCGTCAAAGTTGTCGATTTCTCCCGTGAAATACTTCTCGCCATTTTTTATAACTCCGTAAGAAATGTCTGCTGTGGCTGAAGCATTATCTGGGTTGAAGGAATACTTAAGTGCATCTACCCAGTCCTGGGCTGTGACTTCCGCGTATTCTGTGCCGTCGTGTTTGTACCATTTTTGACCTTCTCTGATTTTAAAGGTCCACACCAGGCCGTCAGGGGATACTTCCCACTCAGTAGCCATGGCTGGTCTAACAATACCGAGGTTATCGTATTCTACGAGGCAGTCCACGGTATTTGCTGCTATCTCAAATTCCGCTGTACTGGCTGTTGTCAGGTAGTTTATCGTGGTTAGTTCGCCCGAATAGACGCTGTAATAGTCTTCCGATTCTTTGGCTTCGGGTGGTTGTTCAACAGGTTTTGTGCATCCTGCAAAGAGCATCAGAGCGACAAGCAAAACAGGAAGCATTCTTTTAATCGCTTTCATGTTTTTAGAGACACCTTCCTTACTAATAAGATAGTGTAGAAAATCAACGCAGCATATTTGCACCTCAGTTGATTCAAGGCACATGAAAATCTGTGAGGCTCGATCTTGATATCGCAACCTGACTGGAAGTGCCCGACTTCATCCCTGGTGCTTGAGCGTTCGGCTGACGCCCAAAACCACCCCCTATTGTTTCCTATACTTGCGGCTAAGCGTACAAACCTCACTGGTAAAAACTGTGTGTTCGGTTTTCCGTATACTTTACACTGAGTATTCGACAGGATTCCACAAAATCCTTTTATGCTAGGGTATTTTTCTGGTTCTATAAAGACAGGAGGTGTGAGCGGCTGTCTATCTGGTTGAAACGTCTGGATATAACAGTAATTTTGACTCCTCGAACAAGGATATTTCGTCGATCGAAGCGAATGGTGCTTTGTAGACGACGGGTGATAAGACATTTTTGTTATGAAAGGAGTATCCCCAAATGTTGGAATTACTCATAAAAGGCGGATTGGTCATTGATGGAACGGGCCAGGCCGGATATCTGGCTGACATCGGCATCGAAAGCGGGAAGATCGCCGTCATTGATCGCACTGGGAATCTCAATGCTGAAGCGCAAAAAGTCATTGATGCAAAGGGCATGGTGGTATGTCCTGGCTTTATTGATATCCACTCGCATAGTGACAGATCCGTGGTAAGGGATCCTGGGTCGGGATCATCCCTTGTTCAGGGGATTACTACAGAGATAACCGGTATGTGCGGGGGCTCTTCTGCTCCCATTTCAGACAAGGCCGCTGAATCGTATAAGCATATGGCAAGGGAATACAGTGATACTGAAGTCGACATTCCATGGCGTAGCGTGGGGCAGTACCTTGATTATGTGAATCAACTGGGACCGGGTACAAATCAGTGTTTGATGATCGGCCAAGGAACAGTTCGGAGCAATGTGATGGGTCGCGAGTCTAGATACCCTACCGAAGAAGAACTCATTGCGATGAGTGATATGTTCAGACAGGGTCTGGAGGAAGGAGCATTCGGCATAACTACGGGTCGGGCCTATGTTCCCGGCTGTTATGCTTCCATCAAGGAGATAACAGACATCTGTGCGGTGGTAGCTGAATATGACGGATTGCATTCTAGCCACATCCAGGATCAGTGGTCGAATGTGGACTGGGCAACTAAAGAGATAGTTGACGTGAGCGCTCGTTCAGGGGTCAAAGGACAAGTCGCACATCAGAAGGTTGTAGGAAAGGATAACTGGGGAAGGGCAGATGAAGTTCTCTCGATACTGGAAGAAGCCCGCGATCTTGGCATTGATATAATGGCCGATGTATATCCTTATACCTATTCCCAGGTCATGCTTTTGAGAAGCGAACTCCCTAGGGATATTCGACGGTTAGAAGACAGTGAACTGATAAAGACTCTAAGGTCCCCTGAGTTTGTTGAACGATTCAGATCTTACTTTGCTGAAAGCGCTGGATACACTTCTTCAAGACTATACCAGTACGGGATAATACACTGTGGCAAAACCAAAGAATTTGAGTGGATGGATATTGGCGAAGCAGCTGATGCCATGGGGCTCGATATACCTGCGGCAGTGGTAAAACTTCTTCTTGACAATGACCTCCAAGTCAAAATTGCGGGTATTATGAGCGAGAGCGACGTCAGGAAGATAGTTGCACACCCGCTTGTCATGATAGGAACCGATTCAAGCTCAGGCAATCCTGCCAAGGACATGGAGGATGCGAAGAGATATGGATCTTTGCATCCAAGACAGTATGGAACGCACCCACGAGTATTGGGAAAGTACGTAAGGCAAGAAAGGATACTTACGTTAGAGCAGGCAATTATGAAAATGACTTCTATGCCTGCAAGAAGGTGTAATATCCTTGATCGGGGACGTATCTCCAGGGGCTACTGGGCAGATATCGTCATATTTGACCCCAACACGATTCGCGATACTGCAACGGTTGAGAATCCGGCAAGCCTGCCTGAAGGTATCGGCTATGTTGTCGTTAACGGCAAAGTCTCAGTGCAGAACGGAGTTCTCACTGGTGCGAAAGGGGGAAAGGCATTACTAGATAGTCATCACAAAATGGTGTATTGAGTTGTGTGCGCCTTGGTAATCTTCGTGCTTTGCGATTCGCGAAGAAAAGGCGCCTGTGACCAAAAAGGAAAAGAGTCAGGAGGTGCAGTTATTTTTGAAGGAACTAAGCAATATGGCTCTGGATAAGGCGAGAGATCTGGGAGCTAGTTATGCGGATATCAGGATAGTTACGAACAAAGGGGAATCCATAAGGACCAAGAACGGCAATGTTGATTCGATGGGTTCTTCGGTAAGCAAAGGATTTGGCGTGAGAGTTCTATACGACGGTGCCTGGGGGTTTGCGTCTAGTTCGCTGGTAAATGAGGAAGAAGTGGGTGCAATAACCGAAGAGGCGGTATCTATAGCCAAGGCTTCAGCTACTCTGAAAAGAGGCAAAGGTGTCGAGTTGGCCCCAGTGGAGCCCGTTACTGCGCGATGGGAATCGAAGTTTAAGATCGATCCGTTTGACGTAAAGGCAGAAGATAAAATTTCCCTTCTTCTAGAGGCAGATGCTCTTATGCGGAAGAATCCTCAAGTAAGGATTGCGTCAGGAAGCATGTGGTGTATGCGTGAGGATAAGGTTTTCGCATCAACTGAGGGCAGCTACATAGAACAGGTCAAAACTGAAACGGGAGCAGGAATAGAGGCGATGGCCACCGATGGCAGAGAGATGCAAAGGCGCTCATATCCAAATTCAGCGGGGGGAGATTGTGGTTCGCTTGGGTACGAGTTGGTTTTGGATCTAGACCTTGCAGACCACGCTGAACGCATAGCTTCTGAGGCTTGCGCCCTTCTTTCGGCAAAGCAATGCCCGAGCCTAGACACAACTCTTATCTTGGATAGTTCACAATTAACGCTGCAAGTGCACGAATCATGCGGGCATCCAATTGAACTGGACCGCGTCTTTGGACAAGAAGCTAGTTATGCCGGTACTAGTTTTTTGACTCCTGAAAAGCAGGGGACATTTAGGTACGGCTCAGAGCAGGTTAATATAGTCGCGGATGCTACCTTACCTGGAGGGTTAGGGTCTTTCGGTTATGACGATGAGGGCGTCCCTGGTCAACGGGTGTCCGTAATAGACGAGGGGATATTTAAGAACTACTTGTCTTCAAGGGAGACCGCTTCCGAATTGGGGCAACTATCGACAGGGGCTATGAGAGCTGACGGATGGAACAGGATACCAATTATACGCATGACTAACGTTAACTTGGAGCCCGGCGATTGGACTCTAGATGAGATGATCAAAGATACTGATGAAGGCATCTATATGGAGACAAACAAGTCGTGGTCCATAGACGACAAACGTCTAAACTTCCAATTCGGAACTGAAGTAGCGTATGAGATAAAAGACGGTTCTTTGGGCGCCATGCTTAAGAATCCAAATTACACAGGGATAACTTATGAATTTTGGCGTTCGTGTGACGCAGTAGGCAATGAGGACGAATGGCGTCTGTGGGGCCTTGCCAACTGCGGTAAGGGCGAGCCAGGCCAGGTTGCCCATGTTGGACATGGAGCTGCTCCGGCAAGATTCAGAAATGTGAAGGTAGGTGTCGGAGAATGGAGATAAACGTCTCTAAAGGTGGAGATCTCAGACCGTCTCTTTTAGGCAAAGATAAGATCCTTGGTATTGCAGAAAACATTATAAAGCAGTCTCCTGGTGATTTGACTCAGGTACTTCTGACTACCGGAGCGTCTCGTTTGACTAGGTTTACCGAGAATTATATACATCAAAACGTGGCTGAAGTAGACCGCAATGTTTCTGTCAAAGTTATCTTCGGAAAAAGGGTTGGGGTAGCGTCAACAAATTCCCTAGATGAAGACTCTCTAAAAGAAGTTGTGCGGGCAGCTGCGGAAATAGCGAAGCTGCAGAAACCAAACGAGGACTTCGAAGGTATTCCTGGGCCAGAGCCCATTCAGGAAGTAGATACTTTTTCAGAGAGAACCTACAACTTTTCCGCAATCGAAAGAGCGAAAGCCGTCAAGGAGGTTGTTGACGAAGCCGATCGGAGAGGCTTCAGAGCTGCCGGCGCTTTTTCTACAGGCGGCAGAGAATTATGCGTGGCCAATTCACTGGGTGTTCGTGCATATCACGCGTCTACGTCAGCTTCTTTGAACACGGTGGTTACATCTGAGACCAGTTCTGGGTATGCACAGGCCAGGGCCATAGATGTTGATGATATCTCGGCTGCCGAATTAGGACGCACAGCTGCTGAAAAGTGTGCTATGGGAGAAAATCCAGTTGCCATAGAACCGGGCGAGTACGAGGTTATTTTAGAACCTTTGGCTGTTGCGGATATGCTCGGCTATCTTGCAGCCATGGGGTTTTCTGCGCAGGCAGTAAGGGAAGGGAGGAGCTTTCTGACCGGGAAACTTGGTCAGAAGCTCTTTAGCGACTTGTTCACTATGTGGGACGATGGGCTTGATAGAAGAGGGTTTCCTATGCCTTTCGATCTGGAGGGCGTACCCAAATCAAAGGTGATCATGGTCGAAAATGGTGTCGCAAAGGAATTGGTGTATGACTTCAAAAATGCCAAGAAAGAAGGCAAGAAATCAACTGGGCATGGCGGGTTTGGTGGATGGGGGCCCATGCCTACAAATCTCTTCATGGCTGGAGGCCTTAGCTCTTTAGGCGACATGATCAAAGGCACTCGCAGAGGAGTTTTGGTAACGCGATTCCATTATACTAATCTGGCTCATCCCATGAAGATGCTGATCACGGGTATGACTCGGGATGGGACATTTTTGATCGAAGATGGAGAGATAGTGAAACCTATCAAGAACATGAGGTTTACCGAAAGTGCTCTTAGGGTTTTTGGTAGCATGGATATGGTAAGCCAAGACCTGGTTAGGACAGGAAGAGCAGTTGTCCCCGCGATTAGAGTGCCTGCTTTTTCTTTTACAGGTACAACTGAATTCTAAAATCGCACGTTAGTTGAAGTTATGGGGAGGCATACCTTCGAAAAGGGGTATGAAGGTGTGCCTCCTTTGTTTTGGGGGAGTTCGACATAAGGCGCATCTATGAAGATTAACGCAGGAGATTGAAGTCAGTTTTGTATTTGCTACTTTAGTGATAATATGGTTCGGAAGTGTCTTTGTTAGGGAGAGAGCCGCCGGATGGAAAGGACTGACGATTTGAGTAATGGTTTGACCACGGCAGAGGATAGCGATGTGCTCCTCACTGCCCACTTGAAATATCCCTTGGCTGACCTTCTTCGGTTCTACCTGCCTTTGGCAGCGACCTCTGTATTGATGATGGTGACCCATTCTGTAGTATCGGGCGCAATAGCCAGGACTATGTACCCTACCATTGCCTTGGCTGCGTACTCTGTCTCTTACAGCGTTGGGCAGGTATTTGAGTCCCCCTGTTACGCAATGCAGCGTATATGTCTTACATTTACTACCGGGAAAAGAACTTTTCGAAAAGCTGCTCAGGTAACTTTGATAATACTTGGGGCTTTAGTTTTTCTGCAGTCGTTGGTTACCTGGACACCGCTTTCCAGATATGTTTTCATGAATCTTCTGGGAGTCTCAGACGAAGTCTACCACGTGGCCTTGGCCTCGCTGAAAGTGCTTATATTGTGGCCCATATCTTCTGCTCTGCGGTCTATATTTCAGACTCCTATCGTCGTAAAGAAACAGACTCACTTCATGACGATAAACATGCTTATACGCGTGCTTTTAATGTTTGTTGCCGCTGCGGTCTTGCCTACGATTTGGCCTAACGGTCCGGTAGGCGCGTCCATACTCATGCTTGGATTATCTACGGAAGCGGTTTTAGCATTTGTTGTCTCGAAAAGGTTCATTCCGCCTTTAGAAGACGAAGACCCTAATGAACCAATCATAGGTCATGCGGAAATACTTCGCTTTGCTTTGCCACTTGTCTTTGCTTCGGTAGTTCAGACTTTGGGTAGGCCCATTATTGCAGCGGCGTTGTCTCGAACTGTAAATCCTGATGTCTCACTGGCAGGATACCAAGTGGCGTTGAGTTATTCTTTTATCTTTACCGCTCTTACTTACAACATATATCATCTTGTTATTATTTTTGTAAAAGGTAAGGCCTCTTTCAAACAAGCCAAGCGTTTCTCAAGTGCTCTTGGGATAGTCGGTTTAGTGTGCTTGCTTCTAAGCAGTTTGCCGTTTATTGGGAATTGGGTCTTTGGTACTATGATCGGTGCTCCTTTGGATACTTTACCTGAAACCCTTAAGACATTAGCGTTCGTATCTTTCATGCCACTTATGGCTTGTTTTGCAGAGTTTTATGGCGGAATGCTCATCATGAAGCGACATACTTCGTGGGTAACTGTAGCAAAATGCGCCAATGTAGTCATCACCGCGGCTTTGGCGATGGCGGGGGCTCGATTATTTCCCGGCATGGGTGGTGCGATTGGTACCCTAGCAATGGCAGCAGGGAGCGGGGCAGAAGCCCTGACCTGTTATATCATGTTCAACAGGTTCCCTGAGTGCCGCGTGTACGCTTCGTAGGTTGCGGTACGGACTCTTAAAGCAAATCGCGCAACGGCTCAGACGTTTTTGGCCAAGAACTCCTCGATTTTGGGAATTGCGTCTAACCATGTGTTCCGATGGCGAAAAACATGGTTCTCGTCGGGATAGTAGATAGCCTCATGACGTTTCCTACGCTGCAAACAGTCTTTGACGATTCTGTCGAGCTGTGCGAAATCGACGTTCGCGTCTTGAGTTCCATGGAGACTCATGAGAGGATCTTTGAGATGATCGGCGAAGGTTGCGGGAGAGGCTTGCGAATATAGATCTGTTGAATCCTCAGGTTCCCCTTCCAAAAACGCTTCAAAAAACCACATCCCTTTTCCATATCGCTTCTCGGCCCACTTGGTGTATTGAGCAAAGTCCCAGATACCGGCAATGTTTACTCCTGCCTTGAACTCGCCGGGGTATTGGGTCAGGCTGTGTAACGTCATGTAACCTCCGTAGCTAAGACCCCATACTGCAATTCGATTAGGATCGACGTAGGGAAGTGTTTTGAGGAACCTTCCGGCGTTTACCACGTCTGCTACGTCGTCTACTCCCATCTTGCGGTGAAGAGATTCTCGGAAATCCCGTCCGTAACCTATTCCGCCCCGGAAGTTCACCGATAGAACCACGTATCCTCTATGGACGAAGTACTGGTTAAATCCATGGAAGAGAGCGTAGCTCTGTAGAGGATGCCAACCCGGTCGCATCTGTCTCACAGGTCCACCATGTACCCATACCAGGCCAGGTACTTTGGCTCCTTGGGGAATATCCCTGGGTTTCATCAGATATCCGTAGATGGTCAACCCTCCAGCGCTCTTAAACGATACTTCTTCCGGTACAAACTGACGCTCTTCGGTTAGCGCTTTGGGCATAGAAAATGTGATTTGAGTGGGATTTTCGCCGTCTGAATCGCATACCCAGATATCCATGTTTCGGTAGACATCACAGTGCACAAACGCCATCCTGCCGGTTGAAGAGAACTTGACTCTCGAGTTAGTTCCTGGAAGCGCAATGATCTCTATGTCTGTTCCGTTCGCCAAGCAATGCTCGTATATTTGTCTTTCTCCTTGCGATCGTCGGTTAGAAGAATACACAAAGCTCGAGGAATCCTCACGCCATACTGCGTAGTCATCAGCATGGGCAAAATCTTCGCATTCTCCGAAGGTTACTTGCTCTACTTCTCCGTTTCTCCTATTAAACATGTAGTAATGAGCGAAACCGGTGTCTTCCAGAAGGAAGAGAACCTTTGTTCCATCAGGTGAAGGTATGGAGGTCGTGGAAAGCAAAGGACCTTTGCCCGAACCTTTGAGATGCATAATGGTTTTGATATCGGTGTGAGCGTCGGAGATGTCAAGCAACATGAGGTCGGCTTCTTTGCCGTATTCCCGGTGCTTTGCAAAATAAAGACTGTTTTCATCAAACCATGAAAAGTCTCTTGAAGATGCTTGGTAGTGGGATTTCCAAATAAGATCGCCGTCTTTTCCCATAACTGCTATTTGATGATAAGTATCACCATCTTTAAACGAAAAGGCGAACTTTGTTCCGTCGGGCGACCAAAGTACAATCCCCGAATGGCTGGTCTGGCTCAAAAGACCGGGCATTTCCAACTGCTTGACAGCACAGGATGCCACATCATAAAGATGAATCTTGCCACCCAGGCCAAATGCCAGCGTGGTACCCAAAGGAGAACACGAAATGCCTGTTATCTGGTCTGTAGCTCGGTAGATCAGACTGGGTTCGCTAATGGGTGAGACACCCATCTTGTATATCGCGTTGTCCATAACGAAAAACATCTCCGATGTTCTTGGCAACCACTCCAGATCGGACACTCCCTTTTGAGCTGAGGTGAGTTTCTGAGGAAGGGACACTCCCGGCGCAACCAGCCATAGATCGTTTGTGCCGCCATCGTCCCATATGAAGGCTATGAACTCGCCATTTGGGCTCCATTCGTATTTTCCTAGGTACTTTATGTTCAAAAACTCCTCTAGCAATGACACATCACTCATGTCCTCACGCTCCTCAATATGAGTATATTCTACGTTGTTACGTTTTTCCTGCTTTCCATCCAAATCATGTTCCATCGTTGGGCCTCTTTATAGTTGGATTTTGTCCCTTTTTGATATAGGCTTGATAGTGAAGGCGTTTCATATAGCGACCTTGTCTATCAATCTTGTGGGAGGTGTGTCATATGCTAGTGCAAGAAGTCTTGCGTAAAGCGGTGGACATGGAAGAAAAGGGATATCAACTCTATGCCCGGGAAGCCCAAAAAGCTAAGAATCCCTTGGTTAAGGGGCTTTTCGAAGAACTGGCTTCAGATGAAATGATCCATGCAGAAAAGTTCCGCAGCCTTC
Source organism: Bacillota bacterium (assembly GCA_033810155.1). Classification (GTDB taxonomy): domain Bacteria; phylum Bacillota; class Sulfobacillia; order Fermentithermobacillales; family Fermentithermobacillaceae; genus UBA3907. Next base: position 13,471 of record JAPXKJ010000021.1, on the reverse strand, counting down.
TAAAGACCCTCGAAGACTCAGGAGAACTACAGTTCTCCTATGAAGAACTTCCCCCGATTGAGGAACGCATGAAAGACATGTTTGAGAAGATAGGTGAAGTTTCTGTACATGAGGAAGACGAACCGTATATTGATGCCCTAAAAGCGGCCTTGGAGTTGGAGCAAGAAAGCTATCGAATATATAACGACCTGTTCCGACGGTCTAGCGATCCCAAAGAGAAAGAGTACTTTGATATACTTCGTAAAGAAGAGTACGAGCATATAACCTCTTTGGCAAATGTTTTGGCATATCTAACAAAGAGTGGTATGTGGTTTGACGTGGAAGAGAGCAAGCGTTGGAACTGGATGAACATCTAGGCCTGGAGACCGGAGTTTTTGAAAGCCTAGTTGGGAGAAAAAGGCTGGGTGGTCTATTACCGCCCAGCCTTTTAAATTGTCTTACTCCTCGATATCCTCTTTCTTTTTACCCGATGATGCAAGTTTCGTTAACAGATCTATTAGTTGTTCTAGATCTTCTTGATCTATGTCGACCTTTTGGATGCCTTCTTTGCTTGGAGTTGCCTCAGTCATTCCTGTTGCCTCAGCGTCTACGGTGGGTTGAGGTACCTGTTTGGTCTCGCGTGTTTCTAATTCCACGGATACAGGTGCGCTTTTGACCGGTTTATATCCGGCAAATATGCTGTATACTACAGGAATTACAAAGAGAGTAAAAAATGTACCTGAACTGAGGCCGCCCATTATGCTCAATGCCATGGGCGCGGCCAACTCTCCGCCTTCGCCAATTCCGAGAGCCATAGGTACAAGGCCGAGGATAGTTGTAAGGCTTGTCATAAGAATGGGTCGTAAACGCTTCGACGAACCATCACATATCGCTTCGCCCAACGGCATGCCGGCTACGCGTTCTTGATTGATGAAATCAACCATCACTATACTGTTGTTCACAACGACTCCAGCCAGCACGATAGCTCCCATGAATGCTGTTATGCCAAAAGCATAGCCGGAGATATAAAGAGCTATTACAACTCCTATTGCCCCGAGTGGCATCGTAAACAGGATAACAAAGGGTGAAGACAAGGACTCAAACGAAGCGGCCATTACCATGTATACTAGGATAATCGAAAGGATGAGCGCAAGTTTGAGGGCGTCGAAACCCTCTTCCATTAGTTCTGACATACCACCCATGCTTATCTTGTAGCCGTCAGGGATATCGATTTCAGAAACCGCATCGTTGATCTTTGCGGTTATTTCTCCCAGAGTGATATCTGAATATTTTGCGTTTATTCTCGCACTAAGTCTCTGGTTGAGGCGGTTTATGGTTATTGGTCCCTCGCCTTCTACGACCTGTGCAATGTCTTTGAGAGCAACGGTCCCAAGAGCGCCGGTTAGGCGTAAAGACTCAATATCTTCAAATGTCTCAACGGCGCTTTTGTCGTAGCTGACGACGATATCGAAGGTAGTGGTGCCTTTTTCTAATCTTGAAACTGTCTGTCCCGTAACTGCTCTGGACAATGCAGTTCCTATCTGCGCAGGTGTAAGGCCATAGGCAATTGCTTTGTCTTTATCGACCACGATGTGAATCTCAGGTTTCCGTTCTGTGAGCGTAGACGTGACTTCCTTCACATTATCTAGATCTTTGATTTTCTCAATGACCTCATCGTTGAGTCTGGATACTTCGACTATGTCCGGACCGGTTACCGACACTTGGACGGAACCCGACATGCCTCCGGCCATCAACGCTATGGAAGATTGGGGAGTGAATGAGACCTTTGCGCTATCGCGGATCTCGTCTACCTCTTTTTCAATTTCCTCCATTACCTTTGTGGTCTCTTTCTTATCAAGTACCTCTTGGGTGACCACAGCTGTAATGTTCGCTGTCGTACCGCCTTCTGAAGTGGTAAGGGAGGTCAAGCTTCCTCCACCTGTACTTATAGAAACAGTATATAACTCAATAGAGCGGTTTTTATCGAGTATCTGTTCGATTTCCGATACCAGGCTGTCGAGTTTCTCTATGGGTGTGCCTTCCGGCATGGTTACCGCAATCGTAAACCCGCCTTCATCTGCGGTTGGTATGAACTCGGTACCTATCTTGGAACCTAGGTACACTGTACCTGCAACCAGTGCCGCAACAACTACAAGAACGACTAACCGGTTTTGGAGAGCCCAGTTGACCATGTTGTAGTACTTGCCTTTGTCTTTCTGCGCTCCGGATTGACGGCTGCTCTCGGTCTGGGAAGCATAGTCGGTCGACCGTTTTTTCTTCCTTACGAACCATACGGATGCGAGCATTGGCACGACAGTCAGTGCGACCAAAAGAGATGCGAGCAACGAGAAAGTCACGGTTAGCGCTAATTCCTTGAAGATGATTCCGCTGACTCCGCCAACGAAAACTATTGGCAGAAACACTACTAGGGTAGTAAGTGTCGAAGCTGTAATTGCCATTGCGACTTCTCCCGTGCCTCTGGCAGCAGCTTCTTTTGGCTCGGTGCCCATCTCAATGTGCCTGTAGATGTTCTCAATTACAACTATTGAGTTGTCGACTAGCATTCCAACCCCAAGTGTTAACCCGCCTAGAGTCATTATGTTCAAAGTCAATTTGCCAAAGTACATAAGCACGAACGTAGATATAACTGAAAACGGTATGCTTATCGCGATCACCAGGGTGGTCCTAAAGTCTTTTAAGAACAGTATTAGCACTACTATTGCTAGTATTGCGCCCATGACCAGGTTCTTAGCTACCGAACTGATAGTGTCTTCGATGAACCTTGCCTGGTCGAAACTGATCGCTGCGTCAAAGCCAGAGATTTCCTCTTTAAGAGTGTCGACTTCTTCTCGCACTTTGCGCGCGACGGTTACGGTATTTGCACTGCCTTCTTTTTTGATGGAAAGAAGGATGCTGGGCTTGCCGTTGATCCTGGCTATTGATGTGATTTCTGAAAACGTTTGCTCGACTTCTGCGATGTCTTTCAGACGAAGAGGTACCATAGGACTTTGTGAAAGATTACCTGTAATAGATGAGGCGTCTCCTTGCAGAAGTGCCGCGGGAGCATATCCAACAACTAGCTCTTTGAGATCTTCGAGTGATTTGAACTTTCCTTCTAGCCTAACGTCAAGGAGTAGTCCATCCTTATCCAATTTGCCTACGGGATAGTTGAGATTAGATGCTGAGATGATTCCCGCTATTGTGTCCTGAGTGAGTCCAAATGCGTTCAGTTTCGACGGATCAAGTCGCACCTGTATTTGTTCTTTTAACCCGCCCAACACGTCTACTGATGCGACACCCTCGATTCCTTCGATCCTTGGTTTGAGAGTATTCTCAGTGAAGACAGTTAATCCTGGCAGGTCTGAATTCTTGCTATGGGTGACCGAGATTTCCATGACTGGGAGCATAGTCGGATCAAATTTCATAACCGTGGGTTTTGATGTTCCGTCAGGAAGCGGGACCATCTCAATCTTCTGGTTTATGTCTGTACGTGCCTCGGTCATGTCCTGGTTCCAGTCAAATGTTAGGACAACAATCGACACCCCCTCTTGCGAAATCGACATGATGTCTTTGATGCCAGAAGTGGTAACGACTGCTGCTTCAACACGCTGTGTTACAAGTTCTGCGACCTCGTTGGCTGATGCGCCTCGGTAACTGGTAATAACGGCTGCAACTGGTGGAGTAATGTTTGGTAAGAGATCCAGATTGAGATTCGTGAGGGATACCACACCCAGAAGTATTACCATAAACATCACCATTAGAATACCTATAGGTCGTCTAATGGAGGTTCTTGCAAGATTCATCTACCGTTCCTCCTTATACTTCGAAATTGTGATTGTTCTTCACGAAATGAGCCAATCAGGTTAGCCGTATCTTCTAGTTCAATCTGTTGAGTGAGTCAAGCCATGGCTAAGCTCGTGTCCAACTTCTCGAGTATATATACGATGTTTGACAGATCTAGATTCGTCAGGTTGCTCAACAGAATCTCGGCAGACTGACGTATCGATGCTTCAATTTCCTCGACAACCTCTAGACCTTCTTGCGTTATGCTGATATATACAACCCTTCTGTCTTTAGTGTCTCTTTGCCGCTTAATAAGGTCTCTTTCGAGGAGATCTTTGGTCATGAAAGTAATTGCGCTTGGAGTTAGCTGCATTTTCCTGGAAATCTGGGACACTTTCGCAGGGCCGCATTGTTTCAAAAACCTGAGCATGATGAACTGAGAAGCAGAAACTCTACCCTTCATGATCTTAGTCATTTCGTTGCCGAACTTGCGACTTATGGAATGGATGAGTCTTATCATCTGGGCGATGACTATTTTGCGGTCGGTATTGTCAGCCGAGACAGACTCAAGTCTATGCATGTTTTCACCTCAATTCCTATGTGCAATGTATATTATTTCGTTATACGAAAGGTTAAACAGCTTGATTATCTCATGACAGTATAATTGTTGTCCAAGAGGGGTGTCAATATAATGCTTGCGCATAAGCAGGTGACCTGGAGGCTCACAGGGAATAAGTACTCTGAAGTTGAAAGGCGGTGGTTGAAGTATGTCATGCATGACTGAAGACTCGTGTCTTATTGTGGTTGATGTTCAGAATGATTTTTGTCCGGGAGGTGCTTTGGGCGTTAAGGATGGGGATAAAGTCATTCCGGTGCTAAACCGTTGGATCCGGGGATTCAAAAGACAGCATCTGCCGATTGTATTCACACAGGACTGGCATCCCATGGATCACAGTTCGTTCACACAACAAGGAGGAATATGGCCTCCTCACTGTGTTCAGAACACATGGGGGGCGCAGCTGCACCGAGATCTTGTCGTAGACGGTGAAATCTGTAGGAAGGGGTACTATCCTGAGATAGAGGCGTACTCAGCTTTTGATGGGACAATCGGTGACCCAAAAGGGCAATCTCTCGATATGTGGCTAAAGGCCCATGGCGTTCGAGTTCTGTACGTAGGCGGTCTGGCTACTGACTACTGCGTCAAAGCTACTGTCCTGGATGCACTAGAAAAGGGTTATCAAGTTGTGGTCATAAGAGAGGGAATTCGCGCTGTGAACGTGAACCCGAAAGATGGCGACATAGCCGTCTCGCAGATGTTACAAGCGGGAGCGATTGTAAAGTGACAGACTTAGCACCTATACTTGAATATCCTTCCAATGTTCACTTTTGAAGCGCCTGCTGAATAGGATCGACCTAACGGTTAGGTCTGCCACCATTGCATACCATGCGCCAGGCAGATGAAGGCCCAGATTGTTTACCAGTACATAAGTAAGCACGAGCCTGACCAGCCAGGCACTACCGCCGGTTATGTACATAACCCAGGCTGTGTCACCTGCTCCGCGCAGCCCTCCGGATAAGACATGGTTTAGACCTGCTATCGGTTGAGCAACTGCGACAATTCTCAGGACTATGGTGCCTAGTTCTGTGACCTCTGGGTTATCCGGTATGAAAAGACGCACTATGTTAGGTGCTGCTACAAAGAGAACTACTCCTGCGCATCCCATTGCTATTGCTGCAAGTTTCTCACACTTGAAGACTACTTCTTCAGCTTTCTTAGGATCGCCAAAACCAAGGTATTGACTAACCAATGTGGTAGTTGCTGCGCCGAAACTAAAGCCAATAACAAGGGACATAGACTCTATACGTAGCGCTATTTGGTGTGCTGCGTAAGCATTAGTGCCAAGACCCGCAATTGCCCTTACGTAGAATAATTGTGCTACTCTAAGTATAAGTCTCTCGCCTGACGCGGGTAACCCGATAGAAAGTACTGGAGTTACGACTGATTTGTCCGGGCGGAATGAGCCTCTGTAAAAGGACCTTATAGGGCTTTCTTGTGTCACAGTAAGGAAGATTATGAAAACCATCCCTAAGAAACGCGCAAACGCGGTGGCAATCCCGGCGCCTTCTGTTCCAAGGGCAGGGAACCCCCACTGTCCGGATATCAAGGCATAGTTGCCCAATAGGTTTGTACCATTGACAAGCATACCGACGTACATGGGAAGGCGGGTGTTGCCATATCCCCTTAAAGCGGCAGTAAAAGTCATGGTAATGAATTCAAAAAGCAAAGACAAGCCCTTCCAGTATGAGTAGGGGACGCCTTGCTCTATGACGTCTCTTTCGGCTCCCAGCAATTCGAGGCTAGGACCGGCGAAACCAGAAATTAGCACGAAAGCTACTAACCCGAGCAAAAGGGCCAGTATAAGCGATTGTCTTAAGGTAGCCTGGGCCTTGTCGTATTCCTGTGCGCCTATCCGGCGGGCAACTACGGTTGTAGTTCCGACTCGGATCGCATCGTAGAAACTCGTGGCGATAAAAGTGATCTGATTGGAGAGCCCGACGGCGGCAACGGAAGCAGCACCGACTCGCCCTACCATGATCATATCGGCGGCGTCTACAACCGATTGCAGCAAACGTTCGGCGATAAGAGGCAATGCTAGAATCCAGATATTCTGTTCGATTGTGTGATTTTCTAAATCGAGATAGCGAGGCAATTCTCTTGCTCTTTGGCGCAAAGAGCGCCCGTTATTATCAGTAGTTGCCCTTTTCCGGTCTCTCAATTATGTCACCTTGTCTATTATTTCTATACTTTGTTTTGAGTGCTGGGATCCGAATAGATGGATTGCGTTGTCGACAAAACTATTACGGAACACAAAATAGAAATCAGAAGTATCATATTACAAAGGTGGCTTAGAGGGCAAATTTTGAAACCAAATGATGTGTATCGTTCCGGACAGATCTTTTGTGTCGACGAGAAAGATTTGTGGACTGAACGTAAAGGAAATTTCGACACTCGTATCGAATTCCGTCTAGTAGGCCCGGGTGTTTTAGAAATTCTCCACAAATCTTATCTGAAGGGAGCTGATTCCTGGTAGTCCTTAGTGCAGAACGTCCTGCAAGTAGGGAACCAGGCAGAACATGGGAAAAGAGGTTCGGCAGATAGGCAACGTGACTTCTCCGGAAGAGTTTTTTGGGTTTAGACTCGGTAGCGACCGCAAGATGGCTCGTTGGGATGACATCGTTCGCTATTTCTACAAAATCGAATCGGAATCTGACAGGGTCAAAGTCATAAACATGGGAAGGACCACCGAAGGCAATGACTTTTTGTTGGCCATCATTTCGTCTCCGGACAATCTTGGGCGCCTCGATTACTATAAAGATATCAATGCCAAAATATCGGATCCTAGAGGCTTAGAACCGGAAACCATCAAGGATCTGGTAGATGAGGGTAAAGTAGTCGTGTGCCAAACGATGAGCCTTCACGCAAGTGAGATAGGTGGAACTCAGATGGCTCCTGAATTAGCGTACGACCTTTTATCGGATGATTCTGAGTCAACCAGAAAAATACTGGATAATGTGATCTTTCTGATGGTGCCCTGTTTCAACCCCGACGGTCAGATAATGGTTACAGATTGGTACAAGAAATATCTTGGAACAGAATACGAAGGTACCATGCTTCCTTATCTGTATCACAAGTATGCTGGCCATGATAACAACAGAGATGCTTTCGCTATGAACTTAATAGAATCGCGGTACGTGGGCGGGATCTTGTTTTCAGAGTGGCATCCTCAGGCTTACCAGGACCATCACCACATGGGCAGCACAGGGGCACGTCTGTATCTGGCTCCTTACTGCAATTCCATTAGGCCATATGCAGATCCGTTGGTATGGCGTGAGGATTCTTGGTATGGGGCACACATGGCGTACGCCCTAGAACAGGAAGGGAAAACAGGCATATTGAATGATGCGCAATTCCCTGGGTGGGGGCATTTTGGTTTCCATTGGATTGCAACTCACCATAACATTGCAGGGATGCTAACTGAATCCGCTTCGGCGAAGCTGGCTACTCCAATGTATATTCATCCGCATCAGCTTGAAGGAGCTTGTCCGAAGACTATGCCCAAGTACGAGGCGCAGACCAATTTCCCAAACCCGTGGCCAGGTGGTTGGTGGAGATTGCGTGACATAGTTGAGCAACAGAAAATCGCTGCATGGGCCCTTCTGGAGATTTGTGCGGAATTCAGGGAAAGGATACTGTGGAACGCTTACCTTAAAGGTTCACGGCAGACCGAAAGAGGTGCGAAAGGTTCCCCCAAAAACTATGTCATATCCATGGAACAGCACGACCCACTTACTGCGTTGAAACTCGTAGAGATTCTTCTGCGCCAAGGAATTGAAGTTAAGCGTTCAAAAGAGAGTTTTGTGGCCGACGGCAAAGTATACCCAGTCGGTTCTTTCGTGATCTCTCTAGCTCAACCGAAGATGGGCGTTATCCGAAATCTCTTAGGGAGAACATTTTACCCTGACAATTACTGGACGCGGAATCCTGACGGTTCACCTATTATGTACGATACAGCTACAGACACTATAGGAGAATTCATGGGTGTTTCAGTGGAGCCAGTAGATACCGAAATACCAGGCGACCTTGAGATAGTAGCTGATACGGACATAAGGGTCTGTGAAGCAGAAGAGACTCTCAAGTGCATTTACTATCAAGTGGAAGGATATGTGCTAGATCCAAGACTAAATGATACTTTCGCAGTCGTTTCAGGGCTTGTTCAGGAAGGTCATGCTGTGTTCAGGTTCGATGCACCTATCTGCGAAGGAGACTACCCCAATTGCCCGTATATGCCCGCAGGAGCTTTCTATGTGGAGGACCAGGGCGATGCGGTGGAGAGGCTCAAAGTTTTATGCCATGAGCGGGGTGTTCCAATATACCCAGCTAAGGTACAAATTGACGTTCCTCGGCACAAGGTGCAAAAGCAGAGGGTAGGCATGTATCAGAGGTATTGGGGAGGAAATGCAGACGAAGGCTGGAGTAGGCTGGTTTTGGAAAAGTTCGGGTTCCCATACGTGACCTTGACGGATGCAGATTTTAGAGAAGGTAATCTCAATGACAAGGTGGACGTGATAATTCTCCCATCTGATAGACCCGAGATGATATTGGGACCGGATTCCGTAGAAACCAAGAAGACGCCGTATCCTATGCCGCCGATGCCCCCGGAATACCGCAGCGGTATTGGTAAGGAAGGGGCTCGCGCTTTAAAGGATTTCGTGACCAAGGGCGGGCGTTTGGTGGCTTTCGACTCATCATGCAAATTCGCAATAGACACGTGCGAGCTCAAAATCGCCAATGTGCTTGAGAACCTTACCTTCAAGGACTATTACTGCCATGGGTCTACTTTGCACGTCGAGGTGGATGAAAACAATAAGGTTGGGTACGGAATGCCTCATAACTGCTACGCTCTTGTCTGGGGAGGTCAAGCGTTTGAGGTAAGGGACACCTTTGCATCGGATAGGTACTGTGTGGTGTGTCAGTATCCAAAGAAAGATCTTCTGCAAAGCGGATGGCTTATAGGCGAAGAGATCATTTCAGGCAAACCGTGCGTTATGACGGCCAAATGTGGAGATGGTGAAGTAGTTCTTTTTGGGTTTAGGCCTCTTTTCAGGGCTCAGACCCATGGCACCTTCAAACTCCTGTTTAACTGCTTGTTCGCCTAGAGACAAGTGGTGCTGAGATAGGTTCAGTCTGTTGTGAGTTTTTAAAATAAAAGGAGGGCATTGGACGTTATGCTAGCAATCACAAATGGGAAAGTGATGACAATTACAAAGGGAACTATTGATGAAGGTGTAGTTCTAATCGAGGGAGGCAAGATAAAAGCCGTAGGACGAGATGTTCCGATTCCTGAAGGTGCAGAAGTCTTGGATGCTAAGGGAAAACTGATTACTCCAGGGCTAATCGATTCACACAGCCATCTCGCGGTGTTTGGAGAGCCTTCTGTCTGGGCAAATGCTGACGGTAACGAAGTGACTGATCCAATAACCCCGCAACTTAGAGGCATCGACGCGTTGAACCCTAGAGATCCCGCCATCCGTGACGTTGTTACCGGTGGAGTTACCACCGTGTATACGGGACCCGGCAGTGCAAACCTTATTGGAGGTACCGGGTTTGCAATGAAACTTAGGGGCAGGACAGTTGATGAAATGGTCATCCCGGGAACTGAAGCGATGAAAATGGCCTTGGGTGAGAACCCGAAGCGTGTCTACGGAGAGGGGCAGAAACGAGCACCACACACCCGTATGGGCAACGCAGCAGTCTTGCGCGAGGCACTGGTGAAGGCGCAAAACTATATGACTAAAATGGAAAAGGCCAAAGAGAAGACTGATGAGAATGGTGCGCCTCCCGAGAGAGATCTCAAGATGGAAGCGCTAGGAAGGGTGCTAAGACGCGAGATAAAGGCCAGAATACATGCTCATAGAGCAGACGACATAATGACAGCCATACGCATTGCAGAAGAATTCAACCTCGACTATATTATCGAACACTGTACCGAGGGGTACAAGATCGCCGATATTCTGGCTGCGAAGAAGGTAAGGGCTACGGTAGGTCCTTTGTTGATGAGCCGCTCGAAGATGGAGCTTCTAGACGTATCCCTAGCTAACCCAGGTATCTTGGCCAAGGCCGGTGTGACCGTTGCTATTCAGTGTGACACAACCTCAAATACTCGCTGGCTTGCATGCCATACAGGCATTGCAGTTCGCGAAGGGATGCCAGAAGATCTGGCCATCAAGGCAATTACCATAATTCCGGCAGAGATATTGGGAATTGCAGATAGGGTTGGCAGTATTGAAGTGGGCAAGGATGCCGACGTTGTTATTTGGAACGGGCATCCGTTTAACACTCTATCAGTTGCCGAGAAAGTGTTCATTGAAGGGGAACTGGTGTACGAGAGAAAAGCCTGCTAGGTTTAGTATTGGGGCAGACATTCAATATTAAAAGAGGCCGTCTTATGCGACGGCCTCTTTTAATATTCTAATTCAGCCACCTGTAAGTGTCAGCGTTGTTGGAACTCTGGACGTTCTCTTCTAAGTCGGCAAGATGAGTAGTGTCGCTTACTTGCTTTACCTGCAGCTTGCCGTTTTCCTTGGATATAATGCTAATCGACGCATTGGCAGGGGTAGGGGAGCTTGGGTCTGGTTCTATCCCATTCGCATAAGCCAAAAGACATCTTATGACCCCGCCGTGTGTCACGATAACTACGTCGGAATCGGGATGTCTGTGCAAGATCTCTTCGAAGAAGCTCACCGAGCGATGGTACAGATCAGCAAATGACTCACCGCCCCCGGGTCGTGCTGTGTTTATAGGATCTTTTCGGAATGCCGTGAAGAACTCGGGAAAGAGTTTCCTACTATCCTCCATCGTCCTTCCCTGTAAGCTACCGCAATGGATTTCCCTTAAGCGCGGGTCAAGGATTGGTTCAAGGTTGTGGTATTTTCCTATAGCCTCAGCCGTTGCGCGAGCCCGTTCCAGATCGCTGGAATAGACAGCATCAATATCAGCTGTTGAGAGTGCTTTTCCGACTAGTTCAGCCTGTTTTTTGCCATGCTCAGAAAGGGGTACGTCGAGATGTCCTTGGAGTATCCCTTCCTTGTTTGCGAGAGTTTGGCCATGCCTTACTATGTAGTATGTTGCCATGTTTGCCACCACCTCTATTTTTCACGCTTACCTAATCAAAGTATATTAGTTTTGCAGTAGTTGATCTATGGGGTCCCGACGTAGGGCAAGCCTTTACAAAAAGGTGAAACCTTTCGCGTTATAGGTTAGAATTGCTAATTGGGAGGCGGAAAAGTTGGACACAGACCTAATAACTCAGTTCTTGGATGAAGTCTCTGTCAAGCATTCAGAAGGATACAATTGTGCCGAGTCGGCTTTTTATGGGGTTTGTAGATATCTCGGGCTTGAAATGCCGGTTTCTTGTATGACTGGTTTTGGTGGCGGGGTAGCCCGGACAGGTTCTGTATGTGGAGCTCTTTCCGGAGCCATCTCCGGTCTAGGCATGTACATAGGAAGAACTCAACCTGAAGAAGAAGAGAGCAAGGCTAAATGCAATGCTATGGGTCAGGAGATCGTAAGAGAGTTCATCGACAAGATGGGTGCTCTTACATGCCATGATATATTGGGATTTACCCTTGGTTCGGAGGACGGTCCGGAGCGGTACGCGAAAAGTAATCTGAAGAAAACGCGGTGTAACATGGCCATTAGGGTTGCTGTTGAATCGGCAATAAGAAGCATAGAATCGGACAGACAAGAGCATTAACATTGCTTATTCACAAGGAGGGAGCGGGTGTAATATACCCGGGAATATGCCAGTAGTAGTTGTGGTCGGGAGCCAGTGGGGAGACGAAGGCAAGGGAAAAGTGACAGATTACCTGGCTCTTGAAGCGGACGTCGTAGTTAGATATCAAGGAGGCCCTAATGCTGGTCACACAGTGGTCGTGGACGGAGATGAGTTTCAGCTTCACTTGCTTCCTTCCGGCATTTTGTATCCGGAGAAATTCTCTGTGATCGGTAACGGCGTTGTTGTGGACCCTCTGATATTGGTAGAAGAACTTGAAGCAATGCGCGCTAGGGGAAGGGATACTCGTGGGCTTCGTGTGAGCAATAGAGCACATCTCATCATGCCATACCATAAGATCCTAGATGCGCTTCAAGAAGAGAGCATGGGAGCGGGTAAGATCGGCACAACACTTAAAGGTGTGGGCCCTGCGTACATGGATAAAGCTGCAAGAGTAGGAATCAGGGTTGGCGACCTTAGAGACCCCGAGCTTTTCAAGGAGCGGTTGGAGTCAAACCTAAACGACAAGAACAGGGTGCTGAAATACGTCTATGGGAAGGAGACGCTAGATGCGGCTCCGATTCTAGAGTCGTACCTAGAAGCAGGCGAGTATCTAGCTCCTTACATCACAGATACTGCAGTTTTGATCAATAGCGCTGTTGATGCCGGTCAGAAGGTGCTTTTCGAGGGTGCACAAGGCACGTTGCTTGATCTGGACCATGGGACGTACCCTTACGTAACGTCTAGTCATCCAGTAGCGGGTGGTTCGTGTATTGGTTCCGGAGTAGGCCCTACGAAGATTAGTGAGGTAATAGGGGTAGTAAAGGCCTATACGTCGCGCGTGGGCGATGGACCGTTTCCGACAGAACTTTTTGACAAGACAGGGCAATGGATTAGGGAAAACGGTCATGAATATGGTGTGACTACCGGTAGACCAAGAAGGATTGGTTGGCTCGACCTGGTTATGCTAAAGTACGCTTCGGTCATAAATGGATTTACCGGGATTGCATTAACCAGACTAGATATTTTGTCAGGTCTCGATCATGTCAAGGTGGCATATGCATATGAATGTGATGGGCAGGTAATAGACACCTTCCCAGCTAGTTTAAAGGAACTTGCCAGATGTAAGCCTCTCTACGAAGAGTTCCCGGGCTGGCCTGAAATAGATCCCAAGACTCGCAGTTTCTCGGAACTGCACCCGAACGTACAAGACTATTTGAGATTTGTGTCGGAAAAAATAGGCGTCGATATCTGCATTGTTTCGCTAGGCAGAGGCAGAGGTGATTCTTTGACTCTTAGAAACGTATTTGGCGCATAACAAAGGTCATAGGCATAGTGATCTCTCATGGAGCCGGGGGTTTTTGGGTGGGTGATAT
>JAPXKJ010000020.1:0-23624 GCA_033810155.1 Bacillota bacterium | reverse complement strand
GATAACATTATGGAGATATATATCAATTCGCTTGAAGATTTAGGCATAATGCGTAAAGAGCATGACATAAGATTCGTGGAAGACAATTGGGAATCTCCGACTTTGGGTGCCTCCGGGTTAGGATGGGAAGTTTGGCTAGATGGAATGGAGATAACACAATTTACATATTTTCAGGAAATGGGAGGCATGGAGATCTGTCCAATCTCAGTTGAACTTACGTATGGGCTTGAGCGTCTTACCTCGTACATACAAGACGTCGATAACGTTTGGGACATTCAGATGTCGCCTGGACTTACCTACGGAGAGGTATTTCTCCAACAGGAGAAAGAGGGATCTCGCTACGGTTTTGAATTAGCAGATATTGATCTTCTGAGGGAAAACTTCGGGCAGTATGAGAAAGAAGCTAAGAGGGTTCTGAAAGATGGTGTAATACTTCCCGCATATGACTATGCTCTGAAATGTTCCCACCTGTTTAACCTGTTAGATGCGCGTGGGGCTCTTTCGGTTTCAGAAAGGCAGAACTACATCGCGAGGGTGCGAAGTATCACCCGTGAATGCGCACGCAAATACTGTGAAATCCGGGGGTTTGAGAGAACATGATTGATGACCTGCTGCTTGAAATAGGATCAGACGAAATCCCGGCTAGGTATCTGTTGTCTGCCATAGATGATCTACGGGCACGAGCCGAAAAAGCGTTTGACGATGCGAGATTAAGCTGCGAGGAGATCGTCTCATATGGAACCCCTAGAAGGTTGGTGCTATACGCGCGAGGGTTGAGCGCTTTTAGTTCTGATGTAACAGTAAAGGTGCGAGGGCCTTCGAAAAAGGTCGCCTATGATAGCGCCGGAATGCCAACAAAGGCGCTGATGGGGTTCTGTCGTTCTTTGGGCATAGAACCCTCGGATGTTTCAATCGAGCAAGAGAACAACGGAGAGTATGTGTACGGGTTTAAACATGATCCTGGAAAGCCTGTTAATGTCGTTCTGGGGCAGATCATGCCAGATGTGGTCTTAGGAATGAATTGTCCATATCCGCTGAGATGGGGAAATGAGAATTGGAAATGGTTTAGACCGATACGGTGGGTGGTCAGTCTCTACGGAAAAGAGATAGTCCCTCTGGAGATTGCAGGGGTTGCATCTGGACGGACTAGCTTTGGGCAGAGAACGCTTCACCCCGACGCATTGGATATCCCTTCGGCGGACAGTTATTTCCGGTTGATTGCGGATGCAGGGGTAATCGTAGATCATAATCTTCGAAGACAGATTATAGTAAATGGTGCACAAGATCTTTCTAGGGAGATAGACGGGAGGCCCTTCGAAGATAAAGATCTCCTCGATGAAGTGGTTTCTCTTTGCGAACATCCTTCGCCTTTTAGGGGGGAATTTGCCAGCAGGTATCTTGAACTCCCTGAAGAGGTACTTGTAACTGTTATGCGTCATCACCAGCGATATTTTCCGATTCTGGATAGTCTGGGCAAAGTGCTTCCGGGCTTTATAGGCGTAAGGGATGGCAGCCCGGATATGGGCATGGAAAATGTGAAGAAGGGGAATGAATGGGTACTTAGAGCGCGTTTGGAAGACGCATCGTTCTTCTACGCTCAAGACGTTAAGGTACGTTTGGAGGATCGTCTCAATGATCTTTCAGGAGTTTACTTCCTTGGTGAAGCAGGTACGCTCTACGACAAGACGATGAGGCTACAAGACCTTTCGAGATATTTGGCAGAGCAAGCAGGCCTATCCAAACAGGAAGCTGAGATGGTAAGAGCAGCAGCACGCTTATCAAAGTGTGATCTCGTGACTCTTATGGTTCGAGAACTGCCTGAGCTTGAAGGGATCATGGGGGGTCATTATGCGAGAGTTCAAGGCATCGATGAAGAGATTTCCACAGCTATCTCGCAACAGTACCTTCCAAAAGGCGCTAACGGAAGGCTCCCTCATAAGGGCATAAGTAGCGTCCTTTCGATTTCTGATAAGCTCGATACCTTAGCCGTAGCTTTCTATCTAGGTGTGGGGGTTTCAGGTTCTCAAGACCCGTTGGGTCTCCGAAGGGCTGCTTCAGGGGTGGTAAATATCATTCTTTCGCACGGTTATGATATTAGTCTAGATGACGCCATAAGGAAGAGCGTCTTCCTTGCAAGGGATGCTGCACAAAAAGCTGGAAAGGCTGAAGTAGATGAGGAAGTAGTTTGTGATCGACTCAAACAGTTCTTGTTGTCACGGATTGAGGTGTATTTGTCTGAAAGAGGCTATCCTATAGAAATCATTAAAAGTGTCTTGGGAAGCGGTGAGACTAGGATATCTAGGTTTCCCGCCATGGTTGAGGCTGTCTTCTCTATGCTCGGTTCTGAGGAACTTACAGATATCGTTACCGGTTGGCGAAGGACTTCAGTACTAGGCGGCAAGGCTTCGGGCCGTGACGTGTCTTCGGAGTTACTCATTGAGGAACCAGAGGAAGCACTCTATACTTTTGTTATGGAGAAAAAGAGCGATATGGAGAGGTGCTTCGAGGAGGGGGATTACCAGCTTTACCTTCAAGAACTTTCCTCGCTTAGAGCGCCTATAGATAATTGTTTGGATAATGTGCTTATCATGTCAGACGACGAGAGACTAAGAGAAAACCGTATAAAATTGCTCGGAGTGGTATCAGATCTGTTCACAAAATTTGCCGATTTTTCGTACATCTTGCCCCTTTTGGGTAAGCTGTAATGCTTAATCATTGAGATTGAGTTTTCTTGGATTACAAATCTAGGGGGATATAGCTTTGGAAGACGTAGGCAAGCCCAAAGTTTTCGTGTTGTCAGACTCTTTGGGAGATACGGCTGAAGCAGTTGTGCGAGCAGCAGCTGCCCAGTTCAATGGGGGCAGCGTAGATATCTACAAATACGGGCGAGCTCAAACGAGAGAATCGATAGATAAGGTGCTCGAGAACGCGAGCATGGGAAATGGTGTTGTTGTGCATACCTTGGTAAAGCCTGAAATGCGTGAATACGCCACTCAACGAGCAGCGGAATTGGGTGTTTTTGCAGTGGATGTTCTGGGGCCGGTACTGGAAGCTATAGGAACTATATCCCAAACAGACCCTAAACTTGAACCCGGTCTAATGCACCGTCTCGACGATGCGTATTTTAGGCGTGTAGAGGCCATCGAGTTTGCCGTAAACGCGGATGATGGTAAGAACCTTTCATCACTGCCTCTGGCTGATGTGGTGCTTATAGGGGTTTCAAGGACTTCAAAGACCCCGGTCAGTTTGTACTTAGCGCAGCGTGGTTACAAGGTGGCCAATGTGCCTTTGGTTCCTGAGCTCAGCCCCCCTCCTGAGCTTATGCAGATTCCTAGGGACAAAATAGTAGGACTTAGTCTAAGTCCAGAAAAACTGGCCAAGGTTAGGAAGCAGCGCCTCAAAACTATGGGCCTTAAGGAAGATTCGCCATATGCAGATCCTAATCGTATTCTGGCTGAATTGGAGTATGCGGATAAGGTTTTTCGCAATATAGGTTGTAGTATCATAGACGTGACAGATAAAGCTATTGAGGAAACTGCATTGAATGTTACGGAGATAATCGAGAGGAGGAACAGAAAACGTGGCTAATAATCTAGTGTATTGGTTTAGGGAGGGGGGGGAAGAGAAACGGCACCTTTTGGGAGGAAAAGGGGCCGGACTTGCTGAAATGACTCGGATAGGGCTCCCTGTGCCTCCCGGCTTTACGATAACGACTGAAGCCTGCAAGATTTACTACACATCTGGCAAAGAATTACCCGAGTATTTGAAAGAAGATGTAGTGCGTCACATGAAAGATCTAGAAGTGGAAATGGGAAAGTCTTTCGGAGGCGAACATAACCCTCTCTTGGTTTCCGTGCGGTCGGGCGCACCGATTAGCATGCCTGGTATGATGGACACCATATTGAACTTAGGGCTCAATGACAAAAGCGTCATGGGTCTTTACGAGGCAACAGGAGATCTTCGATTTGCCTATGACTGTTATCGAAGGTTTATCCAAATGTTCGGGAATGTGGTCTTGGATATTGCCCATGATGAGTTCGAAAATGCTTTCTCGGATCTAAAGACCCAAGAGGGTGTTACACAGGATCAAGATGTCTCCGACCAAGGGCTCAGATCGCTTGTTGAGACTTACAAGCAGATAATATATGAGAGGGCGGGAGTGAAGTTCCCTGAAGATCCCTATGAGCAGTTGTTCATGTCTATATCGGCGGTGTTTAGATCATGGAATAACGAGCGGGCAATTATATATAGGAAAGTGAACAAGATTCCAGATGACTTAGGTACTGCGGTGAATATTCAGGCCATGGTGTTTGGAAACATGGGTGATGATTCTGCAACTGGAGTCATGTTTACGCGCAATCCGTCAACCGGAGAGGATTTGCTTTATGGAGAGTATCTAGTAAACGCCCAGGGAGAAGATGTTGTAGCGGGCATTAGGACCCCTAAGCCCATATCTCAAATTGATGAGGATCTGCCGGGGATGTACGAGCAGCTGAAAAGAGTAGCTGGGATTCTTGAAAACCATTATAGGGATATGCAGGACATTGAGTTTACCATAGAACGCAGAAAACTATACATACTTCAAACCCGGTCTGGCAAGAGGACTGCCCAAGCTTCTTTGGAGATAGCTAGATCCATGGTCAAAGAAGGCAAGATTCTCAAGGAAGAGGCCATACTTAGGATCAAACCTGAGGAGATTGCGAGACTCCTTCACAGGGGCATCGACCCAAATATCAAATCAGAGGTTTTGGCAAGAGGGTTACCGGCATCACCAGGAGCTGCTACTGGCAAAGTTGTCTTCAATACAAGGGTAGCTGAGTCTCTTGGAGAAAAAGGCGAGAAGATAATACTTGTTAGACCCGAAACTACCCCAGAGGATATGCCTGGCATTGTTCATGCGCAGGGGATCTTGACATCAAGGGGCGGGATGACCTGTCATGCTGCAATTGTAGCTCGAGGAATGGGTAAGCCTGCCATAGTAGGTTGCGAAGCTCTCAAGATTGACCTTGAAGAGAACAGAGGATATATAGGTGACTTTGTGTTAAAAGAAGGGGATATCATCTCTATAGATGGCGGCGGCGGAGCGGTATACCTTGGAGAGGTGCCTCTAGTTGAGCCCGTGATGGGAGAGACGTTCAAAGAAGTTTTGAACTGGGCGGACGAAATGCGTAAGCTCGGAGTAGAAGCCAACGCAGACACCCCTGAAGACGCTATGCGGGCAAGAGAGTTTGGCGCTGAAGGTATCGGTCTGTGTCGTACAGAGCACATGTTCATGGGCCACGACAGGCTGCCCGTTGTTCAAAAAATGATCTTGGCAGATAGCGAAGGAGATCGCAAAGAAGCATTAGATGAGCTCCTCCCGATGCAAGAAAACGATTTCTACGCCATTTTGAAAGCCATGCGCGGATATCCTGTGACCATTCGACTCTTAGATCCGCCTTTGCATGAGTTTTTGCCTAATGTAGAAGATTTGGTGAGAACTGTGACTGAGTTGAAGGTAAAGGGCGGGCCTCCTTCGGAGATAGCAGAAACTGAGCAGCTGCTCAGAAAAGTGAGGTCCCATCAAGAAATGAACCCTATGCTCGGCATGAGAGGATGCAGGGTAGGGATAATGTTTCCGGAGATCTATGAGATGCAAGTAAGGGCGATATATCAGGCGACGGCACGTCTTATCAAGGAAGGAATAGACGATGTGCAGCCTGAAGTTATGATACCTCTCGTAGGTGAAGCTAGAGAACTGGATATTCTAAGTGCCATGGTCGAGCAAGTCGCAGACAATGTAAAGAAGGAGCAGGGTGTGGACTTTGAAGTTGTAGTCGGGACCATGATAGAGATTCCACGCGCTGCGTTAACCGCGGATGATATCGCCCAGCACGCCAAGTTTTTCTCTTTTGGGACAAACGATCTGACGCAGACGACCTTCGGATTCTCACGAGATGATGCAGAGGCTAAGTTCCTGCATAAGTACCTCGCCGACAAGATACTTCCCGAAAACCCTTTTGCTGTGCTAGATAGGAAGGGCGTAGGATACTTGGTGAAAACTGGCGTTGATTTGGGTAGAACCGCGAGACCCGATCTAGTAGTAGGGATATGTGGAGAGCACGGAGGAGAGCCTTCTTCTATAGAGTTTTTCCACCAAGTAGGGCTAGATTACGTGTCTTGTTCGCCTTATCGTGTGCCTGTAGCGAGGCTTGCTGCCGCTCATGCAGCTATTCGTAATAGATGTTAGGCTGAGTTAGGAAAGGTTGAGAAGGTACTGCTTTTTTGCGATGCTTCCTTATGCGAGTTTAGAAAAGCGGTACCTTCTTATTGCTAGTCTAACGAACTAACCGTACAAGCTCTTAACATTGCTTCTGATAGTGCTCAAACCAAGCTAGGATTCTTTTGTTCAAATCGACTCTATGGAGCGGTTTCTTGAAACCATGGTATTCAGCACCGTATCTTATGAATACTGCTGTTTTTCGCAGGCGCCTTAGAGATTGGTAGAATTCTTCTGAATGAGTAATTCTGCACCTATAATCATTTTCTCCGTGTACTAGAAGGATTGGAGTTTCAACGTTTTCTACGTGACTGACTGGGGATCTATCAAGGTATAGGTCCCTAGCTTCCCATGGTTTCCCTCCGTATTCACGTTCATCAGCCCATATAATGTCGGTACAACCATAGTCTGTATAAAGGTTGCACACAGGAGCTCCGGCACATGCTGCCTTAAAGAGATTGGTTTGGGTGATGATCCATGTAGTCATGTAACCGCCGTATGACCAGCCGTGTACAAATACGTTATCTTTGTCGATTGGGTGACTGCCCAGAACAGTTGTTACGCCGTCCATTATGTCTGAATAGTCTTTGTTGCCCCAATCGCCGTCTATACATGCGGCAAAGTCTTGGCCGTAAGAGGAACTGCCTCTTGGGTTGAAATAACACACGTAATACCCTCGGCCTGCGAACATCTGGGCTCTTAACATGAACGCAGAACCATATGCTCCATGTGGCCCTCCGTGGATAAGGGTAAGCATAGGATACGCTGATTTGTCACAAGAAGCACGTGAAGACAGCTCATCAGATGGATGAATAAGCCAACCGTCTAGTTCTTGTCCGTCTTGGGCACGATACTGAAACCTATCGCAGCAGCCCAGTGCGACGTTGGATATGAACTCGTCGTTATCGAAAGTGACCTTTTCTTCCTTAGAAACGATATAGTTGCCATCCCCACCGAATTTCACATCCGTCAAGAACAGGTTTTCCGGATCTTCGGGAGTTGACCAGCGGAGAGCAAGGACTCCCTCTTTTATATCAAATGCAGATATAGATTTATCGGGTGAGCCGGCGATGGGACATGCCTCCACAGCATTCAAAGGTTTGATTTCTACGTTTACACCACAAATGTAGGGGGTTCCACGGTGTAGGGCTGAGAAGTACAGATTATCGCCATCCCATGAAAGTGGGCTTCCATAACCATAGGTCGTATCAGATGAAATGAGGCTTCCTGCCTCTAGATCGGTCCCTGCCGTTACGTTAATCACGTTTTTCTCGTCAAGAGGTTCTGGCGTTGCGCCGCTTTCTAGAGACTCTCGAAATTCGTCGAAGGGTAGAATATACAAGTCAGTTTTTGTAGAAACACCACTTGCGTTGTTGTTGCCCAAAAATGCTATGTGTTTTCCATTTCGGGACCACTTAGGTTGGCGAGCAGGTCCTAATGAGTCATAAAGGAGGTATTTTTCCTTCTTTGATATGTGAACAAGCCACAAATCTGATTTGGTGTAGTAGTCAGAATCATCCCTACACAACGCAGATGTCACAAGATAAGCGCCATCAGGCGAAAGACACGGTAATCCGTAGTCGAAATCACCGGACGTTACTTGATGGCTTACTAGTTCTTTGGCAAAGTCTATATCCTCGTCAATATCTATGTAGAAGATATGGGTTCTCGTGTCACCGTAGTATCCTAGCCCGTCCATCCTGTATGATAGGCGCGTTATGACTCTTATGTCAGTTTCACTTTCCTTATGAACGGTTTCGCCTTGAGGTTCATCGAGACCTAGCTTGGCTTTTGCCTGTTTTATGGCGCGTTCTCTATCTTCTTCGGGGCAGCCTGGGTAAGGCACCCAATCGGCAGGTTTGGCAAAAGCTCCCGCTAGATAGAATAGGCGCTTACCATCTGCTGACCAAACAGGCTCGCTCTGGATCTTCTCTTTGGTCTTAGCGCAAATTGCTTCGCCCCCATTTAGACCTATCAACCAGATTTGGCTTCGAGAAGAACGATCGGATACGAAGGCGATGCAGCTGCCGTCCGGAGACCATCTAGGGGAACGGTCTTTGCCAGAATTTGTGAGTTGAATGTTTTTTCCGGTAGCGACCTCAACAAGATGTATATTTGTTACATACTCGTTTTCCTTGATTGATTGTCGGACATATGCTAAGAATTTGCCGTCAGGCGAGACTTGCGGATCACCGTAGCACACTAAGTTGGAAATGTCTTCGGGCTCTAGAGGTCTTTTGCGCGTTGAAATGGTCATCGGATGTTCCCCCTTGCATAATTGAGATGCACGTTTGTAAATCTTTCGGTCGTGTGCACTATTCTCGGAGTATTCTCTCACATAAGGGAATAACCCTGTTCTTTAGGTGGCGATTTGTATTCTTCGAACTTTTGCATCAGGCATTCGTAGTAGTAATAGGCGGGATCTCGTTTTGGCTCGTCATTTCTTCATACGAACGCAACATATAGGCAGGTTATATCATCAGTCGCGTAGTAGTTGATATTGGTACTCGAATGCAAATTATGCTGAGATCAAAAAAATAATTACACACACATGAAGGAGTTTTTCTACAGTTATCGAATGATATATAGGTTATATGGTGTTTGGCAATATCAAAAGAAATGACGGGGGTCAAAGTGTCTGCAAGATACTATAGCCAGGAAATAATCGATGAAATACGGGCCAGGACAGACATAGTTTCCGTCGTGTCCGAACATGTAAAATTGCGCAAGACCGGCAAGAACTACGTCGGATTGTGCCCGTTTCATCAGGAAAAGACGCCTTCTTTTACGGTTGATCCCGATAAGCAGTTTTTCTATTGCTTTGGGTGTGGTGCAGGTGGAAACATATTTACTTTTCTGATGAAGATGGAAAACATGGGTTTCCCGGAGGCAGTCGAAAAGTTGGCAGCATTGGCAGGGGTAAAACTCCCCGAGCCTGCTCTGACATTTGCAGAAAAGAAAAAGAAGGCAGAATTAGATGGTCTGCGCGATGCACTTTCCTTCGCCCATGCAAAGTACAGGGAGATGCTTTACTCTAGGCAAGGAGCACGTGCCCTCAAGTATCTTGAGAACCGTGGCATAGTCAGAGACACTATGGACGTTTTCGAACTAGGCTATGCGCCTGCCCAATGGGATTTTATTACCGGGCAGAGCGCTAGAGCCAAAATATCTCCCGATTCATTGGTGAAGTCTGGTTTGTGTGTGGAAAAAGAGCCTAATCGTAGAGAACAGTCAGGGGTAGAATCACGTCTGAGTAACATGTACGACCGGTTCCGAGGGCGGATCATGTTTCCCATTTGGAATTCTGTAGGCGAACTCATCGGGTTTGCGGGTCGGGCGATAGGAAATGAAGAACCCAAGTACCTGAATTCGCCGGATACACCTTTATTCCACAAGGGAAAGGAATTATATGCTCTCAATTTGGCAAAAGCAGGAATTCGCAGCAGGGGAAGAGTATGTGTAATGGAAGGTTACATGGACGTGATCAGTGCTTTTCAAAATGGCATTGACTACGCGGTCGCGGGGATGGGAACCGCATTTTCAGCTCAGCAGGCAAGATCAGTTCTGCTCCTGTGTGACGATGTAATCTTAGCTTTTGACCAAGATGAAGCTGGAAAGAAAGCAGTCAGACGATGTATTGACGTTTTTCGAGAAGCGGGTGGTAGAAGCAGGGTAGCGGTATTTGAAGGTGCAAAAGATCCCGATGAGTATGTGGTTAAGTATGGTGCTTCTAAATTCGAGGAATTGATCATAGGGGCAGTTTCAGATGTAAAGTTCATATACGACGAAGCTGTAAGAGCAAATGATATCACTACCATTGAGGGAAAACTCAAGGTTAAGGATGTTATCGTGCCAGTGCTTGCTGAACTCGAGAGCGAAGTCGAGATATCTGCCTACGTTTCCGAAATAGCACGGGATCTTGATGTTTCGAAGGAGTCGCTCTACAAAGACGTAGAATCATATAAAAAGAAGACGCGCAGGGCGGTAGCCAAATCTAGCGATGAGAATATGTCACACCGTAGACCCATAACTAACGCATCAGAAAATGAAGAAGCAAATTTGGCAAGACGTCGTGCGGAGGAAGGAATTATCAAGGTCCTCGTAGAAAAACCTGAACTAGTGAACGTTGCAAAAATGCACCTTACCGGTGACGATTTTTCGGATGAGCGATGCCGTCTAATGTTTGCAAACTGTGATGATTTCCTTGTTTGGACAGAAAGTCCTGAGATTTCTAACTGGGTTGCCCATATTTGCGCAGAATTTGGGCCGATCGATAAACCGGAACGAGTGCTTAAGGATTGCATAAGAAGAATAAAGGAATTCCGCTTGGCCGAACTGAGAGACGAAATGAGAAGGGCTGAAGAGGATAAAGACCAGGCACGATTGGTCACCATACTCGACGAGTATCAGAAATTACTTAGACAGGTGAAGTCTACAGGGGATGAGAACTTCTATATGTTCCCTGGTGGCTTCTCCGGGAGGGAAGACGGTTGAATAACCTTAGTGCAGAGAGGAATGCGATAAAGGAGCTAATTGCGCTGGGGCAAGGTAAAGGCTTCTTGACGTATAAAGAAATCGCCGATGCATTGGAAGGCCGGGAGATGAGCGAAGAGCAAGTTGACCAGGTCTATCGTGAATTCAGTAAGCTTGGCATAGATGTGTTGAGCGAGAGGCAGTCGGCAAAAAGGCCCGAGGTTGTTGGTAAAGCCTACGAATCGGGACATGAAAGAGTTGGAAAATCAGTTTTGGACACAGAAGAAGAAGTCGAAGATGAGGTTCTAGACGAAGATGAGGAACCTGAGACTGAAGAGGCCGAAGACAAAGAAGATGGAACAGATATCGATTTGTCTGTTCCGGAGGGAGTGGCCTTAGATGACCCGGTCAGAATGTACTTGAAGGAAATCGGTCGAGTTCCCCTCCTTACAGCCGAAGAAGAGGTAGAATTGGCAAAACGTATGGAGATGGGGGATCGAGAAGCGAAGCAGCGCCTAATCGAGTCAAACCTGCGTCTCGTAGTATCTATTGCCAAAAGATATGTGGGTCGCGGAATGGCGTTTTTGGACCTTATCCAGGAAGGCAACATGGGTCTGATCAAAGCGGTTGAGAAGTTTGATTACAGAAAGGGTTACAAACTTAGCACCTATGCAACGTGGTGGATAAGGCAAGCCATCACGAGGGCCATAGCTGACCAGGCCAGGACGATAAGGATCCCTGTGCATATGGTAGAGACCATCAACAAACTCGTAAGAACCTCCCGGGAACTGGTCCAGGAACTTGGGCGAGAGCCTACCGCAGAAGAAATCGCGGAAAAGATGGGGATCACACCTGAGAAGGTGCGTGAGATCCAAAAAATTGCCCAAGAGCCTGTTTCGCTGGAAACGCCTATCGGTGAAGAAGAAGATAGCCACCTTGGGGACTTCATTGAAGATGTGGATGTGCTTGCCCCTGATGAGGCTGCTTCTTACCTGCTTCTTAAGGAGCAAATCGAGGAAGTGCTGTCGGGTCTTAATGACCGTGAGCAAAGGGTTCTGCGGCTCCGCTTTGGTCTAGACGACGGGAGACCGCGTACTCTTGAAGAAGTAGGGCGTGAGTTTGGCGTAACAAGAGAACGCATAAGACAAATCGAAGCCAAGGCTTTGCGGAAACTAAGAAATCCTCAGAGGAGCAAGAAACTAAGAGACTATCTCGCCTAGATTGTTAGGGTGGGCAAGGCAATGGAATGCTGATGAAAACAGCGTTTTTTGGGTATTCAATGTGTGGCGGCCCGGGTGGTTAATCCCTCGGGTCTGTTGCGTTATGAAGGGCTTGGTTTCTAAGTTTAGTGATATAATGGGCTGTGTATGTCTAAAGCAGAAGACGCTCAAATATTGCGGCTATGTTCGGGCAAGTGAAGGTATGAAGGGAGGGAAGCGCCTTCTAGGCACGTTCAAATATGAAAGAAACCATTTCTAGCGATTCGCCCGTTGATATGTCTTTATGGAGCATATTCATTAGCTTTTTTAAGATCGGTGCATTTACCTTTGGTGGAGGATGGGCCATGGTACCTTTGATTCAAAAGGAACTCGTGGACAGACGGGGATGGTTAGATGACTCTGAGTTCGTGGACATATTGGCTATTGCTCAGAGCGGACCGGGCCCCATTGCAATTAACACCTCTGTTTTGTGCGGTAATAAGATGAGAGGGGTTCTAGGAGCTGTAGTAGCTGCTCTGGGTTCTAGCTTACCGTCTTTTCTGATTATCCTGGTGATAGCTAATTTCTTCCTAAAAGTGAAAGAGTCTACTGCAGTTCAGGCAATCTTCAAAGGCATGAGGCCTGCCATTTTCGGTCTTTTGATTTCCGCTGTGTACCAGGTAGGGAAAAAATCCATAGGCAATGCTAGAGACATCGTATTTGCGGCAATAGGCTCGGGGTTGCTTATTTTTCTGGATATCAATCCGATCTTCGTTGTGCTTTTGGCAGCAATTTCCGGTATGTTATATGGAGCTTTCGAGCACTCTCGAAGCACTACGAGTTCCAACGCCACCGAAAATCGTCTCTAGCATCAGCGCTCTCAAATTGAGGTAAAAGTAGAACAAGGTCGGATGCCACAGAGCGTGGTAGATCGCAGATATCTAGGAAGTGAGATGAGTCACTATGGCGGATGTTTTGCTTCAACTGTTTGTTTCGTTCTTCAAAGTGGGTGCTTTTGCCTTCGGCGGAGGCTATGCGATGATTCCTTTGATTTCGGAGGAGGTCGTTACCAACCGGGGTTGGCTGGCGATGGAGGAGTTCATCGACGTTATAGCCATATCGCAGGGCACTCCCGGTCCCATAGCCATTAATTCTGCTACTTTTGTAGGTTTCAAGGTTGCCGGGGTGATTGGTTCCATGACGGCGACCTTCGGGGTAGTTCTTCCCTCTTTCATCATAATGATGGTTCTGGGTAGGCTCTTTCTTAGGTATAAAGAAGTGCCACTTGTTAAATACATGTTATCAGGTATAAGGCCGGTTGTTGTGGCTCTGATCCTATCTGCTGCTCTTTCAGTGTTGCCTAACTCGATTACAGGTCTTGTCCCTGGCATAATCTCTGCAGCAGTTATTGTTGGGATTTTGGTTTTCAACATAGATCCGATTCTTCTTTTAGTTTCGGCAGGGGTTCTGGGTTTTTTTATGTACAGGTAGAGAACGCGTTTGTGGTGTGGCGGTAGGGCGCTTGGCATTTCTAGCGATACCGTTTCCAGTGTGGCTGTGATTTAGGCTATAGTAGGGAAGGGATAAAATTCATGGTTCAGGGGGTAATTTCAAAATGATTAAGGTGGGTATTAACGGATTCGGTAGCATAGGCAGGCGGTTTTTGAGAGCCTCGAAACGTGCCGAGAATTACGAGGTTGTAGCGCTAAATGATCTAGCTGATCCCAGCAATCTTGCGTATCTCCTTAAGTATGACTCCAATTACGGGACGATTGATGAAGACGTAACAGTTCAAGGCCAAGGGCTCAACGTAGGGGGCAAGTACATCCATGTGTTCTCGCAAAGAGATCCTGCCAATATTCCTTGGAGGGATCTAGGGGTAGATATAGTCCTTGAGTCTACAGGTAGGTTTACAAACAAAGAGCAAGCAGTTGCCCACATCGAATCGGGAGGGGCAAAGAAAGTAGTTATCTCAGCTCCTGCCAAGAACGAGGATATTACTATCGTGATGGGTGTCAATCAGGACAAATATGATCCTCAAAAGCACCATGTTATCTCGAACGCGTCCTGCACGACTAATGGCCTGGCTCCAGTGGCCAAAGTCCTGGATGAAGTCTTCGGGATTGAAAGAGGCCTCATGACCACTATTCACGCTTATACAAATGATCAAGTCACCCTTGATTTTCCTCATAAGGATTTTCGAAGAGGCAGGGCAGCCGCTCTAAACATCATTCCAACAACTACCGGAGCGGCAAGAGCTGTTTCACTGGTTCTTCCACAGTTAGAGGGCAAAATAAACGGAATGGCTTTTAGAGTGCCTACTCCTACAGTTTCCGTAATCGATCTCACTTGCGAACTCTCAAGGTCATGCGATGCTCAGGAAATCAACAAGGCGTTTGAAGCTGCAGCCGCAAATGAGCTCAAAGGGATTTTGGGCATATCCTACGAACCATTAGTCTCAACGGACTACAAAGGAATGAAGGAATCTTCCATAGTAGACGCACTCTCTACCCAGGTAATAGGAGACAAGATGGTCAAAGTCATCGCCTGGTACGACAACGAGTGGGGCTACTCAGAGCGCCTAGTCGACCTAATCACATACATCATTTCATGAAGCAAGGGGGACGGTACTTTCTGCTTCACTTTCTGCTTCGGCCCATCAGGAGCAAGCAAGCAAGGAAAGCAGACGTATGTTGGTTTGGATATAAACGCCTTAAGAAATGCTTTAGTGCACCACAAGGAGGGACCCGTGTTTCATCATGAGGAGGTGTCAGAGTTTGGATGTGTCTGGGAAGGCTTGTTTGTGTCGAGTAGATTTCAATGTGCCTATAGTAGACGGTATGATCGTTGACGATACGCGGATCCGGGCATCTTTGCCTACGATAACATGGCTTATAGAACATGACGCTAGATGTATCCTCATATCTCACCTAGGAAGACCTAAAGGTAAGGTAGTTCCGGAACTAAGAATGGACCCAATAGCTGCGCGGCTCTCAGAACTTCTTAAGGCGGATGTTCGAAAACTAGATGACTGCGTTGGTGATGAAGTAGCCCAGGCAGTAGAATCAATGAAGCCTGGCGATGTACTACTTTTGGAAAATGTGCGGTTTTATCCTGAAGAAGAAAAAAACGATACAGAGTTTGCGCGAAAACTAGCTGCACCTTTTGATCTCTTCATCAATGACGCCTTTGGCACTGCTCATAGGGCTCACGCTTCTACAGTAGGAGTCACCAAGTTTCTACCTGCGTATCCTGGATGCTTGATGAAACGCGAAATAGAATCTCTGAGCAGATTGTTGATGTCGCCTGAACATCCTTTCGTTGCGGTTATAGGAGGGGCAAAAGTATCTGACAAACTAGGGGTGTTAGAAAATCTCTTAGATAAGGTCGATGTGCTCTTAATCGGAGGCGGTATGGCCAACACATTTTTGATGGCCAAGGGCTTTGACGTAGGTCAGTCTCTTTGCGAGAAAGAGAAAAGGGAAGACGCTCTCAGGATTATGGAAAAGGCCAACAATCTCGGCAAAGACTTGTTGCTTCCAGTAGATCTGGTGGCTGCTGAGAAACCAGAAACAGGGGTTTCCTGCAAAGTGGTCTCTCCCCAGAGCATTCCAGAAGACATGATGGCTCTCGATATAGGTCCAAAGACCCGTCGAGAGTTTTCCCAGGCGATATCCAAAGCTAAGACCGTCTTTTGGAACGGCCCTATGGGAGTATTTGAGGTGGAGCAGTTTCGAGGAGGGACTTTGGAAGTGGCCGCTGCCGTAGCTAGCGTTGACGGTTTTACAGTCGTAGGCGGAGGGGACTCTTTGGCGGCGGTAGAGATGGCGGGATGCTCAGACAAGATAAGTCACCTATCAACTGGAGGAGGAGCGTCTCTTGAGTTTTTGGAGGGTAAAGAGCTTGCGGGAATCAAGCCTTTGCGATTTGGAACTTGCGACTGAACATTTGGATTATTTCTAGGGAGAGAAAAAATGCGAAAACCACTTATCGCTGCCAATTGGAAGATGAACAAAAACATAGGGGAAGCGGTGTCTTTTGCCGGCGTTTTTGCACAAAGATTGTACAGACGATTCCCTGATAAAGATATACCTGTAGATGTGTTGGTGTGCCCGACCTTTTTGGGTATTCCAGCGTTATGTGCCTTGTTCTCTAATGAACCGATAGATATAGGAGCCCAGAACATGTACTGGGCAGAAAAAGGCGCTTTTACCGGCGAGGTTTCTCCACGAATGTTAAAAGATGCGGGCTGTTCATATGTTATCGTTGGGCACTCAGAGAGGCGCCATATATTCGGAGAGACCGACGACGATGTCGCAAAGAAGGCAAGGGCTGCCTTGGACCACGGATTGCGCCCTATTATATGCGTAGGGGAGACCTTAGAAGAAAGAGAACACCGAAAGACTACTGATGTGGTTTCTCTGATGGTAGAAGCGGCATTCTCTATGGTTAGGACCGAAGAGATTTCATCTTGTACGGTTGCCTACGAACCTTACTGGGCCATAGGGACTGGTAAGGAAGCCCGTCCCGACGACGCGCAAGAGGTTGTGCTCAGTATAAGGGGCACAATAGACGATCTCTACAAAGAGGATGTGTCCGGCGATCTAAGAGTCTTATATGGTGGAAGCGTCAAATCTGCCAATGTTCGCTCGTTCATGTCAAAAGAGTGTATCGACGGAGTGTTGGTAGGAGGGGCAAGCTTGGACCCTGACGAGTTTTTCAAAATAGTTGAAGAAGGATACAAGGCGAGAAGGCAATTTCTGTAGTCTTTACGTACTTTCGATACTGTTAGGCGTGGGGGAATCGAAGTGTCAAGACCCAGACCGGTTGTGTTGGTAATACTTGATGGATGGGGTATCTCTCAGACTGCCCCTAGCGCAGTAACTGAGGCGAACATCCCTTGCTTCAGATCGCTTGGCGTAGACTACCCCAGCGCTTCCCTACAAGCATCCGGAGAGGCAGTAGGGCTTATGCCGGGGCAAATGGGCGACTCCAATGTGGGTCACCTTAATCTTGGTGCAGGTAGGATCGTCTATCAGGACTTGGTTAGAATATTCAACGACATAAAGACTGGGGACTTCTACAAAAACAAGGCTCTACTTTCAGCTATGGATAATGTGATAGAAAAAGGCTCGGCCCTGCATGTAATGGGTCTTTTGTCTGATGGCGGGGTTCACAGCCATGAAGAGCACCTTTATGCTATCTTAGAGATGGCGAAGGCAAAAGGTGTTGAAAAGGTGTTTGTACATGCGTTTCTCGACGGCAGGGATGTCCCCCCGCAGTCGGCATCTATCTATCTTGAGCGTCTTGAGAAGAAACTAGGAGACATAGGCATCGGGACAATATCTTCTATAGTCGGTCGATATTGGGCTATGGATAGAGATAAGCGATGGGATAGGACAAAAGCGGCGTATGATCTACTGACTTCCGGAACAGGCCGAACAGCGCCGGATTGGCGTTTTGCTTTAGATATGGCTTATGGGCAAGGCGAAACTGACGAATTTGTAAGCCCTACTGTTATTAACAAATACGGGAGTTTCAGGACGGTGGATAATGGAGATTCCCTTGTGTTCTTCAACTTTAGGGCTGATCGAGCCCGTCAGCTTTCCCATGCGTTTTGCGATAGGGAATTTAGAGAATTCGAGCGCGCAAAACATCCTGATATTCTGTTTGTAGGGATGCTTTGTTATGAAGAGCATCTTGAGGGACTCTTCGCATACTCCCCATTGATCCTTAAAAACACATTAGGCGAGGTAGTTTCAGATGCCGGTTTGAGGCAACTTCGGATAGCAGAAACTGAGAAGTACGCCCACGTTACGTTCTTCTTCAACGGGAAAAGAGAACACCCTTTCCCAGGGGAAGATTGGTGTCTTATTCCCTCTCCAAAAGTGCCTACTTACGATCAAAAGCCGGAGATGAGTGCCTTCGAAGTAACAGAAGAGGTCCTCAGGAGACTTGAAACAGGAGTTTACGATCTAGTTATCTTGAATTACGCAAACCCCGATATGGTAGGACACACCGGGTGTTTCCAGGCTGCCACAAAGGCACTTGAGGCTGTCGATCAATGTTTGAGCCGCCTTCTGCCTGCAGTAGTCGCAATGGGCGGTGTTGCCCTTCTCGTTTCCGATCATGGAAATGTGGAGGAATTGACTAAGCCTGGGGATACCTCAAGTTGCGAAGAGGGCCAGAATCATACATACCATACATCAAACAGGGTGCCATGTATTCTCGTGGCGAAAAAGGACGAACATAGTAACAAGCTACTGATAGATGGCAGGCTAGTTGGGGGTATTGCTGACGGTATACTGTCTGATGTAGCTCCTACTATCCTCGATATGTTGGAGTTGGAAAAGCCTCAAGAGATGGATAGAAATAGTCTGATAGTATATGTATAAGGGAGACTTACGATCAGCAGATAACATAGGAGGCGGGCGTATGAGTGTAATAGTGGACGTTAAGGCTAGGCAGATACTTGATTCCCGTGGGAATCCTACTATAGAGACCGACATCATACTTAGTGATGGATCTTTGGGAAGAGGGATGGTGCCGTCCGGTGCATCGACCGGGACCCATGAAGCTTTAGAGCTGAGAGATGGCGGGAAAGAATTTGGAGGCAAGGGCGTTAAGAAGGCAGTTTTGAACGTGAACCAGGTGATAGCGCCAGAGATCATAGGGCGTGACTCGTCGTGCCAACAAGAGATCGATGACTTGATGATCGAACTGGATGGTACATCAAACAAGTCAAAACTAGGCGCTAATGCCATACTATCAGTTTCCATGGCAGTCGCTGATGCCTCTGCGCAATCCATGGGTCTTCCTTTATACAGATACCTAGGAGGCATCCAATCTAGAGTGCTCCCGGTACCTTTTATGAACATACTAAATGGGGGAAAGCACGCTGATAACAATGTTGATATCCAGGAGTTTATGATCGTTCCGTCTGGCGCGGATACGTTTTCAAATGCGCTCCAAATGGCAGTTGAAGTATATCACTGCCTCAAAAGCATATTGAAATCCAAAGGCTATTCTACGGCAGTAGGCGATGAAGGCGGATTCGCGCCTGACCTCGGTTCCAATGAGGAGGCCCTAGGGCTCTTGGTTGAGGCGATTCGGAAGGCAGGTTACAGACCAGGGATAGACTGTAATCTTGCTATAGACGCTGCGGCTTCGGAATTCTACAAAGATGGTAAGTATGTCCTTGAGGGGGAGAAATGGACAGGAACTTCCGCACAACTTGTCGAGAAGTATACCTCATGGGTGAAATCCTACCCTATAGTATCAATAGAGGACGGTTTATCTGAAGATGATTGGGAAGGGTGGGTTGTGCTGACCAAGGCACTGGGAGAAAAGGTGCAGATCATTGGCGATGACCTTTTCGTTACTCAAAGAGATAGGATTGAAAAGGGAATCACCGTAGGGGCGGCTAACTCAGTTTTGATAAAACTAAATCAAGTAGGCACTGTAACCGAGACTCTGGATTCGATTCAAATTGCTGCTAACGCTGGATATAGATGGCTCGTTTCTCACAGGTCTGGTGAGACAGAAGACTCATTCATAGCAGATCTAGCCGTAGCAACTTGCGGTGGCCAGATAAAGACAGGGGCTCCGTGCCGCAGCGAAAGAGTCGCGAAATACAACAGGCTCCTAAGGATCGAGGAGGAGATTGGGCGTTTCGCAGTGTACGGTGGCAAGTTGTAAATGTAGACTTAGCAAGGGGTGCGGTGTTACAATCGGATAGCTGATTCGGTGCCTAAAGCGAGGTGAATTGGGTGGAGATTGCGATAAGAATCGTTCACGTTATTGCATCGGTAGGTCTTATAGTGCTTATCATTTTGCAGCCAGGTAAGTCTGCAGGGCTTAGCCTATTTGGGGGAAGTGAGGGTACTGTTAGACGGAAGAAAAAAGGGCGTGAAGAATTCTATGCCAAATTAACCGTGTACTTTGCAGTCGCATTTTTAGTATGTTGTGTCGCCCTTACTTTTGTAAGGCAGGGGTAGAATACAACCGCTAGAAGCATTGGAAAGGAGATATAGGGCATGATTAGCTCGGAGTGGGCAATAGCTGCACTTATCGCAGGGGCTATTGCTCTTTTGTTCGCAATATTCCTTCGTTCTAGAGTATCGTCAAAGGATCCAGGTTCTCACGAGATGGTGGAGATATCCAATGCGATACATGAAGGCGCTATGACATTTCTCAAGAGAGAGTATAAGTCGCTGGCTATATTCGTAGTTGTGGTGTCCGTGGTCATATTCATAGCGGGATACTTCACTCCTCCCGACGCCATGCGGCCCGAGACTGCGATAGCATTCATAATTGGATCGCTAACGTCAGCTCTTGCAGGTTACATAGGTATGCAGACCGCTACCATGGCAAACGTGAGGACTACCGAAGCCGCAAAGAAAGGCACTGTGAGCGCACTGGATGTGGCTTTTTCTGGCGGATCGGTAATGGGTATGACTGTTGTGGGCCTAGGTCTTGTGGGGATAAGTATTGTGTACTTTCTTTTCGGGGATCCTACCGATCCGGCCTCTTTTGGAGTTATAAACGGGTTTGCTTTTGGAGCAAGTTCGATTGCCCTTTTTGCGAGGGTCGGCGGGGGAATCTACACTAAAGCTGCAGACGTAGGCGCAGACCTTGTTGGTAAGGTCGAGGCTGGCATCCCTGAGGATGATCCTAGGAACCCTGCGGTTATTGCAGATAACGTGGGTGATAACGTAGGCGACGTGGCGGGTATGGGTGCAGACCTCTTTGAGTCATATGTAGGTTCAATAATAGCTGCGATGGCCATGGGTGTTTTGATGACAGATCCGCATGAAGCATTGTTTGCTATAATCCTTCCGCTTCTTGTCGCTGCGGGAGGAGTTGTGGCGTCTATTCTAGGCACGTTTTTCGTGCGAATGAGGATGTCCCAACCAGCGACTGCTTTGAGGATAGGTTCTTTTTCGTCCAGCGGATTGGTTTTAGTGATAACATTTGGCATTATATACTATTTCACAGGAGCGGCTACTCTCTTCTGGCCGATTTTAGCCGGAGTGGTGGCGGGTGTGTTGATAGGGCTTGTGGCGGAGTATTACACGTCTGCCGATTATCCTCCGGTAAGAGCTATTGCTGAGGCTTCTGAGACCGGAGCCGCAACCAACATCATCCAGGGGTTAGCTGTCGGCATGAAGTCCGTTGCGGTTCCCATCATACTAGTATCTATTGCAACTCTTGTGGCCTTCAAGTTTGGAAGTGACAGCGGGTTTGGTGGTCTTTACGGAATCGCCTTGGCTGCTGTAGGCATGCTTTCTACTACCGGCATGACGATTTCGGTTGACGCTTACGGGCCGATTGCCGATAACGCAGGCGGCATTGCAGAAATGACCCACCAAGACAAGAGCGTGCGTGAGATCACTGATGCACTTGACTCACTTGGGAATACTACTGCTGCACTAGGCAAAGGTTTTGCAATTGGTTCTGCGGCTCTTACTGCGCTGGCGCTGTTTGCAGCGTATTCGCAGGCCGCAGGCCTAACTTCAATTGATATTCTGAACGCGCACGTTATCGCCGGTCTTCTCATAGGTGGGATGCTGCCCTTTCTATTTTCGTCCATGGCGATGGAGGCCGTTGGAAAGGCTGCTTTTGAGATGGTAGAGGAAGTACGCCGTCAATTCAGAGAGATCACTGGTCTCATGGAGGGCAAAGCCAAGCCCGACTACGCCAAGTGCGTAGATATCTCGACGGCAAGTGCGCTGAAGCAAATGGTGGTTCCAGGACTGATGGCTGTAGGTGCGCCGATTCTGATTGGCTTTGTACTGGGTAAAGAAGCCCTAGCCGGTCTTTTGGCGGGAAGTCTTGTTTCCGGGGTGTTATTGGCGATATTCCTTGCGAACTCAGGCGGTGCCTGGGATAACGCGAAGAAGTACATTGAGGCAGGCAACCTTGGTGGAAAAGGTACCCCGACTCACGCGGCAGCTGTCGTTGGCGATACTGTCGGCGATCCATGCAAGGATACGGCAGGTCCATCACTCAATATATTGATCAAACTCATGAGCATTGTCGCTTTGGTATTTGCTTCGTTGTTTAGGTAATCTAGCCATAAAGGGACTGTCTGCATAGGCATCGCAGATGTCCCTTTGTTTCACCGTTTTACCGCGCTCTTAATGTTGGCCCGCGCAGAGAAAGGGGAGTGAGGTTTTGACCCGAGATGAGATTGTTTCAGAAGTACGTAGTCGAGTAAAAACGAATAACCTATACAAACACATTTTAGCTGTAGAGGCTGTCATGCGGCGCTTGGCTCGCTACTTTGGGGAAGATGAGGAGAGATGGGGAGCAGCTGGACTCCTTCACGATATCGACTATGAAGATACAAAGAATGATCCTGACATGCATAGCATCCAATCCGGGGAGATCGCAGCGGAGCTTGGCTTTGATAGTGAAATCGTAGAAGCGGTTAAAGCTCACAACGAGGTTCATGGTTTGCCAAGGAGCTCAAAAATGGCTAAGGCTCTCTACTCTGCTGATCCCTTGACAGGCCTAATTGTTGCATCCGCATTGATCTCGCCTGAGAAGAAACTTGCTGCCATAGACACGGACTTTGTCTTAAACAGGATGGGAGAGAAATCTTTTGCCCGCGGAGCGAATCGAGAGGCCATAAAGGCGTGTTCTGAGCTTGGATTGACCGTGCGTGAGTTTGTGAGTCTGGGTCTAGAAGCTATGAAAAGCATATCTGATGACCTAGGCCTCTAATCTCGTGTCAGCTGAAAAGGTGTATGAAAGATGAAAGAAGATGACAATATAAAGGTAGTTGTGCGAAATCGGCGCGCTCGACACGACTATTATATCGAAGAAACCATAGAGGCAGGCATAGCCCTTATCGGTTCTGAGGTGAAATCCCTGCGGATGGGTAGAGCTAGCTTGCAGGATAGCTATGCCGAGATAGTAGGCAACGAGGTGATTCTCCGCAACGCTCATATTGATCAATATGAACCTGCAGCCAGATTTAATCATGACCCTCTAAGACCTAGGCGACTGCTTCTCCATAAAAGCGAGATAAGGCGGTTGGCATCCAAAGTATTTCAAAAGGGATACACGCTTATCCCGCTATCTATATACTTCCGTGACGGCAAAGCCAAGGTTGAATTGGCGCTTGCGAGAGGTCGTAAAACATACGACAAGCGGGAAGCCATTAAGCAAAGAGATATACAGCGTGAAAGCGAAAGGGTTGTGCGAGGTCGGGAGGACCATTAAGAAGTTTCCAGGCGTTGTTGCATAATGTTTTTTCTGTCGCGGAGTGCTCGTGGTTTATGCGATGGTGCATTGTCCTACCCCCGGAATCATGCTAGAATGTAATTGAGTTAAGTTATGGGGGCGATATAGGTTCGACGTAGGTAGTTGGGTTTGAGCAGCGAGCATGGGAGCCGTACCCATTAAAGCGGCAAACAAATAACTGCTGATACAAATTACGCACTGGCTGCTTAAATAAGCGGCCACGGTACCGGAGAGAAAGCTTCCCTATCTCCGTGTTACCGTCACTAGGGAAGATACCCATGTGGGGTTGCTCGGGACCACCTGGGGAAATGAATTCTGAGCTAGCGAGTTGGGAAGCCCGCTCCGGGGCGTTTCATCTTGCGATAATAAATCCGGAGCTACGCTCGTAGAGACTGATGCCTGTTTACTTACGGACGAGGGTGCAATTCCCTCCGCCTCCACCA
>JAPXKJ010000019.1:0-24032 GCA_033810155.1 Bacillota bacterium | reverse complement strand
GTGACAAACCCTTTTGCAAACACTCCTTGTGAATTGGCATCGACGCCTGACGGATTCTTCTCTTTTTTTGCATCAAGTCTGTAGAACTTTCGCTCCAGAAACTCACCTAACCTATTCACCCACATATTGAGATCTACTATCTCGCCCAAGATGCCACCAAGAGCTATGCCGGCCAAGGGATACAAGATATTCTCAGTGGTAAGAGCCATCTGTATCCCTAAGATGCTAGTAACAAGACCCAAACCGCTCATCACAGTTTCTTTCATCCTTTGAGGATATCTGTCCCCGACGATCAACCCTATGGCTGTGCCTACGATAATTGCAGCGGTGTTTATTAATGTGCCCTTCACGGTCATTCGCCCTCTCTACGTGCCCAGACAACAGAAATTCCACATCAGCGCAAGAAATCCTCGCCCCGTAGTTTTCTCATAAGTCCTTTTTAAGTCTATCCTTTATTGCTCTTGTCAGCTAGATACTTAGTAGTAATAATGTGAACCAAGCCCACAAGGAAGCATAAAAGCGAAAATAACCCAAAGGATCGTTCAAATCCCATCCTATCTACCATAATACCCGAAGCAAGCGAACCAATAACAGGGCCTAATCCGTAAAACACTGAGCCGAAAATGGTCTGCCCTGCTCCCGCAAGTTCTTTGGGAAACAAACTAGTCACCTTTTGAACAGCAACCAGATAAAAGAGCATATAGTTTAAGCCCTCGAAGATTTGCGTAGCCAAAAGGCCAACAGGGTTCTTAGCCGAGATTAGAAATACCCATCTCACCCCAGAAGAAAGCATAGAAACTGCAAGCAATGTATCACCGCTCGTATATTCGAAGAGTTTCTGGTTCCAGATTATGACAAACATTTCGCTCAGGCCGCCTATTATCATTGCATAGCCGATTTGCACTGCACTCAACCCGTTATGGTCTAAATAAACGGTCAAAAGGCTCATTGGACCGGTTAGAGCAATTCTATAGAGAAAACTAATAGCCACAAGGCGCAGAAAAGGACCGCTTCGGATCACATCTCTGAGTTCCCTAGTTCCACCTGAAGATTGGGACAAAGGACGTGATGTCTCCTTCGACGGCAAGCTTCCGGTTTTATGGAATACGAGCACAGCCAGACAAATCAGGCCGAGCACCAAAGACGGAGTGAAGTATGCCCATACGAGATCGAGACGCTCGAGCAACGTGCCACCAAGCACTGACGAAAAAAGATACCCAAAAGAACCCCAGAGCCTGATCCTTTCAAACGGATGATCTCCCTCGTGGCACCATATCAAAGTCCATGCATCCAAAAGAGGCATAAGACTTGAAAGGAACAACGAAAAGGATCCATAGACGACTACTCGTAAAAGCATGCTTGTCTGAAAAGGAACCAAAAAAGCAGACACTGACGCAAGAATTGAGGTAAAAGCTATGACCCTGTACTTGTTAGATACCCTATCATATATTAGCCCGAAGAAAGGGTGCCCCAAAATCGCTACAGCATAGTACACTGCGTTCAACACGCCAATCTCTGAAACCGAAAGACCCTGACCTCTAAAGTATATGTTTCCATAGGTCCAATACACACCCAGAGATAGATATGTAAGAAAATATAGCGATGAAAGCCCGATCCGCACTTTTCGAGCCTCAGGCGAGTATTCGGCTTCTACCATTTCTACACACACCCCATCTAGACCCAACGTAATCTCCCACAAGTGCCATCTTCAGATTATACGATAGATGGTAGCGAAAAATCCAAATCTAAAGGAACATCCCCTACGCTTGTAGAAAAGTACCTCGTGAAACGCCAAAATGGATCCAGACATGGATATGGAGGCAAAACTATGGAATCACCGCTTATCAGGACATCTGTCTCTACCGAAGATAGCATTGTCTCTATCCCTTTTGGCGATCTACATCTAGGAACACTCATTTCTAGGCCAAACAGGTTTCTAGCGGTGGTAAATGTAAACGGCAAGATCGTAGAGGCTCACGTTTCTGATCCGGGTAGACTCGAGGAACTACTCTTTTCAGGCAACAAGGTAATGGTTAGGCACATAAACCCCATTTCGAAGGCAAAGAAGTCTACCCGAAAGACAGCGTATGACCTAGTGCTCGCAGCATTCGAAGATATATGGGTGTGTGTAGACACAAGATACCCCAACGACATATTTGAGGTCGCCTTGCGAAAGGGAGTTCTTCGAGAATTCTCAGGTTACACGCAAATCCAAAGAGAAGTGACCTTAGAACGTGCGATAGACCTTATAGACCCGGAGCATAATGAAGATTCTTCGCAAGGAGGATTCAGGCCATCGGGCAAGCAAGGAGCTTCGGCCGCAAAGAAAGCGCCTACAAGCCGCTTTGACTTCCTGCTCATGGGCCCCAAATGTCGGCCATTCTTGGTTGAAGTAAAATCGGTCAACCTATGCATAGATGGAATAGGGCTTTTTCCTGACGCACCTACAAAGCGAGGCGCCAGGCACGTCGGAGAGCTCGCCGCATTATCCTCACCACGGATGAGCACAGGAGTTATGTTTATTGCCCAAAGGGAAGATATAACGAAAGTCACAGCACATAGAGAAATGGACCCTGAATTTGCGGCCTCTTTAGATGAAGCCCAGGAAGCCGGAGTAAAAGTGATGGCAGTAAGGTGCAT
This sequence comes from Bacillota bacterium, assembly GCA_033810155.1. Classification (GTDB taxonomy): domain Bacteria; phylum Bacillota; class Sulfobacillia; order Fermentithermobacillales; family Fermentithermobacillaceae; genus UBA3907. The sequence continues at coordinate 21,392 of JAPXKJ010000019.1, read as the reverse complement.
CGCTTCGCCAAAAGAATTGAGGCTCGATCCGCAACCGATCCCATATGTCAAGCATGTGCCTTAGGAAATCCACCGCAGCGTCGTTAGATGTCGACCGAGTACATCCATAGAACCAAATGTGAGGTGAAATGCCAAGTGCCTATCCGCTTTAGAGAAGACTTGAATAAGATGAAGCCCTTTAGCGAGGTTTTCTACGAATACAAAGTCAGGCTAAACGCAAACGAATGCCCGTTTGATTTTCCTTTTAAGTTAAAAGAAATCGCAATGAAACGTCTTCTGGATATAGGTTTTAACCGCTACCCTGCACAACACATGGACGAGTTCAGGAATTCTCTCGCTTCGCATCTAGGGGTAGAACCACAAATGATAGTCCTAGGAAATGGACTCGATGAGATCATTAGCCTGTGCGTCAAAGCGTTTGGAGTAGGCGGGAAAGTAGTTGCTCCTGTTCCTACCTTTGATTCGTACAAAGGATGCGCGATCGCCCAAGGTGTTCAGTTTGTAGGGGTGCCATTGCTTGACGGATTCCAGTTGGACGTCGCAGCCCTTATGAGAGAGACAAACCTGCCATCCCAAGCTTCCGATCCGTCGGGCGATACAGGTCCCTTAGGCATTTTGTTTCTCTGCAACCCCAATAACCCTACAGGAAACTCGTTTCCTATGTCTGAAATCGAATCTATAGTGAAATCTAGCGAGATGGTAGTCGCAATAGATGAGGCGTATTGGGATTTTGCTGAGAATAACGCTTTTTACATGCTTAAGAAGTATCCACACGTGATAATAATGAGGACCTTTTCCAAATCATACGGTCTTGCAGGCGTAAGAGTGGGGTATGCTGTCACTTCACCGGAATTGGCGTACGAGATTAACAAGGTAAGAGACGCCTTTAACATGAATTCGCTATCGCTAACGGTCGCTCAAGTAGCTTTGGAAAACCAAGAATACAGGCAAGACATCATAGAATACACTATAAAAGAAAGAAACAGACTCTTTGAGGGACTTTTGCGGATAAAGGGAATTGAACCTTTCCGTTCAGACACGAATTTCATACTTTTTCGCACCGAGAAGCCGGCAGAAACCGTAATGGAAGGGCTTAAGTCACGCTCTGGGATAGGAATAAGGAGCTACTCCCATAAGCCATCCCTCAAAAACTGCCTTAGAGTCTCGGTAGGCACGCCTGAGGAAAACAGCCTTTTCCTCGAAGAAATAAGGCGCATCATGGAGCAATGATCTCAACAGAAGAACCGGTGGCCTGCAAAGGGTTTGTTTTACCTCGGCGCAAGCCACCGGCAATCGTTTTTTTAGGTCAACATGAAACGTAAGGATCATCTTCTGCCTTTAGTATTATTCGGGAACCATATCTCAAAGCCCAAACCGTGCCATCGCAATCAGTAAGTAGTTTGATGAAGTTATCCACTCCCTCTATGACTATAACTGCAGTATCTGGTCCGGTCGGCTCTACTGGGTAGGTCTTAGAATCTATAGTTGCCTTAAGCTCGTCTCCAACCATGTGGATCCTAATACAGGCGCCTTCACCTGAACGGTAAGTCCCCACAAACTTAAGCAGCCTGGCTTCAGGCTGAGAAACTACGGTTTTCTCAGTTATCGGCGTCCCAACATCGAGTCCAAGGCACAAATTGACTGCGCCCAGCCAGACTTTGCTCGCAGGAAATCCTGTCATGTTCGAGAGGACCACGACGCCTAGGTCTTTTTCAGGAACGTAGCCTATGTTCGAAGCCACTCCTTTCAAAGAACCGCTATGTTGCACCAAGGTTACCCCGTAATAGTCAGGCCTTACAGTGAAACCATACCCGTACCATTGATCTGGATTGTAAGGGTAGTAGGGTGTAATCATTCTTCCGACCGAAGTTGGAGAAACGATCTGAGAAGAATTTGCTCGGCCTCGATTGATATAGAGGTTAACATATGGCAAAAGGTCAAAAACCGATGATTTGAGGAACCCACAGGCAGTAAAAGCCGGGGCTACCTGCCAATTATCTGAAACGCATAGGTTATTGTCACTATCTTTGTAGTAAAGGCGGGTAACCTCATCAAACTCTTTCAGTTTGTCAAGCCTGGTGGTCGTATGCTCCATGTCCAAAGGTCCCAAAATATGCTCTTGAAGATAATCCTCATAGGTTTCGCCTGAAGTTTTTTCGATTATCGAGCCTAAGAGGCCAAAACAGTCGTTTGAATAGCTCAAAAACTCACCAGGAGCACCCAAAAGCTCGTACTCGTACGTAGCTATGAACTCAAGGAGACCGTCTACGTCTTTGAAACTGAAACGTCTGTGGCACTGGTCATACCCGGCGATTTCAGGTTCCTCGGCCTCGTCAGGCTGGGTACTTTCCAAAATGGCGTAGTTGAGCGAGGGCAAAGGTGGGATCCCTGACGTGTGGGTTAAAAAGTTGTGTATGCTTATTTCCCCGCAAAAGTGCGGATCAGGCACACTGAAACCCGGCAGGTACTTTCTTACAGGCTCCTCTATAGATAGCAGCCCCTTTTCAGATAGTTGGTTTACTGCAAGGGCAGTGAAAGATTTCGTAACCGATGCAATCCCGAACACAGTGTTTCCGCTTACAGGTAGGTTGTTCTCCAAATCTCTGTAACCAAATCCTTTTACATACACCACATCGCCTTTATACACTATTCCCACGCATACGCCGGGGACCTTATGTATGTGCATCATCTCATCGACAAAAGATTCAAAAGCACCCTGGTTAAAGTGTCCAATGATTCTTTCTGACAATAAAATTCCTCCATTTCGATTACTCACCTCAAATCTTGCCTCTAACATATTATCGCAATGAAAAGCAAAATCCTGCCTCACAAGATCCCGGGCCTGAACCTCACCGGACATTTAATCACCTTAGGCATATTGCAGAATAAATCTATATGCAATGCACACGTATATGTAGACAGGCCTCATGCTGCATATTTATGAACCTACCTTTCAATTTTAGCAGGAAAACAGGCGCCCCACATAGAATTAGCGTTACAAGGTTCATTTCACCGGATTCTCATTTCACCACTTCAAATTGGCTCTTTATTCATTCGAACCAATAGCGCGACGGAAATTGGTTTCGGAATATGAATACCGGCCCTAAGCCTCATACGAAGGAGGTGCCTGAATCCTAGTCACTCTCAATGAGAGTTCGCCTTTACGTGAAAACAATCTCCAAATTCCCAGCAGAACATATGGGCTACATTTATCAGTGTGAGGGTATATTACAGATTCCGGGACATGAAAGGAGGATAAACTTGAAGATCATTGCCGAAGGACAGATTATGGCTTTTGTAACCCAACTAGCGTTTTGTGTAGTTCTCATTCTCTATATCAACCGCGCCAAGACGGGCAAAAAGGTTCCTTCGATAAGACGCGTAAGCGGCCTTGACGCGTTGGATGAGGCCATTGGAAGGGCCACTGAGATGGGCAGACCGGTCCACTTCTCCCCAGGTATCAGTGACGTAAATGAAGCCCAAACCATGGCTTCAATGGCCATTTTGGACTATGTGGCCAGAAAATGCGCTAGAAATGATATCCCTTTAATCGTCAGCAACAACAAGGTACTGGTACAAGTGCTGTCAGAGGAAATAGTGAAAAATGCCTACATGGTCGAAAACAGACCTGATGCTTTCAATCCCGACAATATAAGGTTTCTAACCGATAACCAGTTTGGTTACGCCACAGGGGTGACCGGAATCATGCGAAGAGAAAGGATCGCCACAAATATCGCGATAGGCGCCTTTTGGGCAGAATCCCTAATCTTTGCGCAGACAGGCTACGAGATCGGCGCGATACAGATTGCAGGCACCGCCAACACCCACCAAATCCCCTTCTTTGTGGCAGCGTGCGACTACTGCCTTATCGGCGAAGAGATATACGCAGCTTCTGCCTATATCTCCGAAGAGCCTGTTTTGGTTGCCAGTCTCATCGTAGCCGACTTCGTGAAGATAGCCATGATAGCCGTAATGATCGTAGGATCTGTATTTATGTTCAGCGGAAACAGTTTTCTTGTAGACCTGCTCAAAATCTAAAGGGAGGAGGAATAGTCTTGAAACGAGAAATCCCGCTAGCTATAACGTTCTGTTCAGGGATGATCTACGCCATCGCCTACTATTTTACGATTCCCATTGCAACTACCGTCAAATCCACATTGGACAACTGGTTTCTCATAATCGGGGCCGTAGGATGCATGTTGGGCGTAATCAACCTCACCCGTATTCACACGAAAAATATCTCCCTGAAGCGACCCATGTATTGGAGAAGCATCCTTCTCCTAGTGTGCGTATACGTAACTATGGGCGTTGGAATCTTCGGAGGCCATCAGGGCCCCGGCCTAGGTTATATCTATAACAATATTATCGTACCTCTTGACGGAACCATGTACTCCATATTGGTTTTTTACATTGGCTCGGCCTCTTACCGGGCTTTCCGAGCTAAGAACTTTGAATCCACATTGCTCTTGATCGCAGGGGTAATAGTCATGTTGGGGCAGGCCCCCATAGGAGCGGTCATATCGGGTGCGATTCCCAAAGCGTCTAGCTGGATACTGGATGTTCCGAACACCGCAGGTATGAGGGGAATCATTTTGGGAGCATCAATAGGTGCCGTGTCTCAGGCTTTAAGGATTCTGCTCGGAATAGAAAGAAGACACTTAGGTACAGAGTAAAAGGAGGGGTGGAGTATGAACACAAGCACATCCAGCGGTCGATTGATGGACTATGTCCTTTACATCCTAATAATAGCGTGTGTAGCATACGCGATCATTTCTCCTATAGGACTGCCCATCCCAATTAGCAAGGAAACCAAGGTTCTCTACGACTTCGTTGAAACCATTCCTCCCGGAAAGACGGTGTACGTAGGCTTCGATTACTACGCATCGTCACTGGCGGAAATGGAGCCCGCAGCCATCGCTTTGATCAGACATTGTTTTTCCAGAAACATAAGAGTGCTCTGCGCCGGAATAACGACCGAATCGGGCAGCCTGATCCAAAGGGCTATGGATGTAGTCCTGGTTGACTACCCCGATAAGGAATATGGCAAAGATTGGGTTAACCTGGGCTACAAAGGATCCGGTAACGTGTTTTTCGAAGCTATGGGCGTAGATATTATAAGCGCAGCAAATGGGGTTGACTTCTACGGAAATCGGCTCGAAACGATGCCACTTATGCAAGAAGTGAAATCTTTGCGAGACGTAGCGCTTGCAGCTTCAATCGGGTCCCTTGGTGAAGGACTTTCAGTATACGTAAAGATGATCGGCGTTCCGCTCGGGGTACCTGTAACCGGTGCATGTTTTGCCGTGAGCATCCCGGAAAGCATGCCCTTGTTTCAGTCAGGGCAACTGACCGGAATGATTGCAGGGATGAAAGGAGCGGCAGAATACGAACAGCTGATCGAAAAACCAGGCACGGCGTCTGTAGGTATGGACGCTCAGAGTTTAACCCACGTTCTAATCGTGATTTTCGTGATAGTAGGTAACATTCAGTACTTTCTGTCAAAACGGAAAGGAGGCAAAGCTTAATGTCTAATCCTGCCAATTGGATTGCCGCTTTCTTGACGCTTGCGATATACAGCATCCTTTTCAAAGAAAGCGAAATATATTACGTTGCAGAAACGATTTTCGTGGGTACTACGGCGGGATACGCAGTAGCCATGACGTTTGGAAACAGGATCAAACCCGCGATAATGATAGATATACTTGAGAAAGGCAAATGGAACTACATAGTTCCAATAATCTTGGGTCTCTTAATGTACACTCGGTTTAGCAGGAAACTGCAATGGCTGTCAAACTATCCCATTGCTTTCACTGTAGGCATAGGTGCCGGGGTAGTCCTCACCAAACAGTGGAAACCTATGCTAATAGATCAGGTTGTAGCAACCATAAAACCATTATCCGACCCTACTACGGCACAGGTCATAAACTCACTGCTTCTCCTAATTGGGGTCATATGCACGCTGTCATTTTTCATATTCACCAAGGAAGCAAAAGGAGTTCTGAGCTACAGTTCTAGAATTGGCAGATACACCATGATGATAGCCTTCGGCGCAGCGTTTGGGACAACCGTGATGGCTCGTGTCTCTTTATTCCTTTCGAGAATGCAATTTCTCCTAATAGATTGGCTGGGGATAGCAAAGTAAGGAAAGCAGATAACCACAAGCCGCCTTCGTGAAACAAAGGGGGAGGCGGATGGAAAGAGGTCCGTCTCCCCTCTCATTTGGCTCATATGTCCAAGGAAGTCCCATGGACGGTTTCTAATATGGTTCCCCCGCCATATACATAACTCCCCTGGTAAAACACAAGAGACTGCCCGGGAGTGACCGCAAATAGCGGAGCAGAGAACTCAACACGAGCAACGTCGGATTCCCTTAAGACCACACCGCATCCGGTTTCTATCGGGTCAAACTTTTGGGGCGAAAATGGCCGAGGATACAAGGTAGCTTCTACCTCCTGACCCCTGTAGCGAACCATACAAGTACCGTGAACAGGAGAATCCGGCTCGTCAACCATTATGAAATTGAGGCTCCCGATGTAGCATGCCGAAGCATACGCCTCTTCTCGCCTGCCTACAACGATCTTGTTCTCCTTAGCGTCTATATGTATGACATATAACGGGCATGTACTTTCGATCCCCAGGCCCTTTCTCTGCCCTACAGTATAGTTTACTATGCCGTTATGGCGCCCAAGGACCCTACCTGAGGTATCTACGATCAACCCGGGAGTCTCACTTACTCTTTTGTGCCTCAAGAATTCTTTGTAGTTCTTCTGAGCGATGAAACAAATCTCCTGACTTTCGGGTTTTTCGGCTACATCCAATCCAATATCTTTGGCCATCTCTCTGACCGTGCTTTTAGTCAGATTGCCCAAAGGGAACATGGCATGACGCAACATGTTCTGGTCGAGACCATACAGAACATAGGATTGATCTCGACCTTTATCCTTTCCGCGGGCCAAATATGTCCTAGAAGAAAGTGAGCGTTCGACATCGTCTGTCGAATGATCCTTACAAAACCCAGCTACCACGTGGTTTTCGACAAGTTCCTGTGTTTTCAAGTCAACGCGTCCCGCTCTTGCATAATGCCCTGTCGCGAGATATTCGGCTCCTAATTCTACGGATCGTTCCAAAAGATGTCCGAACTTTACCTTCGGATTGCAAATTACACATGGGTTTGGGGTGATACCACGGCTGTATGCTTCCACAAAAGGAGACACCACTTCTTTTTCAAATTCGCACGTGAGATCAACCAAGTAATGGGGCACGCCAAGCCGATCGCATACCTTCTTTGCGTCTTGTGCCGCATCCTCTGCATTTTTGGACTCTACAGGAATCCTCATGGTAATTCCAAAGACACGGAAACCTTTTTCGAGTAATAACGCACAGGCTAAGGAACTATCGACTCCGCCTGACATCGCCACTGCTACCACAGGGTTTGACAACCGCTACACCTCGTTTCAAAAAAAGCGTCTAAGGAAGGAATATCACAATCTACTAACGATACTAGCCTTATATATTCGGTTTGTAAAACCAAAAGTAGGACATAGAGCATCTTGAAGGGTTTTTTTGTAGATACGCGGAATAGACCTGGGAAAAGGGGGTCATCATCTTGGCACAAGAACTCGACGGACTCAATGTATCCATATTGGGCGGAGGCAGCGCCTACACTCCTGGCCTTGTAGAAGGTTTCATAAGACAAAAAAAGGACATACCCGTGTCTAGACTTGTACTTATGGATATAGACCAACGCAAACTTGAGATTGTAGGGTCATACGTAGATATGATGCTCAAAACTCATCTTCCCGACTGCGAACTTGTGCTTACAACTCACAGAGAAACCGCAATCTTAGGCATGGATTTTATCATATGTCAAATAAGAGTAGGCGGACTCACCGGAAGACACATAGATGAATATATCCCTATGAAATACGGGGTTATAGGGCAAGAAACCACAGGCCCCGGCGGTTTTTCAATGGCTCTTAGGACTATACCTGTTATGGTAGAAATAGCACGAGAGATCGAAGAAAAAAACCCATCGGCTTGGCTCATTAACTATACTAATCCCACGGGCATGGTCGCAGAGGCGGTTGGCAAGACATCGAATATCAAACACGTAGCCATATGTGATGAGCCCATGGTACTTCAAGAATCCTTGGCATCTTTTTTGAACGTTTCTCCCGGAGATCTCTTCTTTGATTATTTCGGGTTGAATCATCTTTCTTGGGCGAGACGAGTTTTTCTTCAAGGAGAAGATGTCCTGCCCAAAGTAAGGAAAGCCCTAAAATACACCGACTTTCATGCTGTAGAATCCCTATTTGGAGAAGAACTCTTAAAGGACCCTAAGGTAAAGACAGAATTAGTGAACACGCTCCGGATATTTGAGGAATCGGGAATGATGCCCTCGCCCTATCTCCAATACTACTGGTTCACAGACGAGATAGTGAAAGAACAAGCCCAGATAGGTATCACGCGGGCTCAACAAGTGATGGAAATGGAAAAAAGGATTTTGGCAGAATATGAAGACGCGCTGGAACACGGCAGACAGCCTTACCTTCAAAGGGGCGGCAAGTGGCATGCGGACATGATGGTAGGAATAGTAGGAGCGATTGCCAATGACACACGCAGCGTGTATATAGTGAACGTCCCTAACCACGGGGCTCTTCCCGATATTCCTTACGACAAGGTAGTGGAAGTAACATCTCTTGTAGACGCATCCGGTCCGCATCCTTTGGCTATGGGAAAAATGCCTGCTAAAATCCGCGGCTTGATCCAATCTGTTGCCGCGTACGAAGAGCTTACGGTACAAGCAGCACTTGAAGGATCATATGAGATAGCGCTGGACGCGCTATCTTGCCATCCATTGGTACCTTCGAGGAAAGTGGCAAAAAGCATTCTCGATGAATACAAATCGGAACACAAAGCGAGCCTTAGCCACCTGAAATAGACGTACCTTGGACTTGACGTTTCCTTATTTCGTTAAGCCTTTCTTTGATTTCGGTCAATCTTTCACCTTCTAGCGGGTAGTGACGGAAGATCGCTATGCAAAGAACGGTAGCAGCAATGGGTATAACTGTCATTAAAATCCTCATGCCCCACAGTGCGCTGTCAGGTTGGACCGCAAGATGGGGGTCATAGCCTGAGGCGTCTAGCACCCACCCCATTATAATCGCGTTTAGGGAAACCCCCAGCCGTATCATGAAACCGTTTACGCCAAAATACATGCCTTCACGCCTGAAGCCGGTCTTAACTTCATCTTCATCGATGACGTCTGCTATAAGGACGTCCAAGAGGACAAGGAGGCCCGCAAGCCCAAATGACAAAAACACAGCTATGATTATTCCATGTATATAGTTTTGGGCCACAAGAAAAGGCAAAAGGCAGATAGAAAAAAACACGCAAGCGTACATAAAAGACTTCTTTGCACCCATCTTAGATATGATCTTAGACCACACAAGAGAAAACGGGATGGCCATGACGAACAAAACTCCCAAAAACAGCGTTTTCTGGACTTCGTTCGCCTTAAGCACGTATTCAGCGTAGAAAGGAACCACCGCCAAAAGAGCCACGAAGGTATATTGCACAAGCATTGCGGGTATAACATAGGTGAGAAACGACTTGTTGATAAACGTCTGCCTGAGCGCTTCCTTAAACGATAGACCGTGCTCTTTGAAGAACTCGGGTCTTTCTTTTGAACCCAGTAGCGACGCATACATTGTTACCAAGCCCATAGCCCCGAAAAGGATGCCCATGAACTTCCAACTAAACTTGTCGGCTATGATGAAAGGTAACGCCACCCCGAAAATCATGCCGACGATACCTAGTACTTGCCTCAGAGCAGAAACTCGTGCCCTGTCTTGCAGCTCGGGATACATCTCGGGGAAAAGAGCCGTCCAGTTTAGAACCACTATCGTGAAAAAGCCGTCGAACAAAAACATCACGATAAAGTACCACCAAAAGAGAGCCTTTTCAGCCCCTGCGGGATAAGGAGGCATCCATAATAGCGCAAAGGCCACGCACATTGGCAGAGTAAAAAGCGCCACATACGGTATGCGCCTTCCCCATCTGGTAATCGTCCTATCAGATATTTGGCCAAAAAGAGGATCGTTTATAGCATTCCAGATCCCATAGAAGAACATTACGAGGCTTATCATTTTCGCAGGCACTTTCATTATGTCAACATAGAAGTATATAGCCACTGTGCTTACGGTCTGCCCCAAGAGACCTGCGGAAAAGCTACCCAGACTGTACATGAAGTCCTTGTACCCGCTTCTATTCATGAAGGCCCTCCTTTTCCCCACACCTTTGGTTATCTACGGGCACTCGAAGCGATTTGCCAAACATGCGGCCAAAATGGCCTTTCTTATATTTGACATTTCTGCACGGGGCTGATAATTCCTGCTCGGAATGAAGTTCAAAAGGCGAATCATAGAGGAAAAACGCTGTCGGCAAAGAAGTTTCAAATGTGAGAACTAAGGTAAGGTGGTATCTGAAAAATGATTACAAAAAACTTGATCCCAATACCCGACCTCCTTGAGGCGAAAAATGTGCTCACAATAGTCCCGCACCCCGACGACGCAGAGCTCATTGCCGCAGGCACCATAAGCATCTTGACCTCTCTGGGCGCACATGTGGAGTATGTTTTGGCATCCGACGGATCCAGAGGCGGATATGATCCATCAATTTCCGAAGAGAATTTAGCGGCCACAAGGCGGCAAGAACAGACTCGAGCGGCCAGGATAATAGGGGTAAACGACATTACCTGGCTGGGTTTTAAAGACACACAAGTGCCTCACCCCGAAGTTGTCCGTAGTCCCTTGATCTCCATCATACGTGAGAAGAAACCTGATTTTATCCTAACGACCGACCCCTGGTTACCATATGAATCCCATCCTGATCATCGGCATACCTCTATGGCAGCTGTCGAGGCATGTCTTTTTAGTTCAATTCCCATGGTCCAACCTGAAGATCTCGCAAAAGGTCTCGGCCCCTGGCAGGTACAAGGAATTGCGATGGCTCTGTCTCCCAGACCGAATACGTTCATAAACATCGAAGCCTCCTGGGAGAAGAAAGTAGAAGCTCTAAAGTGCCATGAATCCCAGTTCCCCCCAGAAGTTTGGGAAGTTTTTTATCCCGTGATCGCTGCCAAATGTAAGGAATGTGGCGCAAGCATCGGGGCCCAGTGGGCAGAAGCATTTAAAGTAGTCACACCCACCCACCTTCATGTGATGCCTGATACCTGGGACCTCTAATGTCCGTAACCAAAAGGTTCACCTAAGAAAGGAGGATGAAGTGCCGTTACTTTTCCCGGCCAGGTAGGACATGACCTTTTCGTTTCTCAGGGAAAAGTTTCGACAAATTGCCATGAAAGAGATTAAACTCACCGTCATAGGAGGAGGTTCTTCGTACACTCCCGAACTCATTGACGGGCTCATCAAGCGTTGGCTAAAAGAGGACTTCCTAGCGAGGGAGATCGCTCTTCTGGATATCCCCGAAGGCAAGGAAAGGATGGACAAGGTCGCATCATTTGCTTGTCGGATGGTTGAAAAGCAAGGAATGCCCTCAAGCATAACCACTTCGACTGACTTGCGGGAGGCCCTGTGCGGAACAGATTTCGTGATAAGTCAGATAAGAGTTGGGGGAATGAGAGCTCGCTGGGTAGATGAACACATTCCTGTGAAATATGCAGTAGCCGGTCAAGAAACCACAGGACCCGGAGGTTTTGCAAATGCCCTCAGGACTATCCCTAAATGCATAGAAATAGCCAAAGAAGTAGAAGCTACTTGTCCAAAAGCATGGCTGCTAAATTTCACCAATCCTTCGGGCATCATCACCGAAGCTTTACTCAAACACACCAAAGCCAGGGTTTTTGGCCTGTGCAACGTCCCGATCAGCATTAAGATGGGGATCGCTCACGCTCTGGATGTGGCCCCCGAAAAAGTGACTTTGGATGTGTCGGGGCTGAACCATTTATCTTTCGTCACAAGGGTGTATAAACGCGGAAGAGATATAACTGACCATGTTATCCAGTCGCCTTTGCTCGATACTTATCTCGATGCCACGAAAATCGGAAAAGAAATGGGTCCTTTCCTCAAGGCCATCAAGGTCATACCGGCAAGCTATCTCTACTATTACTGGACCCGGAGAGATTCAATAGAAAGCCAAAGGGAGGACATGGAATCAGGCAAGGGGACCCGCGCTGACCAAGTCATGAAGATCGAGGAACGATTGTTTGAAATGTATGGCGACAAGTCGGTTGACGAGATGCCGGCGGAGCTCAAGAAGCGCGGCGGCGCTTTCTACTCCGATGTAGCGCTCAATTGTATTTCAAACATACTTAGGAATGAGCCGGGAATAGAAGTTCTAAACGTCCTCAACCGGGGTTCGGTACCCGGTATACCTGCCGATTCTGTAGTGGAGGTCAGCTGCGTGATAGACGGAAGCGGTCCCAAGCCGATTGCGCAGGAACCGCTCCCAATTGAAGTCCTAGGACTCGTCCAAAAAGTCAAAGCCTACGAACAACTGACCATAGAAGCAGCGGTCACAGGCAGCGTTGAAAAGGCGTTTTTCGCCCTTTTGAACCACCCGCTTGTACAAGACGGCCGCACAGCAGCCGGACTTCTCCGAGACATTTTAGAAGAAAACAAAGAATTCCTTCCTATGTTTTCAGGGAAACAAGTACCGGGTTTCCTTAGCGATATCTAGTAAGGCACATACAAAAGAAAGGAGATGGCGCTTTGGGATTCGTTCTGGGCGTAGACGGCGGAGCCAGTAAGACCATGGCCGTCATAGGGGATCGAGAAGGACATGTCCTAGGAGTCGGTCTATCCGGTCCCTCCAACTACCAGATCATAGGACTAGATGCCGCAATGAGAAACATATCTGATGCGGCAAAGATGGCAGCCGACAAAGGGGATGTGAGTATAGATATGTTGGAATTTGCCCTTTTCGGACTCGCAGGGGCAGATTTTCCTATCGATTTTGAAAACCTAACAAAGGGCATCCGAAATATGTACCCCTCACTTCAATTCGAAGTTGTAAACGACACCTGGGTCGGATTCAGATCCGGAAGTGATTCAGACTACGGCGGCGTAGTCATAGCGGGAACCGGAGCTAACTTCGCAGCTGCCGCTCCGGATGGCCGAAGGATCACAGGAAGAGGCATGGGATACGAGTGGGGTGGTCAAGGCGGCGCCGGAAACCTCATAAGAGACGCAATGCATTTCGCCTTTAGATCTCACGACGGAACCGGCCCAAAGACCATGCTCGAAGACGCCGTTCTTGCAACCTTAGGGTTTCCTTCCTACGACGATCTCTCCTTGTACATGTACAAAGTTCAAAGCGAATTCGCTCACATATACGTAAAAGCTGCTGCCATAGTCCCACAGGTTTTCATGTTCGCCAGCCGCGGAGATCAGGTCTGCATAGATATACTCGCAGACTTAGGCAATTCCATGGGAGAGATCATAGGCATGATGATCAAGACTCTGGGTACCCAAGAACTCGAACAGGACATCGTCATGGCCGGAGGCCTATTTGCAAAAGGCGAAAACCCTATCTTAGTCGATTCCCTAGCTTTTTCCTGTCATAGGTTTGTGCCCTTTGCCAGGTTTAAGATTCCTGATATTGAACCGGCGGGCGGAGCTTACCTTATGGGTCTTCAAAAACTAGGCGTTAACACAAAAGGAAAGGTGCGCGAGAGGGCAATATCAACCTTTCGTAAACTGGCGGCTTCGTTGCAGTAGAAAAAGAGGGTCTACATGCCAAGAAAACCTTTTGCCTGTAGACCCTCTGCTATCAGGATTACCTTATCACCTTGACCCGGCTAGGTCTAAGCACCGTGTCGTCCAGCATATACCCCTTTTGGAACTCTTCCACAATGGTGCCATGTTCTCCGCCGCCATCTTGAGCAAAAACGGCCTCATGGTAGTAAGGATCGAATCTCTTCCCTACAGGGCTTTCCATGGGCGTTACCCCTTCTCGTTCCAGCAGATCCATTATCTGCTTTTGAATCATCTCAATCCCTTTGTAGAACGAAGCAAACTCACTATCGCCGCCTTCTAGGTTCTTTTCGGCAGCTGCCATGAACCTGTCAAAGTTGTCTAGCACCTCGAGAAGGGACAGTATGAGCTTTGCCTTCTCGCGAGACACCCTGTCGTGGAAATCCCTGTTCGTGCGTTTCCTAAAGTTATCCATCTCGGCCCTTGCCCTTAAAAACTGATCCCAGTAGGTTTCAGCTTTGGACTTCCACTCATCTCTTTCTTGAATCAGTTGCTCAACATCGAGTCCGAGACCTTCTGAACAAATCTCTTCGGAGAGTTCTCTCTCGCACGGTGCCTCCGAGGCTTCCTTATTCCCTTTCTGGTTTTGGACTTTGTGAAGATCCTTAGCCTCATCATTCAAAGACATGGTACATCCTCCCATCTCCTCTTCTTCATCCGCGCACCTTAGAACTCACCTTTTTTGTCTTTCTCATCTTTTTCCTTAAATTCGGCATCGAAAACTTCTCCCTGTTGAGTACCGGTGCTATCTGCAGTTCCGTTGCCGTCCGAATTCGCTGCCTGTTCTTGTGCGCTGGCATGCTTGTACACTTCCTCGGCCAGTTTCGCGGCAGCATCTTGGAGCTCTTCAGAGGCTCTTTTGATGTTTTCAACGCTGTCGCCGGCCAAAGCTTCGCGTGCCGCTGAAAGAGCTTGCTCTACCCTACTCTTATCTTGATCTGAGATTTTACCCTCCAGATCGCCAAGGGTCTTTTCAACCGTATACACCAGCTGATCAAGCTGGTTTCTTGCCTCGGTTTCTTCTCTCTTTCTTCGATCTTCCTCAGCAAATCTCTGCGCTTCTTCTACCAAGCGATCTACTTCTTCCCTTGGAAGTTGAGTAGAAGCTTTGATGGTAATATTCTGCGCCTTCCCTGTACCAAGATCTTTTGCCGAGACATTGAGTATGCCGTTTGCGTCTATATCGAAGGATACCTCGATCTGAGGCACACCTCTGGGCGCCGGAGGAATACCTGTCAGGCTGAACCGTCCAAGAGTCCGGTTATCTCTAGCCATCTGGCGTTCTCCCTGAAGCACGTGGATTTCAACCTGAGGCTGGAAATCCGCCGTTGTAGTGAATATCTGGCTCTTTTTCACAGGTATAGTCGTGTTTCTGGGAATGATCGGCGTCATTATCCCACCTACGGTTTCTACGCCTAAGGTCAAAGGAGTTACGTCCAGCAAAACTATATCCTTTACGTCCCCCGAAAGCACACCCGCCTGAATAGCGGCGCCCATAGCGACTACTTCATCAGGATTGACGCCTCTATGAGGTTCTTTGCCAGTAATGCTCTTAACCAATTCCTGAATCTTAGGCATGCGGGTAGAACCTCCGACCAAAATCACCTCATCGAGGTCGGACGCTTTCAGTTTCGCATCTTCTAAAACCCTATGGATAGGTCCGATGCACCGTTTGGTGAGATCATCTGTGAGCTCTTCAAATTTCGCCCTCGTAAGACGAACCTCCAAGTGAAGGGGTTGCCCTTCCCGGTCCGCGGTAATAAAGGGTAAGCTAATAGTAGTCTCAAGGACCTGAGAAAGCTCGACTTTCGCCTTTTCCGCGGCCTCGATAAGTCTCTGCAAGGACTGCTTATCACGCCTAAGATCTATACCGTATTCGCGCTTAAACTCCTCGGCCACGTAATTGACTATTCTCTGATCGTAGTCGTCTCCGCCAAGATGGGTATCTCCCGCGGTAGCCAAGACTTCTACAACACCGTCGCCTACTTCTAGCAGCGACACATCAAAAGTTCCGCCGCCTAGGTCGAATACTAAGATCTTTTCATTCTTCTTTTTGTCAATTCCATAGGCCAAAGAGGCGGCAGTGGGCTCGTTGATTATTCTAAGGACTTCCAGTCCTGCAATACGGCCCGCATCCTTTGTCGCCTGGCGTTGGGCGTCATTGAAATATGCAGGCACTGTGATAACCGCCTTGGTGATAGGTTCGCCAAGGTATTTCTCGGCATCTTCTTTGAGTTTCCTTAGTATATCTGCGGAAACCTCTTCAGGAGTCAGTTCCCTATCTATAGCGGGCACATATATCCTTACTTCGTCGTGAGACCCTCTTCTAATCTTGTAAGGGATTCGCTCACGCTCAAGTTCGACTTCGTCGTAACGCCTTCCTATGAAGCGTTTGATTGAAGTAATGGTGTTTTCCGGGTTTAGCACAGCCTGGCGCTTTGCCAACTGCCCTACCAGTTTTTCACCTTTCTTCGTAAAAGCTACTACAGAAGGAGTGATTCTTGAGCCTTCTGCGTTGATTATTACCGTAGGCTCGCTGCCTTCCATCACCGCTATTACTGAGTTAGTTGTACCAAGGTCAATACCTACAATTTTCGACATAGTGAACACCTCCACATCGTTGAGCTTTGTGACTTGCTCCAATATTCACTGCTGAGTAATCGTAAAAAACAAAACACTTTAGAAAACGTCGCGTTCGCTCAGCGAACCCCCTTTCCAATATGTCCCATATCCTTGGCGATATTCTTAGATTCCTTGTGTTCCTGCCCATTTTCTTCGGAATCTGGCCTCTCTAGCGCGTCTTTCTTATGGGAGTAGCTCTCCGCCGAATCGCTTTCTTCCATAGCCATAATCACTCGAATACCCTGTGGGTTAATCTTACAGTCACGCCACAGGTATATTATCCGCGCGAGAAGCCTAAGATCGTCTTCGGAATACAGACGAATATTAGAATCCGTCCGAGCCGGTGTTATCAGCCCCTCGCTTTCGATTTGCCTCAGAAACTGCGGAGTTACGCTCAGGAGACGCGCAGCTACGCCTATTGTATATACGGGCTCACTTGTACTGTGAAAATACGCCACGCGATCATCCCCCTATTAAGAAACTTCTTATATTGAGACATGTTTTCTACTAAATATCAATAACAATTATATCTCAGATAGTCAAGCTATCTTAAATTGATCAAACGTACACATTAAACCTCACGCCATATGCACAAAGAAAAAGCCGGGACCAAGAACCCGGCTTCAAACGATCGAAAGGACATCAAACACCAAAAGACTAAAGTTCAATGTGTTACATTGGTACCTCGCCTTTATTAGAACATAGGTACTTTGCAACTAACTCCTTTGCGGCCCCGTGGGGATCTGAATAACCGTCTAGGAGTTTACCCAAAACTGTATCGAGAGTGCCATCTTCAGCCGCAGATTGCAAGACTCTGTCTACTGTTTCGCGCCTCAGATTCTCTTCAAGGGACGCTCGATAACTTCTTGCAATCCGCTTCTCAAGAAGGTTATTTTCTTCAAGAAACGCAAGATGACGCTTTATCTCCTTTAAGAGAACATCAACCCCCACCTTTTCCGCTGCGATGGTCTTGATTACAGGCGGTTTCCATTCCCAGTCCCTATTGAGTTCAAGCATTGCTTCTATGACTGAAACCGTCCTGTCAGCGCCCGGGTGGTCGGCTTTATTGACGCAAAAAACATCACCAATCTCCAGAATGCCTGCTTTAATGGCTTGAATATCATCGCCCATTCCGGGGGCCAAAACCACAACTACTGTATGAGCGTACCGCATAATATCAACTTCAGATTGCCCGGTACCCACCGTTTCAATGAGGATATAGTCAAAACCAAATGCGTCCATCAAGGTCACAACTTCACCTGTGTGTCTTGAAAGGCCTCCCAAATGACCGCGCGAAGCCAGACTTCTGAAGAACACACCTTCATCGGTGGTGCGAGCACGCATCCTAACTCTATCCCCCAAGATAGCCCCACCTGTAAAAGGCGAAGATGGGTCCACAGCGATAACCCCCACGGAATTGCCTTCTTCGCGTATCTCCGAAACAAGGTTATCAACCAAAGACGACTTCCCAACCCCCGGGGCGCCGGTCAAACCGATGATCTTGCTTTGCCCCCTATGCCTAAAAGCGTGTCTCAGTATTTCCTGAGCACCCGGAGATTCATCTTCAACCAAAGTAATCGCACGGGCCAAAGCGACTCGGTTCTGACCCAACAACCCATTTATGATTTTATCTGTGTCCACAGTTTGAACAGATCCGCGCAAGCATAACACCATCCCGACTAGATTTTCAGGCGAAAGAGACTAATACTTCAGTAACCCGCCCTAAACCGCGCCAAATCTACCTCTTAAGGTTGGCTTTAGTATATTCAACTATATCTTGCGTGCTAGTTCCGGGCCCAAATACCGCATCAACCCCCGCCTTCTTTAAATCCTCAATATCTTCCTCGGGGATGATCCCACCTGCAAGCACCAACACATCAAGATCCTCTGTGCCCTTTTCTTTCTTGAGACACTCTATGACCTTAGGAAGCAATGTTCCATGCGCTCCTGACAAAATGGAACAAGCTACCACGTCAACGTCCTCTTCTACCGCCATCCTTGCAATCTCTTCAGGAGTACGGTGAAGCCCGGTGTAGATTACTTCCATTCCGGCGTCTCTGTAAGCTCTGGCTATAACCTTGGCACCACGGTCATGACCATCGAGACCGGGTTTTGCAACCAGAACCCTGATCTTCCTGTCCATTTAGTATCCTCCTCCCACATCACCAGTCGTTATCACCATCGAACAACAATATCATGCCAAACTCTACCCGCCCGCTTCCTATAAAAGCAGCGACAGCATTACACCTGCAGCCACCGCTGTGCCTATAACGCCTGCAACGTTCGGCCCCATAGCATGCATAAGCAGGAAATTCTCGGGATTCTCTTGTTGCCCTACAGTTTGGCTAACTCTAGCTGCCATCGGAACCGCTGAAACACCTGCGGACCCTATAAGCGGGTTGACTTTGCCTCCAGTAACATAATACATTAACTTGCCTAGAAGTACTCCTCCTGCGGTACCTCCCGCAAAAGCTACTACGCCAAGGGCTATTATCTTGAGCGTATCTGGTGTCAAGAACGACTCTGCGCTCATGGTGGCACCTACTGAGGTAGCCAAGAATATCACGACTATATTCATGAGCTCATTCTGCGCAGTCTTAGATAATCTGTCCACGACTCCACATTCTCTAAAGAGATTGCCAAGCATAAGCATACCTATAAGAGGGGCGATAGGTGGTAAAAGCAAACTTACGATTACCGTTACTACTACGGGGAATATTATTTTTTCGGTCTGAGAGACCTCTCTAAGCTGGGTCATCACCGTGGTACGTTCCTTCTTTGTGGTAAGCGCCCTCATAATCGGCGGTTGAATTAAAGGAACCAACGCCATATATGTATAGGCAGCAACCGCGATAGGCCCCACGAGTTCAGGGGCAAGTTTCATTGCTGTAAAGATCGCTGTAGGTCCGTCAGCTCCGCCTATGATCCCAATAGCAGCCGATTGGCTTAGCGTAAACCCTAGCGCCTTCGCAGCGCCCATAGCCAAAAAGACGCCGATCTGGCTAGCAGCGCCAAGCAGCATGGTCGAAGGGTTTGCAAGCAACGGTCCGAAGTCAGTCATGGCTCCTACTCCTAGGAAAATCAGAGGAGGGAATATCTCTTTTTCGACTCCGAAACTAATGTAATACAGCAATCCGCCTGGCATTCCATCCGATGGGGGATTCACAATCGGAGCATTAGGCAAGTTAGCCAAGATCGCCCCAAACGCTATCGGGATGAGTATGAGAGGTTCAAATTTCTTCACAATGGCCAAATAAAGGAGCAGACCACCTATAAGGATCATTATCACGTTGCCCCAGGTAAGCCCAACAAAACCTGTCATCTCCCACAGCCTTTGGGTCAGTGCGCCTAAATCCATTGTCAGTACACCTTCCTCCAATTTGAGCTGCCTATCTGTCTAGTTTCACCAGGACATCCCCTGTCTGAACCGATGAACCCTGGCTTACCGCGACTTCTACTACGGTGGCATCATAAGGCGCCAATATCTCGTTCTGCATCTTCATTGCCTCAAGAAGAAGCAGTAAGTCTCCTTTTTTCACACTTGCTCCGGGAGTAACTTTGATCTCAGTCACTATACCGGGGATAGGAGCAGTAACCGTGCCACTTCCGGCTCCGGGTTTGGCCGAAGGCTTTGGTTCAGGTTTAGGTGCTGAAACAGGACTAACCTGAGGAACCTTCTTCGCCGGAATATTGATAGGGGCCGCAGGGCTCTTCACAGGAGCCGACACCGCAGGCACAGATGATCCCTGAGCTCCTATTTCCTCTACCTCTACTTCAAAAACTTCGTCATCTATTTTTACTTTGAATTTTCGCATGTCTGGTCCTCCTTTGCTCATTACACGCAACTCTATTCGTTCATCGCCATCCATCTGGAAGTTTTCCCCCACTCGCCTGAATCAGACACTCTCCTTACAAACACAGGAACTTCACTGCGACCCGTATACGCATATACTGCGGCGAAGATGGCTGCCTTACGCTTCGGGTCAAGCGTGTCGAGGTCTTGTACTTCTTCTATTTCTATGTCCTCTTCAAAGCCAGAGCCATCGTCTACTAGGCTGACTCTACTCACTTCTTCATCTAGCGCTTCGCCTCCATGCCCTTTACCAAACGATTCTTCTGAGCCGGATACAATCTTATGAATCAAAACGATGACAACCGCGAGCATTATAAGCACCAGAAACACAACCGTCATATTCACTACAGTTAGGATCGCAGCACCTGTCAACGTATCTGGTATCATCTATATCCCTCCATGCATCCCATTTGCCTAGACGGGAGCACCATTTCCTAGACTAACTGCCTATAGCGGTATATTCCCATGCTTCCTAGGAGATTTCTCCATACGCTTGGTCGCAGTAAGTTCAAGAGCTCCTATAACCCTAGGACGAAGTTCCTGGGGATCAATTACATCATCTATATATCCACGACTAGCCGCTACGTAGGGATTGGCAAATACTTCTCGAAATTCCTTTATCTTTTCTTCTCGCTTTGCAGCAGGATCTTCCGCTTCCCCAATCTCTTTCCTAAACACAACGTTTGCTGCCCCGTCAGGTCCCATGACTGCAATTTCAGCCTGAGGAAAAGCAAATACCATGTCCGCACCAAGATGCCTCGAACACATAGCGATATACGCGCCACCGTACGCTTTCCTTGTTATCACGGTAACTTTGGGAACACACGCCTCTGAATATGCGTACAAAAGCTTTGCACCGTGCCTAATGATTCCACCGTATTCCTGGTCTAGCCCAGGAAGATAGCCGGGCACGTCTACCAATGTTACTAGAGGTATGTTGAATGCGTCACAAAACCGGACGAACCTTGCCGTCTTATCCGACGCGTCAATATCAAGACATCCTGCCTTGACGCTCGGCTGCGATGCAACTATACCAACAACCCGACCCGCTAATCTAGCAAATCCGGTAATGATATTGGTCGCAAAATATCGCGACACCTCAAAGAAAATGCCGTCATCCACCATTGGATAGATCACATCGT
>JAPXKJ010000018.1:15889-24954 GCA_033810155.1 Bacillota bacterium | reverse complement strand
TCAGGAACCCTTTGCTAGATTGTGAAGCAAAAAGAACCGTCCCTCTTGCTTCCCTCAGGAACTCTTCCTATTTTGTGAAGCAAAAAGAACCGTCCCCCTTGCTTCACAAAATACACTTGACACTGGTATGGGCGATAGATATAGTATTTATTGCTGCTCCTCGATAGCTCAATGGCAGAGCATCCGGCTGTTAACCGGAGGGTTGCAGGTTCGAGTCCTGCTCGAGGAGCCATATTGGCGCCCGTAGCTCAGTGGCAGAGCGGTCGGCTCATAACCGATTGGTCGGGTGTTCGAAACACCCCGGGCGCACCAAATTTTCGTGGCCCCATGGTCAAGTGGTTAAGACACCGCCCTTTCAAGGCGGCGACACGGGTTCGATCCCCGTTGGGGCCACCATATTTTTGCTCGTTTACTTCGTTTACACTTCCTTTTGGTGTCTCCACCGGTTATAATGATTGCTACAAACGTTAAATTCAATGACGGAGAAGAGTAAGCGGTGTATCTCCTAAAGAGAGTAGGGCCAATGGCTGAGAGCCCTGCGGAAAGGCGCCGCTGAAGGTCGCTCCAGAGAAGTCAGTCAGAAATGGTTGGACGGTTAGGCCCGTTAGAGCCAAGAGAGCTTGTCGCCTACCTAAAACGGAAGGTTTGTGGCGTACAAGAAACAAGGTGGTACCGCGAATTAGGCCCCTTCGTCCTTGTGTCGGAGGGGCCATATCTTTTTTGGCATATGGCAGATACATAATTAGGAGCGCCTGCAAGCAGGTACGCTCGAAAACCAAAGAGGTGAAAAAACTTGGATAAAGTAAATGACATGCCAAAGGCATACGAGCCCAAAAGTTTTGAGCAGAAATGGTATTCCTTCTGGCTCGAGAATGACCTGTTCAAATCTACCGTCAACCCTGACAAGAAGAAGTTTTCCATAGTAATGCCTCCACCTAACGTAACGGGAGCGTTACACATGGGACATGCCCTTGACACAGTGCTGCAAGACATTTACACGCGGTACAACCGTATGCTGGGAAATGAGACCCTGTGGTTGCCTGGAACCGACCATGCATCGATTGCAACCCACGCCAAGATTGAGGACATGCTGGCCAGAGAGGGCACTTCCAGGTGGGAACTAGGGCGGGACAAATTCTTAGAGCGCGCCTGGAACTGGAAAGAGAAGTACGGTCACATGATTACAGACCAGCTTAAGGTGCTCGGAGCCTCCTGCGACTGGTCAAAAGAACGCTTTACCATGGACGAAGACTATTCTAATGCAGTGAACGAGGCCTTCGTACGCCTTTATGAAAAAGGCCTAATCTACAAAGGAAAGTACATGGTGAATTTCTGCCCGGGGTGCCAAACAGTAATATCAGACATCGAAGTAGAACATGAAGACACCCAGGGTCACCTCTGCTATGTAAGGTATCCCGTCATAGACCCAGCCGACGCATGCTGCAAATCTAACGAAGCATCTGCGAACGGTCACGGCTTGAAACCTGCGCAAGAATACACAGAATTCATAGAAGTTGCAACCACCCGGCCAGAGACTATACTAGGCGATACTGCAGTGGCAGTGCATCCGGATGACCCTAGATACTCCGCTCTCATAGGCAAATACGCTCTTTTGCCTCTTGTAGGTCGACTGCTCCCCATAATCGCTGATGATCACGTAGATCCAGACTTTGGTACAGGAGCAGTAAAAGTAACCCCATCACATGACCCAAATGACTTTGAGATGGGACTAAGACATAACCTTGCATTCGTATCTGTGATTGGCACAGACGGCACAATGACAGAAGATGCCGGTATATATAAAGGCCTCGACAGATTTGAGTGCAGAAAAAGGATACTTGAGGACCTCGAGTCTCAAGGCTATCTGATTAAAACCGAAAACATCACACACGCGGTAGGACATTGCCAAAGATGCCATTCGCCAGTCGAACCCCTTATATCCGAGCAATGGTTCGTAAAGATGAAACCTCTTGCGGAACCAGCGCTCAAGGTGGTTCAGGACGGACAAGTTCAATTCGTTCCCGACAGGTTCAGCAAAATATACGAGCACTGGATGACCAACATAAAAGACTGGTGCATATCAAGACAGTTATGGTGGGGTCATAGAATTCCCGTATGGTACTGCGAAGACTGCAACGAGATGATAGTCGCAAAAACCGAACCTGAATCGTGCCCTAAGTGCGGCGGAAAAGTCCATCAAGATGAGGATGTACTTGATACTTGGTTCTCTTCTGCCTTATGGCCGTTTTCTACCTTGGGCTGGCCAGAAAGCACCCCGGATCTTGAGTACTTCTTCCCTACCGATATACTTATAACTGGATACGACATAATCTTTTTCTGGGTTGCAAGGATGATCTTTAGCTCCATGGAATTCATGGGCGAACCGCCTTTTCACCATGTCCTCATCCACGGTCTTGTGCGCGACGCCCTAGGAAGAAAGATGTCTAAAAGCCTCGATAACGGCATAGACCCTTTGGACATAGTGTCGAAATATGGCACCGATGCGCTTCGAATTTCCCTAGTAAGCGGAGTCGCCATGGGAAGCGACATGCGCTTTTACGACGAGAAGGTAGAAGGTGCCAGGAATTTTTGCAACAAAATATGGAACGCAGCAAGATATTGCCTGACTAACCTCTGTGACTCCGACCCCACAAAAGAGTGGTTCGAAGCATCATCCGGGGCAAGCGCGGCAAGTACCAGCCTAGACGGAAAAGTCACAAGACTCACATCACGGTGGATACTGAGTAGGCTTGAAGAAACCATCTCTGGAGTAATAGATGCCTTGGAGCGATATGAGCCCGGAGAAGCTTTGGATCTAATTATCGACTTCGTGTGGAGCGAATTTTGCGATTGGTACATCGAGTTTTCCAAAGAAGAGTTGGCCAATCCAGAGGCTCAGGACGAAACTAAGTTCGTGCTCTACTACGTGCTCAAAGAATCCTTGAAGCTTCTGCACCCATTTGCTCCCTTTATAACGGAGGAACTCTGGTCATACCTGCCCAAGGGGAAAGACGGCTCTCACGGTAACGTTGAAAGCATAATGATCGCAGAATACCCATCCTGCGGGAAGTTTACACGAGATGATTTGGCCGAAGAGGCAATCGGCACTTTGATCGAGGCAATAAGAGGGATCCGCAATATGCGCGCAGAGGTCAACATCCCTACTGGCAAGAAAGAAAAAGTCGTCATTTTTGCAGCTGAGACTTCCATGTGGGAGGACTTGAGCCCATATGTAAGGCGGCTTGCTTGGGCAGAGCCCTTGGAGATAGTGAGCAAAGAATCAGGAGCACAAAGACTGGAAAAGGCTCTCACAACAGTTGTAAAGGGCGCAGAAATATTCTTACCCCTCGCAGGAGTCATAGACATAGAAGAAGAAATCACCAGACTTGAGAAGGTCGCGAGAGAACTCGAGAAAGACCTCGATAGGACCGAGAAAAGGCTCTCCGACGAGGAGTTTCTTTCGAAGGCCCCCCAAGATATAGTCGAAAAACAGAAAAAGAGACAAGAAGAAGCCTCCGAAAAACTAGAAATCATCCGTAAGAGAATCGCGATGCTCGAAGAGATAAAGTAGGCTCACGGGTTAAGTGTCAGGTTACATTGGTTTTGCGCTTTGGACTTTTGAAACAAAACGATACGGAAATGGGGAGATTGCATGTCAGAAGATACCGAAACCAAGATTGAGGCAAGATACCAAGATTCCCTTAATTGGATCCATTCTACGATGCGGTTCGGGTCCAAATTGGGCCTTGAGAGGATCGCAAGACTCCTTGAGGTTCTAGGTAACCCTCAAGCAAACATGAGGTTTATCCATGTAGCGGGGACAAACGGAAAAGGATCTGTGACAGCGATGGTAGCCTCTGTACTTCAACAGTCAGGTTACCGCACTGGAATGTACATCTCCCCATACCTCGAAGACTATCGCGAAAGGATCATGATAAATGGGAAGAAGATCCCAAAGGCCAAGGTCTCAGAGCTGGTAGACAAGATTAAGCCGGCAATCGAAGATCTGGTGAAGGAAGGATTCGATCATCCTACTGAATTTGAGATCAATACCGCTTTGGGACTTATGTACTTTGCAGAAGAAAACTGTGACTACGTATCTTTGGAAGTAGGGCTTGGAGGGCGATTTGACGCCACCAATGTGGTTACACCAGTAGTTTCAGTCATAACCACGATAGGCTATGATCACATGGAGCAACTTGGGAACACCTTGGCTCAAATAGCTTTTGAAAAAGCAGGTATAGTAAAACCAGGAATTCCTGTCGTTACGGGTGTCTCTGAAGACGAACCTCTCAGTGTCATCAGAAAGCGTGCAGAAGACCTAGGTTGTCCGCTTACAATCGTAGGAAACGTTCCCTTTGCCGATGTAACGTGGAAAGAAGTCCCAAATGACAAGCCTTCGCCTGAAGATATGCCGTTCCCCATGGGGACAAATATAGATGTAGAAGGCCCGGGCTACTCGTTTAAGGACATACATGTGCCCCTTTTAGGAAAACATCAGGAACTCAACGCAGCTCTTGCGATAGCTGCTCTAATGCACGCTAGAGTAAAGCCACTGCGCCTATCTGTTTTGGAGGGCGCACAAGCAGAAACTAAAGAAACAGAAAGAACGAAAACCCTAGACCTTCGCCCGATTGCCCTCGACGAACAAGGTATAAGGACGGGTATCGCAAGGACGATATGGCCCGGTCGTCTCGAGATAATGAATGAAGAGCCCCTCTTGATCCTCGATGGCGCCCATAATCCTCAAGGCGCACAAGTGCTCTCTGACTTCCTCAAGGAACTCAAAGGAAGAAAGATCATATGTGTCTACGGGATCTTGGGCGACAAGAGTTACCAAGAGGCAACTTCTTCGATAGCACCTCTATGCGACGAGATCATAGTAACCAAGCCTCGGACCCCAAGAGCATTGGACCCCGATATTTTGGCTGACGAAGCTAGAAAGTACACGAAGAAAGTTTGGCTTGAAGAAGACTTAGAAGGAGCCTTGGAACTTGCACTAGGCAGAGCTTCGTCTAACGACGTAGTTATGTGTTGTGGATCTTTGTATCTAGTCGGCCCTGCAAGGACTTTTTTGCGCCAAAAGTTTAATATTCCAGCGTATGGAGGAGAATAATGGCTTTCCGTAGTACTCATCATAGAACGGAATAGCAAAACGGCGTTTGAGAACTTACGCTTCTCGCATGGATTTTTCTAGGGCCTTTGGTTCAGTTTCATTGTGTTGGGTATCTTGTACCCTAGCGAGGTGTAAATACCATTGAGAAAGACTCGCAAGAAAAAACAGAAGGTTGCCTCCGGTATCGTTCCAATTCTGCTGCTAGCTCTGCTAATGGTAGGTTTGGGGTTCGCTTCAGGAAAGTATCTGCTTTCTCCATTCCTTCAAAAGAGCATATCCAAAGAGCCCAATGGGGAAAGTGGCAATGGTACTGGAGAACCGGTGAACCCGCCTGTAGAGGAACCTACTCCCGGCGATTCAACTATCACCGTAAAGGTAACGTTGGAGCCTTTATCCGTGCACATTGCTCAACTTGGCGCTTATTCAACCAAGGATATTGCTCAACGTGCCGCTGACATGGCGATCCGAGAAGGTATTTCCGCAGCAGTAATGAGCCCCGATCCTCTATATCGGGTTTTTTGTTGCGCCACGGGTTCCAAGGAGTCTTTGTCTAAGTTTGCAGAAGAAGCCGCTCCAAAACTTACAGGGATACTCGGCGCCGATGGAAAACCCTATCTGACCACCTTCGAGACAAAAGAAAGTAGTTTTGATGTAAAAGGTGACAAGACCACCGTGGAATCGATGGAACAAGCCTTTGATACGCTGGAAAATTCCATGTCATCCCTTTTGGATTTCTGGAACGCCTACTATTTAGGGAGCAAAACGGAGGTCAATCTAGATACTGTTCAAAAAGATGTTGAAAAGGCTAAGGAGTCCCTTGAAAAACTTACACCTAACTCAGACATAAAAACCGCATATGATGCGGCTTTGACCATAGCGACTAAGATGCAGACTGCGGTCAAAGAAGCTGCTAAGGTGCAAACCAATAGCGGAACTAGCCCGATAGAAGCCATGACCGAATTCATAAAGCTCATAGATGGATACGCCCAAGCGCTAAAAGGCCTATAAGTTAAAACCAAGGACGCGGCTCTTTGTGGCTACGATTTGTGCTGGGCACAATGCTTGCCGCGTATCTTGTTCTCGGGTAATATTGATGATAAGATCCTATGATGTTACGAGAAGTTTCTAGTGGAGGTGATGTTATTGGCTAATATAAAGTCTAGCATTAAGGATATAGAGCGTTCGGAAAAACGCAGAGTGCGTAACAAGGCTGTAAAGTCGAAGGTCCGAACCTATATACGTAAGTTTGAAGAGACTGCCGTTTCAGGAAACGAAGAGGAAAAACTCGAAGCTTTCAAAAGGGTTCAGTCGGAAATAGACAGAGCTGTTTCAAAGGGAGTCCTTAAGCCAAACACAGGCGCTAGATATAAATCTAGATTGGCTGCAAAACTTTAGAACCTGAGTACGGGCCTTGTGAAGGGACAAAACTCAAGGCCCCTGATTTTTTCCCCGGCTTTTACTTTTGCCTCTTCATTAGTTCAGCTAAAACATAGTCCATAGCAGAAACAGGGTCCGTTTTGCCCAGCTTTATCGCCTCATCAACGCCGCAGAGGAGAAATATGGCATTTTCAATTTCAGGGAATGTCCAATTTGCGGATTGAGCAAGCGCTTTTTTCCCCGCATAAGGATGAACACCGAGTTCCCGACCAACAGCGTCTGGAGAACAACCCCTTAACCCTGCTTCTTTGGCTCTGTACATGAGCCCGAAATGAGACCCTAAGACGGCAATGATAAAAATTGCGTTTACGCCTCTGGCGAATAATTCCTGGACCTCCGAAAAAGCCTGTTTTGCGTTTCTGGTAGCGACTGCATCGACCAAGGCAAAGGTGCTCATTTCCGGGTCCGGCGAGACGCACTCCACAACATGCGAAACGCTAATGGAAGGGATTTGTGACTTACCTTTGCCCTTTCCTGCCCCGTCTTTTTCTTCGCTAATCGCCCTGGATGTTTCGGAGACATACAATTCGAGCTTCTCTACTTCTTTCTCCAACCGCTCTATGCTTCGACCTACGATCAAGATCAGATTATCCAGAGCGTCCTTGGTTATGGTGAAACCGTCTTCCTTAAGTCGATTGCGCACCCATGAAGCGGCTTCTGCAAACGATGGTTGAGATGCTTGAATCACCTGTCCCCCTGCTTTTTTGAATACTTGATTGAATTGTTTGGAGGTGGGGTTTTCTTTGGCGACTGATGAAAGGAGCAAGCTATTGCCCGGCGCGACGGCATCAACCCAATCATCAGGCATCTGCGCTAAAAGTTCCTTGGCTCCACGTACCACCCAAAGTCTAGGGCCAAAAAAGGAAGGTTGGCTCAGATATTCACTTAGTTCGGGCCAAGTGGTTTCGTTTCCGGAAAGATATTCGGTGCTTTCCGGAAAGAGCTCAGCCAAAAGGCCAATGATCCTTTCGTGCCAGTATGCCTCCTCACCGTACACAAGATACAAACTGGCTATGCGACCTGACTTTATCTCTCTCTCCGCCTCAACCGCTAACGTACCTATCCACTCCTACTTCTAAACTTCACCTCGTCACTGCTCTTACAATGTCTTACCAGCCAGGCCAGGCATCAATCACTTCGGATAGGTGGGTTCGTAACGCGACTTGTAAATGAACCTTCGCTCCAAAACTTCCCCGTCCTTTTTCTTTAGTAAGTGTGTTTCTACCAAAAGCCCCGGCTCCATGCCTTCTGTCGGATACGTTTCCAGCGTGACCGGCTCTAATTCGTAAGTGTAATCCTGCGGCTTCCCAAATACCTTTACAGTAACCTTCCCATTCTCCACCCAAGCTCCAAATACTATGGGACCATCTGTGTTATTCTTTACTTCCAGGTCAAGGTAATCCCATGCAACCGCTGCGTCTGTTCCCGGCTCAGCATACTCTACAGGAATCCCGTGAGCGTGCACTTCGGGGAAACTAAGCCCGCTCTTTGCAGCAGCGTTGAATAAAGTCGTTGTTACCTGACAAATCCCTCCACCTATATCGGGAACAAGGCTGTTTCCTACCACTACATCCGCATATCTGTAGCCTCTGGCTTCTGATCTTTCTCCTGCAGCCTCGTTGAAACTATACGTTTCACCAGGCATAAGTACCTGACCGTGCACTGCTTTTGCCGCCAGAGCCAGGTTTACATTTCTGTCGGTTTCACTTAGGTCGTATTCGGTTTCATGAGATGCTATCAGACTTAGGAGCTCTAGTTCTGAGCTATGAGGTGCTTCAATCTCTTTGAATGGAACTTCCACCACATTCCCTTGAAGAAACTCTAACGCATGCATGACGTCCTCGTAGGTGACCACCTGACCGTTCTCTGCGGGAAGAATGACCAAATCGTGATCGGAAAACCCGTACCGCTCCGGAAACGCGTCTCTGCAGAGGTTTTCCGCTATCTTCGCCACGGTTTCCCCTAGATCGGCTGACTCAAGAGGTGGCATTGCTACCAGCAATGCTTTGTCACCTCTCCTGTACATGAAATCAGGCATAAGAGTTGATCGTGAATCTATAAGTTCTGAGAACTTATCTGCCAAACCGCTTGTATCAGACGATACCCTTAATTCATAAAGAGGCACTTCGTAAGACACTTCACCTGCTTGAAATACTAATGGGCTTTTGCCAATCTCCTCAAGCCTTTCTTTCACGGCAGTGAGCGCCTCTTCTTTTGATAACCCACCCAAAGGGATACCGAACGCCCACACATTGGCCGCAATAACGTCTTCCTTTGAGCACGACGTAAGCACCAATGACAAAGCTATCATAAAAGTTGCTGCGACCAAAACCTTAAATCTTGTCTTTGAGTTCCTCATTGACCACCACTCCAGTATCTAATCGTTGCACTCTTTTGACCCAGACCACTACGTGCTCTTACGATTATGATTGTATCAGAACAAGAAGGGCTCTTTCCAACTTTATCCTACCAAGACCGACGCAAGAGCGGGAGATTGGTTCCCATGCGGTTT
>JAPXKJ010000018.1:0-15789 GCA_033810155.1 Bacillota bacterium | reverse complement strand
TGCACTCTTTTGACCCAGACCACTACGTGCTCTTACGATTATGATTGTATCAGAACAAGAAGGGCTCTTTCCAACTTTATCCTACCAAGACCGACGCAAGAGCGGGAGATTGGTTCCCATGCGGTTTGCATCTTTTGCTCGGTAATGACGCAGAGAAACCGATCCTTTACTCACCCGGACTGTTACGGCGCCGTGGCAGTCCGTGCGCATTACGCAAAAGCCATTTTTCTCGGCAGCTTCTATGACATCGGGCGATGGATGGCCGTATGAATTGGGACCTACGGATATGACCGCTACGCCTCTCTCGGCGTCAACACCTTTCCTTTCATAGAAGCCATCTACCAGGGATTCGGGACTACCATGATGAGGCACTTTGATGATTGAAATAGTGGAAGAAGCAATTGAATGTGCTATGCCCTTTTGCGCCTCATAGGACGCTTGCCTCATATGTTCTAGCGCTTTTAGAACTGCCCTGCCAGGAGCATCTCCCCAGAACTCAATCCGAACCGGGAACCCTTGGAATTCCACAGCAAAGACCAGAGAATCCTCGTTGGAAAACGTACCCAGACAGTCTGATTGCCGTGGATAAAAGACAGTTATTGTGACATCCCGAATTCGGTAGACATCTCCGGTTTCTGACTCGAAAACTTCAAGGCTCTTGCGGTTTGCCACTAAATCCAGCACCTCCCCTTTGCTTCCGGGGCACGTTATCACGCGCCTTACGTCAAATGTACTGCATAAAAGTCTAATGCCTCCGGCATGGTCCGAATCTAAATGGGACAGTATGCACAAGTCCACTTCTTTAATCCCTTGTCTTTTTAGGTATGGGACTAGCACCCTCTCTGCAGAAGATTCGGTGCCTGTATCGACTACGATCACAACATCTCTCCACCGAATGATTGCAGCATCTCCCTGTCCCACGCTGAGAAACACAACCTCGGGCTTAAGCCGGTAAACCTGGGTGAAAGTACAAAAGAAGAACAGTGCGGCAAGGACCAAAAGAAGGGTTCTCCTAAGAAGTTTCGAAGACTTTCCAACACGATAGAAGTCATATCCCAAGAACCGACCGCCGATCGACCCGAAACGGTAAGCGCTTTCTTCTGAGCCTCGGTTCCCTCCTTCACACAGTCCATCTAGGACCAATAAAAGAACGCCGTAATACGACACCATCTGCAAAAAACCAAGCGCAGGAAAAGAAAAAGCGGAAAAAGGCAGTTTGGCAACCACCTGGCCCGTCCAAAGAATGCCCCGAACGACGAGGTGTGGAAGCCAACCGAAGATCCTACTTAGGAATAGGGGGCCGCATAAAACTGGCAAAGCGGACACCATGGCCGATACAGTAAATATGATCCATACTCCTCCTAAGAAAAAACCAATGAGGGATACATCTCCAAAACTAGACGAAAGGATGGGAAGAAGAAATATTCCCATCAATCCGGACCGAAGCAGACCTTCCCTTATCACACCAAGCCTTAGGCGTGATGAAATGACCCGAGCATACTCTTGGACGAGCCAGCCTGCCAACATCCCTCCGAAGCTCATTTGAACCGACACGTCAAGAAGCGGATACGGAACGCAAAACCCAATGACCAGACTACAGATACCAAATGCATTTAGGGTGTCATACTTTCGTCTGGTCCAAAACGCGCCGTGTTTCAGTAATATGCATATGAACGCCCGTAGCGGTCCAACCGTGAACCCTGAAAGACCTGCCCAGAGATAGGCTGCCAAAATGGCCGATACCCGTGCAATATTCGCATTCTTGGTCACTTTCTTGATAAGCAATTCTATTGCCAAAGCCGCCCAAGTCACATGAAAACCTGCGATCGAGATGAATCTTGAGAGGCCTGAAAACCGAAGGTTGGCCGAATCCGAACTGGAAAGATCGTGCTTGTTTCCAAGAAAGAGAGCTTTTACAACTCCCTTTTCTTCATCGAAGAAGCAATGTTCGATCCTTTTGTCTATATGAGTGCATAGCCACCCAAAAACGCTAAAGCGCTTCTGGCGCGCAGGGAAATCTCGAGAGACCGTGTGATCCTCGTAGAGAACACCTTTGATCTCTAAAAACGCGCCTTTTCCCATCAAATAGCGTCTGTAGTCAAATTCTCCGGGATTGCCTGCGCCTTGGGGCATGGACACTTTGCCCCGGACCACGATCACCTGACCATATTCTGGGATTTCTAAGAGAAGATCCTCTGGATCGCCATACAAACACACCTTGGCCTTTAGATCTATCTTCCCGTCCGAAATTTTGGCGCCAGTTACATCCTGAATCTTCCCGGAAAACTCTGCTCTACCTAGCCCTACTTGAGGAACGCTTGTTACCTCGACCGCTATTGCGTCATACCTACCTACCAGAGTTTGAGCAATGGCCATTTCTCTATCCCATAAACACCCTCTGAGCGATCCTAGAACGTAGCCGACCAATAGAAAAAAGACAAGAACAATTGGCTTCTTTAGCGTACAAAGACCTTTTTCCAATCTCTCGGTACGATGCACAAGGAACACATAAAATGCCATAAGTAGGAATGCAGTAATGCCAAATAGCGTCATGAAAAGCGTCGACGAGTAATGAAAAAAAGACGGAAATGTAGCCCCCAACAAAAACCCAATGCTTGGCCACAGAAGCGGCCTCGCATGGCTTTCTATAAGCCCTATTACGCCCAGAGGAGATTTGAAACTTCTTTCAAGACTATCTTCGCAGTCTCCCCCGAGCGAGTAATTGAAACGATCAAAAGGCGGCACCATACTTAGAAATTCTATGGTGCCGCATGGAAATCCTTCCTATTATTACCTGCTTCTACCTAAAAGGCTTACTCGCTTCTTAAGGCCTCCACAGGTTCTAGGCTCCCCGCTCGCATCGCAGGATAGACCCCAAATATGAACCCTACTAGCACCGAAAACGAAAATGCTATAACTATGGAGGCAGGCGATATCGCAGTCTTGGGTCCCAGCTTAGCCACAAGCTGAGATCCCCCTATACCTAGGAAAACACCTATCAGACCGCCCAGAGAACATAAAAGAGCAGATTCGACTAGAAACTGCAGAAGTATGTGTGAACGCTTTGCACCCAATGCCTTACGCAGACCGATTTCTCTGGTCCTTTCAGTGACTGCCACCAGCATGATGTTCATAACTCCAATTCCGCCTACGAGAAGCGAAACTCCTGCGATGGCACCTAACATCAAAGTCATGGTCCTTGTAGACTTCTGAAGTTCTTCGAGCATGGACTGTTGGCTCCAAACGTAAACAGAATCCTCACCGTATTTGGCCTCGAAAATCCGCTTAAGAGTAAGTTCCACCGCAGGCACAGATTCCTGATCCTGAGCCTTAATGTATACGGTATCTAGTTTGTTGGTGCCACGCCTTTTCTCAGCAACGGTAATCGGCACAAACATCATTCGGTCTACGCCTTCACCAAGGTTTTCTCCCTTTTCCTCTAGCACGCCTATTATTTCAAAAGGTTCTCTATCAAAGTAAAGATACTTGCCTACCGGATCTCTGCCTGCGAAAAACTCCTGCATTACCTGCCATCCAATGACGACCACAGGCCGTGCGATTTCGTCTTCAACGGCGGTGAAAAACCGCCCACAGTACAGCTCATGGCTCCTTATCTCTGGAAAGACCTCAGTAACACCCATAATTTCTCCCCATCGTTCCTTGCCCTCGTATGTTACTTGCGGCCACCAGCCCACAGATGGCATCACCATGTCTATGCCAGGGACTCTCTCTTTAAGCCCTGCCAAGTCCTCGACAGTAAGCCGAGCATCCCACCTTTGTACATATAGTTTTAGGATGTTAGTGCCTATGCTCTCAAAATTCGCAACAACTTCTTGCCGAGCGCCTTCACCTACTGAGACGAGAGCGATCACTGATGCCACCCCTATGATTACTCCAAGCATCGTAAGAGCAGATCTCATCTTGTTGGCACTGAGCCCGCGCAACGACACACCGAAAAGGTCAGAAAGTTTCACTTTGTTCCCTCCCAAAAGCCAAATCTACGTTTCAGCAAGACTTGCCCAAATGCAATGCTAATACGGGTAGTATGGCTGGCTATTTCCTTCTTCCGGGTTCGTCTTGCTCATGGCTACCACTACTTCCTGCCCCTCGGAAAGTCCGCTCAATATTTCAGCATATGTGTAATTCATAGCGCCTATTTCCACTTCCACCGGTTTGCGCTCATCGCCCTCTTTGATATCTACCATCCACTTGTCATCCTCTTTGTAAACTGCCTCTACTGGACAAAGAAGGACATTTTCCTTCTTCGCTATATAAACCTCAGCCGATGCCCACATTCCAGGCCTCAAAAAGCCCGGGTTGCTTACGCTCACGACCACGTTAAAAGACGATATTCCTTCTCCAACGCTGCCTGAAACTCCAACCTTAGAGACGGTCCCCTCCACCTGCTGTCTGCCTTCCGGTCCCCAGAATTCCAGCATCGCGGTTTGACCCTCAGCTAGTTTCGCTATATCCATTTCATCTACGTTGAGAAGCAAGTTCATCTCTGTAAAGTTGGACACTTTCGCCACGACTGTTCCTTTGGCAATATCTTGCCCTTTTTTGACGTTTTTTGTCATTACAACACCGTCTATTGGGCTAACGATATTTACGTTTCCGAGTTGAGCCCTCAATTCATCGAGTTCGAGGACTGCCTGTTTGTATTCGAGCTGTTTCTCCATCGCCTTAAGAAGAGCATCTCCCGGCTCTAGCTCCAAGATAGGATCGCCCTCTTTTACGTATACACCTTCTTTTATGAAAACTTCTTTGACCTTACCGGTGAAAGGAGTGTTTACCGTTTCTTCGGAACCGTATGCGGTTATTTTTATCTTTTCCTGGACATCTCCGGTAGGCGTAGTTATGGTGATCTGACCTGAATCTCCTACCTTCAAAAGGCCCGGGTTCTTCATTTCTACTTCTACTTCGTAGTAGTAGGCCGATTCACCAGCTATCGGAGTAGGATCAGCCTTGGTGACCACGCCAGATGTAGCGCCGTCGAAACGATCGCACGCAAAGGAAACTGACTGACCAACTGACACCTTGTCAAAAAGGGATTTGGGCAGCAAGAATTTGGCCTTAAGCTTAGTATTGTCCACGATCTTGCAAACAGGCGACGGCACAACAGCCCCAACTTCCGCCGCAAAACCTTCTACGCGGCCTGAAAGAGGGGCTTTCAAAACAAGCGCCGCCTCAGGATCTACTGTGGCAACCTCTTCATGCGTAACTCCAAAAGCCTTTGCTAGTTCTAAGCGTAGAAGATCTAGAGTTATCTCCTTTCGCCTTATGTCGATCTCAATTGAACCTGCGTCAACAAACGCTAGGGGCTGACCTGCTACTACCTCGTCGCCCACGTCGAAATATATGTCTTTTACTATTCCAGCAGCTCCTGATATGGCGTCTTCTTCCTCCGTGGCTTCAAGAGTGCCCCATCCCCAGACCGTAACCTCAATATCTCCCCTAGTAACCGGCTTAACAACCATCACCAACTTGCCCTCGGAATCGCCACCTAGCACTGCCTTTATCCCCCAGTAGCCTAATCCTACGACAGCGATGACTACTGCGGTTATGACGATCCATTTTTTCCACCTAGCCCAAAACCCTTGCATAAAGCCGTCCCCTCTCCCATATCTTTCATGATAAAGACACGTTATCCAATACTATGACGCTCATCCCGCTAACTTGTTCCCGACCGGCAGCCCTTTCTACAGAAAGAGAAAGCCTGCACCTTCTAGGGGGCGCAGGCTTTGTGCATTCAATCAGGTTCTAGTAATCGAAATCGTTCATCGGCGGATAAGCAGGCTGTTTCTCGGGTTCTGGTTTCTCAGCCACAATCGCTTCCGTAGTAAGAATCATGGATGCGATGGAAGCAGCGTTTTCAAGTGCGCAACGAGAAACCTTGAGCGGGTCCACGATACCACGTTCAGCTACGTCGACAAACTCTTCAGTAACCGCATCGAAGCCCCATCCAATCTTACCACTGCTCTTTACCTTTTCTACTACTACTGAGCCTTCCAGACCGGCATTTTCGGCGATCTGACGCAGAGGCTCTTCAAGAGCTCTTTTTACTATATTAGCGCCAACTTTTTCGTCTCCATCAAGATCAAGCTCGTCTATGACATGCAGTACATTGATGAACGTTACGCCGCCTCCAGGCACCATTCCCTCTTCAACTGCGGCCCTGGTAGCTGCTAGGGCGTCTTCGAAGCGGTGCTTCTTTTCTTTCAGCTCAGTCTCAGAAGCGGCTCCGACTTTTACAACCGCTACGCCACCTGCAAGTTTGGCGAGTCTTTCCTGGAGCTTTTCCCTATCGTAATCCGACTCAGTCTCTTCGAGTTGTCTCTTAATCTGTTTGATGCGAGCCTCGATCGCTTCGCGGCTACCCTTGCCTTCTATGATTGTGGTCTTATCCTTATTGACGCGAACTCTTGACGCCTGACCGAGCATATCAATTTCTACGCTTTCAAGCCTAATCCCGAGATCCTCGGATATGAACTGACCGCCGGTTAGGGCAGCTATGTCGCCGAGCATTTCTTTTCTCCTGTCGCCAAAGCCAGGAGCCTTAACGGCGCACACCGAAAGAGTTCCGCGGATCTTGTTGACTACGAGAGTCGCCAAGGCTTCACCTTCTAGATCCTCGCAGATTATAAGAAGAGGTCTGCCTACCCGGGCAATCTTCTCAAGAAGCGGTAGTATATCTGCAACCGCGGAGATCTTCTGCTCGTAAATCAGAATGTACGGGTTCTCAAGTTCTGCTTCCATCGTTTCGGTATTTGTTACAAAGTAACCTGAGACATAACCGCGGTCGAACTCCATTCCTTCTACAACCTCTACGGTTGTTGCGGTACCTTTGGATTCTTCTACCGTAATCACGCCATCTTTACCGACTTTGTCCATAGCATCCGCTATGATCCGGCCCACTTCGGCGTCGTTTCCGGAAATAGACGCTATGTGTGCGATATCCTCTTTGCCCTCGACAGGTGTGGATAGTTTCTTCATTTCCTCAACTACTCTTGCCACAGCCTTGTCTATCCCTCTTTTGATGAATACAGGGTTTGCACCGGCGGTTACGTTCTTAAGCCCTTCTTTTACAATGGACTGGGCAAGAACTGTAGCCGTAGTAGTTCCATCGCCGGCTACGTCGTTTGTCTTAGACGCGACTTCTTTACAAAGCTGAGCTCCCATATTCTCAAAAGCATCTTCTAACTCGATTTCTTTGGCTACCGTCACACCGTCTTTTGTAATAACAGGTGAACCGAAGCTTCTCTCTAGGACTACGTTACGGCCCCTGGGACCTAACGTGATTTTCACTGCGTTTGTGACCGCATCGACGCCTTCCATAAGGGCGTTACGGGCATCGACATCGTACTTTATAATCTTTGCAGGCACTTGCGTTCCCTCCCCAATTGTTTAGTGTAATGTGATTGGCATTACTCTTTGTTCTTGATTGCCAATACGTCGCTCTCTCGGACGATTAGGTATTCTTCACCCTCGATCTTGACTTCTGTGCCACTGTACTTTGAGTAAATTACGTGGTCGCCCACTTTTACTTCAGGCGTAAGACGAGTCCCATTGTCTAGAATCCTTCCGGGACCTACGGCCACAACTTCGCCTTCCTGCGGCTTATCTTTTGCAGTATCGGGCAGGACAATTCCGCCCTTTGTCTTTTCTTCAGCCTCAATTGGCTTTAGTACTATACGGTCAGAAAGCGGTTTGAGAATCAAGTTAGACCCCCCTTAAGTGTTAAGTTGTTGGTGGTTGTTAGCACTCAAGGCTAGTGAGTGCTAACCGACAACTATTATAAGAATAGGTCAAAGCTGTTGTCAACATCATTTCGCGGAAAATCATTTCACCGTTATGAGTGATTCGATCTTGGAGTAAGTAACATCACCTATTCCCGAAACCTTCTTAATGTCTTCTTTCTTTGAGAAAGGCCCTTGTTTAGTCCGAAATTCTACTATTGCCTGTGCCTTTGCAGGTCCGATCCCAGGCAGGTTTTCCAGATCCTTGGCGCTGGCAGTATTTATGTTGATGAGAGACGCAGACCGGTTCGAACCTCCTGCACCACCTGCGCCTAATGCATCTGATCCAGCGAGCACCTCTCCCTTTTTTGGAACATAGATTTTGTCTTGATCGTAAAGCACGCCTGCCAAGTTAAGAAGGTCAACATCGGCGTCGTCGAGGGGTTCTGCAAGCTTCAATACCTCATAGACTCTCTGCCCTTCAAAAAGAGTATACACGCCCGGTGATTTGACAGCGCCTGTCACATGGACGAAGATTTGCTTCGGCGCTTCTTCAACACGATCTTCTCCAGATTCTTCATCGCCATTCGGAGCATTCTTCTCCGATATGAGGAGCAGATCGTCCCTACTAGAGGCAAATGCCCCTTGCCACCATAAGCTCAATGCCCCTATTAGGAAGAGCAGAGACACTGCTAAAATGATTCGGTCTGAACGCATTCCCATGGATAGAGTGTACCAACAGTGACAATTTTTGTCAACGCTTTCGCTCTTTCATGAGGCCTGCGCCAGACCGCCTAGACTGCTACCTTTTTGTCACAATGTTCACAAGTTTGTCTTTTACTACAACTGCTTTACTCACTTTCTCTTTTGCTTGAGTCCCGGAACCCAAGAGATTCATTACACGTTCTGATGCAAGAGCCTTTTCAATGACTTCTTCATCGGTAGAACCTGCAGAGATTACCATCCTGTCTCGAACCTTGCCGTTTATTTGGATAACAATTGTGACCAATTCATCTTCCAGAAACCTCGGGTCGAATTCTGGCCATCCTGCCTCTTCCACGAGCCCGGGCTTGCCGAGCCGTTCCCAGAGTTCGTGAGCAAGGTGAGGCGCAAACGGGTTCAAAATCTTAACGAGATTCTCTCTTGCTTGCGCAAGAACCTCTGGGTCTTGGCGTTTTTCGTCGAGCCTCAGATACTTGCCAAGATAGTTGGAAAACTCCATGAGCTGGGAAACCGCGGTGTTTAGCGCCAACCGATCCAAATCCTCAGTAACTTTCTTTATGCTCCTATGCATTATCTTGAGCAGACCCTCAGTAGATACATCTCCTATCTTTTCTGCCTCTTCATCACCGACATCGTTTCCCTTTTCCCCATGGACACCTTCTCCTGTAACCTGCCTATACACTCGGCGCAAAAAACGTTGAGCGCCTTCGACTCCCCGATCTGACCACTCCAAGTCCCTCTCGGGCGGCGCGGCAAACATCTCAAACACCCTAGCAACGTCTGCCCCATAGCGAGACACTATATAATCTGCGGGAACTACATTGCCTTTTGACTTGGACATTTTGGATCCTCCGAGCACGACCATTCCTTGAGTAAGGAGGTTTTCAAAAGGCTCATCGACGGGCACTAGCCCTTCGTCGTAAAGTACCTTGGTTATGAACCGAGCGTAAAGAAGGTGCATGACCGCATGCTCTACTCCACCTATATACAAATCAACAGGAGCCCAGTAATCCACAGCCTCTTTGGAGAATGGAACCTCCGTTTCGTGGGGGCTTGCAAATCTGTAGTAGTACCATGAAGAACACACAAAAGTATCTATGGTGTCTGTTTCGCGTTTTGCAGGACCTCCGCAGACCGGACACACAGTGTTCACAAAGGACTCTTGCCTAGCCAAAGGCGAAGGTCCCTCGGGAAGCACCTTTAGACCTAAAGGTAGATGGACAGGCAGATCATCTTCTGGTACAGGCACTTCGCCACAACTGGGACAGTATATTATGGGAATTGGCGCTCCCCAGTACCTCTGCCTAGAGATGAGCCAGTCTCTCATTTTGTAAGTAACCTTGCCCCTTCCAATCCCCTTTTCTTCAACATATTTGACGACTGCTTTTTTGCCGTCTTCGTTGAAAAGACCTGTGAAAGGCCCAGAATTGACCATGGTTCCTTCGCCGGTATATGCTCCTTTCATCTCGCTCACTTCGAGATTGCCATCTTTTGGCTGAATTACCACCTTGATTGGAAGCCCGTATTTCCTTGCGAAAACAAAGTCCCTTTCGTCGTGACCAGGAACACCCATTACCGCGCCAGTGGCATATTCGTAGATAACGTAATTGCCCACTAGTATAGGTATCTTCTCTCCTGATACCGGGTTTTCAGCATATGCTCCTGTGAATACTCCTTCTTTTTCTGCAGTTTCTGCAGCTCGGTCGATCTCTGACATCCTGGATACTTTTTCTACGAATTCCCTAACATCAGATTCATATTGAGTTCCCTTGGAAAGCTTTTCAACCAGCGGATGCTCAGGAGCCAACACTATGTAGGTAACCCCGTAAATAGTGTCTTGCCTTGTAGTAAACACCGGGATCTCTTCGCCGTTAGGCCCTAGAAAATCGATTTCAGCACCCTCGCTCCTTCCGATCCAGTTTCTTTGCATGATTTTCACATTTTCGGGCCAGCCTTCTAGTTTCTCGATATCATTCAAAAGCCTTTCCGCATAGTCTGTAATCTTGAAGAACCACTGGTTCATGCGCCGTTTTTCGACCAAAGAATCGCAGCGCCAGCATCTTCCTTGTTCCACCTGTTCGTTGGCCAATACTGTATGGCAATGCGGGCACCAATTGGCAGGAGCCATCTTCTTGTAAGCAAGGCCTCGTTTGTAAAGCAGAAGGAACAACCACTGCGTCCATTTGTAGTACTCGGGAAATGCAGTACATATCTCCCTTGAC
The DNA here is from genome assembly GCA_033810155.1 of Bacillota bacterium. Taxonomy (GTDB): domain Bacteria; phylum Bacillota; class Sulfobacillia; order Fermentithermobacillales; family Fermentithermobacillaceae; genus UBA3907. The sequence continues at coordinate 5,108 of JAPXKJ010000018.1, read as the reverse complement.
CAGTCATAGCTGAACCCGAGTCTTTTGATCTGTTCTCTCATTTGGGCTATATTGCTCCAAGTCCACTTATCAGGGGGCGTACCTCTTTTTATGGCTGCATTCTCGGCAGGCATGCCAAATGCATCCCAACCTGTTGGGTGAAGGACGTTAAACCCTTTGGCCCGCTTGTATCTACACACTGTGTCCCCAATGGTGTAGTTCCTCAAATGACCGACGTGCAAATCCCCCGAAGGGTACATAAACATCTCAAGCCCATAGAACTTGGGCTTTTGTGGGTCTTCTTTGACCACATAAGTCTCATTATCTCGCCAGAATTCCTGCCACTTAGATTCCACCTTTTGGGCATCATAGAATTCGTTGCCGTTCTTCTCGGTTTGGTTCCCGTTTTTCGCTTCTCCCAATCAAACTACCTCCATTTAATGAAATCTACAAATCTAATAAGGGTTGAGTGAAACTACAAACACAAAAATAAGCCCTCATCCTAGGGACGAGGGCTCAACTTTCGATGCTTCCGTGGTACCACCCTGGTTCGATTGAATATCCATCTTCTTTCATAGATGAAGATTGATGAAGATTCATCCGCACTCTAGGCGCTTAACGTGCGCTATGCGTGTGCTACTACTCTTGTCATTCGCAGCACATGCTCAGAGACGAGTTCGGAGTCCCAAAAGGTACCGGGGTCACACCTTTCCCCGGCTCTCTTAAACCCGCCAGACCCCTAATACTTCTCTTCATCGCAATATCTGTATTCGCTATGGGTTTGTTCGCATTATATTGCATGCTTAAAGACTAGTCAACGTATTTAATATACCCTGCCATTATTCCGTGATATTGTACTCGGAACGGGCTAGGGCGCGGGATATTAGGTTTCAAAATAGGTGATGGACACCAAAGAAGTGGCCTATCCCATGAGCCACTTTGGCAGATTCTTAGGGTAGAGGGAAAGAAAGTGGCATATGTGGTGAGCCACTTTGGTAGGTTGGCAGGGTGGGAAGAAGGAAAGTGGCCTACACAGTAGGCCACTTTTCCATTAAAAACAGCTTTCCGAGAAGCAAAGTGGTATATGTACTGAGCCACTTTCTAGGAAAACTCAGATAAGAAGGTCAAAACTGGCTCACCTAGTGAGCCAGTTTCATCCATGTTCATTTGATTCTAAAGGTAAGTGGCTCACTGGTTGAGCCACTTTTCAGAGCTGATAATGGTGAGGCTGAAGAAAGTGGTTTATCGGATGAGCCACTTTCTCTTGCGGAGAGGGCAAAGGGAAGTAAGTGGTCTATGGAGTGAGCCAGATTGATGAATAGGCGGGTTTGGAATGAGGAAACATTAGCAGGAAAGATGGGCTAGAGACTTGATGCAACAACGTGTACGTGAGCATCTGATAAATCCAGTATTGCTTTTACTGCCTTTGAAAAAGAATCTTCTACTCCACGGGTAAAATTGTGATGCACTTCCGTTCCGTTCGAGGAGGAGCAACAGTGACCCAATATCAGATTACACTTTCGGACGAGATTGTGCACGGACTATTTGAGGAAGATGGAGCGATGGCCAGACTTGTGGACCAAGTGTTGAACCAAGTACTTGAGGCTGAGGTGACTGAGACGCTACAGGCGAAGTCTTACGAGAGGACTGAGGAACGCCAAGGCTACCGAAACGGGTTTAAACCCAGGACTATGGCCACCCGTGTTGGCCGATTGGTGTTGTCAGTGCCTCAGGTACGGGACGGGAAGTTTCCACCTGAACTTTTCGCCCGATTTCAAAGGAGCGAGCAGGCCTTGATCCTGGCTTTAATGGAGATGGTGCTTGAGGAAGTGCGTAGACGAGAGAGAGTTATCCGTATCTTCCCCAACATTGAATCGGCTAAGCGCTTGCTGGGGGCTTTGCTCATGGAGAAAGATGAAGCCTGGTCAACCAGCCGGCAGTATTTTGATATGAGGGCGTATGTCGAGTGAAAACAAGAGCAAATGGCGATGACGACCAACGAATTACAACAGGCCTTCGTCGCGCCGCGTTAGGCATGTGTTACATATCAGTCCGCCAGAGGGCTTTTTACAGACAAGAAAGGACTTGACCCATGCAAGCTGAAGAAAAGAAGGTGATGCCACTATCATAAATCGCTGGAACAAGGTCAGGAAGAGGCAAAAGGAGGTGGGGAATTTCTTGTCCGAAAGTGAGTACTTTAAAATGTCGCTTGACAAATGTGTTGCAGTACATGAAATACTCAGAACGAGCTAGGGCGCGGGATATGAGGTTTCAAAATAGGTGATGGGCACCAAAGAAGTGGCCTATCCGATGGGCCACTGTGGCAGATTCTGAAGGCAGAGAGGAAGAAAGTGGCATATGTGGTGAGCCACTTTGGTAGGTTGGCAGAGTGGGAACAAGGAAAGTGGCCTACACAGTAGGCCACTTTTCCATTAACAATATCCTTCCGAGAAGCAAAGTGGTATATGTACTGGGCCACTTTCTAGGGAAACTCAGATAAGAAGGTCAAAACTGGCTCACCAGGTGAGCCAGTTTTATCCATGTTCATTTGATTCTAAACGTAAGTGGCTCAACCGGTGAGCCACTTTTCAGAGCTGATAATGGTGAGGCTGAGGAAAATGGTTTATCGGATGAGCCACTTTCTCTTGCGGAGAGGGCAAAGGGAAGTAAGTGGTTTATGGAGTGAGCCAAAGTGATAGAAATAGCCATGAATTTCTTCAATACCATAAATAAATGTCTTTTATGGTAAACCTCTTCAACAAATTTTCTAACAAGCGCAAGCTGAAGGCTTTTTTCTGCGGGACAATCATGTTTTTCAGCAAGCATTTTTGCAATTGTCATTATTCCGTGATATTCTCATACTGGCATTATTTTGCAATAGTGCCAGTATGAGAAAGGAAAATACTCCACACGATCTTCACCCACATTAGTACGAAGGCTTATCCAAAACATAAAGCATGTACACTACTTCGGCTCTTGTTATCTTGTTGTTAGGGCTTGAAAAACTCGATGACCTGAAACAACCGATCAGCATATCACCATAGAAAAACAGTTATGAAAAAGGCAACCACGATAAATACGCCAAACGGTATAGGGTCCTTCAACGTTTTTCTTTTAGTCCCTAGAAGGATCAATGATGCGCACGCCGCGATCACAAAAGACAAGAATATAACCAGAAGTATTTTCTTAAGTCCTAGTACAAATCCTAAAGCTGAAATAAGAGTAACGTCTCCTTGACCCATACCCCCCTTTGAGACCACCGTGATCAGAAGAAATAAGCCGCCTGCAGCAATTAGCCCAAGAACACTTTGCCAAATCTTCGGCGCTTCATGATAGACAAAATACGCCAAAACCTTATGAATGATAGAAAGCATAAATACGCTTATTACCAAAATATCCGGTATCACCTGCCGGGTTATATCTGTCCCTGAAATGGCAATTAGCATCGAGGATATAAGGGCAAGGAAGATGAAATCCAAAGTAAGCCCGTATGACCAAAACAAAAGGAGGTAACAAAGAGCATTTATGGCTTCCACTAGGGGATACTGAAAGCTTATGGTCGTACCACAGTACCTACACTTTCCGCCCAAAATGATATATGACAATATCGGGATATTGTCATACCAGGCAAGCGGGTGGTTACAGTTCGTACAGTGGGAACCGGGCATTACCACGCTTTCCCCTCTAGGAAGTCTATAGATCAAAACATTTGTGAAAGAACCCATTATCAAGCCAAATAAAAGTATGAATAAATCCATTGGTCGCTCCTATTTGAGTTTTACTATCAGCGTGTATGTCATAGTTTTCGTGGGATCCGCTAAAGCCTTCCCGGTTAGCTCGTATACCCCTGGTTCGTTTACGTTGTAAGTGCCTGACCATTCCACCGAATAGCCCTCAACATCAATAGACGTAGTAAGTCTCTTCAAGCGTATGCATGAAGAGACTTGGCGATACTAAGGGATTAACGATACAAAGATGTTTTCTTCTAAATTTCCTTAGAAGAAACCCTATTCCAACGTGATCGCTTCTTCAGCATAACCTGCTTTCTCGTTGCCTACCCTTATTAGCACCTCAGACCCTTTTTCAGCTTTTACAACCCACGTCACTTTAGCAACCCGATTGCTTTCGGTAGACCGAGTCCACAGTGAAAACTCAGACGTCGAACCGGATCTGCCGTCTAGGTGGTCGAGTTCTTTCTTCGCTTCCCCAATCACCTCGGGTTTCGTTAAGCCACCTGTTGTCTCCTTGAGTTCTGCAGTCAATGGTCTGACCTTCTTAAGGTCGCGTGCGCGATGGCTTCCGCATGTGGGCAAGAATCCTTTGTTTCTTACGAAGGCACCAACTTCATAAACTCCTTCTCCCACCATCTTGCAGTAAGCGCTGCTAATCTCCAGTTTGGGCAGCGTGGCGGCCGCTCGGATTATGAACATCGTGTTTTTGTGACACTCTGCCTCGAGGAATGAAGGAGGAGCGTTTTGCACCACGTACTTGCTGTACCAACCACCGATTTCTACACGACCAAGTTGGGGATGGTCAAATGGTCTCCAGTTTTCAAAACCTTTCCCGCCTAATTCTTTATCGTTCCACATCAACATCTTTAGATAATCCTCTTGCTGTTCCTTAGGAGACTTCTCTTTAGGAGGAAACTGGTGTATCTCTGCCCTTTGGCTTAAATTCCATGTCTCTACGGTGTATGCCAGAATTCCGCGGTGATCAAAAAGCCAATCGTCATAGGCGCCTTTACTGTAGCCCTCTCCGCCTCCATAATACTGCTCATAGCAAGGCACACACGGGTACCCAGTTTCCTCAGCTCCCATCTCGCCTATGGCGATCATCGCTTGTATGTCATGCCTGGGGCTTTGAGTATGAGGATGGGCTCCGGGTACTCTAAGGATTACTCCGCCAGTAGTGTGATAAGTGAGAGCGAGCGAGATATTTGGGTGGTTGACCACGAACTCAGCCACTGCCCTGGTCTCCGGCTCAGACAATGGAAACTCGCCCGCCCCTGATTGGACAACTTCAGGAACCCATCCAAACGGGAAGTTGCGATTAAAATCAAGACCCCACTTGGGCGGCGCCTGCTTAACCTCTGCTCCGTCGTACTTTCTTATGTAGCCTTCGGTATAGAC
>JAPXKJ010000017.1:0-24980 GCA_033810155.1 Bacillota bacterium | reverse complement strand
GCTGCAGGTTCTTCCCTACAAAAGCACAAAGCAACCTTCCTACGTGGGCAGGTATCGAACCGTCTGTCCTTATGTTTGCACAAATTTCTTCCTTGCCTTTTTCTACATTTTCGGGTTTGAGTCCCCTGCTCAACGCATCCGCTATAATCCCCCAAGCCCGATTGAACGACTCCTCTAGAACAGAAGGCGAAGTAGCCACTACCGCAATTATGTCCGTATCCGAAACAGAATCATCCAAGTATGGTCTGAGTTCGTTTATGATGTCTTGAGTTGATACTTCGTCAGACTCAGCCAGAGACTGTATCTTCCCTAGCAGCTCTTGAGATAGATTCTGTGTATCTTCTAACACTTTGGGATTGCTGTCCCAGACTTCCGACACATCGGCCAACGCTTTTTCTATCAGAAGTCTTGTGGCAAACTCGTCAATACCTTCCCGGGTCGCCTTCACATCGACCATCGCTACTTGTCCCGCCACAAGATCGACTTTGGGCGGCACTAAAGACATAAGGAACACGGCAAACGTAACGAGAATCACCAAGACGACCCACCAGATCGAATCGCGGTGCTTTTCGAATACACTAGCCCACTCACCTGCAAACGTACTTATCAGAACGCCATCTCCAGCATTAGACTTTTTGTCTGTAGGCAGAGGACTACTCTTTGTCCGCGCGCTTTTCTCCGCTTCCTTTTGGGGCACTCATCTTCCCCTCTTTCCAGGCATCTTCATCGAATTCTTCGTACGCCCTTATTATCCTCGAAACGAGTTCGTGCCGGATCACATCTTTGTCTGTAAGATAGACAATCCCTATCCCCGGTATATCTTTAAGCAAGGTACGTGCCTGGTCCAAACCAGAATATACCCCACGGGGTAGGTCAATCTGGGTAATATCGCCTGTAACAACTGCTTTGGAGTTGAGCCCCATCCTGGTAAGGAACATTTTCATCTGCTCAGGAGTCGTATTCTGCGCCTCATCTAATATGACAAACGCAGATTCAAGAGTGCGTCCTCTCATATAGGCCAACGGCGCCACTTCGATCAAACCCCTTTGCATATATCGTTCGAACGCATCAATGCCCAGAATGTCAAAACACGCGTCATATATTGGTCTAAGATATGGATTGACCTTCTCTTGTATATCCCCTGGCAAAAAGCCTAGTTTCTCCCCGGCTTCTACAGCAGGCCTTGTAAGGATTATCCTATCGAAGTCACGATGCTTAAATGCCGCAATGGCCATGGCCACCGCTAGATAGGTCTTCCCTGTACCTGCGGGCCCAATTCCAAAGGCCAAAGGATTTGCCCTTATTGCATCGACGTATTTCTTCTGGCCCGGTGTCCTTGGGGTTATGACTTTTCCTCTATTCGTGACAACAACCACGTCGCCGGCATCAGTGAAGTCCACGCCTTCTCGCATATTCCTGACTGCAAGATTCACATCTTGAGCGGTTACCCGTTGTCCTTTTTTTGCTTTTGCGATGAGATACTCAAGGAGTTTCTGCGCATCCTCGACTTCTTTCACTTCTCCAGAAATAGTGATAGAATCCCCTCGCGCAACCAGTTTCACATTGAGAGCATCCTCCAAAAGAGCAAGATTCTCATCGTAAGAACCAAATAGGTTAAACGCTTCGGAATTACTAGATAACTGAATTACCACCTGGATTTGCGATGGCACCTCTTACGATCAACCTCCACTTTGTGCTCACTGCGAGCATTTATATTCCTCATGTGCTGTTCTAGGTATAAACACATTTTACCGCGAAATCAAATGTAACCTCAAATCATAACGGCCAAGGAGAAGCAGACTGATGACTCGCTTCATCCTATTCACTGCCCATTTAATTCGCCGTCTACTGTCCAAGATTCCTGCTTAGTATGAAAAAGCCCGGGTGACCGGGCTTTTCTTCTCACTCTTCAAACCTATACTCCGCTTACGCTTAACGACGCTTCTTACGTGCACGTGCAGCTTCAGATTTTTTCTTGCGCTTCTCGCTCGGACTTTCGTAATACTGATGTTTACGCGAATCTCTAAGGACGCCTGAACGCTGGCATTCCCTCTTGAAGCGGCGCAGGGCACTGTCAAAAGACTCCTCTTTACCAACCTTGATTTCCGGCATACCCGATTCCCTCCCTCCGCCGCAGAGCTTTTCGCCCGCTTTTCGTAATCTTCACAAATTGTACAATACTTGCACCAGCCTGGTCAACTCAACACCCCGTGGTGCAAGGCTTACTTCCCAAGAAACCACATGACCAAATTAATGATAATTGTCAAGCATACGCTAATCAATAGACAAGATACCACCGGAAAGAAAAACCTGAAGTTCTCCCCGTCGATGTAAATATCCCCAGGCAGTCTGCCCAACCCTGGTACCTTTCCCCATAGCACCACAAGGATGCCCATAACCACGATGAAGATGCCTATAAAAATCAGCATCTTTCCCATATGCTCAAAACCTGGCATATCTGCTCTTCACCCTCCACGAAAGACACATGTGTTTTGCCATGTTACACAGTCATCATGCAAAACACGCCGTGAACTTCTATTCGTCATATCTAAAACGAATATCTGCTTTCGACAGCCTTTCGTAACCCTTTATCTTCTCGATTTGTTTCCCGCGATCAAAAGTGAAAAAAGATATGCTCCCCCAAAGAAACACCCAGCTGCCTATGATGAGCCCTTCTTTAGCGATGGATACAAATACGGTTTCCTGCAAAAAGTTTATCACGTAAGCGACAGCCAGTAATCCAATCGCCAACAAAGCGTAGTTTACCTGTTGTTTATAGGCGCGAGCCAAAGTTCTCCGTTCAACTCCAGCGTAAAAGGCGTAATAATGTCGGATAACTTCGCTTATTATCCTCTCTTTTTCCAGATCCTTAGCCCGTTTGGGGAGGTAGAACACTAGATCTACGCCATACTGCATAGGGATCTCTTCAGAGCATTCTTCTAAGAAAAACGCCAGTTCAGGATCCATATCGCGCCTGCCGTATGTAGCGTGGTCCCACTCGTTGAATATATCTGCGTATCTATCCAACGATATCTCGATAATGTAGTTGCCTGTTTCAGGATTACGTTCGTAAAAACTGTGCGGAACTTCATCCTTCATATCTATTGCTCCTGTTCTTACTTCTTTACCTTTTATATTATACCCTAAACCCAATGACGCCGCTCAAGTGCATTTTTTCTGTCAAGAGCGAGGTAGACGAGTTTCTCCACTAATACGCTGTATGGCACGCCAGATGCCTCCCAAAGCTTCGGGTACATGCTAACATCGGTAAAACCTGGCATAGTGTTCACTTCACTCACGCGTATGCTCCTAGACTCGGTATCTACGAACATATCCACTCGTGCCAAGCCGCTACAACCCGTTGCCCTAAAGGTGGCAATTGAAATCTCCCGGACCCTCTCGGTGAGATCTTCGTCTAAGGGAGCAGGGATCACTAATCGCGTGCTTGTGTCTATGTACTTCGCTTCATAGTCATAGAACTCCCGAGAAGGAATGATCTGACCCGGCACAGATGCCTTGGGATCCTCATTCCCTAGCACAGCACATTCGATCTCCAGACACCCTTCCTGAGCAGGTTCAATCAAGGCTTTGACATCGTACAAGAAGGCCTTATCCAGGGCTTGCGGAAGGCCGCCTGCATCTTTAACTTTGCTGACCCCAAGGCTTGATCCCGATCCTGAAGGTTTGACAAACGCAGGGAAAGTCAAGCGATCCAATAACCCTCTCAGAACCTCATCTCTTTTCCTTCTGAAGGACCAACGCTCAACCTTTAGGTATGGAACAAAAGGTATACCGTGATAGGACATGATCATCTTGGCTGAATCCTTATCCATGCACACTGAGGATGCAAGAGTCCCGGAACCCACATATGGCAATCCAGAGAGGTCCAAGAGCCCCTGAATCGTCCCGTCTTCCCCAAACGAACCGTGCAGTAGAGGGAAAACTGCATCCACATCCATATCGCGATCGCTACGGGCATATGAGGGGCACTGGTCCAATTCTGACTTGAGAGGAACACGCTTCCCGCTGCCATTTATCCACAAGCCGGATCTCGAAGGGTCAGGCAACACGTAGCATGAATCGCCTAGATCTGTAGTCACCTCAGTGCAGCCTTCTTCGAAAACCCGTCTCGGCTCTTCTATAAATACCCATCGCCCGTCTTTAGTAATGCCAACTGCAAGTACATCAAATCCGCTGTCAAGCAGGGCAAAAAACACCGACCTGGCCGACTTAACAGATACTTCGTGTTCCCCTGACCTTCCTCCAAACAAAAGAACGACTCGCACATTGGAAACCTCCTGAACTGAATTCCATAAGCGTCCGTAACTACGCTAATTCGAGTGATCCCATCCCTAAACTGCCCTATTAGAGCACGTCGCAACAAGTCCATCATGCCTGGCTTCTTGTGGAAGCACTTCTATGATCTGTCCTTGGAGTTCTTCAGGTCCTTCAAACCATACCTTCACATAGTTTCTCGTGACCCCTTGTAGAAGGCCATCTTTAGTCTTGTCTTCTTCTACGAGAACCTCTATGTTTCTGCCGAGCAGTCTTTCATGAAACTTAAGAGATAGTTCACGTCCAAGGGAAATCGCTTCTTTGCTCCGCTTCTCTTTTTCTCTCTCGGGAACTTTTGCGGAAAACCTACTAGCAGGGGTCCCTGGCCTAGGAGAGTACTGAAACACATGAACCCGTGAGAACCTAACAGCCCTCATCACGTTCAACGTGTCTTCAAAATCGCTATCTTTTTCGCCTGGAAAACCCACCATGATGTCTGCAGATATCCCTATATCAGGGGCAACCTTTTTTACATCCTCCACTATTTTCAAGAAGCTCTTCACATCATATCGTCTACCCATGCTTTTTAGGATCCTGTCACTTCCGCTCTGAAGAGGTAAATGAAGATGATGGCATACCTCTGGATATCTGAAACAGTCTATCAGATCGGGCGTCACATCATGGGGCTCGAGAGAACTTATTCTCAGCCTCAAAAGCCCGTCAATCTGTGTAAGGGAGTGTATCACATCTGCAAGACTAACGCCCTGACCTACGTATGCGTCACTATGTCCGCATATATCTCGGGCAAAGTCTTTGCCGTAAAGACCCAAATGAGTCCCTGTAAGGACGATCTCCTTGTATCCTCTTTCTACCAATTCCCGAGCTTCTAAAAGGATGTCTTCTAGAGGCCTCGATCGTGACGGCCCGCGCGCATAAGGGACTATACAATACGTGCAATAATCGTTGCACCCTTCCTGGATTTTCAAAAAAGCCCTGGTAAGACTCGGTTCTCGCACGGGAGTTTCTTCAAAAATGGCCTCTTCTCCGTGCGGCCGTACATCAACGACTTTCTCTCCGTCAGAAAGAGCCCTTTCAGCGACGTCTACTAAGCCGGAACGGTTCACGACCCCAGTTACCCCAATCACTCCAGGAATACTTGCTATTTCTTCATAAGCAACCTGGGCATAGCAGCCAGTGACCAGTACCTTAGCACCTGCTCGGGCCGCCGCCCGTATGGCTTGTCTACATTTGGCCGCGCTTCTAGATGTAACAGCACAAGTGTTTATAACCACAATATCTGAAGGACCTGCGACACGCGTTTCGTATCCAGCGTCTTCAAAAGACTGTCTAAGAAAGTCCGTGTCGTATTGATTAAGTTTGCATCCGAACGTCTTAAAGGATACCGTTTTCTTATCGCTCAACAATAACTTCCTCCGCCAGATTAGATTGCATCTATATCGCAACGCCTATGCCATATCATCCTTTGACATGATTTCCATGAGTATCGCACATGCCGCAATTGAAGCAGTCTCAGCTCTTAGTACGTAAGGTCCAAGGCTAACAGGAGAGAATCTCTTGGACAGAGCCAATTCTATTTCGTGCGCTTCAAATCCACCCTCAGGTCCAATTAGAACAGAAACCTGCTTTGAAGCGCCAACCGCTTTCGAGATGCTTACGCACATATGCCGCCTCTCCAAGGCTATAAGAAGCTTACCGGAAAGCGTTTTTGAAACAACATCCTCAAAGGTTGCTACTTCGTTTATCCGAGGGATAGCTGAACGACCAGACTGTTCTGCGGCTGATCTTGCGATTTTTTCCCACCGGAGAATTCGTGTAGATTTCTTCTCAGCATCGAGCCTAGGTATACACCTTGCGGTGAGTACCGGAGTAATCGACGCACATCCCAACTCTACGCTCTTTTCTACAACCAAGTCGAATTTCTCACCCTTGAGCACCGCTGGGTAAAGGTGTATCTCATAAGGTGGAGATACGACCTGGTATCTTTCGATGATCTCCCCTAATAGTTCTTCCTTAGTGACGGATAAGACTCTCACGACACACGCCTCAATAGGCCTCGACTGAGGATGTTCCCCATAAAATGTTTCGGGCACCGCATGAAAGATCTCATTCGGCCTCAACCTTTGAGTCAACGCGTGATGCAAAACGTCCCCAGTCAATACCACCGAATCTGCGGAAATGCATGAGGGATCCACAAAAAACCGGGGCGGGGTGCTGCGCAACATGTGAGCCACTGTGATCAACCTCTTTGAAAGTATATCCCAACACAACATCGTACCTATCGAAAAACCCGGCCAGAGCCGGGCAGAAGATATCACACGTTATTTGCTCAATCGTCTTTTCCGCCGACTGCGTCTTTAAGCCGCTTGAAAAACGATTTGCCGCCCGAAATCTCCTCTCCTTCCAATACCCCTAACTGCATGAGTATCTCTTTTTCTTCAGGAGCAAGCCTTGTCGGTACTCTTACGTTGAGACGCACAAGCATATCTCCGCGGCTTTTCCCGCGAAGTCTGGGCATCCCCTTCCCCCTAAGCCGAAGCACTGCGCCAGGTTGAGTTCCGGCCGGAACAGTGAGATCCACTTCCCCGTCGAGCGTAGGGACGCTTACCACGCCACCGAGAGCGGCAAGAGGGAAACTTATTACTCTATCCAAGATTAAGTCATCGCCCTGCCGCTGGAATAAAGCATGGGGCTTTACCATCACAGTAACATAGAGATCCCCGGAAGGACCTCCTCTCTTGCCCGCATCGCCTTGACCTGCCAATCGCAGGCGTAGTCCTGAATCTGCTCCTGCCGGTATTTTCACAGATATGACCGCATCTTCGACGGTTTCACCGGAACCACCACATTGAGCGCATGGTCTCTCTACGGTTTTGCCCGTTCCTCCACAAGTAGGGCAAGTCCTCATAGTGGTCATTGTACCAAACATGGTGTTTACGGTGCTCCTAACTTGGCCCGTTCCGTGACAAGTCGCACATGTGGTCACTTTCGAACCCGGTTCAGCACCTGTCCCTCCGCAATGCGAACATTGCTCCACCCTGCGCACAGTGACGTCTTTTTCCACTCCGGTAAAAGCTTCTTCAAGAGATATCTCTATGACGGTTTCTATATCTCTACCTCGTACCGGGCCCGTTTCAGCTCGTGTGCGCCTCGAAGATCCGCCGAAAAGGTTCTCAAACTGGTCGAAAATATCGCCAAATGGAGAACCGCCGAAGTCGCCAAAAATCCTTCCAAATGGATCCTGGCCTCCTCCGTAACCGCCTCCTTGAAAAACCGGTCCCTCAGCATTCCCGTAAGCATCGTAATTCGAACGCTTATCGGGATCCGATAGTACCTCATATGCCTCGTTTATTTCTTTGAACTTGGCTTCAGCAGTCGGGTCGTCTGAATTCGCGTCGGGATGGTACTTTTTAGCGAGTTTTCTGAACGCCTGCTTAATCTCATCCTGATCCGCATCTTTGCTCACGCCAAGTATTTCGTAATAGTCCTTGCTCAAAAGCCTTCCTCCAAAGATCTATATGATTGTTCGCCTTTTTTGCCGTTCGGCTCCTCATCATCTTTCTTCTTTATGATGGTATCAATCCGCAGAATCGCACACGCTATTTCCATGGCGGCTTTAAACGCATGGATCTTTACAGGAGCAGGATCAAGTATTCCTAATTCCAACATATTTCTCACATCTCCGGTCTCACAGTCAACCGCCAAGTTAGGATCGTCTTCCTCGGTTTGACGGGCCATAACATCACCGGTTTTTTCCAGAGGGTTAAAACCCGCGTTCGCTACAATTTGGGCAAACGGCTTTTTTAGAGCTTCTGTAACACACAAAAGGCCATAAGCCTGCATCCCTCTTTGGCTAGAACGAAGTTTTTCAACTTCCCTAGCACAAGCTATTTCAATTGCACCGCCTCCGGGAACAATACCGCCTCTTATCGCAGCTTGAACAGAACATGCGGCATCATTACATATTCGTTCGCGTTCACCTCGCACCTCTTCAGTGCTTGCCCCAACCAATATGGTAGCGGTAGATTTTCCCTTGCCGCCCAATACTCTTATGCATTTTAGTTTTTCGTCCTCATACACTCGCTCGGCACGGCCTAGATATTTGGCCAATTCTTCCGCAGGTTTGTTCAACCCGGTCCTCTTTACCGGCCTTGCTCCCGTATGCTCTGAAACCTTGCGCACATCTCGGGAGGCTACTCTTGCCGCAACCATGACTCCTGCGTCGGTAAGAAGCTCTTCGGCCACGTCACTTATGCCTTTATCTATAACAACAAATTTCACGCCAAGATCGACTATCTTTTCAATGTTCCGCTTGAATTGTTCTTGAAGCTCCATATATCTTCGAAAACCCGCTTCTGTAGCCAGTGCTTCTTCCTCTACTTCCTCAGGTTGAAGGGCATCGTCTACCACAAGTACCAATGGCTCTTCTATATCCTCAGGCATCTCTTCGTTTAGCCTTTTCTTATCTATAATAATCCCTGGAAATACTTGGTTGCTGGCGCCTTCTTTTGCTGTAATAATCTCGGAGAACTTGAACTTTGTGTCTTTCAATTTCTCTTCGCCGATCATTTTGGCAGCCGCAATTACAAGATCCGCTATGTCCACATTATCCCTTCCGGCTACAAGCGCAATCTTATGCAGTATGGGATCTTCAACTCCTAAAACCGGAGTGGACTTTTCCTCAATGTACTCTGCAGCTCTTGAGATCCCGATCTTTATACCCTCGATTACCCTGGTTACAGGCACACCTCTTGCAACCTGATTAAAACCCTCAGTAACCAAGGCGCCTGCTATGATAGTAGCAGTGGTAGTCCCATCTCCGACCTCTTCTTCTTGCGCTTTTGCAGTGTTAATGACCATTTTAGCGGCAGGATGATTTACATCCATTCGGGTCAAAATAGTCATGCCGTCATTTGTGATAACCACCTCGCCGTATCTATCCACCAAAAGGGTATCCAATCCCTTGGGTCCTATGGTCCCTTCAACTGCCGACGCGATGGCGCGAACAGCATTCACATTTGTCAAAAGAGCTGCTAGTTTCTCGTCAATCTCCGAACCCTGGGTTGCTTGTCTCAGCGTCACTTAAGTCCCTCCCGGATCCTGTCACATTTCTCTATACGTTCTGAGTATAGAACAAAATCTAGTGCCATAGCAATGTGCTAGCAAGCGGTACAAAAAGGCCTGCGTCATTTCCAGTCGCAGTCCTCGCCCGCAAGAACAGTATTAGTTTCTTTTTTCGAATACATCATTTAGGTTGTTTTCGAAGAACCTCACTATTGCTACCGCCCTAGGGTAGTTCATCCTTTTCGGCCCGAGAAGGCCTATCTTTCCTTCGGTTCCTCTAACCCTAAAAGTTCCATATACGAAGCTGAACTCTTTCACAGTTTCAATTTCGTTTTCTTCCCCGATCATAATTGCCGGATCTGTAGTAGGAGGCTGCGTTGCAGCGATGTTTTTCACCAAGGAACCGTTTTCAAGCGTCTGCATGAGATCCTGTACTCGGCTAATATCCTTGAATTCCGGCTGCCTCAGTAGCTGGACCGCTCCTCCCATGTACAACCTTTCTGATTCTGGTTCTTCTGTCATGCTTTCAAGAAACTCCGCTACCTGCGCAATTACGTCCGCATACCGTGATGTTTCGCGTTTGAGCAGCGCTTGGGCTCTGTCTTTCACTTTGCTCAGACTCACATGGCAGAGCTGTTCGGCTAGTATTTCCGAGACATATTCCATTTCTTCCCTTGACATTGGCGGAACCCTTATCAAACAATTTTCAACAAAACCCATATCGCTCACTATCACCAGCAACGCCTTATCCATCGTAACAGGCAATAGGTGTATGGCATCGATAGTGGTCGTCTCATATTCCGGTCCAAGCACGAAGGCAAGATAGTTCGTGGCTTCCGACAGCGCCTTGACTACTTCCTTAAGCAGTGACTCTACATCTTTTATCTTCGACCGAAAGAGGGATTCCAGCATTTGGGATTCGCGCTGGGAGAGCCTGATATCACCCATTAGTTCGTCCACGTACATCCTGTAGCCTTTGTCTGATGGCACTCTCCCTGAAGAAGCGTGTGTCTTGCCGAGGTATCCCATTTCCTCCAAGTCGCCCATCTCATTTCTGATGGTAGCAGGGCTAACCCCCAACCGATACCTTCGCGCCACAGCCCTTGAACCAACAGGTAGCCCAGTCTTTACATGCTCCTCGACAACTGCCGCAAGTATCTGAGCTTTCCTTTCATCAAGTGCCAATTGAACTCCCCTCCTTCCTTAGCACTCCCGCATGAAGAGTGCTAACTAATTCGAAGATAGCACAAGGCTTAAAACGTGTCAATAGAGCGGATATGCTGCGCGGATCCCGGTTATACATTGTTACCGGCGTATGGCAAAACAAACCTAGCTCCGGATGCCGCATCTTCTACTATGCGGGCATTTACACCATAGACTTCTCGAATCACGTCGGAAGATAAATCGTTGGGCTCCAGCGAATGGGTTAAGACGCCGTCTTTCATAAAGTAGAGCCTAGACGCAAACCTAAGTGCGAGGTTAACGTCGTGGAGGATGGCGAACACTGTTCTACCTTCTTGCACGAGGCGGGTGACAAGTTCCATGATCTCAAGCTCAAATAACATGTCTAGATGAGCTGTTGGCTCATCTAGCAGAAACACTTGGGGATCCTGACAAATGGCTCGTGCAATCTGTACTCTCTGCTGCTCACCCGACGAAAGGGAGGTAACAGGCCTGTGACGTAAGTGCTCGATTTGAGTTATCTGCATAGCCTTTTCTGCAAAGTCTACGTCGTCAGGCGAATGCGAAAAGACTGATTGAGAGTAAGAAAGTCTTCCCATGATCACTACTTCTTCGACGCTAAAATCAAAAGACGACTTGCTTTCAGGCGCTAGGTACGTCACGAGGCGACTTCTTTCTTTATCTTTGAGGGAATGCACAGGTTTTTCGCAAACTAGGACTTTCCCCTTTTGAGGCTTAAGGTATCCTGAAATTGTCTTTAAAAGGGTGCTCTTGCCTGCGCCATTGGGTCCTAGTAGAGCAGCAAAAGTGCCTCGCGAAACCTCAAGATCTATATCCTTCAAGGTCAAATTGTCGCCATAGCCAAAAGACAGGTTGGTTAGACTTATTCCGGGTCCATAGTCCATTATCACATTCCCCCCTTTCTCGTTCTAGCCAAGAGGTAGAGGAAAAACGGGGCTCCAAACAAGGAGGTGATAACCCCTACAGGAATCTCGAGGGGTGGGACTATTGTACGCGCTAGGAGATCTGCTAATATGAGCGAGTTTCCTCCGACAAAGGCGGAAGCCGGCATGAGCCAACGGTGGTCCGGTCCAAGCAAGATCCTTACTACGTGCGGCACTATCAAGCCGATGAATCCAATGGGTCCAGTAAATGCCACGCAGCTAGCGGTTGCTATGGAGCTTGCCCATAGAATGCGACGCTTAACTGTCTCTACAGAAACCCCCATATGAAATGCAGTTTCTTCCCCAAATGAGAAGGCGTTGAGCGATCTGGACTGAAACCACAAAACTCCTGTGCCCAACGCCGCGTACGGCAATGCGGCTCCTACAACCTTCCAGGAAGTCCTTCCAAGACCACCCATTGTCCAAAATACTATCTCCTCTACTCGCTGTCTAAAAAGCACCATGAGGAAAGCTATGATAGACGAAATCAAGCTAGATACTGCAATACCTGCCAAAAGAAGAGTCCAGGTATCAGTACGGCCGCTCTTGGTCGACAATAGATAGACAATGCCTGTGGAGATGAAGGCACCGGCAAACGCAAGTATTGGGAGGGCCCAAAGACCTAAGACCCTCCCAAACCCAAATACAATGCCCAAAACTGCACCCAAAGAGGCGCCTGACGAAACTCCAAGCACGTAAGGATCTGCCATAGGATTTCTGAAGAGCCCTTGCATGGCAGCGCCCGCTATGCCAAGGGATGCGCCTTCTATAAACGCAAGTAGAACCCGGGGAAACCTAAGAGTCCACAATATGGTATATCCTATGTCTTCTGTGTCCTTACCGGGACCTTCGAAAAGGGCGCCCAATATGTCGCTGACAGAAACAGACACACTGCCCAACGACAGGCCGAGGAAAATGCTGATCACAGAAAGCGCTGCGACCGCAGCTAGGAACAGGTACTTTCTTTGTCTCAAGTTCCTGATCTGGTCAATTCCCACTTAGGCTCCTCCTCCGCGAGCGCTCCATCAAAAAAGACTCTGTGACGACCCCCGGCAGTGTTTACTCGCCAAGTTCCAAATCGGGGTATAAGTATCCGGCAACTTCCTTTATTGCTTCTACTATGTTTGGCCCCGGTCTGCTAACCAAATCTCCGTCTACGTAATACACCCGGCCCTCTTTGACTGCACGCAAGTCAGTCCAGCCCGGTCTTTCAGCTAGAGCGGCGCACTGGTCTTCTGGCACCGTAACGAGTATTACATCTGGATCTCTTGAGAGAACCTCTTCCATGCTTACCTGCAAATACTGCATATCGACATCGGCCATAGCGTTTTCTCCACCAGAGAACGCGACGACCTCGTCTATGAATGAGCCCGGACCTACAGTCCACAATTCAGGGTCTACCAAAACCAAGACTTTGACTTTGTTGCCTTCGTAGGCTTCCAGCTTCTGCTTCACTCCGTCCAGCTCATTCTGCAATTCATCTGCGAGTTGCTGTCCCTCATCTTTTACGCCTGTTACTTCTGCAACCCTCTTTATCTCATCGAAGACTTCCGAGACACTTGCAGGGTTAGAAACGTATACGGGAATACCCAAATCCTCAATCTCTTTTACCTGAGGCGAGTCTTTGCTCCCGGGTATGAACACTATGTCAGGCTGTAGGCTCACAAGTTTTTCCTTGTCCAGGCTAAATGCATCTCCAACCTTCTCTTTGTCAAGCGCTTCTTCGGGTTTGTTGCACCAGTTGCTGACCCCGATCACTTTGTCGCCTAAACCCAAAGCAAACAAAATCTCCGTATGCGCCGGCGAAAGAGATACTATCTTTTCCGGGGTTTTTTCCAAAGATATTGTCCTGCCCACACCGTCAGTAAAGGTGGCGGGCTTAGATTTGCAGCCAGCCACCAGCATCCCTATGCTGGCAATCAGTAATACCAACGCTAATACAGGGGTAATTTTGTTTCTTGACATTTTCTTGTTATGTAAATCTCTTCTTTTCAAAGTGCATCTGCCTCCTACCCTATTCTGCCGTTATCTAGTCTTATATACAAAAGCCCGACATCTAGTCGGGGGAGTTCTCTTAATATAAAAACGTCCCCTCCTTTCGCTCGAAGTTAGGCAACGTACACATCCAGGCAGGTCTCCTGGCTTCCGGCTCATCGCCCCTGCGCCTTCCGTTAAATCACATGACTTAAGTGGCATTATGCAGGTAGCTCCCCGGTTACAGTGGCGGCACCGCGCCGGCTTTGCGCATCAACGCTTCACCGGACTTCCCTATTCTCCCTTAGCGGGCACCTGAACGTCCTCAATAACCGCACTCCATATTCAATTGTCCGAACATTTCTGGCACGAACAGCCGTGCTAACCAGATCTATTCTAGCCTAGTTTCATCCAAAATTCCAGTGAAGCACCGGGGACGGCACTTTCTGCTTCATTGAAGCACCGGGGACGGCACTTTCTGCTTCATTTCCAGTTTTAAGTTCCGCTCAAAACTCGTCTGAGGCCCGCCGCACGGGCGATGGCCAATGCTTCCCGATACTCGGTCATAGTGATCCTGCGACCGATTGACGGGTGTCCCACAGCCTTATAATATGGCCGGTACTGGGCCATTATGTTCATATACGTATCTTTGGATATATCCCGGGATACAAACTCTGCAACCCTTTTGGTCCCCGCCATACCCTCCGGCAATACTAAGTGCCTAACCAAAAGCCCCCGTACAGCAATACCATCGATTGTGGTCACTAATTCACCTACTTGCCTGTGCATCTCCTTGACGGCGGCAAAGTTAACTCGAGGATAATCAGGTGCATTGGAGAATTCTTCGGCTGGCCCAGAGTCCCCGTACTTCATGTCAGGCATGTATATGTCAACAATTCCATCCAACACTCGGATGGTTTCCAGAGAATCGTATCCCCCTGTATTGTATACGATAGGGATTCTAAGACCTTGTCGCGCAGCTAAGCGAAGAGCGGAAACAATATTGGGCACAACGTGGGTTGGCGTAACTAAGTTCACATTGTGACAACCCATAGCTTGAACGCTCAACATTAGTTGACTGAGCTCTTCATCACTTACTTCTGTTCCCCTGCCAAGATGCGCTATCTCGTAATTCTGGCAGAAGCAGCACTTAAGATTGCACCAGGTGAAGAATATAGTCCCGGAACCTTTCTTGCCTGAAAGAGGAGGTTCTTCGCCAAAGTGAGGTCCGAAGCTGGAAACTACGGCCCTATTTCCGGTCTTGCACACACCTATACAGCCCTCTGTCCTTGCAGCCCCGCACCTTCTTCCGCACAGAGCGCATGGAGATGAGAGCCGCTTGGACTGGGACTCCTTTTCATCCCACTGATTTTCGGTGAGGTACAAATATGCAGGTACACCCGATTCGACCACATACGAATCCATAGTACATGGCCGCTCACTGTTTTCGATTCCTGGCGATAACCTAATACACGGATGCTCAGACTGGGCGGCCCTTCCCTCCTCCATAAGGATTCTCTAAATCTACCTCGTCCTAATACACGGTTGGCTGGTGATAGATTCGATCCCAGCCTAATCTATAAAACCGTTGACCAGATAACCTAAGCCGGCGATCATGAGCAAGATACCTATGATCACAGATACCGATAACCAGACAATATCCGGTCTAAATAAAAGGACCACCGCACCAATTAGGAGCAATACGTTAAGCGTAACGCTAAACACATAAAGAGAGTTGCTCACGTTCTTGTACGGGCCGGTCGCCATCAAGTTCTGGATAGCTTCAGCAATAAACCAAATCGCCGCGATGTAAACAAAAACATCTAGAACAAACTCAGGACCTATCAGAAACAACGCGCCGAGCACGATTAGCAGTATCCCCAAAAACAGAGACAGAGTTGCGCGACCATGGCTCAGATCTTTTACGCTGTTGTATTCGACGAGAAACATTATGCCTCGTACAAGCGCCACTACTCCCACGATCGCGGCCAGAGTAGTAATCGTAGAACCAGGATGAGACAGAACCAAGATACTAAGTAGAATCATCACAATTCCAACGAGAACCGCCATCCAATCAGTCTTCTTCATCTCTAATTTCACCTCCAAAGCATTAGAAGCAGCGGGGACGGTACTTTTTGCTTCGCTTTTTGCTTGAGTGTCTACCTGCCTTCTTGTTTCATCAAATGTTCGCGCTTTTTCTGCATCTATCAGACGATATGCTGCAATATGCCCCGATAACTCACGGCTTAACACTTATCTCCTGCACTTTCAGTCTATCAAAATCCTCCCGAATTATGAAACGCAAAGTAGAACGCAAAGTAGAACCCAAAGAGCCAACACCCGACCTCAGCTTAGCACGCTAATGAAGACACAGTCATTCACATCGAAGGAAAACCAGATACTCTTGCGTAATAAAGGAATCACAAGAACAAACAGCAGGAGGATGCCAGAAATGAAGTCCACACTATCACTCGCCGAGTCAATGGTTGCCGGAATTATCATCTGCGCTATCTGCGCCGTCTGCATCTTTGGCGCATCAGGCTGCCAAAAAAGCGATACCTTTGCAGGATTCCCAACTGTCGAAGTACGCCTAGAAGGCGAAGCAATAAAGACCGAAACCCCTGCCATAGACGTCAAAGGTCACATCATGATCCCACGGGAGCTTATCGAAGAAACCCTGGGCGTTTCCATCCAAGAAACCCGCGACTCTTCAACCGATCCTCGAGAAATTTCAATAGACTTGAGCCCGCTCGGAGAATTCCGGAGACAATTGGCCAGCGCTCAAGAGCAGCTATCCAAATACGCCCTTCAATCTGCCTCTGAGGGAAAAGTACCCATTCCTTCAAGACCAGTCAAACTTAACTGCCCATATGTACTTCTTTCGTTGGGCGTATCGCCTGATTGCTCTTTTGTAGATAAATTTGGGAAAGGAGGCATGCTTGGAGGAAGCATGACGTACATTTATGATAACATACCGAAGCACATAGACTCTGTCCGTGGGCGGGACTCCATACTGGTCTACGACGTAGACCACGAGGTCGGTTTCGACATACTAAAAAAGGCACCTGCATGCATGGATCAAATTCTACCCTTTACACCCGAAGAATTGTCCCAGTATGCTCCTCCTTACATATGGTTTAGGCTAGACACCTCGGGCCGGCAAAGAGGCATTGCTGTAGTAGGAAATAGCGAAGATGTGCAGGGAGATATTGCTGCTTTGGCCAATCTTGTGGCTTCGGGGAAAGTTCCTATCGATCGTCCGGTAACCCCGCAAGTTGATGCTTACGCCATGGCTGCAAAACCGCTAGCTCCGTCGGCCATCCCCCAGCAACCCACTGTTGTATCAAGTGAGCATTTTGAAGTAGTCACACATCACTCCTGCGTTGACGATGGTCCCATCATGCTGACATGGGCGGAAGAGACAATGGACAAACTACTGACTGTATTTCCGGATGCGTTGGACAAAGTCCCTTACGTCAGTATTTCGGTGACAGTGCCTAGCGGGAAACTCCAATATGGAACCGCCTTCGCTCACACTGCCTCAAATCCACCGAAGATCACTTTCATCGCCCCTTCTTTGGCGGTTAAAGAAAATCCCTACTACGACAAAGATTGGTACATCGGCAATATCGCCCATGAATTCATGCACTGCCTTTACGAAAAATACAGCCTGGCTGCTACAGGTAAGTCGCTTTCAGATAGAGACGTTCCCATGTGGTTCAACGAAGGCGTAAGCGAATACGCCCGCCTCATAGTCCTTGGTGAAAGCAAGTTCGACGCCAAGCAAGCTGAGCAATACGATCCGGCCATTCAAAAAATCATCGATGAGGGGCTATCCAGCGTCGATGCATATTCGGGTGGCGCTTGGGCATTGCGTTACATGAATTCAGAGTACGGTCACGACAAAATAGCATCGCTTATGAAAAGCAAAGAATTCTCTTTTTCAGATGCGATGAAGAAGGAACTCGGAGTTACGCTAACCGAATTCGAAGAAGGGCTGAAAGAATGGCTCAAGAAACGATAAGGTCTGGGCGAAAAGAAATCAGGAAAAACAAAACATAGGCTGAAGCGGAGCAGGGGGACCAAATGCAGATGCGAAGAAAACTGTCTGGCGCTCCTGCTCTGCGCTCTGCATGCCTCTGATCTCGTCTTTCGTCTGTGAAGCAAAAAGTACCGTCCCCCTTGCTTCGTTGTGCTTGAGTAACATAGTTCTTTGTCATAAAGTCACTACCCAGAAATGGGAGGACATTCCTAGCTTGTGTTGAATTGAATCAGTATAGCAACACATCTGTCGTATTGGCATGTTGGATGCAAGCGATAGCCAGTATCCCAGTAGATTACACAAAATCAAACATTGATCGTGCTAAGAGGCAACGTACGGAGCATTGAGTCGCGGCAATAGTCAAGTTTCTTTACCGACTTTGTATAGGATAGGCTTTCTGCCGGTCTTTGTTCTTGTATGTTGCCCAAGAATCGGATTCGGGAACAAGCACAGGCGCAGAAAGGGGGAATTGGCTTATAGCATGTTTTATGCCTCACGTGTATGTCCCTTATCAAATCCGCCGAAGCACATATCGCTCTTTCACTGGGATCTTGGTTGGCTTGTCCAATCAATGCGACCAAACGAACTCCCTTTGGAGGTGAACCAAAATAATGTTACAAACGTTAATCTTGGCAGCTGAATCAGCGCCAAAAGAGCCCAAACTCGGTATTTTCGTAAATGTAGACGGTGCAATTTCAGGACTAATCGTGTCTATATTCCTCATGATTTTGACTTATGTGATGATTAATCTTGCGCGTTCCGGTAGACCATTGCCTGAGATTCGCAAACTGCCCGGGCTGGACTCAATCGATGAATCCATAGGTAGAGCAACAGAAATGGGACGTCCCGTCTTGTTAGCTAACAGATCCGATGGCGTGAGCAGCGTCCACTCGTTCGCACTCTGGGGCTATCTATCCTACGTAGCAAACATCTGCGCCATGTACGACACGAGACTCATCAACGTAGCCGGCTCTTATCTATCGGTAGCAGTCAACGAAGAAGTAATCCGACAGGCTTACCTGCAAGCAGGTCGGCCGGACGCCTTTAACCCCGATGACGTAAGGTACATTCCGGGCGATCAGTGGCCTTGGACCGCTGCTGTCGCAGGACTTGTACGACGAGAACAACCTGCCACCACAATGTGGATAGGTTATTGGTACGCCGAGTCCATGCTTCTGGCAGAAGTAGCAGCTCAGATAGGTTCCATTCAAATCGCCGCAACCACAAACACCGCGCAAATCCCGTTCTTCATTGCAGCATGCGACTATGTTCTCATAGGTGAAGAAGAGTATGCGGCTAGCGCCTATCTTTCAAAGGAACCTGTGCTCACAGCCACTATAGTGGCAGCAGACATCGGCAAACTGGTGGTACTCGGAGTAGTACTGCTGGGCGTGATCGGCCAACTTATAAATCCCGAAGCCAATTTCATGGTCAAGGCCTTGAAATTCTAAATAGGGGGGATAGCAAATGAAACAGCAAGTACCTGCCATTTTGACTACAGTAATGGCCATAATCATGTTCCTAGTCATAATGCTCCAGCCCCTGCAAGAGATGGGAGCCGAAGCTTCTATAAACAGATGGTTTCAGATGATGGGAACGGTCGCTCTTTTCATGGGCATCTGGAACCTAACCAGAATGCATATGTCGACGATCAAAAAGAAGAGAACGAACTGGTTGTTCTCAATCTGGCTACTTATTGTCATGTACGGATACATGATACTCGGCATGACTCAAGGCAATCAAAATACCATATACAGATGGTTCTATGACGCACTTATAGTACCGATTAGCTCCACCATGTTCGCAACGGTAGCTTTCTACATAGTTTCAGGCGCGTACAGAGCTTTCAGAGTCCGAAACAGCGAAGCCGCAATAATGATGATCTGTGCAGTATGGGTCATGCTGGCAAACGTACCCATAGGCGATTTCATCTGGTCCTCACAAGGATGGCTGGGTGGAATGCAAGGAGTAGCTAACTGGCTTGCCAACGTTCCAAATTCAGCCGTATCTCGAGCCATAAGCGTAGGTACCTTCTTTGGAGCAATGGCTACACAACTCCGAATCTTCCTAGGTATCGAACGCAGACATCTTGGCATGAGCAATTAGGGGAGGTGCAACTATGTGGGAAAAACTCGCAAACATTGATAATCGAATACTCTACCTTTTCGTCGTCCTATGCTTGATAATCCCTATAATCAAACCTATAGGCATGCCTGTTAGCATAAACGAAGACCTTACACTCCCATTCTACGAGTTCATAGACTCCCTTTCCGAAGGCGACATTGTCTTGTTTGACATAGCCTATAGCGCATCTAATGATACTGAACTCACCCCAATGGTTAAGGCCGTCATGGAGCACTGCGCTAAAAAAGGCGTGAAAATCGTAGTAGCGGGCCAATGGGAATCAGGGATCTACTTTACCGAATCCATCATTGAGAAGAAAGCAGAGGAACTAGGACTTATATACGGTGAAGACTGGGTAAACATCGGTTTTAAGGCGGGAGAGACCGCAACCTGGCGACTCATGAGGACTAAGTTCTGGGAAGGTGCCATGGGCAGAGACATTAACGACGTCTCTTTTGAGGATCTGCCACTTATGCACAGAATACAAGGGCTAGATCCTGAAACCTTCGCAGCAATCATATGCTTTACCTCCGGCTCTCCGGGAGACGGCACTTGGATAACTTATTTCCCTGACATTCCGCTCCTAACGGGACAAGTGTCGGTACAGGTGGCATCGAGGATTCGATATCTACAGACAGGGCAAATGAAAGGCCTCCTTGCCGGCATGAGAGGAGCGGCCGAATATGAACAACTCATAGGCCACCTCGATGTTGCAACAAAGCTCATGGATGCTCAAACCCTGTCCCACCTTCTTGTCATATTGTTTATCATCCTAGGCAACATCGGATACCTAGTCGGCAAGCGCCAAAACGCGCATGCCGGATATTAGAGGGGGTGTCAAAATGTTAACTCCTGAACTTCAAGTCTGGGTAGCCGCCATCGCTACCTTGGGCATATTCTCATTCCTACTCAAAGAAAACCCGGTTTACCGTTTCTTTGAATACACTGTAGTAGGAATGGCAGCAGCTCATTCAGTGGTCATGGAATGGGACAATTACACCAAGCCGTTTTTCAGAGACTACGTCATCAAAGAAGGTCAGTACTACCTGCTTACAGCTGCAGTCATCGGCCTTCTCTATTACACGCGTTACATGAAGCCAGAAGTACAGTGGCTATCAAGGTATCCAATAGCGCTTTCGGTTGGATCGGGTATTGGTTACTCATTAGCGTACGATCCTAGGCCTTTCCTAGTTCAGTTGCGCGGGACGTTTTCGAACCTAACCCACATAAATAACTGGATATACCTAGCCGTGTTCTGCCTCGTGGTTCTTTACTTCATATTCACACTCGGAAAAGAGAAACCGGCGATGCAAGTAGCAAGCAAAAGCGCGCGTTACGCTATGATGATCTACTTTGGCATCGCGTTTGGCAATACAGTTCAAGGCAGGTTTTCGTTGCTACTGGGGAGACTCACTTTCTTGCTTCAAGATTGGCTGCACGTAATCACGCTCTAAAAGCAGCTGAAAGATAAAAAAAGACCGTGCAAGGAATAAAAACCCTGCACGGTCTTTCTCTAACACTTAAGCGCTCGGTAAATTCCAGTATGCTCGCAAGTATCGCCGGGCCGCAGGCAGACTATCTCCTATCTACCTCGATTTTTCCCGCTTTTACCACTAGTTTGATGTTGGTCTTGTCTTTAAGAACCTTAATATCCTCAAGAGGATTCCCATCAACCAAGATGAGATCCGCCCAGAATCCGGGCCTAATCTGACCCATCCTGTCTTTGCACCCCATAAGTTCTGCGGCCCTGGAAGTAGTAGAAACCAGAGCATCTACAGGCTTCATACCGGCTTTGACCATGAGCTCCAATTCGAGGGCATTCTTGCCGTGGTGGTTAAAAGGAGTAGCCGCATCCGTTCCCATAGCGATCTTCACACCGGCTTTGTAGGCTCTAAAGAAACTAGCTATATGAGCTGCCTGAGCCTCGCGAGCCTTTCTCACCCCATACTCAGGAATACCCGCTTCCGTCCCTTTTTCAACTATGTGATGAACCGCACACAGCGTAGGTACCAAGAAGACGTCGTTTTTCAACATCAATTCGATGATTTCATCAGTGAGGTAAAAACCATGCTCAATTGAGGAGATTCCGGCTAAGATAGCGTTTTTTATCCCTACAGATCCCTGGGCATGCGCCATCGCCTTTTTGCCTACGTTGTGAGCTTCTTCAATGGCTGCCCGCATTTCTTCGATGGTAAGTCCTCGGGCCGTAGGAACATCTCCCTCAGACATAACTCCGCCGGTAGCATGCAGTTTAATATGATCTGCCCCATCTCTGAGTTGTTCTCTGGCCGCCCTTCTGGCTTCATCTGGACTATCTACAACATATCGCCCCTTGAACTCGATCTCGGGAGGCCAACCGTTTCTGCTATCTCCATGACCTCCTGTAATTGAAAGACCCCTTAATGCCACCTGCAATCTGGGACCGGAGACTAATCCTTCGGCGATAGCTTGCTTCAGTGCAACATCGACCAGATTCCCACCGCCGGCATCCCTTACTGCAGTAAAACCTGCTTCGAGGGTATTTTTCGCATTAATGGTTGATCTAATTGCCGCATGAGGTACCAATTCCTTGAGTGCTCTGAGTTGGTCCGGATCCGAGGAACCTGTAATGTGAACATGGCAGTCCACCATTCCCGGCATAAGGAACCTACCTTCGCCATCGATTACGTGTGTACATGAGTTAGGTTCATCAGGCACTTCTATCTCGTCTGAAGGCCCAACCTTGTTGATCTTGTCTCCTTCGACTATGACAGTTGCGGAACCCATAGGCATATTTCCTGAACCGTCGAATACCATTACATTTTTGATGAATAGACTCACTGTGACCACCTCCTGTTTTTTCACTTGATCCAATCCGCAAGAATAACTGTATGAGTAGTGACCATTTGATTTTCGCCGTTTCTCAGGAGATTCCTTCGGGTACCGATAGAAATCGCTCTAGAAATTCATTCTCAGAATCTTATGCGCAGTCAAAGAGGGATATTCGCATCCATGTGGAAAGTGAATTTGAAAAAGAAAAACATTCAACCAAAACCCAGGCTAAAAACCGCAAAGGAGATGCGAAAATGCTCGTCGAGCTCAGAAATCGAGTGCTTAATGTAGCCCGTGATATCAGCCGTCTGCACCTTGCTCAGGGCACCTCTGGAAATGTGTCTGCAAGAGATCCTTCCACAGGCCTTTTGGCCATTACTCCGACTAGTCTGCCATACGATCTCCTGCAAATCGACGACATACCCATCGTCGATTTATCCGGAGAGATCATCTGGGGAAAAAAGAGCCCATCATCTGAAATGCCTATGCACACAGCAATCTATGCGGCTCGTACAGATGTAAACGGAGTGGTTCACACACATTCGATCTATGCAACCGTGTTTGCGGTTCTAAACCGGGAAATACCTGTAGTTACGGTCCCAATGGTTGAAATCGGCCCCGTCGGTGTCGTGCCTTTTTGTCTGCCCGGTTCCAAAGAACTCGGTGACGAAACAGTACGGTGCCTATCCGAGGACAAAAAGGCGATCCTCCTTCAGAACCATGGGTCTGTTTGTGTAGACCAAACCGTAGAAAAAGCGCTTAGCTGCGCGGTGTATCTGGAGGAAGGAGCGCAAATAGCATACCTAGCTCTTTTGGCCGAAGGACTCAATCCAATCCCCAAAGAGTACATTTCTATCATGAGAGAATCTCAAAAGAAAGGAAGAGCGCTCTAAGCCTAGCCCAAGACCTCCCTTGCTATGGCGTAGTAACCTTTACAGGCAGAAACCAGTTGGGAAATCTCTATGTACTCGTCAGCGATATGGGCGAGTTCCTCGTCTGAGCCACCGAAGCCTACAGTAGGAATTCCTGCAGTACCCGCATAGTAGCTTCCGTTAGTGCAAAAAGAATAGCAGGAGAGTTTCGAAGAAATGTCCATATCCTCGAGTGCCTGAAGAACGCGCTTAACGTACTCGGAATCCTCACCGAGAAGCCAAGCAGGTGCAAATCTTTTCGCCCTTATTGTTTCACCTGTATAGCATTTTGCCTCTCCCTCGGCTATATCTGCATGAGCATGAAAATCCACATCTTGGGCCTTTATGGTGTCCATTACTTTGTCAAAAACCCCGAGGACGCCGGGTGGCGTTTCACCCAAAAGAAGCCTCCTATCAAAAGTGACCCTGCACCTATTGGGCACCACGCTTGCACCCGGATAGGGAAAGGAGATGATATCGGTGATCTCAAGAATTCCGTCACCTAAGACTGCATGGTGAGGAGGCTCATATGCATCAGATACGCCGTTTATGAGATTTATCATTTTGCGTACGGCGTTTATCCCTTTGTGAGGCGACGCCGAATGAGCAGATTTCCCATACGTCTCTACAGTTATCTCAGCTCTTCCCCGTTGTCCTCTTTTTAAATCCAAAGACGAAGGTTCTCCTATCACCACATAATCGGGTTTGCAAAATGATGCTATTTCTTGGGACGCAACCCCTTCAAAGCATTCTTCGTGAACAGAACCAGCCACCACAAGCTCACCGCAAAGCTCATTTGAAAAATCTGCCTTTATATATGAAGCCGCAACTATCATAGCGGAAAGGTTTCCCTTCATATCAGTAGTTCCGCGGCCGAATATTTTGCCGTCGGCTACCATGGCACCGTAAGGATCAACAGTCCACTTCGATAAATCGCCAGGGCTCACGTGGTCCATATGTCCCTCGAAAAGAAGGGTCGGGCCCGGCTTCCCAAAGACAATCCTCCCTACTACATCTCCATATCTATCCACGTAGACATCGTCGTATCCTAGGTTCGTCATGACCTTTTGCATAAGGTCTGCGACTTCCCATTCTTCTCCCGATAGACTAGGGCGCAAAACCATATCTCGACAAAGTTTGATCAAGCAATCCGCACGTTCGGCATCGAGCAATCTCGGCACCTCCATTTAATGTACATTTCACAGTTTCACAGTACCACACCCTTGGTTTGAGTCAAATGAGTAGATCAACCCAAATGCTCTCGGATCAGCAACTCGCGGCAGGATTTGGGCATAACGGGGCAGAATATCTATCTTGAACTTTTTGGGTCTATTTATCCCGCGTTAACATACAGCACAGCACATCCTACTACTTGCGGGACACACAATGTCTGTTCAGACTCAGATTTGTTTCTTCATCAAACATAATACTTTGGGAGGAGTCTAAAATGGCAAAGCGCCTTTCGCGGGCAGAAGTGCCCGTGGAACTAACCTGGGATTTGACAGATCTATTCCCCGATGATAGCGCCTGGGAGCAAGAATTCAACTCGATAGGTATTGAGATCAAAAACGTCAATCAATTCAAAGGTAGGTTTGGAGAAGGACCTTCGGTGCTTCTGGAGTGTTTCGAATTTGT
>JAPXKJ010000016.1:0-28495 GCA_033810155.1 Bacillota bacterium | reverse complement strand
TCCCGTCTCTGAACGGAGTCTGTCCTGATACGTAGACCCAATTACCTGCTCGCACCGCAGGCACGTACGCAGCTACTGGTGCTGGGACTTCCGGAAGCGACAATCCTAGTTCGGCTAGTCTGTCTTCAATTTTCATCAATATCTACCTCCAATTAAGTTTAGTAGGGAACAAAATGTATGTGGCTTACTTCATCAATGATGAGCAGCCACATATCATGATACCACTCGCCAACGCTAGACACAATCACCACAGCCTTGTGGGCTCAGACGGGTAGGTGACTGAAGTGCGCAAACAAGTTACAATGTCCGTGTGTGACCAACATTTCGTCTGGGAATACAAGTTCTGGAGGGATGTCAGTTTGCAAGCGCCCACGCAGCCAACATTCTGGATAATAGTCTTAGGGCTTTTCGGATTAGCGGGCTTGTTTTTATACTTCGAAAATACCTCCCTACAATTGACCGAGTACCAGATCTCATTCGATACACTGCCAAAAGAATTCGACGGATTTCGTATAGCGCTTGTTTCTGATCTTCATGGAAGCGTATTTGGCAAGGGCCAATCTCGTCTTGTGTCAAAGATAAGTGACTTTCAACCAGATATAATCACCATAGCGGGAGACCTTTTTGACGAGAGAGAGTTTACCCCTAAACCAGCCGAGATCTTCATCGAAAACTGCAAAGACATAGCGCCGTTATTTTACGTTACCGGAAATCACGAAATCTATTCACCATATCTGGATTCGTTTGTAGAAGCGATGCGCGATCACAATATAACGTTTCTGAGAAATGATGTAGCAATTATAAGGAAAGGATCTTCCGAAATCGCCCTTATAGGAATCGACGATCCCCTCGTATTTAGCGAGCATAGCCAGAAACAAAAAGAAGGATGTGCGCGATCTCTGTCGGGTATTTCGAGCAAGATCGATGAGGATACTTTCACAATTCTTCTATCTCATCGTCCTGACTTCATCGAAATCTATGCATCTTCTGACATCGACTTAGTCCTTTCGGGACACGCCCACGGCGGAATGATCCGGATTCCTGGGATTGGCGGCGTTATTTCCCCAGGACAAGGTTTTATGCCCAAGTACACTGAGGGAGTATATCGAGAGAAACAAACAACTATGGTGGTAAGTAGAGGTCTGGGTAATAGCGGACGATTTCAGGTAAGAATTTTCAACAGACCTGAAATCGTCCTAATAACCCTGACTAGATGAGGCTGAGATCCATATCCGTCAGACTCTCACGTGCTTCCAGTGTCCAGACCTGAACCTCAGTCCTGCCAAAATGCATCGTATTATCATATCCGATGCCATCCCCATCCACGCACCAAACAAACCTAGCCCCAGCTTTATCGCGAACACATAGGCGAAAAGCACTCGCACGCCCCAAAAACCTGCCATGGTAATGAATAGAGTCCATTTCACGTCTCCAGCTCCTCGCAGCGCCCCAGTGAAGACAAACTGCGAGATCATGAAAGGCTGAGAAATTGCAATCAACCTTAGAGCTGTTTCTGAAAGTTGGATGACTGCAAGATCATCTGTGTATAGATACGCAAAATACCCTCCAAAAAAGAAGTAGATCACGCCCACCAGAATTCCAACCAGAGCTCCTATCTTCGCAGTCTCCCAACCAATTCTCTCCGCTTTCTTTGGATTCTTAGCCCCCAAACTCTGACCTACCAAAGTAGTAGAAGATATCTGAAATGCCGTTCCCGGAGCAAAAGACAACCCTTCTATGTTTAGCGCGATCTGATGCGCAGCATAAGTACTGGTTCCAAAACTGGATACTATCTTGGCAAATGCAAGTTGGCCGCTTCTAAGAACGAGTTGCTCAAGCGCAGCAGGTACACCTATGTTTAGAATCCTTCGCACGATCTTTGGGTCGAATCTGAAAGAATCATGTACTGTTATCCTTATGGCCTTGTCTCCCTGTAAGACTCTTCTAACCATGAGCACGCATGCCACTAATCTTGAAAGTGAGGTAGCGACAGCTGCTCCGGCTACTCCCATTCTAGGAAACCCAAAATGGCCGAAAATGAGCAGATAGTTAAAGACTATGTTGATAACGTTAGCAGATATGTTTACCACCATGGGAGTTGTCGTATCTCCGGCACCTCTCAAGGCAGCTGTAAGGCTGATACTAGCTGCCCACATAGGTATGCTCATACACACAATTCTGAGGTATTGAGTACCTGGGCCTATGACATCGTCTTCAGCACCCATGAAAAGCAAAATGTCTTCAGCAAATACGAGCCCTACTATCATGAGGATTACGCCCATCAATACCGCTATCATGAGAGCTTGTCTGGCAACATTTGACGCCTCATGAGGTTCGTTTGCCCCCACAAACCGAGCGACAAGAGCAGTCGCGCCTACGTTTAACGCTATGAAAACTGCCATTGCAACCATCATCGGTTGGTTAGACAGCCCCACAGAAGTGATGGCCCATGGTCCGAGTCTTCCCACCATAATCATGTCAGCCATAGATATAAGTGTCAGAAGAACCTGCTCAATTAAGGCGGGGACCGCGAGTTCAAAAACATGTTTCCGTATAGAGGAACTATCCATTCCCGTATCATCTACATAAGGGGCCTGTGCGTCAGAACCAGCCGAAGCACTACTGATTTCACTTTGATCGGAAGTATCCTTTGCGAGGCATACTTCGTTTTTCTCACACCCTTCAGGAGTCTGCGAATCCTCTAATAATTCAGCCTTATTGGTTGTTGGATCATCCATTTGCTTGTATCACCATCCGATTCCAAATCCATCTCGACTGCTAACAGATCCAGTCTCGATATTTTGATTCATTTTATTTCTGTACACAAAACAGTTTACGCTAATTCAGTAAACAAGGCAAATTACCAGAAAAGGAAGAGACCCGAAGTTTCTGATTGGGCATCACTCTGGCTTCAAGGACGGAAGGTCATCTATTGAGTCTAACGAAGTCTTTTTCAGGAATTCATCAGTTGTGCCATAGAGTTTTGGCCTACCAAGGGTTTTTCTCCGTCCTACTTCCTCAATCAAACCTTTTTCCATAAGGGTGTCAATACTCGCTTCTGGATTGACTCCTCGGATCGCTTGAATGTCCTGTCTGGTTACTGGCTGGCAGTACGCAATTACAGCCAACGTCTCTAAAGCTCCCCTTGACAAGGGTACTTGAATCCTTCGCTCAAAGGCTCTAGATATGATCTTACCTATCTCAGGTCTCGTAGCTATCCTAAGACCACCCGCAACCCCTTGAATGCATATGCCTCGCTCCGAATATATCGTTTCCAAAGTACTTACGGCTTGTTTTACTTCGTCTAGAGAAACGCCCAAGCCAGCGGACAATTCTTCCAGCGTCACAGGCTCATTGGAGCTAAAGAGAATTGCCTCGACCAATATGTCCAATTCCACATATATCAACTCCTGTAGTTTTGACGTTTGGTCGTAAAAACTATTTCTCCAAATTGTTCTGGTTGTTTGGCAAACACTTTTCTTCTCTTTATCAGTTCCAATAATACGAGGAAATTGAGGATACAGGTCTGTTTCGTCGTGTTTGCGAACAATGAAAACTTGAGCACATTATGCTCGGAAGCAAGCACGGTCACCTCTTTCCAAAACCATCTCAAGTGCTCCGAGAAACTTCTCTTTATAACCAAAACCGAGTGTCCTGCTTGTTCTGAAGAATTCATAAGCTTGGTTGCGAATTCTTTCAGTTCAGAAACATCGATGGCAGCAGCCTCGATGTGGTCTAAAGAACCAAGACATGGGACATATCCCCGAACATACATGTATTGTGATGAATAGATGAGAGCGTTTATGTTATCCACCGCCAACATAAACTCGGCTTCATCCAAGAGCGTAGTGATGGTTTCTTCTTGAGAGGCAAGGTCTTCTTCTACCTCCTCAAAATACGACTCTTCCTCCTGGATCTGCGACTGGGGCAACAACCATTTGACTTTGGCCAACACCAGGAACGATGCATCGACCAACAAATCCATGGAATCGTCTAGCACAATCGATCCACTCTCTACCTGTTCTCGAAGAGCCCGGCACAATGGAGCCAACTGCAGCACTGACATTGTCTATGCTCCTAACTATCTAATAAAGATTCGAGATATGGCAATCGCTATCCTTTGGGCAAAACCCATATATCCTGTCAACAAAGGTTGCATGACGGCAGATACCACACCCAATACCATTAAGACTACCAGAATTACAAATCCGTATCGTTGTATCCAATCCCAAGCATCCCTCGCGCTATAAGGTATATAGACATCCAGGATGTTTGAACCGTCTAGAGGAGGTACCGGAATGAGGTTGAAAAAACCAAGGCCTGCATTTATCCAAGCACCAACTTCAAGGACGGTAGGAATGTACCGCAATGCACCAGGAAAACTCACAAAAATAAGCAGAATGACTGTTAAGATCTCCAAAACGAGGGCAGCGATCAAGTTTGCCACCGGACCGGCCAAAGAAATCTTGGCCATGTCCTTCCTTGGGTTCTGCAGCCTGTATGTATTGACTGGAACAGGTTTGGCCCAACCAAAACCAAAAATCAAAAGCATCAAGGAACCGACCACATCTATGTGAGCCCAGGGTTCAAAGGTCATCCTCCCTAGGAGCTGGGCAGTATCATCGCCCAAATTGTAAGCCATCCTGGCATGCGCATATTCATGTACGCTAATAGCTAGCAAGAAACCCGGCACGCGAAGGATCATATTAACAAATTCGGCTGGCATCAAGACACCTCCCGGTCGCACGTTGCTCGAATCATACCATGCGTGGCAAAACAATATCATCTTATCATAATCTCACGTTGGAATACCCTACTTTGCCTATACGGCCAATGGATTTGCCCAAGCACCCAATTAGAGACGTCATGCGCGAGGATGGCTTTTCGCGTAAACATCCTTAAGCCTATCTTTAGTCACATGGGTGTAGATCTGCGTAGTAGAAATATCCGCATGGCCAAGCATTTCCTGCACAGATCTAATGTCTGCACCGTGTTCAAGCAGATGGGTCGCAAACGAATGCCTTATGGTATGGGGCGTAACTTCTTTGGGGATACGGGCTCTCTCCGAGTATTTCTTAACTAATTTCCATATACTTTGCCTGGTCATTCGACCACCGTTCTGGTTCACAAATAAAGAAAGTTCCTTCGGGTCAAAGATAAGGGTAGGGCGCCCATTCTCAATATAGGACCTGGTAGATGCTATGGCAATCTCTCCTAATGGGACAACTCTCTCTTTTGACCCTTTTCCAATGCAACGCACAAAGCCCTCTCTAAGGTCCACGTCGCCCAAGTCAAGGTTTGTCAATTCAGAAACTCGCAGGCCGGTTGCGTAAAGTACCTCGAGAATCGCTTTATCCCGCAATCCAATTGGCGTAGACGGATCAGGTTGATCCAAAAGCCTCTCGATTTCAGCCAGAGTCAAGACTTTGGGCAACCTGCGCTCAAGGCTAGGTGAGGAGAGATTTTCGGAAGGGTCCTTATCAATGTACCCTTCCTTAAGGAGAAACCGGTAGAAGGATTTTATGGAGGCTAAGCGTCTTGCCACTGTTGCAGTAGATCTGCCTTTTCTTCTGAGGAACATCAAGTAGCCGACTATTGTAGATGGCGCAACATCTATCAGCGTCTCAGATGAATGGTCTTGAAGAAACATCTGATAGTCCCTTAGATCTGCTCCATACGACTCCAAGGTATTCTGAGATAGCCCCTTTTCATATTCTAAACTCTCAAGAAACTTCCCAACTGTGTCTTGCATAGCCCAGGTATCCTTCCATCATAAGTGGCACTCTCAAAATGCATGAAAGTGCCACTTATTTTGTCTGTGCATTTTCATCCTTCTGAACGCTCAGACATCTCATTTTCTGGAACCTTCTCTTGAACGTTCTTAGAAGTACTCGATGAATTCGCTTCCTTTATAACATCCAATCGTCTGTTAATCGCATCTAGGGTAGCGCGAACGCAGGCTTCCCCGACTTCCCTTCGTACCAAAGCGGCGCCGAGAAGGTATTGGCATTCAACACCTTCTCCTGACAGCCCAACTAAAACGTTCACTGCTTCTTTCTGACCTACTTTGAGCACCTGAACGTCGTCGATAAAGATCTCACTTGATGGTGGAATTGCAAGATTGGCTGCCAAACAGGTAGCACGCGCAATCCCATATAGGACCGACCTAGGGCTTATGTCTCCTTCGCTTCTTCCTGTGTAACTAACTATCTCGTCTTCGTGATTACGTTCGAGGGAAACGCATACCTCGCTAGTGCCCTTCTTCGCATCAGTCTTCACTTCTAGGCTCACAAATCTCAAACGGTCGTCAGAAGGGGGGGCCTTGGTCCTCACTTGGGCCACAGATACCTTTCGGCGATCCAAAGTGATGTTCCATTGAGCCTTGAGCGCACTTTCCACATCTCTTACGATCTGCTTAGGACTCCGATCTAGCCCAGACAAAATATGAATTTCTTTAATGGCGCCCCAATCGTCAACGACAACCCGCGCTTTTTGAATGCCTGGTAAACATATAAGAAGACTTTCTATATCTTTTGTGCTTACGATCCGGTCATTGCTCAATGCATTCCCTCACATACCATCTTATATTGGAATCCTACTCTGCCATATGGGTCAGTTCGTATCCGCGCCGTATAGCTTTCTCATTAACCCCTAAGAGGTTGTGGTACCTTTCATGAATCACGGTAGGTAAAACGCGAATCACGGTCTCTACCGAAACGATTTCCTGAACTCCTAGGAGGCTGCCCAGACACACCATGTTAGCAACGCGTGGCGAGCCTAGATTCTGAGCCTCTGTATTCGCCGGTATCCGGTATAGTCCGATATCATCGCGAACATCATCAACGTCGATAAGATCAGAGTTTATGATCACACAACCACCAGGCACCACTGCGTCAATGAATTTCTCAAAAGAAGGCAAATTCATAGCTACAAGAGCAGTTGGTTCTGCAACCACAGGTGATGCTATACTCTCATCTGATATGCACACCGCACAGTTTGCGGTGCCTCCGCGCATTTCAGGTCCATAAGAAGGAAGCCACGATACAGCCTTACCTTCTTCCATACCGGCATGAGCAAGGAGGGTACCTATCAACATTACTCCCTGTCCGCCGAACCCTGCGAAAACTATCTGGTGATCCATGCTACTCCCCTCCTTCGCTCTTGAATTCACCCAAGGGATACTGTGGGATCATGTTCGTTTCTATCCACTTAAGGGCATTAGCCGGGGTCATTCCCCAGTTAGTCGGACAGCTAGATAACAATTCCACCATGGAGAATCCCTTTCCCTCTATCTGGTTAACAAAAGCTTTCTTGATGCCGGCCTTAGCCTTGATGATGTTGGGATTATCGTGCAGAGAAAAACGGGCAACGTAGTAAGAGCCTTCGACGTCAGCCAGAATCTCAGACATCCTAAGGGGATAGCCCTGCGCAAGTGGATCCCTTCCACCAGGCGATGTAGTCGTCTTCTGCCCAACCAAAGTAGTAGGAGCCATCTGCCCTCCGGTCATGCCATATATGGCGTTGTTTATGAATACAACTGTTATATTCTCTCTTCGTGCGGCTGCGTGCAAAATTTCGGCCGCTCCGATAGACGCGAGATCACCGTCGCCTTGGTACGTGAAAACGATGTGATCCGGTAACACCCTTTTAATGCCCGTTGCCACAGCAGGTGCGCGGCCATGAGCAGCTTGTTGAAAATCAACGTCGAAATAGTTGTAGGCAAACACCGAGCAACCTACGGAAGCAACTCCGATAGTCTCATCTTGGATTCCGAGCTCGTCAATTACTTCAGCTACGAGTCGATGCGCAATGCCATGAGTACATCCTGGGCAGTAGTGGGTCACCGTATCAGTAAGAGATTTGGGGCGCAAATAGACGGGCTTCATATGTTGTCACCTCCGTGTGCCTTTTCGAAATAGTCGGTAATTATTGGTGTCTTACCTGCTATCATTTCGCTCACGCGTTTTTCTATGCCCTTGGGCATCGGAACAGCACCACCGGTCCTACCATAGAAGTACACCGGCGCCCTACCCTCAACCGCTAGTCTAACATCTTCCACCATCTGTCCTGTAGACATCTCTACACATAAGAAGCCCTTGGCGTGCTCAGCCACCTGGTCAAACGCCTCAAAGGGAAAAGGCCAGAGAGTGATAGGACGGATAAGGCCGATTTTGACGCCTTCTTTACGCAATTTCTCTACGACCGCAGTACATATCCTCGCAATTGTTCCATACGCAACCAAGAACCACTCAGCGTCATCAGCATACTTTGTCTCATACATGATCTCATGTTCTCGCATGAGCGAATACTTCTCGTACAATTTCCAGTTATGAGTATCTAGCACTTCAGGATCTAGATATATCGATGTAATCAAATTCGCAGGTCGCCCTTTTTTTCCGGTAGTAGCCCATGGCTTTGCGCTAATGGAAGATGCCTCTACCTCTTCTGGGAAGACTACTGGTTCCATCATTTGACCCATCATACCATCGCCTAAGATCATCACTGGATTTCGGTACTTCTCAGCCACTTCAAAGGCCTTTCCCATAAGGTCGCAAGCTTCTTGAATAGTAGACGGCCCATATACGAGGAGCTTATAATCGCCGTGTCCTCCGCCTTTTGTCGCTTGGAAATAGTCGGACTGCGAAGGCTGTATTCCGCCAAGACCGGGACCTCCTCTTGCCATGTTGACGATCACACACGGGAGTTCGGCACCAGCTATGTACGAAATTCCCTCCTGCATCAAGGATATACCCGGGCTCGAGGAAGATATAAGTACCCTGCCCCCAGCTCCGGCTGCGCCATATACCATGTTAATGGAAGCAACCTCGCTTTCAGCCTGCACGAACGCCCCTCCAACCTCCGCGAGACGCCAGGACATATACTCTGGGATCTCATTCTGCGGAGTTATAGGATACCCAAAGAAATATCGGCAGCCTGCACGAATTGCAGCTTCTGCTATAGCCTCATTTCCTTTCATAAGAATAGGTTTTGCCAAAACATTCACCTCCTGTTTGATTAACGAAAGACCTCTATAACCGCGTCAGGACACATTCGAGCGCAGAGAGCACAGCTTATGCATAGGGCCTGTGCTTCGTCGTCTACTACTGCAGGATGGTATCCAAGTTTGTTGATTTCTTCTCCAAGTTTGATGATTTTCTTAGGGCATGCTTCAACGCACAATCCACAACCCTT
The DNA here is from genome assembly GCA_033810155.1 of Bacillota bacterium. Classification (GTDB taxonomy): domain Bacteria; phylum Bacillota; class Sulfobacillia; order Fermentithermobacillales; family Fermentithermobacillaceae; genus UBA3907. Next base: position 19,303 of record JAPXKJ010000016.1, on the reverse strand, counting down.
GCAGTTGTCTTGCCTGAAAGTGACCCTTTTGTCCAATGTCTTCCCTCCTCATGTACCTTAATTGCTACATATGCAACCCATCCAGCTATTTGGGCGATACGTATATTCTCTTCTGGGCAAGAGCTTTTTCTATTCGGTCTTCAGATAGCTTGTTCGCGGCTTCATTCGTTCCGATTCCCTGCTCTTTGGCTATCCTGAATATCGAAGTCAGCGTGTCATATATTTTCGACACCTTGTTAAAGGCCCAATCCCTGTTGTATCCGCCTGGAGCCAGTTCACTAGCTACGTTTATGACTCCGCCGCCATTGGCGACAAAATCTGGTGCATAGAGTATGTTCCTCTTAGCAAGGGCTACGGCATGTCTTTCTTCAAGTAGCTGGTTGTTAGCGCTTCCGCAGACGATCCTTGCTTTCAGCCGTTCTGCAGTTTCGTCATTTATCACTCCGCCAAGAGCACAAGGTGCGAAAATATCACATTCAATGTCAAATACCTCTTCAACCGGTATTGCCTCAGCTCCCAATTCCACAGCCTTTTGGACTTTATCAGGGAATATGTCGGCAGCGTATACCTTCGCTCCGGCCTTAAGTAGATCCTCGATGAGGAAATATCCAACGTTTCCTACGCCCTGAACCACCACTTTCCTCCCAGAAAGGCTCTCATTTCCAAATACTTCGGCAACGCATGCTTCCATTGCCCTGAAAACTCCGTATGCAGTAACCGGAGATGGATTACCGCTAGTACCTGCCAATCCGACTACATGTTCCGTCGCTGTCCTTATCACTTCCATATCGTCTGTAGTAGTGCCCACATCTTCTGCGGTAATGTATCTGCCACCTAGTGTATCTATAAACTTGCCAAACGCCCGAAACAACTCTTCCGACTTGTCCTTGGCCGGATCTCCTATTATTACCGACTTGCCTCCTCCAAGGCCCAGACCCATTGCAGCACTCTTGTAGGTCATGCCTCGAGCCAGCCTGAGAGCATCTGTGAGGGCTTCCTCTTCGGATTTATAGGGCCACATCCTCGCTCCGCCCAAAGCAGGTCCCAATGTGGTGTTGTGGATCACAATTATAGACTTTAACCCAGAAACCTTGTCGTAGTTGAAAACCACTTGCTCGTAATCTCTTTCTTCCAGCGCTTTGAAAACTTCCATGTGAATCCCCCTTTTTTGTGTTATTTGTGGTGGCTTGTAGATTCCTCTAGAAACCGCCATCTAGTATCGACTAACATAGGTAATAAGCAACAACCATGCCAGCTTCTGTCCATGAGTGATACGACGTCTTACGAGTCTTTCACGTCATCTAGCGAAACGTGGTGCGAATAGGGTCTGCAAATATGCGCGTATTTTCATGCCGTTCGCGCAAACACTTGCACGCAATACTTTGTCTAAGCTTTCACATAGCTAGGATTGAGATGTACGTTTGTCTGTGAAGTCATATTTCTGCATCTTGTAGTAAAGAGTTCTAACACTTATCCCTAGGATCCTCGCCGCCTCGGTCCTGTTGTATGAAACCTGCTCCAACGCACGTGCTATGGCATCGATTTCGGCCCTCCTGACAGCACTCTCCAGCGTCTTAGGCCCGTCAATACCATGCGGGTGTTCATTTCCCATTCCCTCAAGAGGGTAGCCTATCTCCCATTCTAGGGGTGGAAGGTGCTCAACACGTATTGTCCTATCGTGATACTTCATGTTGATGATCGCTCTGCTAAGAACGTTCTCTAATTCACGTACGTTTCCAGGCCACCTGTATGACTCGAACACACCCAACACGGCCTCATCAACGCCCTCTACAAACCTCCCATAGCTCTGACTTAGCCTAGGCAACAGATAATCGCATAACACTTCAATGTCTTCTGGACGTTGCCTAAGAGGCGGAATGAGTATTGGAATCACACTGAGTCTGTAGTACAGATCCTCTCGGAATTTGCCTGACGCTACCATCTGTTCAAGTGGTGCGTTAGTAGCAGCTACAACTCGTACGTCTACCGGTGTTGGGGTAGACTCGCCAATCCTCACAACCTCTCTTTCTTGCAGCACGCGAAGAAGACTCGCCTGCACCGACACATCCATTGCGCCTATCTCATCAAAAAACAAGGTGCCGCCGTCGGCTTCGTGGAACAGCCCTTTCTTCCCGCCTTTTTTCGCCCCTGTGAACGCTCCATCCACATACCCAAAAAGTTCGGATTCTAAAAGATTGCGAGGCAAAGCCGCACAATTGACACGAACAAATGGCTTGCTATGCCTAGATGAAGCATTATGGATAGCATGCGCGAAAAGCTCCTTGCCGGTCCCACTTTCGCCCCTCAAAAGAACTGTAACAGGCGTCGAAGAAACTCGCTGAGCCTGTTCAACAGCCTGGATCATTAGAGGACTATTTGTTATTATGTCGTCAAATGTGTACTTAGGTTCGAATCCCTTCACTACGCTTTTTAGATTCTCTAGTTCTTCCGTAAGACGCATTACCTCAGACACATCTCTTATTACCGCGACGCTTCCTTTGAGTTCTCCGTCTACCATGATTGGCGCTGCATTTACAACTACCGATCGCTTCATGGGACCTACCTTGAGAGTTGCGTTGACCATAGGCTTCTTTGTCCTCAGTACGTGAAGGTGAACGCTTTCCCCTTCAGCTATATCTGTAGTGGCTGGCCGCCCAATTACTGCCTCTTCTGAGAACCCTGTGAGTTTAGTGTACGCAGGGTTAATGAGTATACCATTGCCACCTTGATCCACAACGGATATGGCATCTTGAGTAGACTCTATTACAGCATACAAAAGGGACTGGATTTCTCTAAGATTCGTTATTTCTTCCGCCAAACACTTTACCTCAGTGATGTCCCGAAACACTGCAACTGCTCCTATAAGTTTGCCATCTGGATCAGTGACCGGCATCCTGTTAGTAACTACAACAGCGTTGCCCAATTCCTGCTTCTGGTTGATCTCAGGGATTCCGGTTTGAAGAACTTTGTCCAGTCTAGTATTGGGAATTGCGTCTGAGACTCGATTCCCCATAACCTCTGTAGCCATCTTGCCAGAGAGTCTTTCCGCCGCCTTATTGAAGACAAGGATTTTCTCCTCGCTATCGATGGCTATAATGCCATCATGCGTAGAATTCAATACGTAATCGATCAATCTACAATTAGAGCCTTCCATGAACCGGGCCCCCAATCGTTGGTCACAACAGACCGGGCATTATGTCATTCATGCTGTAGATACCGGAACGGATCCTATCTGCCATAAAGGCAATGAACTCAGAATTGGTCGGTCGTCTCTTGCTTTTACCTGGAACTGATCCAAATAGTTTCTCAATGAAACCAATATTTCCTCTATTCCAAGCCACTTGGATAGCATGTCGTATGGCACGTTCAACCCTACTTGAGGTGGTTGAGTATTTTTTGGCAATTTCGGGGTATAGTTCCTTTGTTACCGCAGATAAATACTCAGGTCGATAATGCACCATAATGATTGCGTCCCTTAGGTATCTGAAACCTTTTATATTAGACGGCATTCCCATTTTTTGGAGGATTGACGTAACCAATACATCCAGAGACTCTTCCTCCATTCGAATCCTACGTGCTGTTGCATCAGGCTCGCGCCAATAAAACATTTGTCTCAATCTTTCGGCCAATGTTGCAAGATCAAAAGGTTTGACGAGGTAATAATCGGCTCCAAGTTCAGCGGCTCTTCGCGTAATAGAATCTTGTCCGAAAGCAGACAGCATGAGGATTTTCGGGCGGTCCGCAAGCTGTCTCTCAGAGAGTTTCTCCAAGACTCCTATACCATCGAGATAGGGCATAACCACATCTAGGACAACTATATCCGGCATAAACTCTAAAATCAAAGTTAGTGCTTCGAGTCCGTTATATGCTACGCCAACAACATCTATATCTTCTTGCTCCTCCAAGTAGTCTCTAAGTATACTTGCAAACTCCTTGTTGTCATCAGCGATCAAAACTCTCATTTGTTCCACTAACTATCAGCCCCCACCGCTCTTCAATCTCATCTACCTTGGAGTCCTAGAGTTGCCTTTGTAAGCGTCTGCAGCCACAATCAGTTCCCGCCCGTGGGCCAAAGATACTCCGACTTCGGTACCACTAAGCATCCGCGCAATTTCTCTGGCTCTGCTTTCACCGTCTTTCAACTCGACCACCCGTCCGTAAGTTCTTCCTCCAGCTTCGCTCTTTTCTACAACAAAGTGAGAATCCGCCATGGCAGCGATCGAAGCAAGATGGGTTACGCACAGTACCTGGTGATCACGTCCAAGTTGCCACAGTTTCTCCCCAATGGCCTGCCCTGCTTTACCTCCTACTCCAGCGTCGATTTCGTCAAAAATAAGTGTAGGAACAGGTTCTACTTCCTCTGCACACGACTTTATTGCCAACATAAGCCGAGACAATTCTCCTCCCGATGCCACTTTGTGAAGAGGCAGCGGAGGCTCGCCCGGATTTGCGCTGAAGAGAAAGCTAACTCTATCAAACCCGTCTTGGAAAGGTCTCGCCAGTCCTTCCCCTATAAAAATTCCATTTTGCGGATCGTATTGGCGCTCTATCTGCACGATGAATTTTGCCCCTGGCATCCCTAGATCATGAAGCACCGACGAAATGCTCTCTTCCATTTTGGAGGCAGCTTCTCGCCTTAAAGCAGAAAGCTCAGTGCCTAAGATCACCATATGGTTTTCCACTTGGGCAAGTTCTCCCTCTATCTTCTCTAGAATCTCGCTTGCATTTAGAAGGTGCCTTAGTCTCGCTTCGGACTTTGCCCTATACTCAAAAACCTTCTCTATAGTGCCTCCATATTTGACCTTAAGTCTTTCTATAAGATCTAAACGTTCCTGAACTTGTTGAATCTTCTCCGGTTCAAGCAATAGCCCTTTTTGGTATTCTCGCAAACAGTCTACTGCTACTTCTAAAGAGTACAGGACTTGCTCCAAAGTTTCTCTGCTCTGCCCAACGGAAGGGTCAATTCTTTCGGCTTCCTTGAGCAGGTCAACTGCTTCCGTAACCAGATCGTATGCACTTAGGTTACCGCTTACCCCATCATAGACACGTGAATATGCGTCTTGGGATAGGTCAATTAGTTTTTTCTGCGAGCTCAGTATTTTGTATTCTTGCCTTAACCTCTCGTCCTCCCCAACGCTTAATGCCGCCTTATCTATCTCTTCAATTTGATATGACAAAAGATCTATTTCCCGCTTTCGTGTAGATTGGTCTGTGCTAAGCTTACTCTTCTCTTCAAGAAGCTCCTGTCGCCTAAGAAAGTGAGAATAGTATTGGGCTCTAAGTGGCTCTATAGACTGTCTGTCCATACTGTCTATCATGCCAACATAGTTTTGCGACCTCATGAGCGCGTAGTGATCCTGCTGACCATGTATATCTACCAGTCTGTTGCCTATCATTTGCGCCATAGACATGGTAGATATCCTTCCATTAATCCGCATATAGGATCTCTCAGGCAGTATGTCCCTTTGAATGGCAACTTCATTTTCTCCGGCTAAAATCTCCCGTAGCTCATCATCGAAACCGGAAAAATCAGACCCTGGAGAAACAAAAAGCTCAAGTATCGCCCTTTCTTCGCCAGCCCTTATAACTTCGGAGGAAGTCCTGTAGCCAAGACAAGCCATAACTGCATCGACAATCATGGATTTGCCGGCTCCAGTTTCTCCTGTAAAGACTGTAAGACCCGGCCCGAGTTCTAATTCAACATCTTGAAATATGCCGAAATTCTGTATCCTTAGATAGGTGAGCAAAGAATATCACATTCCCGCTATGCTGCGCAGACTGTCCAACACCTCAGACGCGCTATGTCCTTCCCGAACCACGACGATTACTGCATTATCGCCAGCTACGCTTCCCAGGATGCCCTCAAGATTCATCCCATCAATTGCTTCTCCTACCGCAGATGCTGTTCCTGTGATTGTTTTGACAACTATTATATTGGCGGCTTTTTCCATGTTTATGCAACAATCTTCAAATAATCTGTTGAATCTCTGTTTATATACCAAGGTAGGGTCTCCGGGCATAAGAGAGTATTTGTAACGCCCGTCGCCTGATGGCACGCGAACTAAATGGAGTTCTTTTATGTCACGAGAAACTGTAGCTTGAGTAACTTTTATACCCTCTTCAGCAAGCAGTTTACACAGCTCTTCCTGGCTGGTGATGATATTATTGGATACCAGTTCAACTATCCTCATTTGTCTTTTGGCCTTCATTGGGGATTGCCTCCTAACTTAATCAGTTATACTCACTCAGCCAGAATTACCCTCACGGTAACCTGCCTATCCCTTCCTTCATTTTCTTGCGCAACACATCGTAGAAAGACCAACCTCTCCTCCTAAGTAACGACGCTTTGTAATTTGATTTTTCAACCACAATAATGTCATTCTTTTCGAGATGGAAAAACTCCTGCCCGTCCAGAGCTAGCGTCGTCGATTGGCTAGGCAATATAACCTCAATTTCGCAAGATTCTGATGAAGGAACGACTATGGACCTAGAATACAAGGTATGTGGACATATTGGGGTAGCAAGAAAGGCCTCAATCTGAGGAGACAAAATAGGTCCACCAGCCGAAAGAGAATACGCGGTAGAGCCTGTTGGTGTTGAAACAATCAGCCCATCCGCCCCGTAAACATCGACATCTTTACCCGACACCTTTAGAGACAGCACGGTCAAACGTCCATACGGCCCTTTTGAAACACAAGCCTCATTTAACGCAATACTATGGAACACCGATTCTCCCTGTCGAATCACTTCTGTGGACAACATCAGCCTTTCATCTCTTTCGAAATTCCCAGAGATGAATTCGGGCAAATGCTCAAATAGGTTGCTCCCATCCAACTCCGTAAGAAACCCAAAATGCCCAATATTCACCCCGAGAATAGAGATCCCGAGAGGGCCAAGAGATCTTGCTGCACCCAATAAGGTGCCGTCACCACCTAGCACCACGGCAAAACCTACATTGGAAGGCCAATCCATCAAAGGCAATGTATACTGTCGCCACTTTTCAAATACGCTGGCACAAGGGGCCAGGTAGATCTGTATGTCCCTTTCAGCGAGCCACTGCGCCAGTTGGTCTACCAAGTCATCGCTTTCTGCCTTGTCAAGATTGGGCAGAATCCCTATGCCTTTTCTAGACATGCTCAAGTCTCCAATCGGTTCAGGATTTCCTTGATTTTATGAACTATCCCAGACACATCCATACCATAAATCTTTCGAAGATCTTTTTGAGGACCATGCTCAATATACTTCATAGGAAGAGTCAATCTATGGACGTTACATCTCGCTGAAGGTGCAACAGCATCCAAAACCCCTTCTCCAAACCCACCTGCGGGAATATTCTCTTCGACCACCAGCAGGGGACCTGTCTTGGCCAGTTCCCCTAATCTATCCTTGTCCAAAGGTGTCACGAACCTGGCATTCACTACTCCGCACGATATACCCATTCCTTCCAATATCTTAGCAGCTTCCAGGGCAGGATAGACCATACTTCCGAGAGCAACGATATTCACCGCTTGCCCCATACAAATAACCTCAGCCTTCCCGACTTCTAGCATTTGAGGATTTTCGAGAAACTCCTCATAAGGAATTCCTTCGCCACCACCGCGAGGATACCTAATTGCACTTGGCCCTGAAAGGTTAAGCGCCGTCCATAACATGTTGACCAATTCCGCCTCATCTTTGGGGGCCATTATGGTCAACCCCGGAGCAGTTCTAAGATAGCTTACATCAAATTGCCCCTGATGGGTTTCTCCATCTTCGCCAACTAGACCTGCCCTATCTACTGCGAAAACCACTTTTAGCTTCTGCAAACATACGTCTTCGATTATTTGGTCGTAAGCCCTTTGCAGAAACGTTGAGTAAACCGCAACAACCGGTAGTTTGCCGGATTGCGCAAGCCCGGCAGCAAATGCGACCGAATGACTTTCCGCAATTCCTACATCAAACACTCTCTCCGGAAACTCACGCGCAAATTCATCAAGGCCGGTACCATCGGCCATTGCAGCGGTGATCCCCACCAGATCTTGATTCTTCTTAGCAAAACTCGCCATGGCCTGGCCGAAAACTCTGCTGTAACTGGGAGGTCCCGAGCTATTAGATATAATCTCACCCGTATCTGGATCGAACGGACCTATACCGTGGAATTTCTCGGGATCTTCTTCAGCGAATCTGTAGCCCTTTCCTTTGACAGTCACAACATGAACTATCACAGGATCATCTAGCGTCTTTACTTCTTCAAATACCTCTATCAACCCACCTAGATTGTGGCCGTCAATGGGCCCATAGTATCTGAAACCCAAAGATTCAAACCATGCTTCCGGAAAGAGAAAATACTTTATCCCGCCTTTGAAGCGTCTCAACCAGTCGATGGTCCACTGCCCGACATTGGGCATCCTATCTAGGAGTTTCTCTAATGCTGATTTCACACCCCTGTACGATGGCGCAAGCCTTAGCAATGTCAGGTATCGCGTAATTCCTCCTACGTTTTTTGAAATAGACATGGAATTATCATTGAGAACTACGACCAAACGCGTCCTCAGCTCTCCCGCATTGTTTAGACCCTCATAGGCTACACCAGAAGTTAGTGCGCCATCTCCTATAACATCTATGACATTCCAGTTGCCACCATCTAAATCCCTTGCCTTTGCTAAACCTAACGCGTACGAAATAGATCCAGCGGCGTGACCGGTATCGTAGACATCGTAGGGGCTTTCAGCTCGTTTGGGGAAGCCAGAAATCCCGCCTAGTTTGCGCAAGCTCCCAAAGGTATCGTAACGTCCTGTAATTAGTTTGTGTGCGTAACTTTGGTGGCCAACATCCCAAACGACCTTGTCTCGAGGAGTGTCAAATACTTTGTGCAAAGCGAGCGTGATTTCGACTGCCCCAAGAGATGAGGCAAGATGTCCGCCATTAGTAGACACAACCCGTACTATCTCGCTCCTGATTTCTTCGGACAAAGATTCGAGTTCTTCAACCGAAAGGTTCCGGATGTCCTGTGGACACCTGATATTACGAAGCTGCAATCCAACTCCTCCCTAATCACCAAAAGACACACCCTAACAAATCCTGATGCGCTTCATTGATCTGGCTGCTTACATGCACAAATGATCTACCTTATCCATATATAGCCTAGAAAGGTCCGCAAAAACTGACTTGCCTAAGCCCAATGAAGACACCGAATCAAGACTACCTATCAAAGCTTCCCTCGCCTTCTTGCAGGCACCTTCAAAAGACAGTGCGACCATAAGGGTGCTCTTATTTTCTTCTTTCTCGCTCTCCCCAACATCCTCAAGGTCGTCAATTATTTGATACGCATATCCAAACTTTCTACCCCAAGACGAAAGACCATGCACCGAGCTGGGTACTGCTTGAGCCAGAAGGGCTCCTACTTTTGCTGATACCTCGAATAAAGCTGCAGTCTTCATACAGTACATTTTCGTTACCAGATCAGCATCAGCGTTTTTTCCTTCTAACAAGAGATCCAGTACTTGTCCGCCAACCATTCCTCGAGGACCCGCTGCCGTAGCTATCTCACGTGCTGCGGCGGACTTTATATCCTCTTTGGCATCTCCAAGACATAGCATGGTTTCAAACGCCATGGTTAACAGCGCATCGCCGCAAAGAACAGCCAGAGCTTCGCCAAACTTCTTGTGGCAGGTGGGTTTTCCTCTTCGGTAGTCGTCGTCATCCATGCAAGGAAGATCGTCATGCACCAGAGAATATGCGTGAACCATCTCTATTCCCGCTCCAAAAGGAATTGCCAGATCCCAGTTGCCACCTTGGCTCTCACAAGCCTCGAGCAAAATGATGCTCCTTAATCTCTTGCCGCCAAAGAGGCTATACACAATGCATTCCCTAAGGACAGGAAGATCCCATTCGTAAGAATCGACGATCCCCATGATTGCGTCATCAATCTGCCCGCGCTTCGTCTCTAGGTACACCGCAAGATCGTCTGTGTCCATAGCACCCATCTAACTTTGAGTCTCCTCACTAGTTTTCAAGATTTCCTGAATTCGACTATCTGCCTTGTCCAGAATCGCTTCCAATTGCTTGGCCAGCCTAATCCCTTCTTCAAACTTCTCAAGCGACTCTTCAAGCGAAAGCTCCCCACTTTCCAGGGATTTCACTATTTCCTCGAGTTTCTTAAGGCTACTTGCAAAATCCAGATCTCCTGACCGGCCTTCTACCTTGTTATCCTCCGGGATATCAGTCATTTTGCACTGACCCCTCCTCACTATCATGTCTTTCTTCCACGCGACAAACAATCGACCCTTTGTGGAGGGTGACAACTACCCTGCTTTCAGGCGTTACTTCATTAGAATCTCTAACCACACAAAGCCCAGGTAGAGTCCTAGTTACACTATAGCCTCTAGACAATATTTTGAGTGGACTTAGAGCGTCTAGTTTCGCCAACTCCGAATTCAGTGTTCGATGCCCTTCGCTGACAATGCTCAATATGGCATCTTCCAGGTCTTTTCTGAGTCTGTACAGGCTCTCTCTGCCTGCAACAACAAACCAGTCTGGTCTTTCAAAGCAAGGACGCGATACGAGGTTTTCAAGTCTCCTACGATTTTGATCGATCTGCATACGAACACAGGCATAGGCTCTTTTTTCTAAGTTCTCAATCACAATCCTTATCTGTTCAGCGTTTGGAACCACCAATTCAGCCGCCGCCGACGGCGTAGCCGCTCTAACATCAGCCACGAGGTCAGCTATGGTTACATCCCTCTCATGTCCAACCGCAGATACTACAGGTACCCTCGACGCAAATATCGCCCGTGCCACGCCTTCATCGTTGAACACGAACAGGTCCTCCTGAGAGCCTCCTCCTCTGCCGACGATTATAACGTCGACGTCAGGTATCTCATTTAGGGCCCTTATGCCAGCCACAATATCCTGAGCAGCTCCTTCACCCTGAACCTTGCAGTCAGCCAATACGAATTCTACCCCCGGGTAACGTCTCTTGCCCACTGATATAATGTCTTTTATGGCAGCACCTCGTTTTGAAGTGACTAGGCCGATTTTTCGTGGGAACATGGGAAGCGGTCGTTTGCGTTCTTCTTTGAAAAGACCCTCTTTTTCTAGCTTTTCCTTCAGCTTTTCCAAAGAAGCATAAAGTGCGCCCAGCCCGAACGGTTCCATGTAGGTGGTATATATCTGATAAATCCCGTCACGCTCAAAAACCGAGACGTTTCCCAAAAGGATAACCTGCATCCCATCTTCGGGAACGAACGCGAGACTGCTCCTAGCACTTTGCCACATAACAGCCCTAACGCTCGCTTTTTCGTCTTTGAGAGTAAAGTAAAGGTGGCCCCTGTAGTCTCTGAGGTTAGCTATCTCCCCTTGTACAAACACCTGCTTAAGGAAATCGTCTTCCCAGAACATCTTTCGAATGTATGCATTTAACTGACTTACCGAAATGACATCCTTATAACTCAACAAGGTGCCACCCCTCTTAAACGTATTATAGGGTTTTCACCGAAAAGCCCGCTCAACAAATGAGAAATCTTCTTACCACTCGGTTTTCCCGCTTTCTAGGTATTCATGGATGTCGTTTGCAGCGATCTTCCCCGCACCCATCGCCAAAATCACGGTAGCAGAGCCTGTTACCGCATCTCCGCCGGCCCAAACTCTGGGTCTGCTAGTCCTACCGGTATGTTCGTCGGCTACAAGACCACCCCATGAGTGCGCATTAAGACCATCAGTAGTTTTCACCAAGATAGGGTTGGGAGATGTGCCCAGCGCCATTATAACGGTGTCTGCTTCCATCACAAACTCAGAACCTGGAATTGGTATTGGACGTCTTCTACCAGACCGATCGGGTTCCCCTAGTTCCATCCTAATGCACTCTATGCCGCTAACCCAACCTTGATCGTTACCCAAAATCCTCACCGGATTCGAAAGAAGATGAAACTCGACGCCCTCTTCCTCGGCATGGTGAATTTCCTCTGCACGAGCAGGCATTTCTTCTCTGCCTCGTCTGTAGACTATCATTGCTTTTTCGGCGCCGAGCCTCAAAGCGCACCTAACAGAGTCCATTGCTACATTACCTGCACCTACTACCACGACTTTTTTGCCAGATACTATCGGCGTATCGTATTCCGGAAACAAATATGCTTTCATTAGGTTTATACGAGTAAGGTATTCATTAGCAGAATAGACTCCGTTCAAGTTTTCGCCAGGTATGTGCATGAACATTGGCAACCCTGCTCCACTGCCCACAAAAACAGCATCGAAACCTTGTTCGAAGATCTCGTCTATGGTAAGAGTTCGCCCAACGATGAAGTTGAGTTCAATGTTAACCCCAAGCTTTTTGACGTAGTCAACCTCTTTCTTAACTATGTTCTTTGGAAGACGAAACTCAGGAATCCCATACATCAGGACTCCGCCTGGCTCGTGAAGGGATTCAAAGATGGTCACGCTATAGCCTAATTTGGCTAGATCTCCTCCGCAGGTAAGTCCAGCAGGGCCTGCTCCGACAATTGCAACCTTTTTCCCATTTCCGCACACTTGTGGAACATCCGAATTTCCATTCGTCATTTCCCAATCTGCCACAAACCTCTCTAATCGCCCAATCGCTACAGGTTCGCCTCTCCTACCAAGTATGCACTTAGACTCACACTGAATCTCTTGAGGACAGACTCTTCCACATACAGCAGGGAGACTATTAGTAGCTTTTACTATGTCAATTGCTCCCTGATAGTCACGCTCTTTTATAAGTTTGATAAACCCTGGAATATCAACGGATACAGGGCACCCTTGCATACATTGAGGATTCTTACAGTTAAGACATCTCGATGCCTCTTCCAAAGCCATTTCCTCAGTATAGCCTAAAGCAACTTCTTGAAAATTGTGGCGCCTAACCTCTGGATCCTGACTAGGCATCTCGACTCTATTCTTAACGGCCATTATGTCCACCTCCACAGCGGCAACGTTCATTTGCGATTTGCTCTTGTTCTCCGTAAGCATTGGAACGTCTCCACGCTTCAGTCCAATCCACAAGATGGCCGTCAAACATCGGCCCATCTACACACGCAAACTTGGTTTCCCCACCAACTGATACCCTACATGCCCCACACATCCCAGTACCGTCCACCATTATGGGATTCATAGAAACCCATGTCTTAATCCCATATTCCTTCGTTACCTGGCAGACAGCTTTCATCATAAGCATCGGGCCTATAGCGATCACTTCATCCATGGTAAGACCATGTTCGATCAGTTCCTTGAGTTTATCAGACACGAAACCCTTGAATCCTCTGCTTCCATCATCGGTGCAAATATGGAGTTCGTCAGAGTACTCTCTCATTTCATCTTCAAGGATTATCAGATCCTCTGAACGGGCCCCTATTATACTGATCAAGTTCACTCCACGCCGATGCAATTCTTTGCACTTAGGCAAAAGAGGAGCAACGCCCACACCGCCACCAACAGCGACAACCTTCCCCGCTTCCGGGAGCTCCGCAGGTAATCCCAAGGGACCTGCCAGATCCATTATTCTGTCGTTTACTTCCAGTTTCCCAAGCTGGGCTGTAGTAAAGCCAACTTCCTGGTAAATCAAGGTGATGGTTCCGGCCTCTGCGTCGTAATCTGCTATCGTCAAAGGGATCCTTTCTCCTTCTTTGCGGATCCTCAACATGACAAATTGGCCGGGTTTTGCTTTTTCTGCAATCAAAGGGGCGTTGACCACGATTTTTTTTGTAACGGGCGTCAGCACCTCTTTATGTATTATCTCGTTCATCTACACACCCTCCACGATATAATCTAGCGATGCTTGCGACATAAAGCATAGCTTACTCATTTATTGTAACGATCTGCACCCTCTTGTGACCACCCTGATTTCGTGAAAACGCTCACGAGAACCCCATTGACAAAACTCGGGGACGCATGAGACCCATAGTCCTTTGAGAGTTCTATTGCCTCGTTCAAGACTACTTCGACGGGAGCACTTCTGAGGATGAGAGCCTCTGCGTAGGCTAACCGAATGATGCACAAATCAGCTCGCGGCATTCTAGACACGGCCCAGCCCTTCGATACTTGACCAATGAGATCATCTATCTTACATACATTCGAAGTAACAGCCTCAACCAAAGATCGAGCGTATCCAATATCTCCCAAGTAGGCTCTGTCCGTCCGATCTGCCTCCGACTCCAAGACAAAAAAATACTCATCGGGATCGTTTTTTCCTACTTCCCAACAAAAAAGCGCATTGAGCGCCAATATCCTTGAATCACGTCTACTCATTCTCTAAGTCCTCAATGAAAATGTGGTCTTCCTGGAAATCTATCTTCCAGAAGTTCCCTAAATCCCTTTCCTTCATCGTCTGACGATCTCCCTATTGAATATCCCAGCCAAGTAGCCAGTATTAGTATTAAAGTCTTCCATAGACCTAGCGTTATCAGTGACAAACCGATCAGAAACCCGATGCCGGTCCCTAGGGCTCGACCCGGATTGCTCTCAATCCATGCTAAGAGCCTATCCAGTACTCTCTTGCCCGTTCCCGGTTCCATTAGGGCCACCTCCTAGCGATTTCCATCCGTGGAAACGTCAGCGATGGACACAGTTACACTCTCAACGCTAATGCCAGCAACATCCCACACATAAGAAGACACAGCTTTTTGAATCTTGTCTGCCAATTCAGGAACATTAGCATCCATCCCAACTCTGAGTTCTAGAGCTACGCGCAGACCTTCTTCACCTAGACTCACTGCTGCTTTGACATTCTTTACTCCAGGAATTTTGGAGACCACCCGCTTAACCAAATTCCTTACCGCTACAAGGGATATTCGCACTTCCCCCATTTCGGTATCATGAACTACAGCATGGATAGGCGCTCTTCGAACCCCTACATGGACAAATCGAAGGCTCATTATGAACAAAATTCCTGATATTACACCTATTGCAATCTGACCATTAGGGACGGAGAGAGCCTCATGAAAAACGTCAAGGGGTACCCTCCACCCGAGGCTCGTCAGAAGAATGACGAAAGATATTACCGAAAGCGATATCGCATAAATGCTCAGGATAATCTTATCAACTAGCTGCACGGAATCACCTCTTCCTCTCAGACGCCTAGGTATCGCTCTCAGAACCCTGAGAAATTCCCTGAATGTGGATGTTCACGCGGGAAACCCTCAGGTCAGTCATGCTTTCTACAGACTTCTTCACGTTTTCCTGCACTTTGTAGGCTACCTCTGGGATTCTCGCTCCGTACTTCACATTGATGTAGAGATCTAACTCTACCTCTTCTTGACCCGAAGAAACCTTGACGCCCTTTCCCCCGCTCTTCTTTCCCAAAAACACATCCCCAATATCGTTCACCAGATTGCCTGACATAGCAGACACACCTTCTACCTGGGCAGCAGCTACGCTAGCGATCGATGCTATGACTTCATCCGAAATGCGGATTGACACGTCTTCGTTTTCGCGACTATCGAATTCCTTATCTTCACGCGGCACTTGATGGTGCCTCCCTTGTTTTGCGTACAAGCCAACATTACTACCTAGCTCTGATTCTAAACTTCCTAATTCCGATTATATAGACTAACCAAGCCTGCTCGCAAGCAGCAACGATCATAAGGCCAAAAGGGCAGCTACTATACCAATAGCTGCCCAGTAAAAAGGCTCACCTTTTCGAATACCTCATATCGTGAATCTCAATAGGTATTCCAGGCTCACTCTTCGCTTTCATCTTCATCTTCGTCTTCGTCTTCGTCAAAGTACCAATCATCGTCAAACTCTTCATCCTCATCTTCTTCGCAGCAGTGTAGTGCGCAATGGCACATCTGCCTTATGACATCGTCGGTCGTAAAAGACTCGCCACACTCTGGGCATACGATTTCTGCATCGCTATCCTCGAGAATTGACAGGTCCACGTAAACCGCTTCTCCGCAGTTCGGGCACTCTACCTCGATAAACCTCTCTCCGTAGACTTCATCCTCCAATACAGCCAGGTCTTCGTCTATGCAGTCTACGTAGTCAAGAATATCCTCTTGAGCGTAAGCGAGATCCGTTAACGCGTCTGCGATCTGATTGATCACTTCAGCTACAGCTTTGATAGCCTTCCCTTCTTTGGTTGCGTCCGAGATCTCAAGACCATCTAGCAGACCATTGAGATAGGAAACCTTTTCCTTCAATTCGAACACCTCAATCTCCTCCTTTATACGTCTATACGTCATACTCTTTCGATGTACTCTCCGGTTCTTGTATCTATCTTTAACACATCTCCAACGTTTACAAAAAGCGGAACCTTAACAACTGCGCCAGTTTCCAGTTTGGCTTGCTTAGTGCCTCCGGTAGCAGTATCTCCTTTAAAACCGGGCTCAGTCTCTACAACTTCCAGTTCGACAAAGTTTGGTATTTCGACTCCGATAACGCGACCCTCGTAGCTCATTATATATACATTCGTATTTTCTTTCAGGTACAAGACACCTTCGCCGACCACTTCCCGTGACAATGTAGCCTGCTCGTATGTTGTGACATCCATAAACGTGAGTTCATCGCCCATGCCGTAAAGATACTGAGCTTCTCGTCGTTCTATGTGAGCCCTAGGCAACTTCTCTCCAGCGTTGAACGTTCGCTCCAAAACTGACCCTGTTATCACGTTCTTTATCTTTGCCCTCACAAACGCCGAACCTTTGCCCGGCTTAACATGCTGAAACTCCACTACGACCCAGGGCTGTCCATCAATTTCTATGGTAACTCCTGTACGAAAGTCATTAGTTGATATCACAATACTTACCCCGCCTTTTAAGAGACTAATTAAACCGCTGAGGACTAGCCAAATTCCATCCTAGACTACTATGAGTTCTTTTTCACAGGCAGTCAAGTTTCTTTTGCCTTCTTCTGTAACCAACACCATATCTTCGATTCTTACTCCGCCGAAGCCCTCGATATATATTCCTGGCTCCACCGTTATCACCGCACCAGGCTCCAAAATGTCCTCGGAGGTCCGTCCCACTGAAGGCCTTTCGTGCACATTAAGCCCTACCCCATGGCCTATTCCATGGCCAAAGTACTCGCCATAACCTGCTTCTTCAATTACCTTTCTGCCTGCGAGATCCACTTCCTTGGCGGGAACTCCGGGGCCAATAGCATCTAGAGCGGCAAGTTGAGCAGTAAGCACTGTATCGTATATTTCCTTGTGCTTGTCGTCTAAGGGACCAACTACAACCGTTCTAGTCATATCCGAACAGTAACCTTTAAAACGGGCACCAAAGTCAAAAGTCACAAAATCGCCAGGTTCAAGTTTCTTTTCGGTAGGCTGCCCGTGAGGCAAGGATGAACGCGTTCCCGATACGACTATGAAAGGGAAAGCTACCCCTTCCGAGCCCATTCTTCTCATTTCAAACTCAAGTTCGAGCGCAAGCTCCATCTCAGATACCCCCGCTTTTATGCGCGGCATAAGAAGCTTGAACGCTTTCTCGGCGATCTGCTGGGCTTTGGATATGTACTCCACTTCTTCTTCGTTCTTTATCATTCTCAAATCTTCTACCCAGCCCATTACGCCCACCAGTTCCTGGTCCTCAAACTTTTCCTTCAGCCTTTCCCATCCAGCATAAGTAATGTAGTGCTTTTCAAAAGCCAATCGTTTCAAACCAAGGTTCTTAACCGTATTCTTTAGGACATCCTCTTCTAGGACTGTCTTGGTAACAGTAAAGTCCGGCGCCTCACTTTGCGCTTGTTCGGTGTAGCGTGAATCCGTGAACAAGAAACTGTCCTTACGAGTTATAAGCAATACTCCTGAATCGCCTGTAAAGCCCGAAACGTACCTCCAGTTCTCAGGTTTTGAAATCAAAAAACCGTCAGCTGAAATCTCAGCCATTTTTGCTCGTAACTTGCAGATGCATTCACTAGCCATGCAATAACGAACCTCCTTCCGGTCATACATTCTAGGACCAATTCTACCATACCACATAGGGCGAACGGTTCCTTTATTGTCCATCTAAAGAACAGAACCCTTCGCCCCTTATATATCCACACTTACGGCGGTTAAAGATATTGCCTCTAAAAACGACTATCCCTATGCATTATAAAACGGGAACCTAGAGGTCAATGCTTTTACCTGCTCCGATATGTCTTTCAACGAATCTTCATTCTCTCTATCCCTAAGGGTTCGATCTATTAAGGAGGCGATCAGCTCCATTTCTGGTTCCTTCATGCCTCTTGTTGTCACAGCAGGCGTCCCTATCCGGATTCCACTCGTAACGGTAGGTTTCTTCTTGTCGAATGGGATAGAATTCTTGTTCACAGTGATGCCTACCTTATCGAGTAACTGTTCAGCCTGCCTGCCGGTTACGCCTTTAGGCGTGAGATCTACAAGCATCAAGTGATTGTCAGTTCCTCCAGATACAAGCCTGAACCCGTAACCCTTTAGAGCTTCAGCCAATGCCTTTGCGTTCTTCACAACTTGGCTCTGATAATCCTTGAAAGACGGTTCTAAGGCTTCTTTAAAGGCAACCGCCTTAGCAGCTATTATGTGCATAAGAGGTCCGCCCTGTATACCAGGGAAAACAGCCTTGTCAATTGCAGCAGCCCATTCCTGTGTGCAAAGGATCATACCGCCTCTGGGCCCTCTTAGCGTCTTGTGAGTTGTCGTCGTCACAAACTGGGCGTACGGAACAGGAGAAGGATGGAGACCTGCTGCTACCAGACCCGCAATATGGGCCATATCCACCATGAGAAGAGAACCACACTCATCAGCGATATCTCTAAACCTCTTGAAATCTATAATCCTGGGGTACGCACTGGCTCCGGCGACGATGAGCTTAGGCCTGTGCTCCAAAGCAACGCTCCTAACCTGGTCATAATCAATTGTCTCTGTCTCTGGGTCTACGCCATATGCCACAAAGTTGTAATACTGCCCTGAGATATTGACTGGGCTTCCATGTGTCAGGTGTCCTCCATGTGCCAGGTTCATTCCTAGCACAGTGTCTCCTGGTTTTAGAACGGCGAAATACACCGCGGTATTCGCCTGTGCTCCCGAGTGGGGTTGAACATTGGCATGTTCTGCACCAAATATCTCCTTCGCGCGATCTCGAGCTAGATTCTCTGCTACGTCGACTACCTCACAACCACCGTAATACCTCTTTCCGGGATATCCTTCTGCGTACTTATTTGTCAAAACCGAACCTGCTGCTTCAAGAACTGCTCTGGAAACAAGATTTTCTGAAGCAATGAGTTCTATCACATCCATTTGACGCTTTTCCTCATCCATAAGAACCCTGCGTATTTCAGGATCTACATCCTCGATTCTTCTCAGTTGTGGTTTCACTCTGAGTGCCACCTTTCTCTCAATCGTCAAAAGCCT
>JAPXKJ010000015.1:0-29122 GCA_033810155.1 Bacillota bacterium | reverse complement strand
AGTATTTCTATGCGCTGTTATCTCTAGTGGATGCTTCTTACCACAGCAACCCCACGGAAGTAACGGAAGTAATAGATTACAGATTGGCGCGGGAAGGGGAAAACCTTAAGTATTATGCGGTGAATTTAGACTCGGGAATAGTAGCAACCAACATCGAAGAAGATCTACGCGAGGATCTTG
This sequence comes from Bacillota bacterium, assembly GCA_033810155.1. Lineage (GTDB taxonomy): Bacteria > Bacillota > Sulfobacillia > Fermentithermobacillales > Fermentithermobacillaceae > UBA3907. The sequence goes on along the minus strand of JAPXKJ010000015.1, from coordinate 28,942 downwards.
CCAAGGCTGTATCAGAGGCTCATAGTGGGGAAAGCATGCTTCCTTTACCGGACGGCTATGGATACTATTGGTATTTCGATGGCAGTCGTACTCATGTGGTTGAAAACGATGAATATGTGGATGTTGACCGGTTGGATAGCAGTTATCATAACCTATTAGTAGATGTACCTGAGTACCTAGGCGGAAAAGAAAAGGCCCAGGCAATACGAGTAGTATTGGCAGTCAGTGATGTTTTGATTCCGAACCCATACGGAGATTCTGTGCTCTATAGAGATCGGCAAGTTTTTCGCGTGATTGGTTGGGCCTATTTGGTTGCCCTATGTATTGGAGTTTTAATGTTTGGATACAGTATGTTGAAATATGATGAAAAAAAGAGGTTTGAAGCCAGTTTAGCGGCATGGTTGGGTGGATTTTGGCTAGAAGTAAAGATTGGTATCACAATTCTGCTCTTTGTCGCCGTGCTAGGTTTTGCAGGGGCGATTCTTTTGGGGACTTCAGGTCCGACGGGGGTTTTGGGCGTTATTGTATCTGCCCTATGCGTTTATGCTGCATTGTGGTGGGTATATGTCATAATCCTCGATATTTCCTATAACGGTAAGGAGGTTCTTACGAATAACTGCATTGCCCATTTTTCAGAATGGATGACAGCTTATGGAAGCAAGTATCCGTGGCAAAAACTTATGCTCAAAAGGGTCTATAGATTAATAGGAGCAGAGATTTGTCTTGCCATCATTGCATTATTGGCCGTCATTATATTCATGGCCGCTGGAAATGGTGCATTTGGTTTTGCTATTGCCGCAATTTGTGTAGTACTTGCATTCTATCTTATATATAGGTACGTAAAGAGTTTTAGTACCACCGTGTCCGAATTGGGCCTTCTTATGGATCAGATCGAGAGAATGAAAAGTGGGGATTTAGACACTAAACTATCGGTTAACAGCGATTCTGTTATCTACGACGCGGTTGAGAACCTCAATGATTTGCAAGAAGGTATGAATCTCGCAGTAAGTGAGAAACTCAAATCAGAGCGACTCAAGATTGACCTTATCACAAATATGTCCCATGACCTCAAGACGCCGCTGACATCCATCGCAAGTTACGTTGATCTTTTGGCAAAGGAAGACTTGCCAGCCCACGTAAAAGATTATGTGTCCATATTGAGTCAGAAGACTGAGAGGCTAAAAAGCGTTATAGAAGACCTATTTGATCTATCCAAGGCCACGAGCAACAATTTACCACTGGATATGAAAGAAATCGATCTTTGTCGCCTAATAGAACAAAGCCTTGCGGATATGGAGGAACTGATAGAGGACTCGGGCATACCATTTAAGGTGAACCGGCCAGACGCCCCGGTTCTTATAACAAATGATGGGGCTAAGTTATCTCGAGTATTCCAGAACCTTTTTTCGAACGCAGTCAAGTACTCTCTCCCTGGAACTCGAGTGTTTGTTAACCTGCAAGTTATCGATAACGAAGCTGTTGTGACCATAAAGAACACTGCAAATTACGAAATGAACTTTGAGGAAGAGGACATATTAGAGAGATTTGCCAGAGGGGATGCGTCTAGAACTACCGAGGGCTCTGGACTTGGCCTGTCTATAGCGAAAAGCTACACGGAAGTCTGTGGCGGGAAGTTTGCCATAAGGATAGATGGGGATCAGTTTATAGCCGAAGTCAGATTGCCCAAGATTTAACGATGCAAGGGGGACGGCACTTTTTGCTTCAACAAGAAACTGAAGCAAAAAGTGCCGTCCCCCTTGATTCCCCCTTGATTCACTTTTGTTTCTTTCTAGCCAGTTCTGCGATTTCACTAAACCTGCCTATTATGTAACCGTAGTTGTTCCTTTGGTGGGGTATGTTGCAGTTGCTGCAATCCTTGATACCATCTGGGGTGTAGGTAAAATTGCCTTTACAGTCTTCGGCCAAGGCATATAGGGGACAGTAACAGAAAAGGCAATTGAAGTCTTCCGGTTCTATGCCGGCGTGGCATGGAAAAGCTTCACATTCTCTATGGTTGATGAACGCGAACTTCTTGCCGTGCCAATACTCCTCTTGTTTTTGAGTGTCTTTTGTATTCATGGGTACCTCCTTATAAGTAGTTGTGCAACAGTTCATCCCTATTATACTTGTTTGGAATCGCATTTCATCGCTCAAGTACCGAGTCTCGAAGAAGGGTCGTCTTTTGACCTGTAATCTAGGGCATGAGTGTGCGTCAGGGTATTTCGCCATCCGTAAGAAGGACTCAGTATTGCTGCTGTAGAAGAGGAATATCTGATGGTCGTCGGAGTGCAACTGAAACTAGCATGGTTGCCTTGTCAAGCGTAGGGACAGTCCACCGCAAACCCACCTAGAGTGTACAGTCACTTCGCATGCCGACCGATGGAAATTCTAAGGAAGAGGTGAGTTCTCTGCATGAAGGATCTACTAAGAAATGCTCTAAAGTCAGCCGACGTAGACTATTGTGAAATACGCTTTGAGCAGAGCGAGTTCCTTTCAATAGGCTATCAAGGCAAAGAACTGGATAGGATCGTAAGGGATAATCCGTACGGTGGTAATGTAAGGGCTCTGGACAGAGGCGGGTGGGGCTTTTCGTCTTTTAACAGCCTAGAAGATCTGAAAGATGCTGTGAAATCTGCATGCAGGCAAGCTCGAATAGCTGGTGAGAAGCAGCGGGGTGAAAGCAAGTTAGCTTCTGCTCCCGTCATCGAAGATGATTTCACTCCCGAATATACTCTAGATCCTCGGGAAGTTAGTCTGGATCAGAAGATAAGCATCCTGGACAACTATCGCGATATCATCTTAGGTTACGACTCCGCAATAACTGCAGCACAGATCACGTACAACGAAAAAATCACGGAACTTTATTTCGCAAACACCGAAGGCACATACATAAGACAAGAGAAACTGGATATAGGTTCGAGCCTTGGTGCTACTGCCAGGAGAGGGATGTTGACTGTATCTGAGTCCATAGGACGCGGCAGCTCAATAGGGTTCGACTGTATGCTCGATGCTGACGATGAGCTCAAGGAAGCTTGCGACTTAGCAGTAAGGCTCTTGGATGCTCCCCAAGTAAAGGCCGGAGTGTACACGGTAGTTTGCGATCCGGCCTTGGCAGGGCTTTTTGTTCACGAAGCTTTTGGGCACTTAAGCGAAGCAGACAATGCTTACAAAAACCCGCGCATGGCAGAAACCATGAAGTTAGGGCGCAGGCTAGGTCGGGACATCCTTACCATATACGACACTGGTGAGTATCCTCAAAATCGCGGCTATCTGAAATACGATGACGAAGGCGTTCCTACCCGACGTGCTTACCTGGTTAAAGACGGAATCTTGGTCGGGCGTCTACATTCGCGAGAAACTGCCGGAACCATGGGTGAACCCATCACTGGAAATGCCCGCGCCTTGAATTACACGTTTCCTCCCATAGTCCGAATGAGAAATACTTGTATAGCTCCAGGTGAAGCCAGCCTAGAAGACATGATAAAAGACATAGATCTAGGATTATACGCAGTAGGCTCTGGCGGAGGTCAGACTAACGGAGAGATGTTCAATTTCATGGCCCGTCATGGTTTCATGATTCGCGACGGCAAGATAGCAGAACTGGTTAGAGATGTCAAATTGATGGGCAACGTTTTTACCACGTTGGAAAACATAGATATGATTGGAAACGATCTCAAAGCGCGAGATGGTGCAGGCGGTTGCGGCAAGGGTGGGCAAATGCCCCTTCCAACTAGCGGACTGTGCCCATCGGTGAGGATTCAAAATGTCATAGTCGGAGGTGGCAAATGATGACAGGGTCCGTATTGCCTGAAGGTATACAGCGAGAGTTTCACCGCAGAACTAGTCGTTCGTGGGGTGTATCGTTTCAGAATAGCATGTTCGAAGGTACTAGTCATAGCCGCAATGACTTGAAGACCGTGAGATTGATCAATGAAGGTAGAATGAGCAGGGCGACAAGCACAAAGCCTAATTGTGAAGAGGAACTGTTGAATACTTGTCTTGAGATTTCGAAGTACGGCACTGTTGTTGATTACGATTTCCCTGGCCAGACAGATTACGAACAAATCGAATTGGCAGATCCTAGCGTTGCCGAGATTGACTTTCCTGAGATGATAGAAATAGGCGAGGATCTCGTGCAATCGCTTCTCCAAATTGATGAGAATTTAAGAGTTTCTGCTTCTGTGGGGGCTCAAGAGACACAAGTGAATCTGAATAACAGCAATGGTTTTTCAGGGACTTACGCAAAAACGGCTTTCCATGCGAGTTTAGGCGCTCAGTACATTCGAGGCCAGGACTTTCTGGGTTTTGGAGAATCCAGGTCTTCCTGGACGAACGACATAGACTATTTAGAGTTAAAAAAAGAAGTTATCCAGTTATTTGAGTGGGCGAAAGGCATTACTGATATTGATCCAGGAACCTACCCAGTGATATTTGCTCCGGGGCAGGTAGGCAACCTCCTAAGACCATTCATTGCCTCATTGAACGGCAAAGCTATCGCCCGGGGGATATCGCCTCTAGAAAACAAGATCGGTGAGAGCCTGGTTGACGACAGGATAACTCTTATTGATGATGGGACCCTACCAAGGCAAATATCCAGTGCTCCATTTGACAGGGAGGGTATCCCTACTCGAAGAAACATCTTAATAGATCGGGGAACGCCCAAGGATATACTCACAGATCTCGAGACGGCCAAGAAACTCGGCGTAAAACCGTCTGGAAACGGTACTGGGAACGGACCGGCTCCTCACAGGACTATACTTGTAGCCGGAGATGCATCGCTTAAGAGCCTCATCAAAAGCATAGACCAAGGGCTAATAGTCTTTGGAACGATGGGCGCATGGACAGGAAACCCATACGGAGGTAACGTATCAGGCACCATTTCGCTAGGACTCAAGATCGTAGGTGGCGAGATCGCAGGCAGAGTGAAAAACTGCATGTTTTCCATAAACTCATTTGCGCACTTCAAAGACAACCTAATAGCTCTCACAAGCGAAACGAAAACCCTGGGAAATGCAACATATCCCTATGTGGCCCTAGACGATGTTGTCATAACCACCGGCTGATGAAGCAAGGGGGACGGTACTTTTTGCTTCATCCAAAGTAAAGTAGATATGGTTACGAATTGAAAACGAGGTTCTTGCGTATACATCTGAGTACCTTGATGGTTTAGAACATGTCCATCACCCCGAGGTAAACGCAGGGATTTCAACCACGAAATGGAAAGGGGGAATTCCCCAGTGTACGCGGATGCGAAGAATAGTATGACCAAAGCCCTTAAGCGATCGACTGCAGAGTATTGCGAGGTAAGGATTGAAGAGACCGAAGAGACAATTGTACGGTTGCGTGGAAACGATACAGAACTTGTGGCGCAAAATGTGTCAGTCGGTGGGAACGTGAGGGCTCTTTATCAAGGCGGATGGGGCTTTGTTTCATTCAACCGTCTTGACGATCTTGAAAAGAAGGTAGATGAGGCATGCGCCCAGGCGAAGATCCTAGGAGACAGACTTAGAAAGGCCATTAGGCTGTATCCGATAGATCCGGTAGTAGACTATGTCCGGGGAGAATTCAAAAAAGAGGCGTTTGCAGTACCACTGTCCGAAAAAATGAAACTCCTGCAGGAATACAATGCTCTAGTCCTTGACTGCCCCGAGATAACGTCATCTTCTGTATATTATGTGGACCGACACACCCATCTGCATTTTTCAAATTCAGAAGGCACCTACATATATCAAGAAAAGATGGATGTTTCTGGGAGTGTAACAGCGGTTGCTACAAGAGATAAGCTTACGACTCAAGAATCTGCTAGTTTCGGTTCGAATGAAGATTACAATGTGGTGTTAGGACTTGAACAGAAGATAAAAGAGGCGGCTGATGCTGCCCGGCAGATGCTCTACGCACCGGTGGTAGAAGGTGGACAGTATACTGTGATTTTGGATCCATCTATGGCAGGGCTTTTTGTTCACGAGGCCTTTGGCCATTTGAGCGAAGCCGATGCCCTTGATGAAGATGAAAGGATGAAAGAACTGCTCAAGATCGGTACCCGTTACGGTTCAGATGACCTAGACATTTACGATAGCGGGGTTGAAGGTCCCAACCGTGGTGAATGTAAATACGACGATGAAGGGGTTCCCATGCAGAAAACGTACCTTATAAAAGGTGGGGTAGTCGTTGGACACCTTCATTCAAGGGAAAGCGCTGCCAAAATGGGCGAATCTGTTACAGGTAATGCCCGGGCGATCAACTACAGGTTTCCACCTATAGTTAGGATGCGCACCACGTGTATTGCTCCAAGAGAACATACTTTCGAAGAAATGATTGAGGGCATTTCACTGGGCGTCTATGTCAAGGGAGGATATGGAGGGGAGACTAACGGGGAGATGTTTACCTTTGCACCTTCTAGAGCGTGTATGATACGCAACGGGGCCATCGCTGAGATGGTTCGCGACGTTAATCTCACTGGAAATGTATTCGACACTTTGAGGAATATAGACATGATAGGGAACGATTTCGAGTATAAAAACAGTGGCGGTGGTTGTGGTAAAGGCTCCCAAAGCCCTCTCCCAGTAGCGCAAGGATCACCTCATATACGAATTCAAAACGTCGTAATCGGAGGTGAGAAAAAATGACTACGATACTCGAGGATGTCATCCAAAGAAAAGCGGAAGCTACTTTAATAGTCTACGAATCCAAGGAAACATCTGTCACTTTTGATGCCAACAGGCTCAAAAGTATAGAGAACACCGAAGCCTATGGACAAGATCTGCAGGTAATAAGAGATGGGAAACTAGGCTCAGCCGGGTCTACGCAAGTAGGCGGGGAGAAAGAACTTGTCGACAACGCGTTCAGTGTTGCTGAGTTCGGCTCGTTAGTGGGTTACACTTTTCCGGGTCCTGAAACGTATGCGCAGCCTAAGGTATTTGACCAACGCGTTTCAGATGTAACTGTAGATGAGATGATCGCTATTGGTGAAGACCTGGTTGATTTCATGAAATCATTGGATAGTTCGATAAACGGAGGTGCACAAGTCCAAAAGAGCGTTTCACAAGTTAGCGTCAAAAACACTAAGGGAGTTGACGTTGATTCGAAGAAGACGGTATTTGCCGTTACGTCCGGATATCAGTTTGTTGAAGGGAAAAATCTGTTAAGTTCCTGGGATTGGCAAATTATGACTTCTTTGCAATATGACCTCGAGAGCATGAAGGCAAAGCTCAAGGAAGATTTTGAGGTAGGGAGGAAAAACGTATCCATTGAGCCAGGTTCGTACGATGTGCTTTTCACTCCTGCTGCGTTTTCTGACATAGTGAATCCAATCATGGCGTGCATCGACGGCAGAGCTGTCATGAGGGGCATTAGCCCTTTTGCAGGGAGACTTGGCGAAGAGATTTTTGCGCCTTCGTTCTCGCTTATAGAAGATGGCACTCTTTGCGGAGCCGTAGGAAGCGGACCTTGTGATGAACAGGGAGTGCCCTGCCGCAGAACGCCATTGATCGATGAAGGTGTACTTAGCGAATACTTGCTGGATCTTGAGTCTGCACACAGGCTTGGGAGAAAGCCTATTGGTACTGGAACTCGAACAGGAGCTCGTCCCAACAACGTCATTGTGCCTGGAGGAAACGCCTCCTTTGACGACTTAATGGCGGGCATGAAACGTGGAATAATCATCGACCAGACAATGGGGGCCTGGGCCGGTAACCCGTATACTGGTACAGTTACAGGTAACATTGCGTTGGGTTATTTCGTAGAAGACGGCAAGAAGGTTGGCCGAATAAAGGACTGCATGTTTTCTTTGAACGTGTTTAGTCACTTAAAAACCAACCTTTTGGCTTTGACCAAAGAGACGAAGAGTCTTGGCGGGTTGATTCTGCCTTACTGTCTGATAGGAGGGGTGTCTATTTCGGGTCGGAATTAGCAAAGTGGTTCGCCTCGGAAGGTAGTGTCTTACAAATGATATCGTTTGGTCATTTGTGAGGAATCGAGGCGGGTGCATAGTCTGATGAGGTTGCCTGGTAACTATGAGACGCGATGGGTCTTTTCCAGGCAACCTCTAGTTCTGTAAGCCCCATCTGTGACGATATATCTGAATAGATCACATTCCATTATACTACACATACGTATAGCAGATACGACACAATCCCACTCAATTTCACCACATCTACCCTCATACTATGACGTCTATCTCTAGTCAATAGCCCCTTATGCTGTGTAACGCTTGGAATGCTTGACTACGCTTGACTACGTTAGAACTTTTCAAAGCTTGACAAGCAGCCATGCATGACCTGTACAATTAAGTTTGTGTCTCGTAATACCGAAGAACAAATCTTGAGGAAGGAGGTTTGTCTGAGGTTGTTGCTACAATCGCAGGATTCGACGGTGTTGCGGGCTAAGCACAGTTTAATTAAGTGGGCAAATTAATTAAGTGGGCAAAAGAGACTGGGGGTATGAAATTGGAGCGAGTAATATTGGCAGCAAGCGATGTACCAGAATCTGTTCTTGGCATTTTCTATCCTGGCGAAACAGCAAGTTTCTTTTTGGTCTTGGCCCTCGGAGCGCTAATCATGTATTACGTGAGTCGCGCGCGAAAAGGATTACCAGTTCCTGAAATTCGAAAGATTTCGGGTCTTGAAGCGATTGACGAATCCGTTGGGCGAGCAACTGAAATGGGAAAACCCGTTCTTTACAACATCGGAATGGGGGATGTTACTAACCCAGACACACTGGCCTCACTACCAATTCTGGAGTATGTGACCAAAACGTGCGCAAAGTACGATACAAGGTTCGTTGAAGTGACCAGAAACTATGTGGTCTACGGCGTTGCAGATGAAGTAGTGAAACAAGCTTACGTGTCTTCGGGTAAGCCCGAAGCTTACGATCCCAACAATGTCCGTTGGTACTCTGACTCTCAATGGGGCTATGCTATGGCAGTCATAGGGCTCATGCGTCGAGATGAGCCGGCGGCCAACCTTATGTTGGGTAACTACGCTGCGGAATGTTTGGTAATGGCTGAAACAGGTGCCGTGCTTGGAGTTGTTCAGGTTGCAGGCACCACTAACATATTGCAGATCCCGTTTTTTGTTGCAACCTGTGACTATACATTGCTTGGCGAAGAATTGTATGCGGCTAGTGCGTACATATCTCGTGAGCCGGTCTTAGTTGCAACTGTAGTCGCACAGGATTTCCTCAAAATAGCCCTTGTAGTGATCATGTGCATAGGAAGCGTACTAGCTACGTTCAACGCCCATGATTGGCTTGTTAACTTACTTAAGTACTAGGTCTATGAGAGGGAAAGGAGAATACAGCAGATGAAACGCAAAATTCCGGTTCTCATAACTTCGCTAGTTGGGCTCATCTTGTTGCTGTCGACAGTTACCAGTTTCGGTAGAGAACTGAACCTACCTGGAATTATGGATAATTGGCAACTTCTTATAACTGCTGGAGCGTTTATGATGGGCTCTATAGGACTCACAAAGCTTCATATTACCAATATAGTAAGACGCAAAGACGGTTGGTTCTATAGTGTCGTACTGCTGGTGGCCCTGTGGGGTTTCTTTATTCTGGGTCTGGTTGAAACCGCCAATGGTCCTACATACCAGAGGATTTTCAATTCTACGCTGAAACACTTAGAGGCGACTACTTTTTCGTTGGTAGCATTCTATATCGCTTCTTCGGCGTACAGGGCGTTTAGAGTTAGAAACATAGAAGGCACCATCCTTCTTGTTACGGGTGCAATCGTAATGCTTGGAAGTGTCCCCATAGGAGAAGCGATATCTTCGCTATTTCCTGTGGTAAAGACGTGGATCATGAATGTGCCAAACAGCGCCGTTCAAAGAGGTCTGCAGATATGTATCAGGTTAGGCTCACTCGCCGTCGCCCTTAGAGTGCTCCTTTCTTTGGAAAGAGCGCACCTAGGCGGCGGTTCAGAGTAGAAAGGGGGATCAAGAGATGGATTGGTCAAAATTTGGCGACCTTGATGTAAGATGGATATACATTATAATGCTCGTAGTCATAATCGTACCATTGTTCAGACCTCTTGGTTTGCCCATGAGCGTAAGTCCAGAGGTTGAAGCATACGCTGAGACAATTGAGGCATTGCCCGCAGGTTCAGTTGTGTGGATTGGGGCTGACTATAGCCCGGGTTCAGCTGCTGAGAACGATCCTCAGCTTGCCGCTACTTTCAAGCACGCTATGAAAAAGGATATGAAAGTTGTTATCGTCTCACTTTGGGATCAGGCTCCCGACCTTGTACAATCTGTTATTACTCCTATCGCAGAATCTATGGGCAAGGTGTATGGCGTTGACTATGTAAACTTGGGGTATAAACCAGCTGCAGGTGTAGCGCTGAGGGCTATGACTAGAGATATCAGAGACGGCGCAGGCAACGTTGACTATAAGGGGACTTCGTTGGACGAGTTGCCTCTGATGAACGAGGTCACAGCTCTAACGAAGGAACAAGTTGACTTAGTCATAAGCATCAACACCGGAAGTCCTGGATATGGGGATTATTTAAACTATATCACAGACCCTTTGGGTATTGCTTTTTTGAGCGCGCCTACTGCCGGAATGATCACCGGTCAGATGCCGTTCTATAGGTCCGGGCAGATAAAGGGCATGCTGCCTGGTCTAGCAGGGGCCGCCCAGTATGAATACTGGATGGAAGAACCCGGATTGGCATGTATTCAGATGGATGCTCAGTCTTTAGGCCACTTAGTCATCCTTGCGTTCATCTTGCTCGGTAATATTGGGTACCTGGCAAGTCGCTCCAAAGGAGGGTCTTCGAATTGACAATAGACAACACTATTGCTGCTTTGTTAACCATATGCATACTTACAGTCTTGTGGAAGGAGAACCCGTTGTTCAGGTTTGCAGAACACTTGACAGTAGGCCTTGCGGCTGCGCACTCAATGGTAAGAACAGTTGACAATTACTTAAGACCTACAGTCAAAAATGACATCATCGCTGAAGGCCAATGGCATCTGATCATCCTGGTTCTCTTTGGTGCTTTGATGTATCTTAGACATGCGCCTGGAATCAACTGGATTGCCAGGTATCCAATGTCTTGGTTTGTAGGTTACGGAGTTGGCTACACCCTAGCTTTTACGCCAAAACCTTTCATTAAGCAGATAATAGATACGTTTATCCCGCTTACTAGCGTGGACAACATCATCTACTTTGTAATAACGATGATAACCATAGGGTACTTCTTCTTCACTCCAAAATGGAGGGCAGAATCTAGAACCGGCAGGACTTTGGACATTTGGGCAAGGCGTGTCATGATGATTGGTTTTGGGGCAACCTTCGGAAACGTGGTTCAAGGTCGAATCTCCCTATTGCTCGGACGTCTGCAATTTCTGTTGCACGACTGGCTCGGGCTAATCGGGTAGGAAGCAACGGGGACGGCACTTTCTGCTTCACCCACTGATTGCTTGATTAATAAGACCAGGCTGGTCGATGAACGGCCAGCCTGGTGAAGCAAGAGGGACGGTTCTTTCTGCTTCACTTTCTGCTTTCAGGTCCTTCTAGATTATTCTGCATCTCTAAAGTGCTTCTCGAGTAGAACGAATGCGCCTGCTGCTAGAAGGAATACCCCTGAGGACGCGAAGAACGAGATTCCTAGGCCCAAAGAGTCTCCCAAAGCACCTCCGATGACTGGCCCGGTCACAGAGCCCAGTGGTAGCACTGCATTTAACACCCCAAAAGCCCTACTTCTGAAATCCCGTGATACGGATTGTGCGGTAAGGATATTCCCGTTTACGGTCACCATTCCGTTGAAGAACCCAAATACCATCCTAAATAAGGACAGAGTCGCGATATTCAACCACGCGCCTTGAAGGGCGACCGAAATTGCGGAACCTAAGAGGCCCATAATGAACCACTCCTTTGAAGACAAATGGCGGATGCTAATGCGTCTTTTTCTTAGTGAAGTACCAGGTGTTGTCGACCCCTTGGAATCTGGTACTGTCGGTTTCTCAGAAAGGCCATGGTCTTGTCTTGCCATAAGAGTTGAGCCCAAGACCGTGCCCAATCCAGCAAAAGAATACACTATTCCACTTAGCATACTAGATGTCTTCCCCTGGTCTCGGCTTATTGTATCTACATACAAAACCAAAGTCGGTTGGGTGATTTGCATTGCAGCTTGCATTAAGAAAATGCAGATTAGAACTGTGAGTAGTTTCCTATTTGCGAGGCAGGTTCTTATGTCTGATAGAATATGGAGTTTCTTGTCCCCTGGTATGACTTCTTCCTTGAGATAAATGTATGCAACTACACTCATAGCGATAAGGAAGAATGCAGAAAGTTTAAAAGTAAATGGAATTCCCAATGTGCCAACTAAGGCTCCGCCGAGTAAAGGCCCGGAAATCGTTCCCGCGGCGTTTGCTGCTTGGAGCATTCCAAGAGCGTAGCCCAACTGGTCTTCTGGGGTGTTAGCAGCAATTAGTGAAGTTGCGGCGGGAGTATAACCGGACATGAAACCCGTTAGGGCGCGTAGAAGTACGAATTGAAATGGAGTTCTTGCAACAGGATAAAGTGCATATGTGATGGCAATGCCCACCCCAGACCTTGCTATTTGGAAGCGGTTGCCGTATTTGTCTGCAATTGAACCCCAGATTGGTGCCATGAATGCCGAGGTCAGAGACGACGCAGCGTATGCCAAGCCGGACCAGGTTGCCAGATTTTCTGAAACTTCCATGGATGTTAGCACATAAGGCAGAAAAGGGGTCACAAGGTTGAAGCATGCCGTACCAACGAACGCTGTTACCAAACCAAGGTATAGGTTTTTTCTCCAATATAGGTGCATAGTTGTCCCTCATCTCTCCTGGTACGAAAGAGACCAGATGCTAATGTTCGTACGTCACTTATGTTGATGCGTCACTTACCTACATAAACGCTCATGAATCCTTATACATCCTTATACATCCACACACATCTCTTGCACATCTCGGTCCCGTGGACCGCTTGCACGTCTTTGAACCCGAACTAATCTATCTGCAGGTTATCAGATAAATAACTCATCCATGAATATATCGGCTTCGACAGATCGTTCCCAAATTCCTTTTCCCAATCGCTGGCGATGTAAATTGACAGATGGGCTTCGTGTATCCAACGCACATCGGTCAGGAAGTATGGCCGCAAGCATGTTGCAGATGATAGTCGTACGCGCCTTTGTGTGGTTATGGTTGTCTGCATGGGCTTTAGCGGCAGACTGTGGATAAAAGGAGAAAGCGCTGTGTCACCGGGTTTCTAGGTGCTTGGGCCGCGGTATCGCGAAGCAAAAAGTACCGTCCCCTGTGCTTCTTGTTGTGGTATAATGGCGAAGACAATTTAATACTGATAGCTTACAGGTGCCTCAAGTTGAGGTGAAAAGGGAATCAGGTGCGAAGCCTGAGCGGTCCCGCCACTGTAATCGGTGAGCTTTGGAGAATACCACTGTCTAGCGTGATTGAAAAAGATGGGAAGGTATCTTCGCTTAAAGCGATGACCCGAAAGCCAGGAGACCTGCCTGTATGTCTTTCACCTAGTCCTTCGGAGGAAAGGAGATGGTGCCAGAGATTAGGATGTCCTGGTTTAAAGTGTGATAGGTCCGGCCTTCGATGGAGGCCGGACTATTATTTAGGAGGGATATTGATGAGAAAAAACAGGAATCATTGGGCGCTTTTAACCATTATTGCACTAGTTGTAGCGAGTCTTTCTGTGTTTTCTGGTTGTAAACCACAGGGAAACGGTAACGGAAATGGCGGCCCTGAGGCAAAGTATCCTATGGAAGTCTCGGACAGCATAGGGAGAACTGTCACCATTTCTGCACAGCCTGAACGCATTGTTTCTCTTGCTCCAAGCAATACTGAAGTCCTTTATGCGTGCGGCTTGGGGGACAAGGTAGTCGGTGTGACTACATTTTGTAACTATCCTGAAGAAGTAGCGGAGAAGGAAAAGGTTGGCGGGTTCTCAGATCCTAGCGTAGAGAAAATCGTTGAGCTCAACGCGGACTTGGTCTTGGCGACTACGATTCACGAAAAGTACCTAGACGAAATGGAAAACTTGGGGCTTACCGTCTTGGTCCTGAACCCCGAAACCGTAGAAGATGTTATGGCCGAGATCGAACTTGTCGGAGAGATTACAGGCAATGTAGAAGAAGCCGAACAATGTGTCTGTGAAATGAAGGACAAGATCGATAAGGTTAAGACGGCCCTAGAAGATCTGCCAGATGAAGATAGAGTCAAAGTATTCTATCTCCTATGGGATGATCCCATCATGACCATAGGACCCAATACCTTGCTGCATGAGATCATCACCCTAGCGGGTGGGGTAAGCGTGTCTTCCGATGCCGACACAGACTATCCCACATATAGCCTTGAAGTCCTGGTTGAAAAAGACCCTGAGGCTATCATATTTACTGTCATGGGCTCAGGCGGGGGAGTTGATGCGGAGAATCTCAAGACCCAAGCCGGGTGGAGTGGGATTTCCGCAATCAAAAACGACCGGGTGTACGGAATAGATGATGATCTCATATCGCGACCGGGCCCGAGGATAGCAGATGGGTTGGTCGAAGTAGCAAAAGCGCTTTACCCTGACCGATTTACTGATAGCGGAGAGTAGACTCCTGGTCGAGTTTCGCGCATGTGGTGTTTCGCGTATGTGATGCAACGGACATTTCAGAGTAAAAAGTTTCGAGAGGGGAGCTTTTAAGATGCGGCTGTTGAGGGATAAGTGGCAAGTCGTAACCATGCCAGTCCTTTTGGTGCTGTTTCTCATAACCAGTGTGCTGTCTTTGGGCACTGGAGCGGTTGAATTCAACGCCAGAGAAGTTGTAAGAGCCGTTATTGCAGGGCTAAACGGGCAAATGCGAGGATTGGAGATTACGCCTAGAGAAACCATAATTTTCTACATACGCCTTCCGCGAGTAGTTTTAGCCGCCATGACCGGAGCAGCCCTTGCGGCGTCAGGCGCCGTTTATCAGGGGATTTTCAGGAATCCTATGGCCGATCCCTATGTGATGGGCACTTCTGCCGGAGCTTCCCTCGGAGCTACTTGTGCATTTATGTTGCCGATAAACATCGGGTTTTTGTCTCTAGGTTCTGTCCCCTTACTTGCCTTTGTAGGGTCTCTAATTGCAGTCATGCTGGTATATGGCCTTGCAAAGGTAGGGGACAGGACGCCTGTTTTAAACCTGCTTTTGTCCGGGATGATCGTAAGTTCCATCCTTTCTGCTATCGTTTCACTCATGATGTTCGTTATGCCTACGGGAGTCTTGCACGGGTTGGCTTTTTGGCTCATGGGAGGCTTTTCTGGGCGTGGTTGGAGCAACGTGGCGATGATAACACCATACTTTATCTTAGGGCTTTCAATTGTCCTAGTTCTTTCTCGAGATCTGAATGCGCTCCTCTTGGGGGACGAACCTGCGATGCATCTAGGAATAGAAGTCTCCAAAGTAACAAAGGCACTTATAGTTGCTGCTTCTTTGCTGACAGCCTGCGCTGTATCATCGGGAGGAATCATAGGTTTCGTTGGCTTGGTGATACCTCACGTTCTGAGGATGTGCTTGGGGCCTGACAATCGCCGGTTAGTACCTGCATCTTTGATCTTCGGAGCTACTGTGATGATGGCAGCTGATGCTTTGGCTAGGATAGTCATTGCTCCTCAGGAGCTCCCTGTGGGGATAATTACGGCTTTGTGCGGTGGCCCTTTCTTTGTATATCTCTTAAGACAATACAAGACTGATTCCTATCAGTTGTGATTTTCATCGTGGGAAGGATGAGTCTAATGAGTTTTGAGGAAAATGAGGCGATCATAGAAGTAAATGACCTTGGGTTTTCTTATGGACCGTCTGCAGTATTGAAAAACGTCACTTTTCTAGTAGAAGCAGGAGAGTTTTTAGGGATCTTAGGACCCAACGGATCGGGCAAAACAACCCTTCTGCGGTGCATGACTGGAACGCTCAAACCTTCTTGCGGTGAGGTGTTTTTGGACGGCCGCCGCCTTTTTAGCATGAAAAGGCGTGAGGTGGCAAAGATGGTCGCGGTATTACCCCAGGAGCCTGCGACAGACTTTGGCTTCACAGTCCAAGAGTTTGTGTCCATGGGGCGCTTACCCCACTTAGAGCGATTCGAAAAAGAAGGTCCCTGCGATCAAAAAAAGACGAAATGGGCCATGGAAGTTACGAATACGTATAATCTTCGAGGAAGATTGATCACCTCTTTAAGCGGTGGAGAAGTGCAGAGAGTTTTTCTTGCCAAAGCACTTGCTCAGGATCCCCGCATATTATTCCTAGACGAACCTATTGCCCACATGGATATGAATTATCAAGTAGAGATGTTGGATACGGTAAGAAGCCTAAACCAAGAATGCGGGCTTACAGTAGTTGCGATTATGCACGAGGCCAATCTCGCCGCTGCATATTGCGATAGCCTTCTTTTGCTATCGGAAGGAACTGTGTTCGACAAAGGCCCCATAGAACGGGTCTTTACAGTTGAAAACATTGAGAAACTATATGGATTGGACGTGATCATGCTAAGGCACCCTGTAAGCGGGACAGGATTGGTGTTTCCTGTTTACGGAGAAGCGTGTAGCGCTAAACCATGACACAGGGGAATGCTGAAAAACGTAACAGAATTCGGTTTTAGGAAAGGACGTCTGGCGAAATGGGAAGATTGATGTTCATAACAGGAGGAGCTAGGAGCGGGAAAAGTAAGTTTGGCGAGGATCTTGCATTGGATCTGGCCCTCCAAAGAGATTCTAACCTTAACAAAGGATGCGTGACGTATTTGGCTACTTGCGTTCCTTCTGACCGGGAAATGCGCGAGAGGGTGAAAATGCACAAAGATCGCAGACCTTCCTATTGGGAAACAGTGGAAGAACCTCGCGAGGTTGCAAGAACCATTAGGCAAAAGGGTTATGGAACCGAGGTCATACTAGTCGATTGCCTTGGACTATATGTGACAAACTTGCTGCTTGAAGATGAAGAAGAAACACCCTCCCAGGAAAAATGCAACCTGATACTTTCGTCGGTAAGGGAGGTAGCCGAGGTAGCGCGCCAGGTACCTTCGGATGTTGTGGTCGTGTCTAACGAGGTAGGGATGGGACTTGTGCCAGAATACCTGTTAGGCCGCGTTTTTAGGGATGTGTTGGGATGGGCAAATCAGATTTTGGCGGATGCTTCTGACGAGGTGTATTTCATGGTATCCGGCGTGCCTCTGAGAGTCAAACCGCAGAGATGAAGGAGGATCATCAATTAGGAGTGATCGGATTATGGCAAAAGCAGTGATGATTCAAGGAACTGCCTCGAGCGTTGGCAAAAGCACGGTGGCTGCTGCCTTCTGCAGGATACTAAAAGAGGATGGGTTCAAGGTTGCACCTTTTAAGGCTCAAAATATGTCCCGAAAAACCTTTGTCACCGGCTCCGGCGACGAGATTAGCATATCCCAAGCTATGCAGGCTGAGGCTGCTGGAGTAACTGCAACTAGCGATATGAATCCTGTCTTGCTCAAGCCGCTGGGAGATATGGTGTCGGATGTGGTTATACAAGGAAAGCCTTTGGGCAGTCTGCCGGCGAGCGAATATAGAGACAAGTATTTGCCTGAGATGAAGGCGGCTATATATGAGTCGTACTGTCGCCTTAGTCAAGAGTACGATGTGATCGTAATAGAAGGGGCAGGTAGCCCTGTGGAAGTTAATTTGAAGGATAGGGATATTGTAAACATGTCAGTCGCTAAAATGGCCCAAGCGCCGGTGATCCTTGTCTCTGACATAAGCCTAGGTGGGGTGTTTGCTTCTGTAGTAGGCACTTTAGAGCTGTTGGAGTCAGATGAGAGAGACATGGTGACAGGGATCGTTATAAACAAATTCATGGGAGACATTACACTGTTTGAACCAGGCATAGAGTTTTTGGAAAAAAGAACCAAGAAGCCCGTCTTAGGAGTGGTCCCCTACCAGGGAACTCGACCGCAGAGAAGAATCGATTTCGCCTACTTGGCGCAGGTAGTGCGACAAAGCATAGATATGAATACCTTCTATTCGGTTTCGGGAATAAGGTCATGACTTAGGATCGTTCTAAGGACGAATAATGATAAAGGAGACACGGGAATGGAACAAAACACGACTACTGCAGGTTTACGCAAGGAGACAAGACGGCTGACTTTAGCAGCCATTATGGTAGGTCTTTCAGCTCTAGGCGCTTTCATCAAGATCCCTGGACCTCTAGGGAGCATCGCTATGGATTCTTGTCCCGGTTATCTATATGCATCTTTGTGTGGTCCTGCCGCAGGCGCTGCAGTGGCTTTTGTTGGCCACTTGGCCAGCGCTCTTACGGCAGGTTTCCCACTCGGCGTGCCCTTTCACCTGCTTGTGGCAGGGGAGATGGCACTGTGCGCGTCAGTGTACGGAGCCATTGGGTTCTCCTTGGAAGATTTTAGAGATAAAAAGGCAAAAACAGGGACCGAAGGAAAGCAGGGTGCAGACCAAGGCGGCAACCAAGAGCAGCCAAATACTCAAGTCCGTGTTTTGCCTTGGATTGCTTCAGCAAGTGTTGCGTTTTTGCTCAACGGAATTGGCGCGCCCCTAGTTCTTGCACCGTGGCTCGGTATGGGAGCAGTAATTCCCTTGATAGTGCCTCTTCTAGTCGCGTCTTTTCTGAACGTGGCAGTAGCATTGTTAGCGCTGAAAGCTCTGGACGCATCTGGACGCCTGAGTTCCCTGCGTGGCCTTTGGTAGGAAGGCGCGGGGCGTTATGCGGCACATGTGAGGGGTAGGAGATAGATTTATGATCAAATGGGACAGCGGATCTGAGACCTTGAAGTACCGGGATCTCACCCTAGTCAAATTGGAAGGTGATTTGGTTCTGGCAGTATCGTGTGATTCGTCTGGAGGGATCGGGACAAAGGAACTAGATGTTGTAAAAGTGCCTGGGTACATAGTAGGTAGGTTTGCAACGCGGGTTGCCGTAATGGAACTTTTATCCATAGGCGTAACGCCTGCGGTTGTGGTGAACAATGTGTGCATAGAGCCTGAAGGCGCTCATGACATCGTAAAGGGTATCTTGGATGAACTCAAAGACGCTGATTTGCATCATGGCATGGCTCTTACCGGAAGTACTGAGAAGAACATTCCCACGCGACAGACAGGTTTGGGTGTTACCGCTATCGGAACATGCCGAATTAAGGACATTAAGGCGGGGCTCACTTTGCCTGGAGACGTTGTGTATTGCGTTGGTATACCCAAAGTCGGTGACGAAGTGAATATCCATGATCCTGATATTGTCACATTGAAAACAGTAAGGATTTTGCGGTCCATGGATGAAGTGCATGAAATCGTTCCTGTAGGATCCAAAGGTATTCAAAAAGAGGCTGAACTCTTGGCTCGATTGGCAAGTGTTACCTTGGAATTGGAAGAACTAGATCCAAACGGTGCGAGCGGGAGTTTGGATTTATCGAAGACTGCGGGGCCGGCTACCTGCTTAGTGTTTAGCGCTGAACCTGATAAAAACTTTCTGGCTCGGCTCAGCGGCCTTGTTTCTCAGCCTGTAAGCGCTATTGGCGTGTGTAGGGGGTGAACTGGAAAGATGATTCTACACACCTTTGATGTTCCGGTAGCGTTTACTGTTGATCTTATTGTAGGGGATCCACCGCGTAAGAGTCACCCTGTAGTCATAATTGGAAAAGCAATAGGGTTCTTAGAATCAGTGTTTCGACGCGCAACCCTTTTGGTTTCAGAAACGGGCAGGAATAATATGGAACGTCTTATGGGAATAGCTTTGACTTTTATTGTCACCGCAGGTTCTTTCTTAGCATGCCGATGGATTATAGGGTTTGTTCACTCTATTAGCCCAATTGCTGGTAAATTGGTTTCCCTGTGGCTTCTTTCTACGACTTTTGCCGCAAAAGACCTGAAGGAGGCAGCTTACAAAGTCTATTATCCAGTAGGAAAAGGCGATCTCGAATCTGCTAGAAAAAACCTTCGGATGATCGTAGGAAGAGATACTGAAAACCTTGACGTCGAAGAAATAGTTCGAGCTGCAGTGGAGACTGTCGCTGAAAACACGTCGGACGGAGTTGTTTCTCCATTATTTTACGGATTTCTAGGCGGAGCACCTCTTGCCATAGCGTATAAGGCGGTAAACACGCTTGATTCAATGGTAGGTTACAAGAATGAAGAATATCTGTACTTCGGATGGGCTTCTGCCAAACTAGACGACTTGGCTAACTATGTTCCTGCTAGGATAACGGGCATATTATTGGCACTGGCTTCTTTCATCTTGGGGTACGACGGAAAGGGGGCCGTCCAAACGATGAAAGGCTACGCACACCTTCACCCTAGTCCTAACAGCGGCGTATGCGAGGCTGCAGTAGCTGGAGCGTTGGGGATAAGGTTGGGCGGGTTGAATTACTACGGTGGCGTGCCCTCCTTTAGGGAATATCTTGGCGATTCTCGAAATCCGCTAGCCCCTCGCCATATAAGTGACGCAATCAGGTTGATGTACTTTGCCTCGGTGCTTGCTGTAGGGATGGGGACGGTTCTCATGCTTCTTTTGAATCATGCATGATTTCTCAAAGGCATGCAGGTTTGATTTCACCTTTATAATCGGAGGCCTATAATGATGGACACAAAAAACGCACAAGATGAGATTAAGTTAGAATCCCAGGCATATGGGAGCGGTTTGGCCACATCAGACAGAAATTTTGGCAAATACCTGCCGATTCCCATGAAGAGATTATGGGCCGGGATAGGGTTTCTGACAAAGGTACCTGTGCCAACATGGGTTGCCTTAGATACAGAGAGTCTTTCATCATCGCGGCCTTACTTCCCAGCGATAGGCGTCATCATAGGTTTGGGGCTTGCCCTTTTTGATCGTCTATTCACTATCTTTTTCCCTATGCCTGCAGCGTGCGCCCTAGATCTTGCGTTAATGTTTCTAATAACAGGCGGCCTACATTGGGACGGAGTAATTGACACCTTCGACGGCATATTAGGAGCACACACTCGAGAAAACGCGCTTCGAATTATGAGAGATAGCCGGATAGGAGCTCTTGGCGCCACTACCATGGTTATCCTTTTGATTACAAAATATGGCTTGCTTCTTTCAATACCCTTTGTGAGACTCGAAACTGCTAGACTAATATCTTGTCCTCGATTTCAGGCGCTCATGGTTTCACCGGTGTTAGCGCGATGGTCTTTGTGCTTGGTTATGGACGCGTTTCCTTATGCTAGGAAGGAGGGAGGCATAGGCAGTCTGTTTATCAGCGGGCCTAGGGGCGAAGAAACTGGCGTGAAGAATTTGGGGTCAATCTTAAGAAACCTCGTTCTGCCCGGAGCATTCGCTCTTTTCTGTGCCGTCGCAATCTCTGGTAGGAGAGGCGCCTTTGCTTTTTTGATATGCACCTTATTCTCTTATCTAGGCGGTTGGAAGACATCCCGTTTCTTAAATGGTCTTACCGGAGATACCTATGGGGCCGTGTGCGAAATCTCTGAGATCGTGGCGCTTGCAACGTTTTGTATGCATATTTAGCAAAGGAGACTATGTGGGAAGGAAACTATGTGGGAAGCAAAATATAGGCAAAATCCAAACAGGGGGGCTTTTTAGATGAAATATGCTCATGGTGGCAATCTTGTGAAAGCATCTCGGGCTTACAATCTTCCTCCTGAAAAGTTTCTGGATTTTAGCGCGAACGTTAATCCGTTTGGGCCATCAGAGTCAGCGTTAGACGCTATCTTAGGAAGTTTAGATCAAATCAGATGGTATCCCGATCCTGATTCTAGCGAACTAAGGGGGGCTTTGGGGCGTTACTTAGAGGTTGAACCTTGCAATATAGTGCCTGGAAATGGGGCCAATGAGTTGATTCACCTGATCGTTCGAGCCTTTAAACCTACTACGTCCTTGGTTTTGGCACCAACGTTTTCTGAATACGGGCGGGCAGTAGAAATAGAAGGAAGGTCTTTGGTATGGTTCCAAATGCATGACTTTAACGGATTCTTGCCGGATATGAGCCTTTTGGCGTCGCAGCTCAATGGGGTTGATTTGATCTTTATATGTAACCCCAACAATCCTTCAGGCGCTTTGATTCCAAAAGAACAGTTATTGGCGTTTCTTGACGAGGCTGCGGCAAGAGGCGTCATCGTCGTCGTGGATGAGGCGTTTATTGATTTTGTAAAATATCCTGAAGGCGCGACCTTGCGTTGGGAAGCGGTATCAAGAGATAACCTCATAATACTAGGTTCTCTCACCAAGTTCTTCGCGCTTCCGGGACTTCGATTAGGCTATACAGTATGCTGTGAGGAATTAGCTAATCGCGTTCGAGAGGTAAAAGATCCTTGGAGCGTGAACTGCCTAGCCCAAGCGGCCGCGATAAGTTCTATAAACGATTCATCTTACATAAAAAAGGTCAGATCCTGGATCGAGGTTGAAAGGGAGTTCATGTTTCGCGGTCTATCGGATATCCCCAACCTAAAGGTGTATCCGCCTTCGGCCAACTACATACTAGTTGATTTGCGCGCGTCTTCGATGACTGCCAAAACGCTCCAAGATATCTTGGGACCTAGGGGTATCTTGATTAGAGATTGCGGCAACTATCGATTCTTGGACGAGTACTATGCACGGTTTGCTGTAAAAACTAGGGAGGAAAACAAGGTACTTCTTGAAAACTTAGAAGCAATATTGACACTCTGATGTGGATTTTGTGTGAAGGAAGGGGATTTTATGGGCTTCAAGGTGCTTTTGGTAAGACATGGAATGACCAAAGCTAATATCAAAAGAAGATACGAGGGCAAGGGGGACAGCCTTCTTAGCGAAGAAGGGGTGGAGCAAGCTGCTCGATTGGCAGACAGTCTATCAAGTCTTGACATATCTATGGTGTATTCGAGCCCTAAGAAAAGATGTGTTCAGACAGGAGAAGCCATAGCTAAACCTCACGGCTTGTCTGTAAAGGTAGTTCCAGGGCTTGAAGAAGTAGATTTCGGTCTTTGGGAAGGTCTCACTTTTGATGAAATCCAAGAACGGGATAGGGATCTCGTATCTAAATGGATAGAGGACCCGGTTAGAATCCGGCCTCCTCACGGTGAAACCTTAGAAGAAATGGCTAGCCGAGTGTTTAGAGCCTATAACGAGATATGTGCTCTTCATGCGAGAGAAAACGCCGGGCAATCTGATACACGGAAGGCCAGCCAAATAGTGGTCGTAACCCACGGCGGGCCGATTCGTGCGATTCTTAGTCAAATAGAAAAAGGGAACCTAAGCGGTTTCTGGGACTATTCAGTTCCGCCATGCTCAGTTGTAGAAGCAGGGGGGACGGTACTTTTTGCTTCACCTTCCTAGAAAGAGCATGAAGCAAAAAGTACCGTCCCCGCTGCTTCCCGATTTCCTTTTTCAACTTCTTAGGATAGATTTCCCGGGAAATGAGTCTGTGCGTTTTCCATTGTCTACTACTATTTCACCGTTTACGAGCACATACTCTATTCCCTCAGGGTAGAGGTTTGGCGATACCAAGGTAGCCCTATCAATCACGGTGTCTGGATCAAATACTACGATGTCTGCTATGGCGCTTGGTACGATCCTTCCTCTTCCCTTGAAACCAAATGTGTCTGCTGGCAAAGAGGTGATCTTCCTGATGGCTTCTTCGAGACTCAATACTTTCATTTCTCTTACGTAACGTCCCAAGATGCGGGGAAATGTGCCATGAGTCCGCGGATGAAATGCTCCTTGGATGCCGTCGGTTCCAGTCATTGTCCATGGTTGTTTCAAAAAAGAGATGAGTTCATCTTCTGATACCGAATGGTATGCTAGAGCAAACTCCCCCTTGGAGTTATATATCTCGTCTACTATCAAGTCGGCAAACGTATAACCTGGTGAAGCAGAATCTGAGCCGGAAGCGTTGGGCGAGATTTTGTAATTTGTATCAGATCCTCGTAGCTGGGATAACTGGGATAAAGCTTCTGGCAAGAAAAGGCCAAGCAGGTCTTTTCGGCTGGATTTGATTATGGAGAAATACTGTGGCCCTCCACGTTCCATGATTAAGGAGTAGGCATACTCTACCAGCTCTTCCCGCCCCCCTTCATCCTTGTATACCTTTTCGAATTTGACGAAGTCTAGGTCATGCTTTGATCCTTTGGCTAAGCGAGCTGCTCCGTAATACCCGCCTCCGGTGACTTCGTAGGGGTATTGGTCCGCAGTTATTCTCAACCCCTGTTTTTGTTCGGTTCTTATCTTTTCCAGAATCGCCTCTGCCTTTCCCCAGTTTCGGGGCAGAATCACTTTGATGTGGGAAATCTGAAGAGGAGTATGCGCAGTTCTAGCGATAAATATGGCTTCCTCCAGGGCTTGCTCAATCTCATCGCTTTCGCTTCGCATATGGGTTGCGTATATCCCACCCATCGGGGCAATGACTTTGGCAAGTTCAATGATTTCGTCAGCCTGGGAAAACACGCCAGGTTCATATATCAAGCCTGTTGAGAGACCCAAGGCTCCTTCATCCATGGCCTTTTGCAGCAGCGATTTCATGTGGTTCAATTCTTCCTGAGATGGTGGTCTGTTTTCGTTTCCCATGACCTTTTCCCGGATTGAACCGTGTCCTGCGAAGAGCGCATAGTTGGTTCCGAGTCCGCGGGTCTCCGCTTCCTCAAGATGCTCTTTGGGTGATAAGGGCGCGGTTCCACACAAACCTCCGATTTGGGTTGTCACACCTTGGCGTTCTTGATGGTCGTCCCAAGGGATGTCCAATATGTTCCAGTCTGTATGGCAGTGGACGTCGATGAATCCAGGGCACACGACCTTGTTAGTTGCGTCAATAACTCGAGATGCTGATTCCTCTGGAATGTTTGTTTCTATGGATTTCACCTTGCTCGCTTTCAGTCCAACATCGGCTCTATACCGTTGCCTTCCAGTGCCGTCAATAACAGTTCCATTCTTTATGACGATGTCGAAAACACCAGGATGCTCCATTGCGTATTCCTTCCTTTCATATACATAAAAGCAAACGCTTCAAAACTAGCTTCGGTCATATTTCGTCATAGTCCCACCGAAGTCCTCCGTGAAGCAGAGGGGACGGTTCTTTCTGCTTCACTTTCTGCTTCATGTTTTATTCCGCGGAAGCGAAGGACTTGACCACCTATTCCAAGAACCCTAATCGGATGAGCGCAATGCGTAAAACATGCCCAGGCGACACAAAAGGCAAGGAGGAGTTCAGATGATGTTTGACGTCATAATAAGACACGGAGAAGTCGTAGACGGCACAGGGGCTTCTGCCAAAAGAAGAGATGTGGGTATAAATGGTGACAGGATAGCCGCAGTAGGAGACCTGTCCGAAGCCAGCGCTAGGCTGGACGTAGATGCTTCAGGAAAGATAGTTTGTCCCGGGTTCATTGACATGCATTCCCACGCAGATCAAACAGTCCTTCTATATCCCAATGGGGAAAGCGCCATAGGGCAGGGCATTACCACAGTAGTCTGTGGCCAGTGTGGGTTTTCGCCTGCCCCTCTCAACCAGCACTACTTATCATGCTTTTGGGAGTGGAACTGGTGGGACAAGGTTGCGCCGCGGAAATACTATCAGGAACCGGTTGCAGATCTAGCGGCAGTCCGAAAGCACGCGCTAGATACCGATGGGCTAGACATTGACTGGTTATCATTCGGGGAGTGGTTGGACAGGGTAAGGCAGGTTAAGCCCAGCATAAACATGGTACCTTTGGTTGGTCATGGCAGCGTGCGAGCTGCGGTCTTGGGTAAAGATTACCGCCGTGCGGCGACTGGCGATGAGATACAAGCCATGAAAAGATACGTGGAAGAATCTATGGACCAAGGAGCGTGTGGGGTTTCCAATGGGTTGGACTACGCCCCCAATTCCTATGCGACTATTGAAGAATCCTACGAAGTTATAGGCGCGGCTATAGATAAAGGTGGTATCTTTTGTTCCCACTGGTGGAGAACAGGTCTAAGGCAAGGATTTGGCAATCCAGGGTTGATAAACGGAGTCAAACAGGCCTTAGACATAGCAATGAACACCGGGGCAAAGATCGAACTTGCTCATCTTAGCCCAGGTTATCTCCTTTCGCCTTCATCAACCCCCAAACTTTCTGTCTGCGCTGCAGAAGAGACATTGGATGTTATCGACCAAGCCATAAGAGATGGTGTGGATGTCTCGTTTGATGTGATACCTAACCATACTACGGGTGGAGTATTGCATTCGAAATACCTAGCTGCGCTTTTGGAGCCTTGGCTAAAAGAAGCAGGCGACTTAGAGCGATTTTCCAAAAACTTAAGAGCACTTGATCTTAGGCAAGAGATCAAACAGTACATCCTTTCTGGGAAGTGGTACAGTCTGAACCCTGTGATTCAGCCTGGATGGGCCAAACGCATCCTAATAGGTAAGACGGAAGCGCAAGAATTCACCTCAAAGACTGTTGCCCAGATAGCTGATGAAAAGGGTTGTCATCCGTTGGATGCTCTCATGGATATCATAAGTATGGATCCGTACACTCAGATGGCGACGCCGGCCGGTTCCGATGAGGTAAAGCGCGTGTTTTACAGTCATCCCCGGGCAATGGTAGGAGTAGACACATTCTTGCTTGACAATACCGCTGAAAGCCATGTCCCTCCGTATTACTGGCCTAACCCAAATACGTTTGGGGGCATGGCGAGGTATATAAAACTGTACGCATTAGGCCTTTTGGGTCTCGAAGAGGGCATAAAGCGCATAACCAGTCAGCCTGCGAAGTGGTTGGGCCTTAAGGATAGGGGAGTGATTTCCCAGGGGATGAAAGCTGATATCGTGGTTTTTGCACCTACGGAGGTTACAGACAAAGGCACAGACGATGAGCCAAGGAGGTACCCCGAGGGGTTCAGATGGGTGTTTGTTAACGGAAAGAGCGCTATGGAGAATGGAATTCTTACCGCAGGTAGAAGCGGTCAGGTGCTTTATACAAGGCCAAGTGCTCTGTAATGTGGCGTTTTGGCAGCGCTATATCCGTGAGTCAGCCGGATCTGCTCTGCGCCGGGAACTACAGAGCGTTTTCTGCGGTCATAATATGTACAACATGTATTGGATAATTCACAAGGGGGAGACGATATGCAAGATCAATCGAGTCTGCACAAAGGGCATAACAAGACCTTTGTGATCGCGATAGCGGTATTTGCCCTGGCCGTTGTAGGGGTTTTGGTTGCACGTATGCTGCCCGTGACTGTTCTACAGGTTGGGTCATACGAGTTCAATCTGCCAAAGGGCGTGACAGTCGATATGAATATCCCAGGCCTGGTTGTAGAAAAGAACACAGTTGCAAACATACTGGTTTCTATGAGAGTCATTGGAAATGGAGAAATGAGATTCCTGATTGGTGATGATGTAGTCGGAGGGATTGAGATAATCGGCTACAAGGCAGATCTGCCTCTTTTTCTTCCAAATCATTCTACGACAAATGCTCAAAAAGACGTTCAGGGACTGCTAACCGAAGCGATATTGCTGAATCTAGAGATAACTCCTCCTGCTGCGTCTTTCGAGACTTGGTCGCGAAACGAGAACCATCTTTATCTCATTTTTGAAGAACAAGAGCTAGTATATGACGTATATGGGGATTCGTCGCGCCTGTCCGAATCAGATCTGGTGGAGATCGCTGAAAGTTTCAAACCCGCGCCTGATTATGAAGTCAGGGATGTTGTAATTGCCTTCGGCGAAGCTCTCACAAAGGTTTATAAGAATGCTCCTCATGAGGTATTTGAGGAACAGGCTAAGGAAAACTACGGTCCCTTTGTTTCAGAAGAATTGCTGGCTAAGTGGCTGAATGAACCTTCAGAAGCTCCCGGCCGATACGTATCAAGTCCGTGGCCGGAGAGGATTGAGATAAAAGATGTGACCGAAGCGGGTCCTCACAGATATGAGGTCATGGCCGATATCGTGGAAGTGACAATAGGGGAAGGATCTATGGAGGATGCCTGGCGGATCGCGATAGTCCTCACGGTTGACAAGATAGATGGTAGATGGCTGATTACAGATCTGACGTATATCTAGCGTATATCTAGTCTTGCTCACAGGCTTTCTGCGGTTTGTAAGAGTTGTGAAGCAGAAAGAACCGTCCCCTCTGCTTCACAACTGCTTCACATTATCGTGAAACCGGGATATTTACTATGCTGTAGAGGCTGCCGTCTTTGGCGCTTACAAGGTAGACTCGTATGACGGTAGGCGTGTATCCTCCTAGTTGATGGGCGCTTAGGGCGTATCCGAAGACGCCCCAGCCGATTCCGTTCGTCGACGTTGCAAAGTCTGCGATTATTTGAGACTGGTCCTCTGCTAAAACGTCTAGGTTCACATTAGCTTCAAACGCCGTGGCTAAACCCAGAATATAGACGGGTTCATCTCCAAGTGCTGCTTCGTTTTCGGGCGACATGATTACGACTCCGGTATTACCTCTTATACCTCTTAGCCTGGCTATAGCTGTTGCAGCTTCTCCTCGCTTGAGCCCGGACTTCGGTTTGAAAGTCCCTCCTGGGTACCCTTGGAGCAGTTTCCGTGACGCGGCCTCACGCACAGCCTCTACAAATGCCTCTCCGATCGAATCGGAATCCTCAAACGTTATCTCGCAAGGAGGTGGTGGACTTTGGTTCCTCTGGGCCAAGTATATGTCTTGCGCACGCACTAGGATAAGTGCCATTTCTTCTCTAGTTATGGTTTCATCTGGGCGGAAATTGCTGCCATATATAGCGGGATCCACAATTCCAGAGGCGAGAGCATCCTTGAGATACGGCACAACCCAATGGCCTGAGACGTCATCAAAAGGAATATCTTGGTCCGGAGCAGATTGAGCACCGCAGGATTCAACAGCCATCTTCACAAACTCTGCCCTTGAGACCGTTTTCTCGGGCCTAAAAGTCATGTCTTCATAGCCATGGACTATGTCAAGGATCTGCAGCGCTCCTACATAACCTCCTGACCAATGTTGGGTGACATCTTCCAATGGAACGAACATACGGTCATAGTTT
>JAPXKJ010000014.1:0-29889 GCA_033810155.1 Bacillota bacterium | reverse complement strand
TTTTTTGAACTAGACAACGTGGTTCTGTTGCCCCATATAGGAAGTGCCACGATAGCGACAAGGACCGAGATGGCTGTCTTGGCGGCTAGAAATATCAGGGAGTACCTTCTATCGGGAAAGCCGGTAACGCCCGTGAACCCACAAGTTTTAAAAAACTGAATTTGATTTGATCAGGGATCTTTAGCGGGCATTGTGAGAAGATCACAATGATTTTTGTTCTTGTAGTGAACGTAAATGCATGTGTTTTGACCCTCGAAGTATACAGGATATCCTCAACTATCGGCGAATTCAACAAAGAGCAATAGGCATGAGAATGTCATTTGTCCAAATGAAAGGGTAGATTCCGCACAACTCATACATATGAAAGGAGGCGTCAATCTTTGGATTCTTCGGAAATGAGGATCAAGAATCATCCAATTCTCGATTTTGAAGAGAAGGAAAGAGTCAAGTTCTATTGGGAAGGCGAGGAACTCTGGGGATACGAAGGCGAACCGATAGCAAGTGCTCTTCACGCGGCAGGCATTAAGGTTTTACATGAGAGCATAAAGCGTAGCCATCCGCGTGGATTCTTTTGTGCTATAGGTAACTGTTCTTCTTGTCTGGTAATTGTTGACGGAGTTGCAAATGTGAGAGCTTGCACTGAAAAACTCAGGGCTGGTATGCGTGTCGAGATGCAAAAAGGCGTAGGTCCGGCCCTATCAAGTAAGGAGTGACTCTATTGAAAACGACGGAGCTTGCAATTATTGGAGCGGGTCCAGCTGGAATTTGTGCCGCCCTAGAAGCTGCCTCATATGGGGTAGAAGTCACCCTTATAGACAGAGGCGACATGCCTGGCGGTCAGTTAGTCAAGCAGACCCACAAGTTTTTCGGATGGCACGAGAAAAGCGCAGGAACTAGGGGCGTTGTTATTGCGCGTGATTTGGCCGAAAGAGCATATCGAGACCCAAATGTTCAATTCATGGGTTCAACAGAAGCTCTAGGGTACTATAGGGATGATGGTACCCTTCTTCTTGAGACTCCATACGGCATAGAAGGTTTAAAACCTAAGAGGTTACTGGTAGCGGCAGGAGCTTCTGAGAAGATGCTTCTTTTCCCAGGCAATGATCTTCCAGGCGTCTACGGAGCAGGTGCGGTCCAAACACTGATGAATGTTCATGGAGTTAGGCCAGGTCAATCGGTTTTGATGATAGGCTCAGGCAATATTGGCCTAATAGTGAGTTACCAGCTAGCTCAGGCGGGTGTTCACGTAGAAGCACTGGTTGAAGCTTTGCCCCAGATAGGTGGATATGCTGTACATGCCTCAAAGATAAGGCGCCTAGGCATACCGATCCTTACTAAGCACAGCATCAAAGAAGCGTATGGCGAGCGGTGTGTCGAAGGAGCCATCATTTGGGAAATCGATGACAGATGGCAAGGCATCCCAGGAAGCGAAAGGGACTTGAAAGTTGACGTAATATGCTTAGCAACAGGGCTTTCACCATTGTGTGAGTTTTTGTGGCAGGCTGGAGCTGAGATGACCTATATTCCGGCTTTGGGCGGTTTTGTACCCGTATATGATGAGAATATGCAGACCACTTTGACTGGAGTATACGTTGCGGGTGATGTTGCAAGCATAGAGGAGGCCTCCACAGCAATGGCCGAGGGTCACCTGGCAGGTGTGGCCATAGCTCATAGCCTGGGAAAGATCTCTGACGTTGATTTTGAAGCCAAGCGTAAAGGATATGTGAAGGAACTAGAACAACTCAGAGCTGGTCCAACCAGCAAGAAGATTGTTGAAGGCCTTGCTGCCTTAAGAGACGAAACTGGGAAGAGGGTGAGCGTCTAATGAAAAATGATTTTCTAAGCACAGGTATTCCCTCTTTGGAACAGATAGAAGCTATAGTACCAAGCAAGGTCCGCAGAGAAAAAGGCCCGTTTGTCGTAATAGAGTGTTTTCAGGAGATACCCTGCGATCCCTGTTATCACAGTTGTAGGTTCGGGGCTATTTGCGAGTTTGCGACCATAAATGACATTCCAAAGGTAGATTGGGATAAGTGTACTGGTTGTGGGATTTGTGTAGCTGCTTGTCCTGGATTAGCGATTTTCGTAGTTGACGAGACTTTCAGCGACACAGAGTGTCTGGTGGCACTCCCTTACGAATTCTTGCCGCTTCCCGAGAAAGGCGAAAAAGTCTCGCTACTTTCAAGATCAGGCGCGGAACTTGCTACAGGCGAGGTTCATAGGGTAGTTCCAGGTAGAAAGCCTGCAGGAACCACAGTAGTCTGGGTAAGAGCTCCTAAGGAACTATCGATGGAAGTAAGAAATATCAGGCTTACTAGGAGGGGTGGGGCGAACCGTGAGTAGAAACGATGATGACATCATTGTATGCAGATGTGAAGACGTCACTTTGGGAGAGATACGGAAAGTAATACGGGAAGGCGCGACCACTCTGGACGAAGTCAAACGTATAACTAGAGCTGGAATGGGCCCTTGTCAGGGGCGGACATGCAGACTGTTGATAGCAGGAGAAATTGCAAGATTCCTAGGCAGGCCAGTTTCCGAGGTTCTTCAGTCGAGATACAGACCTCCTTTCAAACCTGTAAGAATGGGAGACCTCGCGGAAATATGCGACGGCGAAACAAGTTGCGACGGGTCTGATTGCGGCTCGGAATCGGATGAGGAGGGAATTGGCCAATGAGACGTTCAGCGGATGCTGTAGTTATAGGCGGAGGAGTCTCAGGAGCCTCTATCGCCTATAACCTCTTAAAGCAAGGGGTAGGCAATGTGGTCTTGTGCGAGAAAGATACATTTGCTAATGGATCAACAGGTCGGTGCGGGGCTGGGGTAAGAGAACAGTGGGGTGCTGAAGGAAATATAAGGATATGTAAAGCATCCATCGACATATTTGAGAACCTTCAAGAGGAATTGGATTATGCCTATGATATCGAATTCGTCCAGAAAGGCTACCTGATGATGGCCTACACAGAGAAGGAATGGCTCCAGTTTCAAAAGAACGTCGAGGTCCAACACAGATTGGGAGTCAATTCCCGAGTGTGTACGCCTGACGAAGCAAAAGAAATTGTGCCTGTGCTTAACACTGAGGGCATGTTAGGAGCAACGTACAATGCCCGAGATGGTCATGCAAACCCTTTTCACACCACAAATGCATACTTAAGAGCTTTTGAACGATTGGGCGGAGAAGTCAATGATTTCACTGAGGTTATAGACATTGAGAAGTCTGGTGACAAGGTGACTAAGGTCAAGACCAACCGCGGAGAAATATCTACGCCTGTGGTAGTTAATGCAGCAGGGCCCTGGGCTGCCCCGGTTGCTGCCATGGTAGGAGTGGATCTCCCTGTTTACACAGAGCGGCACCAAATTCTGGTTACAGAAGCAGTTGGGCACCTTTTTGACCCCATGCTTATGTCCTTTTCGCTGGGGATCTATTGTCAGCAGACCCCCCATGGTTCCTTAGTTATGGGTATTGGCGATCCGAATGAGCCTAAAGGTTATGATATCGGTCAATCTTGGCAATTCCTCAGGAAAATGTCGGATATAATGTGCAAGCTGGTTCCTCCTCTTAAAGGTGTGCGTGTGGTTCGCCAGTGGGCGGGATTATACACGATTACGCCTGATGCGCACCCGATTCTAGGTACCGTTCCGGGCGTTGAAGGATACTATCAGGCAGTTGGTTTTAGCGGACACGGGTTTATGTTAGCTCCTATAGTCGGCAGGTTGCTTTCAGAGATGATTGTTGGTAAGGAGCCTTCTATCGACATAAGTGACTTGGATCTTGGGCGTTTTGAGAGAGGCGAATTGCGAGTAGAACCTTCGGTTGTGTGATTGAGGGTACATTTGCGCCAACATCAAGGACTGACGAAAATGGTAGGAAATATGTTTCGACCCTGTGAAGATCTCTTCATGTAAAAAAGGGGAAGGTGATCCTATATGTTCAAGCGCCGATGGAATGATTTGTTAGCTGCTTTGAGGGAATCAGGCCTCAAAGGTATTGCCATCACGCCTGGTCCTAATATGTTCTACTTGACGGGCCTGTCAATGGGACTTTCGGAAAGGCCAGCTTTATTGGCGATAACGGAGGACGGAAAAGCATCTTTTGTTATGCCGGAATTGGAAAGCCAAAAAGGCTATATGGTTTCTGAGAGAATGAAAGATCATGACGTTCCTGTAGATTTTCAAGTGTTTTCCTATAGTGATGAGGAAGGTCCCGCAAAGGCGTTTGAGGCGGCTTTTATGTCTTCGTCTGGTACATGGGCTCTTGAATTTCGCAGTCTGAGGCTTTTAGAGTATTCTCTCATGAAAAGAGTCATCGGTGATTTCCTATGGGTAGATGCTTCCGACATTATGAAAGAACTTAGGATGGTTAAGGATGAAAACGAAGTCAAGAACATGCAAGAGGCCGCACGGCTTGCTGATCTTGGTGTAGGTATCGCCAAGGAACTGTTGACTCCTGGAAAAAAGGCCATTGAGATAGTTGTTGAGATAGAAAGGCAACTCAAGATCCAAGGCGCTCAAGCGGTGAGCATGTCTTTGGCTACTGGAGTAAATACCGCAATTCCGCACGCAGGCACAAGCGCCGATGTCATCTCCGAAGGAGACTTGGCGTGGCTTGACCTTTGTGTCAATGTCTGCGGTTACTGGTCCGACATAACTAGAACCTATCCTATCGGGCAGATTTCTGACGAGATGAAAGAAGTCTATGGGGTAGTCTTGGAAGCTCAAGAACAAGCAATGCTCAATGCCAAACCAGGTATGAGCGGAGCGGATGTTGATGCGTTGGCTCGCGAGATAATCGCGTCTCATGGCTATGGAGAGCATTTTATCCATAGAACAGGTCACGGCCTCGGACTCGAGATCCACGAGGACCCCTATATAGTCGCTTCAAACCATGACGTTTTGCCGATAGGCAGCACCTTCACTATTGAACCGGGAATATATCTTCCTGGTAAAGGCGGGGTTCGTATCGAGGATGATGTGTTACTTACCGCAGCCGGTCTCAAGTCATTTACAACCTATCCTAGAAACCTTCTCAACTGAAGTACTCGAACAATAGTCGGGCCTATGCTGCTATCACAAGTGGCTAGGTCCGACCGATATGGTGCCTGTATGCGGCCTCATAGTCGGTTCTACACGTATGAAAGAGGATATATCTGAGTTTCGTCAAAATTACTATACACTAGACGGTTTTTCACACGTTCCTATATCGGGGAGGGGATTGATTACTTAATGGAGATGCAGATCTTAGTCGATGACCTGGCAAAGCTAATCAAGAGGTCCATAACTCTTGAGGATATCAACGGAAATCTCATAGCCTATTCTGCCCATGAACACCCGGTAGACCAGGTGAGGGTGGAAACGCTCCTCAGAAAAGGTGCTTCGAAGAGCACTATCGAAGCCCTGAAGAGACATGGGGTATACGATAAAGTTGATTCGTCTAGAGGAGTAGTTCATGTAGAGGCTATTCCGGAAATCGGGTTCACTTCAAGAATAGCCATTGCGATACGTTGTGGACGCAACGTCTTAGGTTATTTGTGGGTCAATGATGGCGAACGTTCTATAATGCCTCAAGACGAAGCTGCCATAATACAGACAGCAAGAATGATCGCCAGGAATTTCCCAAAAGGAGATTTGGAGTTGGAGATTTCTGAACCTGAGACTCGACTAGTTGCTCTAGAACTGATTTCCTCGCCAGGCAAGTCCGATTTAGGCGAACTGAAGGACAGATGCAAGGGGATAGAATTCATATCCCCATTTCAGGTTCTAGTTCTGCGTCATCGATCTTCTCGCGCATCGACCTCTACTCGAAGCCTACTGGAAATTGTGGAAGATTTTGTTCGAAGAAATGAACTAAATGCTATATGCTGCGATTACAAAGATGAGGTTGCGATCTTGATGCTTGGCGAACCATGGCATAGGGTTAGACAGAACGCTTTTGGTTTGAGTAGGTTTCTCACCGCCCACGGTTTTCGGGAATTCGTGGGTATTGGCAGCCCTTTCATTGCCGTTTCAGCTATTCAGGAGAGCTATCAACAAGCCCGTGAGGCCATAGAACTTGGGATCAGGTACCATCCAGAGGCCGATTCTATGATTTTCGATTATGGGCAGGTGTCACTTTACGACCTAATTGGATGTATGGCCATGTGCAAGGACCGCAGCGCCTACGGGCGCGAATTGGTCGAACAGATATCATTGTATGATAGAGTAAATGGAACAGAGTTCCTCAAAACTCTAGAAGTAGTGCTTGACTTTGGTGGAAAAAGAAAGGATGCGGCCAGCTGCTTGAACATACATCCTAATACACTGGATTATCGTATGCGCAGGCTCAATGAAGTTGTTCAGTGCTCATTGGATGATCCTGGTCTGAGGCTAGCTGTTCATCTGTGGATTAAAGCAATCGGTTGTCCGAGAGGCGTGTTAGAAGATACCGACGGTGAGACTACCTAATGTAGGAGATTAAGGGCAAGGTGGGGTTTTGTAGTTTTCTTCGTCGTTTTAGATCTGCAAGCGAGGGTTTTCAGCGAGTTTTGTCGAACTACAGATAGACGAGTATCTCTCGGAATAAATGTAACAAGGAGTGAGTCATTAAGATGGGTGAGGATATCAAAGATTTCGAACAACTCAGGATGATGCAGGAAAGTTTGTTCCACGAGTTCAGTTCATTGGCTAAGCAGGTAGATGACCTGATGTGGTATCAAAAAGTTGGCGATATCGCAAATGTTGATAAAGTGACATACATTGGCCCGCCTCCTGCAAATCCGTTGGCTCAACCGCCTCAAGACAAGGGCAACCCGTTGAAGATTCCCGCTTATACGTTCGTGCCCAAAACTGCTGAGTCAGATAAAAAATACCCGCTTCTTGTATTTGTTCACGGCGGTGTACATGCTAATTTCTCCACAGGGTGTGCGAATGTGATTCGGGAACTTTTGACTCAGGGATATATCATCATTGCTCCTGAGTACAGGGGTAGCACAGGTTACGGGCAGCAGTTCTACCAGTATATAGACTATGGCGGTTTAGAGAACGAGGATGTCTGGGAAGGCAGGAATTGGATGGTACGCAACAACCCTTTGGTTGATCCTGATAGAGTGGGTATCATGGGATGGAGCCATGGCGGGATGATAACCCTTATGAATCTTTTCGATCATCCAGAGAGTTACAAAGTAGGGTACGCAGGTGTTCCTGTTAGTGACGTAGTAGCTAGGATGGGATACAAGACCGATGCCTACAGGCGGATTTTCTCAGCTGATTACCACATTGGAAAAACAGCGTATGAGGATGTTAACGAATACCGACGCAGATCCCCCGCTTGGAATGCGGATAAGCTCAAGACCCCTCTTCTTATACACACCACAACGAATGACGAAGATGTGAATGTTCTAGAGGTAGAGCACTTGATCAAATCGCTAAAAGCGTATGGAAAAGACTTCGAGTACAAAATCTATGAAAGTGCTCCTGGCGGGCATGTTTTCAACCGCATAGATACAGAATTGGCAAGGGAATCGAGGAAGGAAATCTATGCATTCCTCGCAAGATACTTGAATCCGCCTGCTCCGCTTGCCTGAAGCAGCGAGAGACTGAAAACGGAAAGCGACAAAAACTAAGAGGAAACAGCGTGCCGCCGTGGTTCGCAGTTTCCTCTTAGGTATCTTAATCAGTGTTGGTCTATGCGCAGTTTGCCGCCGGTAGCGAAATTCTCTTTCTTCATATCTCTCATGATTACAGTTACCGCTTCTGGACTTACCCCTAGAGATCTCACTATTGCATCTGTTACTTCCTTGGCCAAGACTCGCTGCTGCTCGACTGTCCTGCCCTCAATCAGCTCAATTTGAACGATTGGCACTCTGTCACCCCCACAAACCGAGTTCCGCGATCCCATGTATTTGCGATCACGTTAAATTTTATGCTATACTTAAGTGCATAGAATATC
Source organism: Bacillota bacterium (assembly GCA_033810155.1). Classification (GTDB taxonomy): domain Bacteria; phylum Bacillota; class Sulfobacillia; order Fermentithermobacillales; family Fermentithermobacillaceae; genus UBA3907. The sequence continues at coordinate 21,965 of JAPXKJ010000014.1, read as the reverse complement.
AAGGACGTTACAAGCAACGAGGGAATTTCGTCGGAGTGGGTTTCGTTGAACCCACTCTTTGTATGTTAAGGGGTGATAAGGATGAGTCGTAAACAATTGCTAGAAGGTCTTTTCGAAGCCTTTGAGCCAGAAGTGCGGGCTGCGGGCTTGGAATTATTGGATGTTGAACTGACATCAGATGAGAACAGGAAGACCATCTTACGCGTGACCATCTATTCGCCAAACGGGGTTACGTTGGACGATTGTGTAAACGTTGAGACCATCATCAGCCCCATGCTCGACGAAATGGATCCTATTGCCGGCAGCTATAATCTCGAGATTTCATCTCCTGGATTGGAGAGGGTGCTCAAGCGAGACAAAGAGTATCAGATATTTGGCGGACGTCTTTGTAGGGTTAATCTTTATGGCCCTATAGATGGGAAGCGAGTGTTTGAAGGGGTTCTCGTAGGATTGGACTATTCGGAAGGAGAAAGTAGAGTCACAATTCTTACAAAGAGCGGCCAAATGTCATTTTCCAGGCAAAATATAAGCAAAGTTCAACTAGTCTATCAAGAAAAACTATCGTAGGGTCTTGAAAGGAGGGCGGGAAAAATTAGTAACGAAATTACGAATGCCCTGAACCAAATTGAAAGAGAGCGGGGCATACCAAAAGAAGATCTTGTAGATGCTATGGAAGCGGCGCTTTTGTCGGCGTATCGTAAGCACTATGGCAGTGCTGAGAATGTTAGAGTTCAGTTCGATGGAACGACCGGAAATATCAGAGTCCTATCCCGCCGTCAGGTTGTAGATAAGGTGACAGATCCTGTCAAAGAGATATCTATTGATGAAGCGCGGGCCAAACATCTCGGCTATCAGGTTGGTGACTACGTCGAAGAGGAAATTGCTGCTCAGGGGTTTGGACGTATCGCAGCTCAGACGGCGAAGCAAGTTGTCATGCAGAAACTCAGAGACATAGAGCGTGACATGGTATATGAGGAATTTGCAGAGAGGCAAGGTGACGTAGTAACAGGACAAGTCATCCGGGTTGATAGAGGCATAGTTATTGTAGATTTGGGTAGAGCGGAAGGCTTCATTTTCCCTCAAGAACAGGTAAGGAGCGAACAATATCGCGAACGCGACAGGATAAAGGCGTACGTTGTTGAGGTCAAGAAGACGCCGAAAGGTCCGCAGATCTTACTTTCAAGAACTCATCCAGGGCTTTTGAAAAGGCTTATGGAGTTAGAGGTGCCTGAGATTCGAGACGGAATTGTGGAGATAATGGGCCTGGCTCGAGAGCCCGGTTCTAGGTCCAAAGTTGCAGTCAAGGCAAATCTGCCTGAGGTTGACGCACTTGGAGCATGTGTTGGTCCAAGAGGGTCTCGTGTTCAAGTAATAGTCCAGGAACTCAGGGGAGAAAGGATTGATATAATAGAATGGAACGAGGACCCGGAGATTTTTGTAGCTAACGCTCTAAGTCCTGCGAAGGTAGTTGGTGTGGAAATTGACCCAACCAATAGAATCGCCAGGGTAACGGTTCCAGACAATCAGTTGTCCCTAGCGATAGGACGTGATGGGCAAAACGCAAGACTTGCCGCAAAACTTACCGGGTTTAAGATTGACATACGGTCAGAGCGCGATGCTTTGCGGTAGAGCGATAATCGTGTGATAACAGAGGGGGTGGTGCCGTGCCGAAGAAAATACCTATGAGGACATGCCTAGGCTGTGAAACGGTTAGGCCTAAGAGAGAGATGCTTAGGATCGTACGAACGCCTGATGGCCAGGTAGAGATAGATCCGACAGGCAAAAAGGCTGGCCGTGGTGCGTACGTGTGTCCAAAGGCAGACTGTATTCGTCAAGCGATAAGGAAGAAAAAGTTGTCTAGGGTGTTTGGTGCGGAGCTATCCCCTTCAATAATTGAGGAGTTAGAACGTTTTGCCGCGGAAGAGATCGACAAGGTTTAGAGTGAGGAGGTGATGTCGGATGGTAAAACGCATCCGTGTATATGAGCTAGCGAGGGAACTCGGCGTGGATTCAAAGGACATAATCTCGGACTTAAACGATATGGGAATAGTGGTTAAGAATCACATGGCGAGTCTAGAAGGCGATATTGCTGCCAAGGTTCGAGAAAAGAGGTCGAAAGGCAAAGCGGTTTCTGGGCAGGCTCCAAAGGCGGAAATCACTGACATCGGCCAGAAAAAGGTGGAACGAAAAGAGCCTGGTGTCCATAAGGATGCAACAAAGGCATCTGGGAAGCCAACTGCTCGCGAGAATTCAGACAGGCGTTCTACTGTTCGTGCAACAGGAGATCAAGCCAAAGAATCGAGCCGTAAGTCCTTTGCTAAACATCCCAGTGCTAAGTCCGGGAATAGAAGTGCTGCTCAGAGGAGGGGCGCGAAGGGTAAAGGTGGTCGCCAAGTCAAACCTCAAGCGCCTGCGACAGGTGCCAGACGAGTCACGATTCAAGGTGAAACTCCTGTAAGGGAACTTGCAAGTCTCATAGGGGTGCCTGTGGGGACTGTGCTTCGTACGCTTATGGGGTTAGGCGCAATCATTAGTATTAATCAAAGTGTACCAGTGGATTTGGCATGTCAAGTGGCCGAGAAACTAGGGTGTGTCGTGACCGTCAAAGAGCCTGAGACTTCTGTCGAGGAGAAGATCGCTCTTGAATTGGCCCGACCCGACGATCCGGAAAAGGCTGAAAGCAGGCCACCTGTTGTTACCGTGATGGGTCATGTAGATCACGGGAAGACATCGCTTTTGGATGCTATACGGGATACAAACATAACTGCGCGAGAGGCTGGAGGAATAACCCAGCATATAGGCGCTTCACTTGTTGAACATGACGGGAGAAGGTTGATTTTCCTTGATACCCCTGGCCATGAAGCATTTACTCAGATGAGAGCTAGAGGTGCGCAGATTACTGACATAGCTGTACTAGTGGTAGCTGCCGATGATGGAGTAATGCCACAGACAGTCGAAGCTGCTAACCACGCCAAGGCGGCAGGGGTACCTGTGATAGTTGCGATCAATAAGATTGACAAACCCGGGGCGAAGGTGGACCGGGTTAAACAGCAATTGGCTGATATAGGACTCGTCCCTGAGGAATGGGGAGGAGATACGGTAGTCGTAGAAGTGTCTGCCAGGACTAAGCAGGGCATTGACGAGCTTTTGGAGATGATTTCTCTTGTAGCAGAGTTAGAGGAGCTTAAAGCGGATCCTACTAGAAGAGCTCGAGGGTACATCATAGAGTCCAAGATCGATAAAGGGCGGGGGCCGGTTGCCTCTGCCATTGTCAAGTCCGGGGTGCTTAGGGTTGGTCAGATAATAATAACCGACACAACCTGGGGTCGCATTAGAGCTATGTATGACGGAAAAGGCTCGCAAATAGAAGAGGCCGGCCCTTCTACTCCTGTGGAGATAGTGGGACTATCAGATCTTCCAAACGCCGGGGATGTTTTTTTGGTTGTAGATGACGAAAAGACCGCCAAGCATATTATTGAGCAGCGTCAACTAGCTAGGCGGGAGCACGCCGCCAGCTCTACAAGCAGGATGACTCTTGAAGAATTGCTCAAGGCGCAGGAAGATGAGAAGCGAGAACTCAAGTTGATCCTAAAGAGCGACGTTCAAGGGTCGCTTGAAGCTATATTGCAGGCGCTCGACAAGATAAAGTCGGACGAAGTAAAACTTGAGATCATTCACTCAGGCGTCGGAGCCGTAATTGAATCAGACGTGATGCTTGCAAAAGCATCAGATGCGAAGATCCTTGGATTTAATGTCAGACCTGATGCAAATGCAAGAAGCGTGGCAGATGCGGAGAATGTTGAGATTCGAAGCTATCGCATCATCTACGACCTTCTGGAAGACGTGGAGAACATGCTCAAAGGCCTGGTCAAACCAAAATTCGAGGAGACAGTATTGGGAAGAGCTGAGGTGAGAGCTACTTTCCACGTTCCTAACATCGGTACAGTTGCAGGGTGCTACGTCGTAAGCGGTAAAGTGGTCCGGAATGCAGGTGTTCGTCTCGTCCGAGACGGGAGAGTAGTATATGAGGGGAAAATATCTTCACTCAGGCGGTTCAAAGATGACGTAAGCGAGGTCGCTCAGGGTTATGAATGTGGGATCGGGCTCGAGCATTACCAGGATATAAAGCCTGGCGACATAATTGAGGTTTTCGTCATGAGAGAGGTAAAACCAACTTAGTATCGCTTGGGATGGGGTTTTGTCATGGTAGTAGGGCAGTGTCTATTGGATATAAGGCTTTTCGGTATGCATTCGCTCAAAGACAAAAGACGAGTCACCAAAAGCCTCATAGCAAGACTGCAGCAACGCTTTGGCGTCTCTTGTGCGGAAGTCGGTGCCAATGACTGTTGGGGACGGGTTCTTCTGGGTATCGCTTTGGTGACGAATCAGGAGAAATACGCGTTGGACACATTGAACAAAGTTGTTCTTTGGGTAGAAGACAACATAGATGGCGAAGTAGTGGATTTTCAGATCGATATAATCACGTGACTGCGGGGTGTTGCCCATGGCACAAAGGCCAGACAGAATAGCTGCATCAATTCGTGAGGTTGTATCAGATCTTATCATGAGGCGGCTTAAGGACCCGCGGATTGGTTTTGCAAGTGTTGTAAGAGTGAGTGTTAACAAGGATTTATCTCAGGCAAAAGTCTACATCAGCGTTCTGGGAACTGAGGAAGAAAAGGAAAAAACCATGGAAGGACTCAAAAGCGCGCAAGGGCTCATTAGGGCGGAAGTCTCGAAAGCGCTGGGTATAAGGCATGCTCCTGAGATCCAGTTTGTTTTGGACGATAGCATTGAGTACAGCATACACATTTCAAAGCTTTTGTCCGAAATCGAAGAAGATGAAAAGAAGGACAAAGATAAAGAACAACCAGAATAATCTCATGAATATATCGGTGTTATGTGGGAGAGTCAACCAATGATGGACAGGATAGTTCCATGGAGAGAGGAAACGGCTCGGATCAGCAAAGCACTACGTCAAAGCAAAAGCGTGCTATTACTTGAACATAAGAAGCCCGACGGGGATTGCATTGGATCAGGGTTAGGCCTTGCCCTCGGGCTATTGTTTTTGGGAAAGAAGGTCTTGCTGCTGTCTCAGGACCCTCATCCTAGTGCATATGATTTCTTGCCGGGACGCTATTTGCATAGCACTATTTCGGAGATGCCATTAGAGCCGCTGCATTTCGACACTGTGGTGTTTCTTGATTGCACAGACCCTCACCGAGCGGGTAAGTGCCTTAATACTGCTGTTGGAGATACTATCATAAACATAGACCATCATATTTCCAATTCTGGCTTTGGTGATATTTCTCTAGTAGATCCTGCAGCTAGTTCGACCGGCGAATTGGTTTTCTTCTTGCTCGGGACTTTAGGAGTGCCCATAACCAGGAACATTGCGGTGTGTCTTTATTGTGCAATCGTTAGCGATACCGGAGGGTTCAGGTACCAGAACACAACTGCTCGGGCGCTATGGGTTGCCAGCGAATTGGTAAATGCTGGAGCTGACCCTTCAAAAGTAGCTGACCATCTTTTTGAAACTAGGAGCCTTTCATCTCTCTTGCTTCTAAGTAGCGCATTGCAGACGCTGACCTTGCACTTTGGCGGCAAAGTTGCATCAGTAGAGGTTACCAGGGAAATGATGCAGAAGTCTGGCGCTTCCACAGACGATACAGAAGGCATCATCAACTATCCACGCTCAATAGAAGTAGTAGAAGTTGCTCTGTGTTTTAAAGAAACTCTTGATGCCCAGGGTGTAGATGTGAGTTTTAGGTCCAAATACAAGGTGGATGTATCTAGGATTGCAGAGTCCCTAGGGGGAGGAGGACACGCCAGGGCGGCAGGTGCGTTCATCCCTAGCACTTTGGACGAAGCCAAGCGCAAAGTGCTTAACCTCTTGGCAAAGGAAGACATATGAACGGTTTTCTGAACGTTGCCAAACCAAAAGGTATAACCTCTCATGATGTCGTCCTCGAAGTCAGGAGGGTGTTTAGAGAGAAGAAGGTCGGGCATTTAGGCACTTTGGATCCAATGGCAATAGGTGTGCTTCCTTTGGCATTAGGATCGTACGCCCGTCTTTCAGAATACCTGATGAATGAGGATAAAGAGTATCTTGCTGAGTTTATGTTCGGCATCACAACTGACACCGATGATTTAGACGGTAACGTTCTTTCTATGGCAGATTGTGCTCATCTGACTCGTGACGGAGTGGTGCGAGTTCTCCCTAAGTTCATTGGGGATATTGAGCAGGCACCGCCCCGGTTTTCTGCGGTCCATGTTGGTGGTAAAAGGCTCTACGATTTGGCTAGAAAAGGGATTAAGGTGGATGTGCCTGTTAGGAACGTTCGCGTAGATCATATCCATATGCTGCATTGGGAAGACGGTATATACCCAAAAGCCATGTTTTCGATGCAAGTTGCATCCGGCACGTATGTGAGAAGTCTGGCGAGGGATCTAGGCAAGGAACTTGGGTGTGGCTGCGTAGTCTCTTATCTTCTCAGAACTCGTGTAGGCAATTTCCCTCTAAAGGATTCCATAACCCTTAACTCACTCCGTAGCAAGCGTTTTCGCTATAAAAACACAGGTTTTTTTGTGGATCCAAAACATGTCTTTTCAGATTTCGTGTTCTTGGCTCTGAAACCGGAATCGTTAAAGTCGATCAGGCATGGGGTCCCTTTGACGCTTGAGGATTTTGTCGATCCGCAAGAGGTTATTTCGGTTGCTCACCGTTGCGGCAGAGTTCTAGACTCTCAGAGTCCGGTATTCATGTGTACTTACACAACATCGGACATGGAGCATGAAGGAATTGCTTGTGTAGTATCTTTTACTTCTGTGAATGAATCCTCGCTTAACATAAGATATGAAAAAGTACTATTGTAGGGAAGGGATGTTTCCTGAAGACCATAGTTAATCCATATTTGGAACTCAAAGCAAAACAACTCATTGTGGCAATAGGTGTTTTTGACGGGGTTCACCTAGGACATAAGCAGCTTCTTAAGACAGCTCTTGAACTTAGAATCGAGACCGGTCTACCCATAATTGCAGTTACGTTTGCGCCTCATCCAAAAATGGTCCTGGACCAATCTGATGGGCACCTACGCTTACTTACACCTGAAAGAGAAAAGCAGATACTTTTGGAAGACATGGGTATTGACTATTACTGGGCAATCCCCTTTACCCAAGAGGTGGCTAGGCTTTCGGCTGAGCAGTTTGTAGAGCACTATCTCTGCACTCTTCTGAAGTCGAGATATGTTGTGTGCGGCTTCAACTTCACTTTTGGCTATATGGGTAGGGGGACTCCAGAGTATCTACAAGAAACATGCGAAGATAAAGGATTTGAAGTTGTAGTCGTACCGCCATTTGAGATTCGGGGAGAAGTGGTCTCAAGTACAAAGATTAGGAAACTAGTCATGGATGGAGATGTCAAAGCATCGAGCGAGTTTCTAGGCCGTCCATATTGTATCTATGGCGAGGTTATAAGAGGTAGTGGTGTTGGAGGGCGCATCGGAGTGCCTACTTCGAATGTGCACTATCCGGCGGATAAGCTACTACCAAAGAACGGAGTTTACTCTGTATTGGCTAGGGTTTCAGGAGGGAATCTAATGCCTGCGGTTTGTAATGTAGGCGTGAAGCCTACGTTCGGAGGTGTGAGAACCCATGTTGAAGTCCATATTCCTGGTTTTTCAGGAGAATTGTATGGCGCCGGGATGCAGGTTTTTCTTGCGAAATACATAAGGGAGGAACGCAAGTTTCGTTCTACAGACTTGCTAAAGGAACAGATACAATCGGATATAAAAACAGCGCTTGGTGACCTCGAATCTAGGGAGACTTTGGGGCTCTGCGATGGTTTGTTTACACTGTTAGGTGCTTATGATAGAATTTTTGCAGTAGAGTGACCTTGAGGCGCGGCTTTGCGTATCTCCGGCGCATAGCTGGGTTCAAGGCATATATGAATTATATGGAGGTATAGTGAATTGACTCTCGACAGTACAAGAAAAAAAGCCATTATTGACGAATTCAAGCGACACGAAACTGACACGGGTTCTCCGGAAGTTCAAATTGCTCTTTTGACAGAGCGGATTTCTTATCTAACAGAGCACCTTAAGGTTCATAAGAAGGATCACCACAGTCGAAGAGGCCTTCTTAAAATGGTGGGCCAACGCCGCGCTCTTTTGAACTACCTTGCTCAGGAGTCCCCCGAGCGGTACAGAGAAGTAGTGGAGAAGCTTGGTCTGAGAGGCTAGGGGATAACTGAAAGGAAGTGTAATTATTGGAAAGTGTTCGAGAATATTCTATGGAGCTCGGTGGCAAACCTTTAACTTTGCAGTTTGGCAAAGTTGCAAAGCAAGCTAACGGGTCTGTACTTGTGAGGTATGGAGACACAATTGTTCTTGTGACCGCAACTGCCTCGAAAGAGCCGAGGGAAGGTGTAGACTTTTTCCCACTGACAGTAGATGTGGAAGAGCGATTGTATGCAGTAGGCAGAATTCCAGGAAGTTGGGGCCGGAGAGAAGGACGGCCGCCGGAGAAGGCGGTGCTTCAAGCCAGGCTTACCGATAGGCCTATAAGGCCTTTGTTCCCCAAGGGTTTTAGGAACGAAGTTCAAATCGTTATAATGCCGTTTGCCATAGATCATGACTATTCCGTTGAAATTGCCGGCATGATTGGTGCCTCTGCTGCGCTTTGTGTTAGCGATATACCCTTTGGCGGTCCAATTGGAGCAGTTGAGATGGGGTTAGTGGACGGGGAATTTGTCGTAAATCCCGGGATTGATGATTCTGAAAGAAGCGATCTAAAGCTCACCGTGGCGGGAACTAAGGATGCTATTTCCATGGTAGAAGCTGGAGCGAATCAAGTCTCCGAAGAGGCAATGGTAGATGCGATGATGCAAGGCCATGAAGAGATAAAGAAAATAGTGGCCCTTCAGGAACAGATTGCACAGGAGATTGGGAAGCCGAAAATGAAACCTGAGCTCTTTGTTCCCGACGAGGAAATAGTTTGCAAAGTACAAGGCCTTGTTACGGATCGCCTCAAAGAAGCGATTAGGATCAAAGACAAACTGGAGCGTGAAAGCGCTATTGACTCGGTTATGAAAGAGACTCTTAATATGATGGCCGAGGAATTTCCTGATAGAGAAGGCGAGATACAAGAAGCCTTTAACGACATTTTGAAGATCTTGGTAAGGGCCATGATACTTGAAGAAGAAGTGAGGCCTGATGGCAGGAGACCGAGCGAGATAAGGCCGATTTCCTGCGAAGTATCAATCATTCCTCGGGTTCACGGTTCTGGTTTGTTTACTAGGGGCCAGACTCAGGTTCTGAGCATTGCGACTCTTGGTGCAACCAGTGATATCCAGGCGTTGGATACTACAGGCTTAGAAGAGTTTAAGAGGTATATACACCACTATAACTTTCCGCCTTTTTCTGTAGGTGAAACAAGGCCCCTTCGCGGCCCTGGCAGAAGAGAGATAGGTCACGGAGCTTTGGCAGAAAGGGCGTTGGTACCTGTTTTACCTGATGAGGAAGATTTCCCGTATACAATACGAGTCGTATCTGAAGTGCTTGAGTCTAACGGCTCTAGCTCCATGGCTTCTGTGTGCGGTAGTACATTATCGCTGATGGATGCTGGGGTGCCAATAAAAGATGCTGTAGCCGGGGTTGCCATGGGTCTTGTTAAAAAAGATGACAAAGCTGTTATTCTCACAGATATTCAGGGTATGGAAGACGCGTTGGGTGACATGGATTTCAAGGTGGCAGGAACCGAAGACGGTATCACTGCCTTACAGATGGACATCAAGGTTTCGGGTGTTGACCGAGCTATCTTAAGCACTGCTCTTGACAAGGCAAAAGCCGCTAGACTGTTCATTTTGGAAAAAATGCGACAAACCATCGACAAGCCCAGAGATTCTCTATCGCCATTTGCGCCGAGGATAATTGTGGTTCAGATTGACCCTGACAAGATCCGTGAAGTTATTGGACCCGGAGGCAAAATCATAAATAAAATCACAGGTGAAACGGGTGTCAAGATCGATATTGAGCAAGATGGAAGGGTGTTTATTTCCGCTGCGGATGAGGAGTCAGGTCAAAGGGCCAAACAAATCATCGAGCAGATAACTCGCGATGTCGAAGTCGGGGACACCTACTTAGGAAAAGTTACAAGAGTATCATCTTTTGGCGCGTTCATAGAGGTTCTGCCGGGTAAGGAAGGCCTTATGCGGCAAAACGATGTGGGCGAAGGCGGGATGCCAGAGGTCGGCGATGAGGTAATGGTAAGGGTCATGGAAGTCGATCATCTTGGCAGGATCAACCTATCAGGCAAATTAGATGATTCTGGAAGAGGAACGTACAAAGAGCGAGGCGGGAAGGGCAGGAACAACCAAAATCGTTCAAAAGACAGACCACGAAATAGCGGAAAGCCGAGATAGTGTCATGAGGTTCGGAGTCCATCTTTCAATCCAAGGCGGGATTTCGAAAATGGCACAGGCTGCCGTCCAACTGGGTTGCGAGACCGTCCAGGTGTTTTCTCGCAGCCCTAGGGGTGGAAAAGCTAAACCGTTAGATCCAGTTGATATTTCTAAATCAGACGCTTTGCTCAAAGCCAACGACATAAGACCATTAATCGTCCATGCTCCATATTTTGTAAATTTGGCATCAATCGAAAGCAGCAAGCGAGACTATTCAGTGGAAGTTCTTTCTGAAGACCTGCATAGGGCCGAAGTGCTAGGCGCGCGATTTGTTGTGACTCACATAGGCCATAAGCAGAAGGAAGAAGATGACGAATCCCAGGATGCACTGGAGAGGGCTCTGGGCTCAATAAGAGAAGTCCTGTCTTCATACTCAGGTCCGGCTAGGCTTGTCTTAGAAAACAGCGCAGGGCAAGGTCAAGAAATCGGGTGTACGTTCGAGGCGCTAGGGTTTCTAGTGAAAAGCCTACCTCCAGCCAGGGTTGGTGCATGTTTTGATACATGCCACGCTTTTGCGCGTGGATACGAGCTCTCAGATTCAGCCAAAGTTGAAAGCACACTGCTTTCTTTTGATGGTATGGTGGGGTTGGAACGGTTAGATATCATTCATTTGAATGACTGCAAACGTGGTTTAGGTTCTCGTGTGGATAGACATTTTCATATTGGACAAGGCGAGATAGGGTTGGAGGGGTTCAGAGCGGTTATAAATAGCGAACTGTTGCCGCCGGATCTACCTGGCATTATGGAGACTCCTAAGGATAGCGAAGATGCAGACGAAATTAACCTATCTACAGTGAGAATGTTGCGGGGTTCCTGATGATTTGGTTACAAACGATTAAAAGCACATATATATATTTGGTGGGGGAGACATGACAAAAGAAATACGATTAGTGGCATTGGGCGGTCTAGGCGAAATTGGTAAGAACCTTATGCTTCTTGAGTCAGGTAACGATATGGTCGCCATAGACTGCGGGCTTGCTTTTCCAGGCGAGGACATGCCGGGAGTAGATTTTGTAATACCTGACATTTCATATATGCTTGAGCGAAAGGATCGCCTTAGAGGGATAGTACTTACTCACGGTCACGAGGACCACGTGGGAGCTTTGCCTTTTGTTCTGAGTAAGGTTAATGTGCCTGTATATGGAACGGGCCTTACATTAGGGCTTGCTCGAAGAAAGATGGACGAGAATTTTGAAGGCGATTTTGATTTCAGGGTTGTTGCCCCGCGGGACTCAGTCAAATTGGGCTCTATAGAAATTGAGTTCTACAGAACTACACACTCTGTATCTGACAGTGTAGGCTTGATCATTCACACGCCATGTGGAACATTGGTTCATACAGGCGATTTCAAACTCGACCAGACTCCTGTGGACGGTGATACCGTAGATTACCATAGGCTTGCCGAGGTTGGAGAAGACGGTGTTTTGGCGCTACTATCTGATAGCACACATGCCGACAGGCCGGGGTACACTTTGTCCGAGCGAGTAGTAGGTGAGAACCTTTCCCAAGTTTTTTACAAGGCAAAAGGAAGGGTCATAGTGACTACTTTTGCCTCTAACATTCCGAGGATACAACAGGTCATCGATGCAGCATATAAGCACGGCAGAAAGGTGTGCGTAGTTGGCAGGAGTATGGAGGACGTGGTAGAAGTCGCTATAAATATGGGCTTTTTGCAGATACCTATGGGAACTATGATAGACGTCGATGATGCTGACAGGTATCCTGCATCCCGTATCGTCATCTTGAGCACGGGTAGTCAGGGCGAACCGCTCTCTGCGCTTTCGCGAATGTCAGTAGGAGAGCATCGAAAGGTTGATATAGTCGAGGGCGACCTTGTCGTAATGGCAGCCTCCCCTGTTCCAGGCAACGAAACCACCGTGTCTAGAGTAGTTGATAATCTGTTCAGGCGAGGAGCAGATGTTGTCTACACTCCCGAGTCTGGGGTGCACGTTTCGGGACATGCAAGCCAGGAAGAACTGAAAATCATGTTGAACCTGACCAAGCCTAAGTTCTTTATCCCGGTTCATGGCGAGTATAGGCATTTGGTGATCCATTCTCAGTTGGCCATTGCGACCGGCGTGTCTCCTACCAATGTGCTCATTGGCGAAAATGGCACCATCTTCAGACTCACTCCTGACCAGGCGAGTATAGTTGGAACCATTCAGACGAAAGACACATTCGTAGACGGATTCGGAGTAGGAGACATAGGCGAGCGAGTCTTGAGACAAAGGCAAACCTTGGGTGAATCAGGAGCCGTCTTCCTAACATGCGCGATCTCAAAAGACACCGGTGAGATTCTTAGCACGCCCGAGGTCAAAAGCGTAGGGCTTGTTGGATTCGGTTACGCAGATGGGATTATGCCAGAAGTGGCGAGGAAAGCCGAGCAATATCTGTCTGTTCTGCCGAAAGAGGCGCTTTTGAACAAAGATGCGGTAGAAGATGGTCTTACTTCACTGTTAAAGCGATATTTCAAGAACGAGCTAGGCAAAAGGCCCTATGTTCTTTGCACAATAACTCTCATGTGAGTGCATTTCTAGGATGGTTTTAAACTATGGGAATACGCTTCATAATCGGCCCTGCCGGCGCGGGAAAGACAAAGTACATAGTCGATTCAGTTTCCAATTGTCTTTTATCTCGCGCCAAGGGAGTTTACAATCCTCCGGTCCTTGTGATCGTTCCAGATCAAGCAACATTCCAACTGGAGAGTTCTATCCTCAAGGATGGTAAGGTGCGAGGTTTCACCGATCTTCACATCCTGGGGTTTAGACGTCTGGCGCTACAGGTATTAGACGAGGTTGGCGGATATTCACTTCCTTTCATAACCCGAATTGGACGCAGTATGGCTGTTCAGTCGATATTGTGGCAATGCAAGGACAAACTGATGGTGTATAGCCCTATGACTGACTATCCTGGTTTCAGGGAGACGTTAATTCGTACCTTTTCTGAGTTCAGCGCCTACGGAGTAACTCCCGATGATCTTGTCGCTGAATTGGGAGACGATGCCAAGGATGTTCCCTTTCTGTCTGAGAAGTTATCTGACATAAGATTGATCTATAGTGAGTACAGGAAGTTTGTGGAAAATAGATTTCTAGATCCAGACGATTATCTGCGGCTTGCCACCCCAAGAATCGGAGAATCCGATCTTGTGAAGGGTTCTACCGTGTGGATAGACGGGTTTTCCGGGTTCACGCCTGCTGAATACGAGATGATCGGGGAGATCATGCAAACAGCTTCCCAAGTTAATTTGGCTCTTTGCATGGATCGTGAAGAGATCCAGCACAAGGCCAAAGAAACGAGCTTATTTCACCCCGTAAGAGAGATCTACGATAAGGTCATGGGACTTTCGATTGAAAGAGGTATTCGTGTCGAAGGAACTCTGTTTCTCGGCGAAGATGGAGTCTTGCCTAGGTTCCTCAATGATGACCTTCTGAAAGTTGAGCTAACTCTTAGAAATAGGGATCGTTCAAGCAGGCGCTTTGGGACTCTGTCCCAGGGTTTTGCCGATTCGATAAGCGGCTCCAATGGAGTGTTCGTAGTAACTGCCGCAAATCCACGAGCAGAAATAGAGTTTGTGGCGAGAGAGATTACTAGACTGGTTCGAGATGAAGGACTCGCATTTAGGGACATAACTGTAGAGATGAGAGACTTGGGACAACATAGGGATCTCATCAAAATGGTTTTCAATGATCACGATATCCCGTTCTTTTTGGATGAAAAGAGTTCTTTGTCCCATCACCCTCTGGCCGAACTTATACGCTCAGCTTTTGACGTAGTTATCTCCGACTTTTCGTTCGATGCAGTATTCCGCTACTTGAAGACAGACCTCGTGCCTTGTGATAGGGCGTCAATTGATAAGCTGGAGAACTTCGTTTTGGCTAGTGGGATACGTGGGAAAACATGGCTTGATCCAGAACCTTGGCGGTATAGCCGAGGATTCTTGCCCAGTTTCAAGGAAGAAGGTTTGGAAGTTCATGATGACGATGACGATCTAGATTCAGTTAGGAAGCAGGCTATGATGGGGCTAGGCGAGTTTTACGCAAAACTTACAAATGCCTATGCCGCTAAAAATGACAAGGCGGAGATTAATTTGCTCGAGGAAGGGCTTACGGCCAAGAGGATTTCTATGGCAGTCTACGACCTTCTGATGCAACTTGATGTCCCTTCTACGCTTGCCGAGTGGCAGGATGAGTGTGAAGCATCTGGTGACCTAATGGCTGCTCTTGAGCACGCTGGTATCTGGGACAAGACAATTGAGATTCTGGAGCAGGTGGTAGAAATCCTAGGAGAACATCCTTGCGATGTCACGACGTATGCATTGCTTATTGATGCAGGTCTCCAAGACATAAGGCTGGGGGCCATTCCCCTTTCGTTAGATCAAGTTTTGGTGGGCGGCCTGGAAAGGACCAGACAACCTGAATGTGAGGTTACTTTCCTAATAGGGGCAGTAGAGGGTGAAATACCAAAGAAACAAGGGGAAGACGGGGTTTTTACTGATAAAGATAGAGAGGCTCTTTGGAAAACAGGGATAAACCTTGAGCCGGCATCGAGGGTAAAGCAGTTTCATGAGCAATATCTAGTGTATGTGGCTCTTACTCGACCCAAAAAGAGACTTTACGTATCATATTCCCTTGGAGATCGTGATGGCAAAGCGCTTTTCCCTTCACCTGTTATAAGGTGGCTTAAGGACACCGTTTGCGTTTGCGAGCGTTACGCTTCTTTCGATCCCCCAGGGACTATCGAAGAGGATCTCGATTACTTGGTTCCTGCGAGCGTATGGGGGCTCACCGCCCGGCGTATGTCATTAGTTCGCCATGGCAGTGCTCCTGGTGTCGTTTGGCAAGAGGCATATAGGTGGATGCTTGAGCCTTCGAGAATAGAAAAGACCAGGAAGATACTGAGTTCTTTAGGTTTTTCGAACGTAGTGGCACCTCTGGAAAAACCTTTGGCAGAAGAATTGTATGGGAAACCCCTAAGAACTAGCGTATCGAGGTTGGAACGGTTTCAGACTTGCCCATTCCAGCACTTCGCACGCGACGGGTTGGGCCTCAAGGAGCGGGAAGTTTTCAGCCTCGATCCTGCTAAAGCGGGCACCTTCTACCATGAAGCGATGAAGGAATTTGTTGTTAGAATCATGTCAGAAAGCGTCCCAATTGAGAGTCTGGAAGATTCGGATGCTACCCGAATCATGGAAAAGATTGTTGAGGAAATGGTTCCTAAGGTTCAAAACGAACTGTTTCTTAGCTCCTTTCGCTACCGACATGTTTCCAGATCTCTTTGTTCTACTCTCACAAGATCGGCACAAGTGTTTTTGCAACATGCAAAAAGAGGTGACTTCAGGCCAATAGCGGTTGAGGTCCCGTTCGGACTAGGCGGAGAAATACCGCCTCTTGTACTCAACATTTCAGAAGATGGCCAAGTTCTGGTGCGAGGGCTCATCGATAGAATAGATGCTGCTAAGATGGGCGATAATGTCTTTTTGCGAGTTGTAGATTACAAGTCAGGTCGCGATAAGCTGGATCTAACCGATGTGTACCATGGGTTGTCTCTACAGCTTCTGGTTTACCTGGCTGCTGTCTTATCTCTGTGGGAAAAGATAGTCAAGAGCCAGCACTTACTGTGCCTTGTTGATGGAGATGGTCTTGAGATTCGTGACTTCTTCAACCATGTTCAGCCTGCCGGTGCCTTGTATATGCCCATTAGGGATCCGTTTATTAGAACGGAGGGTCCTCGCGACAGAGAATCTGCGCTAGAGGAAGTACGTAAGGAACTGAGGATGACGGGCATTGTTGTAGACGATTTGAATGTGATTAGGCTCATGGACAAGACTACGAGTTTGGCACAGTCAGATCTGGTTAACGTTAGATTTACCAAGGATGGCGTGAGCGCTAACTCGCCAGTCGCATCCTATGACCAGATGAGGACATTGCTCGATTTTGTTATGCGGAAGATCACTGCTATTTCTGAAGAGATAGTCTCAGGCCGGATAGACATTTCCCCATTTTTGAAAAACAAGGTACGGGGATGCAGATACTGTCCGTTTGAACCGTTTTGCGTTTTTGATGTTCTCCTTGAGGGGAACGAATACAGAGTGCTGAGGAACCTTCCAAAGAAGGAGATCTGGAGTTTGATTGAAGACTATGGTAAGGGAGGGAACGACTAGTTGGTTTCTGGAAATAGGGAATGGACACCGGAGCAGCGTCTTGCCATCGAGGTGAAAAGCAAAAATGTGCTGGTTTCGGCTGCTGCTGGAACAGGCAAGACGGCTGTTCTTGTTGAAAGGATAATAAGGCAGGTGCTTTCCAAAGACATCTCTTGCGATATTGAGAGGCTTTTGGTGGTCACTTTCACCGAGAAAGCCGCTATTGAGGTCAAGGATAGGATCCGAACAGCGTTGCGAGAAGCCAGCGAATCTGAACCTCTAGATGAACGGGTGCAGAGACAAATATCTCTAATGGATCAAGCCCAGATCTCTACGATCCATTCGTTCTGCCTATCTGTAATAAGGAGGTACTTCTACCTTGTGGATTTGGAGCCTACGTTCCGCGTTTTAGATTCCCATGAAGCGGAGCTACTGCGTTTGGAGGCTCTGGATGATGTTTTTGAACGGTGGTATCAGGAAGACTCCGGAAGATACGAGACGTTTGTGAGTTTGGTTGAAATGTATGGCGGGTCAGGAGTTGACGAGGAACTCAAAAGCATAGTTCTAAGACTTTACGATTTTGCTAAAACCCAACCATCGGCTGACGGCTGGTTGGAAGAAGCATATGATTGGTACGAGAACTTGGCTGTTCAAATCGGACGAGTTCTGGAGGAGGACGACAAGAGTAGGCTATATCATCTCGATGGGATCCTCCTTTCATTGCCGTGGTCCCGGGTACTGATGGATGCATTGATCTCTGATGTGAACCATGCGGTGTCGTACTCACGGGAGGCGGAAAGGATATGTTGTTTACCGTATGGCCCTCAACACTACTTACCAGTTATAAGCGAGGAAGTGTCGAATCTCGAGAAGCTGAGTCAATTAGCAAACGAGGCAAGGACCGTACTTACTGGTCTGGATCGAAATCGAGGACCAAACGAGGAGTTTGCTAGGTTGCAGGAGCAAGGAATAGGTATCCTTGGTTCAATTCGTGAAATCATTGGGAACTTTCAATTTACCAGTCTTCCTACAAAAAAGATTAGTGAAGTCAGCGAGGAACTACAGGAAAAGGCTAAGGAGTATAGAAATGCATACAAGCGCGAATTCAGGTCCGCCGCTAAGAACGTTCTTATGAGGCCTTCCAGCGAACTGTTGCAGGAAATTGCTGGGCAGGCCCCTTATGTGAGATGTCTCATTGACTTAGTCTTAGAACTGGATAAAGAATTTGCAGAAAAGAAGAAATTGAGGGGCGGGGTAGACTTTTCGGACTTGGAGGTATACTGTCTCAGTATTTTGAAGCAGGACGATCAAAGGCTGGCTCGTGAAATTGGAGAGAACTTTGATTACGTTTTTGTTGACGAGTACCAAGATACAAATCCAATACAGGAAGAAATCATATCTCTTGTGTCACAAGAGAGCAACCTTTTCATGGTAGGAGATATAAAGCAGAGTATATATCGTTTTAGACTAGCAGAACCTAGGATATTCTTGGAGAAGTACCGCTCTTTCCAACACGTAAGTGAAGACTGCTATGTGGATTCGAGTTCTTGTGGCGCTAGAGTTGATCTCTCCAAGAACTTTAGGAGCAGAAAAGAAGTCATTGATGCAGTAAACTATATATTTGAAAATATAATGAAAAAGGAAGTAGCTGAGATTGACTACACCGACGATAGTAGGTTGAATTTAGGTGCCCGATATCCAGATGTTTCTGGGGATTGTTCTCTCGCCG
Organism: Bacillota bacterium; assembly: GCA_033810155.1. Classification (GTDB taxonomy): domain Bacteria; phylum Bacillota; class Sulfobacillia; order Fermentithermobacillales; family Fermentithermobacillaceae; genus UBA3907. Next base: position 3,638 of record JAPXKJ010000014.1, on the reverse strand, counting down.
CTGAGGTTTTGCTAATTGAGAGGCAAAACCGGGATGGCTCTCCGAATGCGATTGAAAAGCAAGAGACGGGAGATGGAAGCATCCACAATGCAGGAGATAGCTCAGCTTTCGCCAATACGATAAGCGATTTGGACGACACCGTTGAAGAGTACGAGTCGCTAGAAAAAGAAGCCCTTGTTATGGCCTCTAAGATAAATCAATTGGTAGGTCCCCATTCATCTTTTCTAGTATGGGATTCTGAGCAGAGCCGCTACAGGAATTGCACATATAAGGACATAGCGGTTCTTATGCGCGCCACGAAAGACAGAGCCAATGTTGTAATGGACATTTTCCAGAAATGCGGTATTCCGGTTTATTCGGAGCTGGGAACAGGTTACTTTAGAGCCAGAGAAATAGAAGTGAGTCTATCGATCCTCTCCGTTGTGGACAATCCCAGACAAGATATACCCCTGGCTGCGGTTCTGCGTTCGCCCGTGGTAGGGCTTTCTCCCAGAGATATCGCGATCATAAAGGCGCTCGCCTCCCGTGAAGAGTTGTATGACTCTCTGAAAGACTTTTCAGTCTTATGGCAGGACCCGGAGAATGCTGCTTTTGATCGATGTGTTGGACTAAAAATTGATCGGTCAGAAGTGATCAATCTTAGTAAGACAGTTTCTGAGTTTTTAGACCAGATTGAGTCGTGGCGCACAATGTTTAGAAGGGTTCCCCTTGCCCATGCGCTATGGACCGTGTTGAAAGAGACGGGATATTATGATTACGCTGGGGGACTTCCAGGAGGATCTCAAAGACAGGCGAACCTGCGAGCCCTTGTAAACCGTGCTATGGATTTTGATGGCTTCGGTCGTCACGGGCTTTTTCGCTTTCTCAGGTTCATAGAAAGGATACAAGAATCCGAGGGAGATTTAGGTACGGCTAGAGCACTAGGCGAAAGCGAAGATGTCGTTCAGGTTTTGTCTGTCCATAGGGCGAAGGGGTTGGAGTTCCCAGTCGTTTTTGTTGCTGATTTGGGCAAGAAATTCAATATGCAAGATCTCAGACCGGATATCCTTTTTCACAAAGATCTAGGGATTGGCGCGGTGTTTTCTGATCTGGGCTGTAGGATAAAATACCCGACCTTGGCGTATCAAGCGAACAAGTCCCAGATACTCAAAGACAATTTGGCAGAAGAAATGCGTATTTTGTATGTGGCTATGACAAGAGCCAAAGAGAAACTGTACCTAGTAGGCTCGGCCAATAACCTGGAGAAAGAGCTCCACACATGGCATAAGAAGGATATATCTTCCGCACAGACCTATTTGGATTGGATCGTTCCCCTCTTACTTAGAGAGGTAGATTCGAGAACTTCGTGGCGAACTTTGGAGATCCCGGAGGATATACCTTTCAAACTAGAACTCTATGGGGTAGAGGGGGGTGGCCGAGTACCCGAACCTTTTGCGAGAACTAGCCATGAGTCTTCACTCAAGTGGAATGACTTAAAGAATCTAGCACCTCTCAGTTCTCCAGCAGACGAAGCTGTCTTTTCTGAGGTCAAGCGTAGGTTGGAGTGGAATTATGGCTATAGGCCATTCACTTCGACGCCTGCAAAAATGAGTGTTGGAGAGCTTAAGTCTAGGTTCATTCTCGATGAAGAGGCTATCCAGTTTGTCCCTTCTCCGACCAAGCGGCTTGCGTTCACCGGACGCAAAGGGCCTACCGGAGTGGAAAGAGGGGTTGCAGTTCATGCTCTTCTAGCTAGGATCAACCTAAATCTACCGATGAGTGAAACGAGTATAAGAGATGAGATCGAAAGATTATCCGATACAGGGTTTCTTGTGAAGGAGCATATACTAGATGAGGATGTTTCAATGCTTTCGAAGTTTTTCCGATCGCCAACAGGCCGGATGCTCCTAGCATCGCCGGAGCGTGTAAGGCGGGAAGTTCCTTTTACTATGAGACTTGATGTGGAAATGGTCGAAGAGGCGTTTGGGGATGCAGCCAGGGTGGTTCCTATCTTTGAAGGGGGCATTCATGGAGAATCTCAGGAGTTTTCTGATAGAAAGGACTATATTGTGGTGCAAGGTATAATTGACGTCCTCATAGAGAATGAAGGCGGCCTTACGATACTAGACTACAAGACAGATTCGATAACCCTAGATGAACTGCTTAGCACCGCAGATATCTATGCGCCTCAGATTGCCCTGTATTCTCACGCTGCAGAGGTCATTTTTGCAAGATCCGTTCTACGTTCGGTAATATGTTTCCTGACTTTGGGGAAAGAAGTCGAGATCGATTGGCGTAACTATCTCAAAGGCATAAGCGGAGTGAGGAAGATCTAGCCGGCGAATCTAAGCGCAGGTCGCACATGTGAATCTCAAAGAGTGTATTGATAGGTATATGGACAAGTAAACAAGGGAGAAGGAGGTGATCTTGCGTGCCGGCCAATTTAGGGCCTGAGTTTATTCAGGCCGAAAAAAGATATAGAGAGGCTATTACTGACGAAGAAAGGCTTGCCGCTCTCGAAGAGATGCTAGCTACTATCCCGAAGCATAAAGGAACTGAGAAGATGCAAGGGGAGATAAAGCGAAAGATATCAAAGCTGAGGAACGAGATGAGATCGGGCAAGAAGGGGCCCAGGCGACGGGAGTTTTTCAGAATAGAAAAGGAAGGAGCAGGGCAAGTAGTTCTTGTCGGGCCTCCTAACTCAGGTAAATCTATGATGCTTAAGAGCATGTCCAGGGCCAATCCAGAGGTTGCCGAATACCCGTTTACTACTAGGATGCCTTTGCCTGGCATGGCGCAGTGGGAGAACGTTCAAATTCAACTAATCGACATGCCTCCTATCACCTCCGAGAATGCACAGCCGTGGATGTGGGCGATGTTGCGGTTATCCGACGGGATCTTGCTTGTTCTTGATGTAGGTGACGATGATGTGCTAGAGCATGCAGAAAACCTCATAGCGTTTATGGACGATAATAGTGTTCGCCTGAAAAACGAGGGCGACTTGGATTTTACTGAAAAGCGGGCCATCTGTGCTGCGAATAAGTGTGATCTGCCTGGTGCCGAAACTCGGATTGAATTGCTACGCGATGTGATTCCCGAAACAATACAGATTATACCTTGTTCAGCTGTTACAGGAGAAGGATTAGATCTTTTAGCTTCAAAACTGTTTTATGATCTTTTGGGGAAAATCCGAGTGTACACTCGCCCTCCGGGTAAGAAAGTGGACTATCGAGAGCCTTTCGTCTTGGATAAAGGGGTAACAGTCTTAGAAGCTGCCCAAGCTATACATAAAGAGATTGCTCAGAACCTCAGATATGCACGAGTTTGGGGCAAAGGCGTTTTTGAAGGGCAGATGGTTCCGCGAGACCATGTCCTTCATGACGGAGACATAGTAGTGTTTTATACCTAGGCCGTCTTTTGACAGGCTTAGCGTAGACAGTTAGAATGGAGGAACTGAAGTGCTTACAGAAAAGGAGAAACGACAACTTGATACTTCGGTGGGCAAAAGTGTATTCGAAGTCGAAACTCCTGCGTTGGTCGTGGATCTAGACATTTTGGAACGTAACATGGATAAGATGATGGAGTTTCTGTCAAAAGGTACCGTAGGGCTGCGACCTCACGCCAAGACTCATAAGACTCCGCCAATAGCTAGGATGCAA
>JAPXKJ010000013.1:0-30637 GCA_033810155.1 Bacillota bacterium | reverse complement strand
GCATAGACAGGATAAGCTCGGCGATAGACGCTAATGAAGGCATATTGATTTATTCAGACTTTGACGCAGACGGGGTTACTTCTGCGGTCATACTCAAAGAGGCACTGGAACTGGCTGGAGCATGTCACATCTCTGTGTATTTGCCGTCTAGATTTGAAGATGGTTATGGTTTTCATACTCACTTGATGACGGAGTTTGCCGAAGCAAGGATAGGGCTAATAATAACAGCAGACTGTGGAATTGTAGCAAGCGAGACATGTACCGAAGCCAAGAGATTAGGTATCGATGTTATAATCACCGATCACCACAAACTTGGCGATGTTCTTCCGGATGCTCTCAGCATAATTAACCCTTGGTTACCCTCGTGGAAAGGTTTCGAATTGGATGATCTTAGCGGGGCAGGCGTAGCTTATCTTTTGGCTTGGGGATTGCTTGAAAAAAGAAATCTTGCGAACGAGATTGAGACTGACTGGGCAATGGATCTTCTTACCATATCCATTGCCGGAGACGGACAGCCTGTCACCGGTCTCAATCGCGGCTGGGTCAAAAGAGGGCTCAAAGCAATAGAAGAAAGTAACAGGCAAGGGATTCTGTCTCTTCTTTTGGTTTCCGGTCTGGCGAAACTAAGAACAGATCGAGGGCTAGACTTTGTTCCGCGTACGGTGGAACAAGGGCTTCGTGAGTACCTTTCCCAGATTCTCGACGAGGGCGCCCTCAATGTTCGTGATTTGAAGCCGTTTCTTGTCTCAAAAGACATAGACTATGAGCGTGACATAATGTTTGGCCTTGTGCCTAGGATAAACGCGGCTGGTAGGATGGGACATCCCATTCATGCATTCAATCTTCTTTGTAGTAGCGACGTACATACATGTCTTGGTCTGGCGTTGGAATTGGAAGAACTCAATGAAGAGCGTCGTAAGAAGGAATCGATCGTGGTTCAAGAGTGTCTCGGTGAGATTGAGACCTATGGCGCTTTTTCGCAAGTTTGCGGGGATGATTATGATTTACCTTTGGATGAGACCAATGCGTGTGGGAATATGGATGTTCAACGCGGCTACCTCCGATACTCTGTGTCTGCTCACAAACCATCATGGCATGAAGGGATAATCGGTATCGCCGCTTCAAGGGTTCGAGATGCATACAGAAGGCCGTGTGCTCTCGTAGGCGGCGATGGGCCCGTGTTCAAGGGTTCAGTTAGAGGTGTGGAAGGGTTCAACGTATATGAGTCTTTGTCTTTGTGCAAAGACCTGCTCGTTTCCTTTGGGGGGCACGAGGGGGCAGCAGGGTTTTCTATCGAAGGAGAAAACATATCCAAGTTTGTTGAATCTTTTGAACGAGCATGTGAAAGTGGTTTTTGTGGCGTTTCAATGGAGCAATCCATGGAGCTAGATGGCATGTTACCAGTTGAGAAGATCATGGGCGATTTTCTAAATTCTTGCCTGCGTCTTGAACCCTTTGGTAGAGGCAATCCTGTGCCTTTATTTGGAGTTGAGGATTGTAAGATCGAAGGTGCCAGGCTTTTGGGCAAGAACATGAGTCATCTAGAGTTACTTGTGGACGCAGGACATGCTCTACGTTTCATATGGTTTGGTGCAGGTGAGAGAGCAGTGGATGTCTGCTTTCCAGGGAAGCTCGACGTTGCTTTCACCCCTGCAAAGAATACGTACAATGGACAGCAGACTGTTTCACTACAAGTTAGGGATGTACGTCCGGCACGGAGCCTTTTTGGGAGTAACTATGAGGGTATCTGCAAGTACATCTCTGGCTCCCGCCCCTGCGTAATATATACCTGGAGCAAAGACGCAGCCTCAAGCATATATGTTGCCCTTCGTCGGGCGGGCATAGCTGCTAAACTTCATGTAAAGGGGCAACGCCGAAGTCTTGCTCATGATGCTGCGCATGCGCTCAAGCAAAGGACCGGTCTGGTTATATCAACTTATCCTTGGGACTTGCTAAGTGAAGGAGATAACCTTGAGCTAGACGTCGTTGTAGCACATTCGCCGATCTCGCAGTCCTCTCGAGAGAAGTTGGAGTCTCTCGGCAGGTTGCCGCGAGTCCATGTGATTAACACAAGCGAATATTTTGAGGATTCTAGCAGGTGGTTGCAGTGTCGGTTTCCTGGTAAGGAGGATATGGAACGATTGTGGAGCGCTTTTCTCCGAATGAGCGAAGGTGGCTCAATACCGGTCTGGAAGATGAATCTTCTCGACTTGGATAATCTTGAGGATCTTGGGGAACTAGCGTGCGATCAAAGGCTGCTTCTTGTGAGATCGTGCATTTCTATTATGATGGAGTTGGGAATGTTATCATATGCTTGTGTAGATAAAGTGCCAACCGCAGTGATTCACAGGCCCAAAGGGAAAGTGAGTCTGAGTGGATCCGATACCTATTCCTATGGGCTCAAAATCCGTGAAACCGGCACAGATAATCTCGCTAGGCTCTGAGATGTTGCTAAGGTTTGAAGCAGGTATTGAGAAAGCGACTGCAATGTTTCTGCATGATCGCGATACGTAAGGGAGGAATACCAAATGGAACAGGACTTTCAAACTGAAGTACGAAAGTACATCCGCGTAATACCCGATTTCCCTACAAAAGGAGTTAGTTTCAAAGACATAACACCGCTTTTAAGAAATGGTGAGATGTTCAAAAAGTCCATCGATGCTCTCAAAGACGCTCTGAGTGGTCTCGACTTCGATGTAATAGTCGCACCCGAAGCGCGTGGTTTCATAGTTGGAAGTGCCCTTGCATATGCCATGGGAAAAGGATTTGTTCCGGTTAGGAAGAAGGGCAAACTACCGTGGCGCACAATCAAAGGAACGTATGATCTTGAGTATGGGACTGATGTAGTTGAAATCCATCAAGACGCTATAGAACCGGGGCAAAAGGTCCTTGTACTTGATGATCTCTTGGCTACCGGCGGAACTATAGGCGCCACTGTGGATTTGGTCGAAGATCTGGGAGGCAAGATCACAGGAATTGCATTCCTGATCGAGTTGACTTACATACCTGGTAGGGATAGCCTATCAAAAAAAGGATACAACATAATCTCCGTCGTCAAGCTGGATGAATAGGTGTTGTCTTGAAGTCCAAAAACCGAAACTGCAGAACGCGGCCAAATAAGCGGGATGGCGATTCGTAAAATATTTCATTGGTGGTATAATTGGATAATAAATGTTGGATGACTTACGCGATAGCAGGTCTATAGGGCGACATTGGGTTCAGCGGGTAGGGGGCCGGAAATGTCGCCTTTGTGAAAGTAATACTAAGGAGTGAGTATCTGAGCTGTGGTCATTACGGAGATTACTGGCGATATTGGTTCTTATCTGACAGACCAGGAGAAACAACTGGTTGAGAAAGCTTATGCGTTCGCAGCCGCAGCTCATTCTGGCCAATTCCGGGCCTCCGGAGAAGAATTCATAGAACACCCTCTATCAGTAGCGAAGATCTTATCTGAACTTGAAGGCGATGCCGAGACTTTGGCCGCAGCTTTACTCCACGATGTAGTCGAGGATACTCCGGTAACTCTCGAAGATATACGACGGGAGTTTGGGGCGGATGTAGCAAGGCTTGTAGACGGTGTTACTAAGCTAAGCAAAATACAATTTCATTCCCGAGAAGAAGAACAGGTATCCAACCTTAGAAAAATGTTCCTGGCCATGGCGGAGGACTGGCGGGTCGTAGTGATAAGACTTGCAGATCGGTTGCACAACCTCAGAACCCTTGATGCTTTGCCAAGAGAAAAACAAAAGAAGATCGCTGAAGAGACTCTGGAAATCTATGCTCCGCTCGCTCATCGCCTTGGGATCTGGCGCTTTAAGTGGGAACTTGAGGATTTGGGTTTTATGTACCTTTACCCTGAGGAATATCATTTACTCGAACAGGAAATTGCCGTAGAACAGGGGCAACGGGAAGCAGAAGCTGCCATGGTAATAGATCGTTTGCGTTCTAGTCTCCTAGAAGCCGGCATACATGCTGATGTTCAAGGAAGGGCGAAAAACCTTTACAGTATATATCGAAAGATGAAAACGCAAGGGAGGCAGCTTGCTGAAATATATGACCTCCTTGCAGTAAGAGCTATAGTAGACACGGTAACCGATTGCTATGAAGCATTGGGGATAGTTCATACGTTATGGAAGCCAATGCCTGGTAGATTCAAAGACTATATTGCGATGCCCAAACCAAACGGATATCAGTCGCTCCATACTACAGTGCTGGGTCCATTGGGGGAGCCTTTTGAGATTCAGATAAGGACAAAGGAAATGGATCGAACTGCCGAATATGGGAGCGCTGCTCACTGGCTATATAAAGAAGGTAAGGCAGACAGATCATTTGACGAAAAAATGGCCTGGCTGCGCCAACTCTTAGATTGGCAGAGAGAGATGACGGATGCGGCAGAGTTTATGGAAGCTCTAAAAATCGATGTGTTCAACGATGAAGTTTTCGTTTTCACCCCGAGAGGCGACGTTATAGATCTACCGGTCGGATCTACACCATTGGATTTTGCATACAGAATTCACACAGACATTGGGCACAAGTGTACAGGAGCAAAGGTAAACGGGAAACTGGTTTCTCTGTCGTATAAATTGAATACTGGCGATATTGTAGAGATCTTAACTTCTCGCCATTCTACGGGTCCAAGCCGAGATTGGCTGGACATAGTGAAAACCCCGCAGGCAAGGTCTAAGATAAAGGCGTTTTTCAAGAAGCAAGTCCGTGAAGAAGATCTTGCAAGAGGCAAGGCTAACCTAGAGAAAGAGATTCAAAAGGCTGGCTTCAAGTGGGCTGAACTCGACGATGCAGGCATTTTTGAGAAGGTCTTACAGAAACTGAAATATCCTGACATGCAGAGCTTATTTGCTGCCATTTCATATGGAGGGATAAGTCCTGTTCACGTTGTGACCAAGATCAAAGATGAGGTTCCTAAGACTGCTCCTTCGCTTTTACCTCAGAAGGATGAGATTCCGAAAGTTGCTTCCAAAAAAGCAAGGGGACCTGAAGAGGCAATAGTCGTAAAGGGGATGAGCGACTTCCTTGTTCGTTTGGCCAAGTGCTGCGCACCTGTGCCGGGCGATCCTATCATCGGATATATTACGAGAGGTCGCGGGGTTACGATTCACCGCCTCGACTGTCCTATGATCCAGTCTTTAGATGACAATGAACGATTCATCGAAGCTTCATGGGGCCCGGAGGTTAGGGCATCTTATCCTGTGGAGATAGTTGTGGAAGGTTATGATAGGCCAGGTCTTTTCGCCGAAGTTATGTCCGTGATAGCGGATGTTGGCTCTAATATCGCAAAAGCGACAGCAAAAGGCGACATGGATGGAATTGCTAGAATCACTGCGTTATTCGATATACACGATCTCGATGAACTCAAGAGAGTATCTTCTGAAATAAGGAAGATCAAAGGGATTATCTCAGTCGACCGTGTTTTTGGAAACAGGAGGTAAAGGTGCGAGCAGTCTTTCAAAGAGTCAAAGAGGCCAGCGTATTCGTTGGTTCTTGTGAGATAGCGTCCATCGGTATAGGCAGTCTTGTTTTTCTAGGGGTAGGGAAAAACGATACTGATAAAGATATCTTCTATATGGCTGAGAAAATCGCCGGCCTCAGAGTGTTTCCAGATGATCAAGGCAGAATGAACCTGTCTTTAGTAGACATATCAGGCGAAGTATTGGTAGTGCCCCAGTTTACGCTATATGGCGATGTTAAGAAGGGGAAGCGCCCTGGATTTGATGCTGCTGCCTTGCCCGAAATGGGTGAAGAATTCTACATGAAAGTCGTAAACGCCATTCGGTCCATGGGTCTTACGGTAAAGACAGGTGCATTCGGCGAACACATGGAAGTTCGCCTCACAAACGATGGTCCTGTCACCATCCTTATCTCAAGCTCCAAGGAGTTCTGAACTGAGTTTTTCGTGAGCCAAACAGAAACCTGCGAGGCCTGGGCTCGTGTAAGTCAGATAGAAGGGTGGGGTTTATGGTGAAAGTCCAAAGATTGGTAGTTGGCTCTCTTATGACCAATTGCTACATCATATTCGATGAAGAAACCAGCAAATGCGCGATCATAGATCCAGGTGGAGAAGGTGAAAAGATCCTTGACGCAGTTCGCGAAAAGGGTCTGGTTATTGAGTACATAGTATGTACACACGGGCATCTTGATCACATCTATGACGCAGGGCTCATACAGAAGCGACTAGGAACGCCTGTGCTGATAGGCGAAAAAGACAGAACCCTTCTTGATGACCCTGGGTGGATGAGCGCAATTATGGATACTTCCGGCATGGTGAGAGTTGAGGAATGCCTTACGCTTAAGGAAGGTGATTGTATCCACATTGGTAATGCATGTCTTAGGGTCCTTGAGACTCCTGGGCATACCCCGGGCAGCATATCTTTATACTATGCTGGCGCATTGGAGAGTCTAGAGTCAGATGCAGGTTCTCAAGGGGCGCTGTTTTCAGGCGATCTTATTTTTCGCCTCAGCGTAGGACGCACTGATTTTCCTGGTGGAGACATGAACACCTTACTTCAAAGTATTCGGACCAAAGTACTGACCCTTCCCGACGAAACGGTTATCTACCCGGGACATAACTGGGTTACCACCGTAGGCAAGGAAAGAGAAGAGAATCCCTTTCTAGCCTAAACTGTGTTATCTTATAGAAACAGGTTGGTGGTGGATTGCAAAGATATCGTGACTTAACAGGGAGTGGTAAGTATGATAAAGGCGCCACGAGGGACAAACGACATTTTACCTCCTGAGTCCGGGAAATGGTCGAAAGTGGAATCTGTTCTAAGAACGCTTTCGAGTATGTATAACTTTCAGGAGATAAGGACTCCTGTTTTTGAACACACCGAGTTGTTTACGCGGTCAGTTGGCGAAAGCACAGATATCGTCCAGAAAGAAATGTACACTTTTGAGGATAAAGGCGGAAGATCGCTCACCTTGAGACCTGAAGGCACTGCACCTGTGGTGCGAGCTTTTCTGGAACATGGCTTAGACGGCGGTGCTCTTCCAATGAAGTTTTTCTATCTCGGCCCAATGTTCCGGTACGAGAAACCGCAGGCCGGAAGATATAGAGAGTTCATGCAATTTGGAATAGAGATCCTAGGCTCAGGCTCCCCATTCTCTGACGTCGAAGTGATACAAGTAGGGGTTAGGATAGCAGAGGAACTTGGGCTTCTTGGCACAACATTATTCATAAATACTATCGGATGTCCTTTATGCCGCAATAGATACAGAGAGGATCTTGTGAAGTACCTTTCACAAAGAGCGTCGAGTTTATGCACGGATTGCCAGAGTCGTCTTGATGCGAATCCTCTAAGGGTCCTAGACTGCAAAAACCCTTCATGTCGTGAAGTCATTGTTGGGGCGCCTAGGATGCATGATTACCTTTGCCCCGAATGCCAGGAGCATTGGGATATGCTTAGGTCTATTCTTACTTCCATGGGTATGGAATACACAGTTGATCCTGCTTTGGTGAGGGGACTTGACTATTACACTAGGACAGTGTTTGAGATAAAATGGCCTCCGCTTGGTGCTCAGGATACGATCATAGGAGGAGGGCGCTATGACGGGCTGGTTGAAGAACTAGGCGGAAAACCTACTCCTGGCGTAGGTTTTGCATTGGGACTGGAAAGATTGCTTTTGGCTTCAGACAAAGGAGAAAAGCCGATTGACGCAAGTCCGTCAATCGATTGTTTCGTGGTGATAGCAAGTAGCGATGATGAGACCATTTGTCGTGAGATCTCTCTTTGGGGATTCGAACTGCTCGATAGTTTGAGGCGTTTAGGGTTATCGTGCGATTTTGATCCACTGATGAGAAGCGTGAAATCGCAGATGAAGCAAGCCAATCGGGTTAATGCGCAGTACGTTATCATACTGGGCGAAGAAGAATTTGAAAAATCCGAAGCTTCCATAAGATCGATGAAGCACGGATGGCAGAAAGAGGTCGCGCTCGATCAGGTGTTAGCCTTCATGAAGGGGGAAATCTTAAGTGGCACAGATTGACAGCCAACAGAACAAGCAGAAACCGCTAAACCTAATGACAGATATTCAAGGGCTAGAGAGGACGTGCTACTGCGGTGAAGTCACCGAGGAGCGCGCAGGCTCCGAAGTGGTGTTAATGGGTTGGGTGAATAAACAAAGGGATCTTGGGGATCTTACATTCATTGATCTAAGGGATAGGACAGGTATAGTTCAGGTAGTTTGCGATCCTATTCGATCTCCAGAGAGTTTTGAAACGGCGAAATCTCTCCGGTCAGAGTATGTTGTGTGTGTCTGTGGTCAAGTGGTGAGGAGGGCTGAAGGCAGAGAAAACCCCAACATCCTGACTGGAAAAGTAGAAGTTCTTGCGGAAAGTATAGGGATATTCAACGCCGCAAAGACCCCACCTTTTGTCATACGCGACGAAGCAGAACCTGATGAAGCGATACGCATGAAATATAGATACATAGATCTTAGAAGACTTCCTATGCTCGAAAACCTCAGACTTAGGCACGAGATAGTCTTGTCCATGAGGAACTTTCTTTCCGAGAGAGGGTTTTGGGAGATTGAGACGCCTGCTATGACGCGGAGCACGCCAGAGGGCGCCAGGGACTATTTAGTGCCATCACGTGTGGAACCTGGGTGTTTTTACGCTTTAGCACAATCGCCCCAACTTTTCAAGCAGATGCTCATGGTCTCTGGTGTAGACAAGTATTTTCAAATGGCTAGGTGCTTTAGGGACGAAGACTTGCGAGCGGATAGACAGCCTGAGTTTACCCAGGTAGATATCGAGATGTCTTTCGTCGAGGAAGAAAGAGTATTTGAGCTTGTTGAAGGAATGATCCAGCATGTCTGGAAGGAAGTTCTGAAATCCGATCTTCCAGTTCCTTTCCCTAGGATGACTTGGGATGAGGCTATGGCGCGCTATGGCTCAGACAAACCCGATACCCGATTTGGTATGCAAATCCATGACCTTACAGATATTCTGAAGGAGAGTCAGTTTTCTGTCTTCAAGGATACGGCTTGCCAAGGGGGAGCAATAGAGGCGATATGTGTTCCTGGGTGTGCAGGACTGTCACGTCAGGAGATTGAGAAGATCACAGACGAGGCAAAGGAATTTGGGGCGAAAGGGCTCGTAACCATATCATATTTGCCTAACGGCCAGATAAAGTCACCGATCAAAAAGCACCTGAACCAAAATGAGATTGACCTCATATCTCAGGTTCTTGGGGCAAAAGAAGGAGATCTTGCACTCATAGTAGCAGACGAATTTGAAGTGGCCGTCGGAGTTTTGGGTAAAATGAGGAAAAACCTTGCTCGGCGTCTCGATTTGATCCCGGAAGGGTTAACTAACTTCCTTTGGATTACCGAGTTCCCTCTTCTTGAGATAAACCAGGAGTCAGGGCAATGGCAGGCGGCGCATCATCCGTTCACGAGCCCTTGCACAAGAGATTTCGATCTCTTAGAAAGGAAAGATGATTTATCGAAGAAACGGATTAGGGCTAGGGCATACGACCTAGTACTCAATGGAGTCGAACTTGCTTCCGGTTCCATACGTATACATAGAAGAGATGTTCAAGAGAAGGTTTTTGAACTTTTGGGCCTGTCTTTTTCTGAAGCTAGAGAAAAGTTTGGCTTTCTCCTCGATGCTTTTGAATATGGGGCTCCTCCACATGGAGGAATAGCTTTTGGATTGGATAGGTTTGTCATGTTGGTAGTAGGCGCTGATACTATTCGAGATGTCATAGCTTTTCCTAAAACAACTAAAGGGAGTTGTCTTTTGACCCACGCGCCAGCTGAGGTATCGCCCGAACAATTGCGGGAGCTTGGCTTGTGCAGGCTCAGAGATAGATCACCTCAAGTCGACACGGAGATAGAAGAATCGAAATCGAAATGATTTTCGGAGGGTAAATTTAGTGTCATGTCAAGATGACAGAGCCACTGTCGAAAAGGCGGCCAAAGGTGATATGAAGGCTTTCGAGGCACTTGTAACAGCTTATGAAAAGAAGCTGTACAATGTAGCTTATCGCCTAGTATCGGACAAAGAAGAGGCTCTGGACATTGTTCAGGACGTTTTTCTTAAGGTATATCAAGCTCTTCCGGATTTTCGGGGCGACAGTCAATTTTCAACTTGGGTATATAGAGTATGCGTGAATACGTGCCTTGACTACCTCAGGAAAGATAGAAAAGCGACTGTTTATTCTCTCGATGCACCTTTGGATTTCGGCGATTCGGAAGTACAAAGACAGGTGGAGGACACTGCAACAAGTATAGAGGATGCTGTTGAATTCAAGTCAACTGGTGAAGAGATTCTAAATATAGTGAAGGACCTCGATCCGCATTACCGTGCGCCTCTCATTTTGTGCGATGTTCATGACTATTCGTACAAGGAAATATCAGAGATACTGGGCATATCCTTGGGAACTGTGAAGTCCCGTATTCATAGGGCCCGCAAACTTGTTCGAAAATTGTATGGCGAGGAACAAAACCTCCATTCTTTCGTCAAAGGTTCTGAGAAGAGGGGTGGAGATTGAAGTACTGTAATTTCTCAGAATTCATATCGTCTTATATAGACGGCGAACTGGATCCTCAGGCATCTGCCCAATTAGAAGAGCATCTAAAGGTGTGTCCTGATTGTAAGGCTATGTACGAGGAATTGAGGCATATAAAAGAACTCCTGGGTTCTGTGCCTGAAATCGAGCCGCCAGACTTACTTCATGCCTCTATAATGGAGGCTGTGAATGAATATGCTATTAGGCGAGAGGATGCCTTGAGAGCTGAGAGGTCGGCGAAAAGGTCTATATGGCTCAGGCGTCTTTCGATTGCTTTGGCGGCATGTTTGATCATATTGGTAGCTTCTCCTGCGATTAAGTCCGCGTTTTTTGGCACTCAGCAGCTACCTGCAGATGTTGCATCGGAAAGCGACCAGCGGGAGGAAGAGACGATAACTGCTGACAACACAGAAACTGAGAAAGAAGGCACTATAGTATTTGAGTCCCAACCTCAGCAACCGCAACTGCCCACAGACAATTCTCACGTAGAAGAGGATGTGCAACCCCCAAGCGAGGAATCCCCATCTGATGTAACCGTCGGTTCTGAAGACAACGAATCATTGGCGGCGGATGCGACGTCGGGCGTTCCCGAGGAGGAAGAAATCTCCGAAGAAGACGAGGAAACCGGGTTCTTTATGGCGACAAAACGAATGCCGGCTAATCTAGCGAAGGAGATAAAGAGCGCCAATATTGCGATTGAAGTGCCGGAAGGTGCTTTGGGCGATGTCTCAGATAAGGCGTGCGCAATGATTGGTGAATCAGGTGGCTCAGTACATCTGTGTTTTGAATCAGTGTATACTCCAACCGGAGCTTCGGGTTTCTGCGTGACTGGGCTGGTACCTTCTTCCAGCCTGGAACAAGTTTCAGATGATATGTCCGCGTTGGGTTCAATTGTTCAGTCTGATGTGATTGCATATGATGTAACTGCTTACCGCAATGTATTGGATTCTCTGATTGAAACCAACCAGATGCAGCGAGACGATCTGGCTCAGGCAATTAATAATGCGGTGGATGCGCAAGACGTTCCTCTGGCTCAGAAAGAGTTGCTTCGGTTGGATCAGTTGATAGCGGTTCTCAATGAGGAACGGCAGTTATTAGATGAGCTGTGCGATAATGCGTCAATATGGTTGTGGATCATTGAAGTGAAAGAAGAGTAAGCGTGTTGATAAGTTGTTAGAAACTATACACATGTTGTATACAACATGTGTATAACTGCAGGAGTTATACACATGCTGTACATGCACTTTGCCTAGGTCAACTACCTAGGGTCGTTTTCCCTAAATCATCGAGAATTCTACTTACCCGTTGAGATTCTGAAAGAGCCTCCCCAGATATGGGATCAATTGCTTCGCATCCTCCGTCCAAAACGGCAGTACAGATCTTACCGCATGCTGCAGGATTACCAGCTAGATGTGGGGCGTCGAGGAGTCCTACCTTTATGGCAAAGGCTAGCACCTTTGGGTCAGTAAGCGGGTCTTTGGAACTCGAAAGCGCCGGAACCATCTGGGGGAGTCTTTCTATGGCCTCAAGAAGCACTTTTGCTTCTTGGATGAGATGCAATTTCCTTTTCTGCACCCGCGGATCTAAAGTCATGTCAGGCATGCTTGGAATGCAATTGGCTATGACTCCCTCTGCTATTTTGCAGCTTTCTATGATCTCGCTTGGGGTAGCAGCGTGATTGGCCTCGCAATAACTTACGACGTGCAAGATGTGTGGTTTCATGTTCATGCTCAGCAAAGTTGATGCCGCCAAATGACCTTTCGCCATATCAAGATCTACTGGAAAACTGGCCAATCCAGATCTCACCTCGCGCCATATCCTAAAGTCGCCGTCTGCTAGCTGCTCGATGAGATGCAATTTTGCCAACATTTTGCCAAGATCCATTGTAGCTGACGTTTCAGGTGGGGTGTTGAACATGAATTGGGCTACGTAGTCTCTGACACCCATCTTCTTAGCGGTCAGAGCTCCTAAGTAGGCGGTTGCAACAGCAACTACGTCAGGAGCCCATCTCAGACTCCACTGATGCGATTCGTTAACCTCTACTGGGATGCCCTGGTCGGCGTGCCATTTGATCGCTTGTTGAGCTTCTTTTATAGAATCTTCAATCTCTCTTGGACCTCTTTTGTCCAAGACGTTGTACCATGAAAGAGGGATTGCGGCCCACGCATTGTTTATCGTGTCTAAGAGTACTCTAGCAAAAGGAATTACGTCCCTAGTTCCGCTGTAGCACCTCATAAGGGGGTAATTCCCCCTCCTTGAAGCTTGATATAGTCTCTCAAAATCTCTTGCGTTCCTTACCGGCACTCCTCCTGAACCTTGCTGGTCCGGATCCATTTCTTCCGGATGAAAGAAGTTTTCTTGTGCATTCTGGTCAGGGCCAATGGAAATCACATCAAGCACCCCAGAGTCGGCGAGTTTTTCGATCCCGGATATCGTTTCATCGAGAGAAGGAAGTCCGAAATGGTGCCTTATTATGGGATATGGAGATTTCCAGTTAATTCTATCTATGAGGGAACTCGGATAAGTTGTTTCTTCTGAGACTGTTCCGGACTCGCCTCTTAGGTACGCCATAGTTTCGCTAATATCTTCTTCGCCTGAAAAGACTTTTTCGAAGACCCCGGATGCTCTAGCTACTTCTGCAACCGGAGGCGTACCTCCGAATATGAGCCTGGGCTTTGGATTTACCCCATGTTCGTCCAAAGCCTTGACAAGCCTTTCAATGAGGCGTCTTGCTGCAGACGGGTCGAGTCTGTAACCTATTGCAAGGACATGAGGGCGATTCTCCCGCGTCCAGATGGCGATTTCTTCTGGGGACTTGGCCGAGCCTATGAACTGCGTTTTCCAACCGGCAGATTCTGCGAGTTTGAAGAAGTTGAAAATCCCGGCCACATGTATGCAATCGCCTATGGAAGCCGCAGCCATTGTCTTTGGGGTTGCCTCGCTTCTTTTGGCCGTTTCTTTCATTACTCATCAGCCCCATTCAAGACAAAATGAGTGATCTCCTCTGGGGTCATGCCGGATATGCCCATCATTTCCGCAGTTCTCCCAGTTGCTCGATAATCTATTCCATGAAGAGCGCTCGCCATAGTTATTGCCGACTCTATGAGAGGAACTTCTATACCAGCGATCTGAGCTAAGGATGCCAGAGGAACAAGACTAAAAGGAATGTCTTCGAATATATACCGGGTGTTAAGGGTGCGGGGAGCCAGAATCCCTTCATAACCTGGATTAGCTTGGACCGCCTCGTACACCGAAGACGCCTTTACTTCATAGGCTTCTTCCATCCAGTCCAGCACTGATCTAACAGAAACACTGAAAGCATTTGCTACTGAGAGACGTTCCTCGTCTAACTTCTCTAATGCCTTTGCTACCGAAGGCGTGATCCCATCTTTGTAATGCTGGTACTCAAGACCGCTTTCGATGCGCCCTGCATTAAGTATGGTGGGCAGAGGATGGAATATGGCCCCGATGTTGTCAAAACTGGTAACCAAAACGCTTTCTACAGGCACAAACTGGGGATACGCCAATCGAAGCTGTCTTACTACGTCAATCGTCCGAATTGCCGGGAGTGCCGACAATGGCACTTGATGCTTGATACCGTAGATGTGAGACCTTCCTGGTTCAATTGTTCTACTTGCATATACGAATGTGCCTGCTTCTGCAATAGTAACATCTGCACAGCACCCATGTTCTCTGAGTACCTTCCTAAATTCAAGAGCTCCGCCGGTGCGTCCAGGGTTAAGGACAACTACCTGACCGTCAGTTAGCCAAGGGGCCATTTGCTTCGCTATATCCCGGTGTCCTGAAGCAGGTACAACAACCATGATTATTTGAACGCCGCTAACTGCTTCACCCATATCATGGGTCATTATGTTCGGTTGAGCAAACCCGTTTATTTCGCCCTCAAGCATAATGCCTCCAATTTCATTTAGAGCGGCTATTTTGTCTTCGGATCTGTTCCATAGGTTAACGCCAAAGTTCCTCAATGCAAGAAAACCTGCCATTGCCTGGCCACCGTTTCCCGCTCCTATAACCGCAAACGATGATTCGGTAATTGTGTCAGTTAGTATAGGCACTTTTGCCACTTTATAATCAACTCCTTATTGATAGTAAATATTAAGCCTGTGTCGCACTATGGAAATGTTTCGCCGCATGTTTTTTGAAGCGTTTAAGAGCTCCTTCGAGGATCAATCTAATGAGTTCTGTATACCCAATACCTGCTCTTTCTGCGATTCGTGGCACTTCGCTGTAACCAGGTGTTAGACCAGGAAGTGTGTTTATCTCGAGTACATAGGGAACAGAGTCTTCAGAGACTCTAAAGTCTATTCGTGCAATATCTCTGCAGCCGATGGCTGCAAAGGACTCAAGCGCTAGATCTTGAATTTCACGTGTTAACTCAGGCGAGATTTCTGCAGGGCATACAGAAAGGACTTTGTCGTCAGTCTTTACCTCATATGTGTAAAGGGCTTCTTCATCTAGAAGTATTTCTTGTATAGGAAGGACTGTAGGTTTAGGATACCCAACTAGCGCGACAGTAAACTCACGGCCAGGTATGAATTGTTCTACCATGATAGGTGGTCCTACAGTTTCCATCAGATTGAGAACCAGTCGTCTAACTTCTTCGAAATAATGGGCTATGCTATTGGCATGGATGCCCACACCCGATCCTTCCGCTGACGGTTTTACTATTACCGGACTAGGTAGTTTTCCGTTCGAAGGAAATGAATCCAGTTCTTCAGCGCTATGGACGACGATGAATTTGGGAGTTGGGACATGCCTGTGTTGAAGTATTATTTTGGTTATGTCTTTGTATAGTGCTAGCACATGTGTTTTTGCTTCCGAGCCAGTGAATGGTATATCGGTTAACTCGAGGATTGCGGCTACATTTGCCTGCTGTTTCTTCGAATTATACCCGCTTGCTATGTTAAACATCGCGTCGGGATGAACTGCTTCGATCTCATGTAGGATGTTCGGCCCAACTTCTATCATATGGACGTTATGGCCTAGCTCCAACAAGGCTCCTGAGACTGCTTTGCGTGTAAGTTCATTACGTTGTCTTGAATGGGGATCGGCCTGCGCAATCCTGCTTTGGATAGGGTCGGTTATGACCGCAATTCGCATGGTGCACCACCTCCTTTGCCGTAGTAGCTATGAAATCTGCATTGTCTCATTATGGGCACATAAGTAGAAAGACACGTCGAAGACCTTAGCGATGAAATGGCACCGCATCCAGACAAACGAAAAAAGCTCCTCGCTTAGGTCGCGTGCATAGCGCGAACTTCGCCCATAATTGAACGTGAGATAGTGAATACGATGGAGGCTAACTGACAATGCTAAACGACACCTAGAAGGTGCCAGAAAACGCGGCCTCCCTTTTCTACGCTTACGAAGTTAGCTGACGGGCTCGGGTCGAAAGGGCGTAACCCTACGCAAACTTGCGATTAGCCCCAAAATATCGGTTCCTCCGTTCTCTCTTACGAGAGATTCAGCGCTGAACCATAGGTTCTTGTTGCTCACGTACAATTGCAGTATAAAGCCCTAGGAGTCCCGTTGTCAACTTTTTCGAAGAAATCTTGCTATCAAGTGGGTACCACATTTCCCAAAATCATATCACTTTTGTGTGTGGAACGACTCCTCTAATTCCGCCTCTAGGGTTGTCCGTGTCTCCTTTGTATCTGGGTAGGAATTGTCTCGGAGAGTTCGGGCTATAGCTCTGTCGGCAGGCACCCAATCCAAATCGTTGAGGTTGGAAGGTTCCACCCAGTTCATCTGAGTGTGGTTGCGCAGAATGGGAATTCCTTGTGCGCTGCATTCGAAAGAAAATAGCCTCATGAAAAAAGAGCCGTAATCGTAATCTACCTTTAAGAAAGGAGTTGTATTTGTAATGTGTACTGATAACTCTTCTAGAATCTCTCGGGCTATGCATTGCTCCAAAGTTTCACCTGGTTTTACCTGGCCGCCTGGGAATTCCCAAAGTCCTTTGAGGTCTCCTCTATCTCTTTGGGCGGCTAGTATCCTTCCAGCACCATCTCTTATGATCGCTGCAGTCACCAGCTTGAGAATGTCCTTGTCTATCGCGTTCTCAATGTTGGCTGCTGTAGCATCTAGCTGTGCCAATATGTTCTTTCGATTTCCGGCGGAGTGGGCCTTTGTGTGGCATACAGGGCATAGGGCAATTAGGTTAGAAGGGTTATCTATGCCGTAGTCGCCTACACCGTTTATGTAATGGATCTCCAAATACGGATTTGCGTTCTCACAAGAAAAAGGCGCAGGGTAGCCACAACATTCGCAGAATCCGTTAGCTCTTTGAAGAACATATTGCATTAGCATTCTGGTGCGCTTATCATATTGATTTCGTTCATTGCAAATATGCCTGTGATCGATGGTGCTATAAGGTGAATTCGTGAAACTCATGTACTCATTTTTCCGTAAGGGATTGTATGCAGATATAGCTGGCTCGCGTAGATCTAGAAAAGTCGTTGCAATATTGTTCTGTTTTGGGAGCTCAGATGAAGGATAGGTTCTCACAGGTGCCAACCGAAACACAATTACGCGTCTTTTTTTCCCAGAAGCGTCTATGTCCTTGTGGTAGTGATCTACGTAGTTCATGAATCCTTGGAAACGATAGAGCCCCTCAGTAGGTTTTGCGCTTTCAAAGACCATTAGGACCTTGCCTGCTTCTAGGTGGTTGCGTACAGATTTGTTCCCTCTTTTCATCTGCATGTCAAAAGACTGACCCTGGCCTGTGAAGTGGTAGAATCCGTCTAGTTGCCAGCCGTCGTCTTGCATATATCCCAATGCGTTTTTTCTTCGGAAAAGGAGCACGCAAGGAGCTGAGCGTGGAGTAGATATACCTCCTTGTTCTTGACCTCCGAGCATGTTATTGATTTCTTTTCGAATGTAGACTTGGCCTATATAGAAATAGGCAAACAGGTGAGAAATATCCATGGTACCAATCCTTCATATGAAACATCTAGGTTTTGATTCTACAGGAAAAGCTCTGTTTCCTTTAGTATGGAAAAGTTTCGCTACTTGCTCCAGAACCATCTCGGTTTTTCACATTTTCATATATCCAAACCGGTGAGGTATTATTGTCTCAATGAGGACGAAGATTCGACTCAGGAGGTGTGTAGGTTGCTCAAAGTAAGTAGGGCACTTGAGAAGGAAATTCCTATACTCCCCGAGAGACCGGTGATCATGGTCATCGGAGAGATTGATACAGGGAAGAGCACTTTGGTTGCTGTTATGGCGGCATGGTTTTGGGAGAGGGGAAACAAGGTAGCTGTTGTCGACTCAGATATAGGGCAATCAGACATTGGTCCACCCGGTTTTGTCTCTTATGGATTTGCAGAAGGGCCCATTTTATCGCTCAAATCTGTAAGGAGGGAAGGCTCATACATGGTTGGGAAGACCTCCCCATATGGGCGGGAGCTTTCTGTGCTAGTTGGGGTTCAATCTTGCGTGAGGGCAGCCAAGGACCAGGGGGCAGACGTCATACTAGTCGATACTTGTGGGCTGGTTAGACCGACAGCAGGTGTGCAGCTGAACTGTGCAAAGGCGCAGGCCATTGAAGCTGATATCATGATATCTCTGAGGACACCCGCGGTTGTCCCGCTCATCGAATCTTTGAGATCATTGGGTTTTAAAGTTAAGGAGTTCAAGCCCCTTGCGGGTGCCCGAAATAGGTCCGCTCAAGAGCGGGCACAGAACCGAGTATGTTGTTGGAATGGATACCTCGGTCAAGAAGCGCGAAGTGTGGCGATAGATTCCTCCAGAGTCAAGGTACTTCGGTGGTGGGGAGAGAGCAGGTATTCGGAAACAAAGAATCCAAACTACGGAATTGTGGCAGCAGTACCTGACCCCAACAGGTCAAGCCTTCAAATTCCATGTGTACTCATAAAATCTGAAGAGAAGATGAGGCTGTTAGGTCAACTACCCGAAGGTTACTTGCCTCGTGTTGTATGGGTGTCCTCGTATGAGTTAGGGGTTGATGCAGGTAGGGTTACCTCCGGTTAGGGTCAAATCCTTTCTTTTCTGTAAAAAGCCTTCTGGTGGACTGATACGTAACACATGCCTAACACGCCGCGACGGCGGCCTGTTGTAATTCGTTGGTCATCATCGCCGTTTGCTCTTGTTTCCACTCCACATACGCCCTCATATCGAAATACTGCCGGTCGGTAGACCAGGCTTTGTCTTTCTCCATGAGCAAAGCCTCCAGCAAGCGCTTAAAAAGATTCAAGACAGCCACCGCGTCGTCGAATCCCTGCTCCAGGCGGCCTCACGTTCCACTCCTTGACCAAGGATTCCAACCTTTTGCACAGTTCCTCAGTGATTTTGGCCACCTTCCTGGTTGATATCCCGTTTATCACCATCTCCATTAAAGCTAGGATCAAGGCCTGCTCGCTCCTTTGAAATCGGGCGAAAAGTTCAGGTGAAAACTTCCCCTCCCGTACCTGAGGCACTGACAACACCAACCGGTCAACTTCGGTAGCCTTGGCGCTCCTCAGTCCTCTCGTAAGGCTTCGCCTGCAACGTCTCAGTCACCTCAGCCTCAAGTACTTGGTTCAACAATTGCTCCACAAGTCTGGCCATCGCTCCATCTTCCTTAAATAGTCCGTGCACAATCTCGTCCGAAAGTGTAATCTGATATTGGGTCACTGCTGCTCCTCCTCGACTAGTGATTTTCTTTCCTATCAACCAGTCTACCGGAGGAGCCAGTGGCCCGGATCAATCACGATCCCTTTTTACAGAAGTATAAGGACACTACTAGTATTACCTCTATGGAGATTTAGATCTGGTATTGAAGGGGTTTTTGTTTGAGCGCTAGAATGCTACAAAGCATGGAATTGCGAGGCGGTGTCTATCTAGATAGGTGTATGCAGGGTAACCGCAACTCCCTGAGGCATTAGCTATGTGAGCGTACTTAGCGAACAGTTGTGTATGTGGTGTTTTCCGCCCAGGTGTAGTAGCGTAAAAAAACCCTGCCTTCGACGGAAAGTATGGGGCTTTTGACGATGTGCAAGCGATGGAGGAAAGGCAGGTAAATGCCTGAAATGAATGGATCATGGTGACCCATCATGTAGAGACGTTGGCCAAATGCACGATTACGTGCTATTATTATTCCTGTTGAAACGGCTTTAGCCTACCTATGAGGAATGGAAACTTCCTAGAACCACTCTGCATGGGCTTCTTGCATCGAGTTTAGCCTACCTACGAGGGATAGAAACCTTCTTCTCGCGATATCGCCTCTATGGTGTTTCCCTGTTTAGCCTACATACGAGGCAAACAAAGCATTCCGAGGGTATTCTAGCTATAGACGTGGAACAGATGTTGAATAGCGATGGAATTGGGACAATGGGCTGATGCTAGTCGCATTGCGGTATATGTTTCTATCCTGATGTCCGAACGAATCATAGATTCGTAACAAGGGAATACCCGGATTTGTTATCGGTAGAGAAAAACCTTAAAAAACCATATAAAGGGAACACTATAGAGATCGTAGTCCACGTTCATATGCGAATATTTGAGTAGGGTCGATGTTTACAGTTGAACCATGCTACTTTCAGGCGGAACGTTCATAATACTCCAAGAGAACTTCTAATGGTATGCTAATTGTCAAGTTTTGCCTAGCAGAAATGTCCCCAGTCACCCTGTGCTTGCTCACCAGGAACAGCTTCAACAGGGCGATACGTGCGCTCATCGTGGGGCCTGATGCTTTGAATGTACCGGGTGACGGTTCTTTCAGAACCTTCGTAAGGAACTGGAGGTAGGAGGCTATTGTGGTTATCGCCTGCACATGACAGGGTTGATTTCCACGAACAGCTCAACTCCAACCATTTCGGCTTGCTCCTTCCTAAGTGGTTTTTGTTCTCAAAGAATCTTTCTACTCGGCTTGGAACAAGTCTTTTTATTGTCCAAAAGTGTTAGCTCGATGCAGAATAGGTTATAGTTACTCTTGGCTTACCGTTGTACAATGAGAACATAGAGCTAGTGACGATGCAGTTATTGTCATCACAAGGAGCTGTTGATTAGATGATTGAACAGTATTACAAACTAAACAGCACTCTTGGTTGGACTTATGAGGATGAACCAGATGGGTCTTGCGAGTATGCAGCGACTATGGATGCTTCATATGGAGAAACATCCGATGACAATAAGACCATAGGCGATGAGAGTATTGGTAACCCATCAGGCAGAAAGAATCACACCCTCAATGCCCCTATAGGTGTTTTTGATTCAGGAGCAGGTGGATTAACTGTTGTACGGCAAATCGAAAGACTTTTGCCAAATGAAAGCGTCCTTTATTTTGGGGATACAGGGAGGGTGCCTTACGGCCCTAGACCGCAGTCTCAGGTACGCGAGTTCTCAGTCCAAATAGCGGAGTTTTTGAGAACAAAAGGGGCAAAGGCGATCATAATCGCATGTAACACGGCTACTGCTGCTGGTCTTGAGGCAGTTCAAAAGAGTTTTCCCGGACCAGTAATAGGTGTCATTAAACCAGGAGCTGAAAGTGCTTATGCCCAGGCAGGCGCCTGCGGAAGAATAGGTCTCATAGCGACTCAAGGAACGGTAACGAGCGGTGTTTACGATGAAGAACTTGCTAGTTTAGGGTATGCGCTTCCGCTGATAAAGCAAGCCTGTCCAGACTTTGTGACTCTTGTGGAAGCAGGTATGCAAGATCAGAGTGCCATAGAAGATGCAGTTAAGAGATACATGGGGTTGTTCCACGAATCCCAAGTTGATGTCCTTATCTTAGGGTGTACCCATTTTCCGTTGCTTGCCGAGGACATCAAAAAGGAGCTGCCTGGAGTGGTCTTGATAGACCCAGCCATTCAGACTGTAATGGTCATGAAGGAAATACTCAAAGAGAACGGGATATTAGCAGCGCCTGACATAAAACCTGCGTACAGATTCTTTTGTTCGGGGGACCCGGATTCCTTTTCTAAGAGTTTGGACTTGATTCTTGGTTCAAATGATTATCCAGTAGATCACGTGACTTTATAGGTAAGAGCGTTTTAGCAGTTTGTTTACTAGCAATGGTAAGGGTGTACCATTGCTAGTAAACTCTTCTGAGCAAGAAAGGCTAGCGCATATATTGAACTTGACCAAAACTGCTAAGCAGCAAATCAGTGGCCTCATCCGGATAGCGTTTGCTCAATATGCCACAAGATGCCATAATGTAGTCTTTATCCAGAACGATTTTCGCAGCTTTTGGATAGAGCTCGCGACCGCTTCCCTGTCCTATCAGTCCTGTCAGCGATTCTTCGCCTCCTGGCAACCGGGTTAAAGGTCCCCCTGTTCCGATTATCGTCCTTACACTCGAAAGGTCCTTTCCAGACGCGACCATTATTCTGCCTTGCGGCCCATAAAGATACTTGATAGATCCTACATGGCGTCTGAAAGCGACTTTGCACGCGAGATCTCTCAAATATGACACAAGCCTTACTTGCCTGCCCTCTTTCGGTATGACTTCAAGATGATTCAACACCTCTTCTGAGGCAAACCCTAGATCAGCATCGATCCTATCTTTGACCAGGCTAACCAGATGTTTTGCGTTGACATGGATTCCAAGGTCACCTTCGACAGTTCTTTTCGCGAAGGGTTCTGGGCTTTCAAGTATCGCTTGTATCTCAGGGCTTCCTTTCGCCACCGAGTGTACGTCAGTGGTCGCACCGCCTACATCAACTACGCAGAGGTCTCCGAAAGTGTTCCACAAAAGCTGAGCAGCTTCCATCACTGCTCCGGGTGTAGGCATTATAGGTCCGTCTACCATGGTTCGGATTCGGTCCATACCGGGCGCCGTGACTATGTGCTCTTCGAACACTTGTTGAATCACCTTTCTTGCAGGCTCTACTGAAAGCTCGTCGACTCTCGGGTATACGTTGTCGACGATGTAGGTCTTTATTCCTGCTTTGGTTAGCGTCTTTTCTACCTCGCGCCGAGCTGCAATATTTCCCGCGTATATGACAGGTGTTTTCAGCCCGGATTCGGCTATCATCTGAGCATTTCTGATTGCAGTTTGCTTTTCTCCATAGTCTACTCCACCTGCGAGCATTATGATTTTCGGTCGGATCTGTTTGAGTTCTTCAATGTCGTCAGGGGTCATTTCGCCGGCGGTTACCATCTTTAGCACCGCGCCTGCCCCGAGGGCGGCTTCTTTTGCTGCCTTTACAGTCATATCGTAGACTAGTCCGTGCACTGTCATGGAGAGTCCTCCGGCTGCACTAGATGTTGCCATCATAGAACCCCACTTTATGCTGTTAATGCCCAAGTTCGATGAGAGATCGTCTATAGCTGCGTGTAAGGCTACGGTGATGTCTGTAGGATCCATCATAGTAGCGGACAAACCCTGCCCAAGGAAGCGTGTCGCTCCCTGGGCAAGGTCAAAAGCATTCACAACAGTTGTAGTGCTGCCTATCTCGGCTACCAGAACATCAATTTCCATTTGAGGTGGTCCCTTCGCTATGGGTGTTTGACCCCAACTCTCTTTTCTTTTCTACTAAGAATGAAGCTACGTGGATGCCCTTAGTTCCGCGCCCAAACCCTGCATCCAGACCTGCTTCTAGGGCGAGATCGTTTGTGACCTGAGTACCTCCTGCAACGAGGATAAACTTGTTCCTTACGCCCTTTTCTTCGCAGATTTGAGCCAATCGCTCCATGTTTTTCCGATGTACATCGGCGTGGCTAATTATGGTGGATATAAGGATGGCGTCGGCGTCTTCTTCGATAGCAGCATCGACCATTTTTTCAACTGGAACGGATGTGCCTAGGTAAACAGCTTTTATGCCAAATCCTTCAATCCCGCCGTGTTTTATGTCTATAATTTCTCGCATACCTACTGAGTGCTCGTCTTCGCCTACTGTGCCGCATACGACCTTCATAGGGTTTTCTGAGATATACCTTCGTATCTCATCTTCAGAAAGAAGCATGGGTTTTTCAGGTATCTCCAAGGTACTTTTATCTATTGCGAAAGGGACTATTCCCTTGAGTTCGATGAGGGTGCCTTCTGACGGGTGTATGACCCTTTTGTGGATAACCTCAGGTTCAAGAAGTCCTAGTTTCTTGGCTATCTCTAACGACGCGTATTCTGCGATTTCCTCTCTTTCGGGAAGGAACACGGTAAGAGTTATATAGCCATCACCCTTCCATTGAACCTCGGGTTTTATCATGTTTTCGGGCAGATCTTGATCTGCTTTCCTCAGTCTCACTTCGACGTTATCTTCAGGATCTAGTTCATCAATATAAACGATCTTATCTCTATTGCAGAACGTACAACCTGATACGAGATCACAGGGTTTGGAGATACCTTCCGGCAAGTTATTGTATCCGAAGTGCTCACACACAGGCGCCATGTAATCCTTATCTCTTTTGACTATGCTTCCCGCCGCAATTCCACCATTGGGGTCTCTTGAAATTCCATCGCCGTTTCTTTCAGGATAAAGACCCGAATCGACGAAAAAGCCTTCGTGCACTGCATTGAAGTAACCCTTTTCCTTTATTTCTTCTAAGAAGAGGACCGCTCTTTCTGCAATTTCTCTAACCTGGTTAAAAAGAGGCCCATCTTTTCGGAACTCCAACATGTCCTTAAGACCGTCCATTCCCACAAGGGCTTGCTTAGCTGTTTCTACCGCTGCTACGTTATTGTAATGCCATGGTACATTTCTTCCCTCATCCGGCGTAATGGTGCTTTGGACGTCTGCAGAAGTAAGGCGCGATACAAGTAGGTTCAGAACGTGAGTTACGGTGGCTTCTCTGGAATCGGATTCGATATATCTTGTGTTCTGTTGTGCCCTTATCTTGTAGTCAGAAAAGAGCCATCTCAGGCATACAGCGTAGGGGAGGTCGTACGATAAAGCAGGTGCCGGGGGCGCTGTTGGTGGAACTGACGAAAGAGCTATGTTCTCCTTCTTCATGCCCACCATCTCGGAGAAGACGCAGTTTATAGCATGTTGGACCAAGAGTTCGGGCATGACTTTCCATGCCTCTCTTGCTGTTGCATTTGCGTTGTGGGCTCCGTCAATCTGAAGCATGCCGCACGAAGCCATAATCTTTTTCGCTGCAGCGGCATCTACAAAAGATCTCAGCATATTGATGTTCCTGTAAAGGACGTTGTATTGAGGATCTTGGTGAGCGCCATTTACTCCTTCTTCGGCAAACATGACCGCTATCTCTGGACCTGCTACGCCAGATATATACGAATGGAAGTTGATTGGTCTGCCTACTTCATCTTCAATTAGGTCTAGCGCCTTGCGGCTAGCTCTTACCTGTTTTCTGGTTACAGGGATCCCACCTACCCCCTCTGGGGTGCCCTCCAAAAGACCATCTATGTGGCTTTGCCCTGTAGTGCGAATGACCATTATATGATCTGCACCATGCCAGGCTGCCATTCGCATGCGACGCAAGTCGTCTTCGAAACGACCCGAAGCTATCTCTGTAGTTATCACGCAATCCGGTTGTGGGTCTACTCCGTCAAAATACTTGGCTGCGGGTAGAGGCACACAACGACTTAGTGGAGCCGAAGTTTGCTTGTATTCAAAAGGCCCAAGTTTTTGGCCCGGTTCGGGTTTTCGCCAGGTCCATCCTGAACGTTTAGGCCTGTAATTGCTTAAGTCTCTGAGGATTTCTCTTACATCAAGTTTTTCGTTGGGATTCAGACCGGGATCCTTTTGGTTAGGTGTGTTGTTTACTTGCATGGTCAATCATTACCTCCCAGCGTCTGTTGAAGTTCATCCCAGCCCTTGTTATCGGCTAGTTCTTTACCTGCTGAGATGTAATCCGCATTTTTGAGGTTAGCATATTGGAGCACTAGATTGCCGACTCCTTTTCCAAGGAGTTTTCTTTTCTCTGCGCCAGATACTATTGCCTGAGCTTCCAAACTAGAAAACCCCATCCGAAGAAGGACGGATCTTTCTATTGAAGGTGAGGTGTGGGTGTAGGCTAGATCATATAAAGGTTCTACGATCTCGCGGGCTAATGTCCAGAATCTTTCCTTTAACTCATCGTCTGTCAATTTGGACAAATGTTCCCTACGTTTGTCAAAATCACTTTGTCTTTGCATCAAAATCTCACTCCCAAGTCTCTTATAACTGATGTCACAAAATCAGGGTCGGTTTTGGTATCTTCTGCCAGAAATCGTATATCCTCCTCGGCAACGTGTTTCACTTTGTTTCTTTCCAAAGCGTTTCTAATGTAAGACCTTCGCATCCTATTGAGATCCATTTCCGTGGCGGTGATTTGGGAGAAATCCTGAGGAATCACTATGGTTGTTCCAGGCTTGTTCTCTTTAGGGGCACCACGTTTCACCGTAATTCCGTTTTGCTTGGCAAAATCCAATTGTGCCCAAGGGTGTTTTCCCGCCCCTGTGTACTCTGTTTCTTGGACTACCACGATCTCGTCTTCGGGAAGCTCTCTTGCTAAGGCGATGGCAGCAGCTAAGGAAGTATTTCCCGCAGGTCCTCTCTCCATGCCTTCAACTTGGGCAAGGGCTTCTGTAACATAAAACACCTCACCTTGAGTTACCGTGACGTACCTGTCTAGGTATCTAAGGGGTCTTGCTGCGTTCTTCGGCACATCAGTCCTATCAGGCCAGGTGGCAAAAGGTACCCCAAATCCTGTATGCCCTGTGGTGAAAGATTTCTTGTTAAAGTCATTGTCAGATGCCATATGCAGACCTGAGAGGTCTACGCTTGCACCTATGATAGTGCTGTTTTTCGCCCCTGCTTTCAAGGCACCTCTTGCAGTGCCAGTGACATTTCCACCGCCTGCGTGGGTCACCACAATGTACGCCGGGTCTTTACCGTATGTCGCCCTTATCTGCTCTACGAGTTCATATCCTAGCGTTTCTACGCCTGAGATTCCGAAGGGACTATACAACGATGCATTGAAATATCCGGTTTCCTCCAGAAGTATCAAAGACACATAGAATAGCTCAGGGCCAACAGTAAGCTGAACAACTTCTGCGCCGTATGCTTCGCATTTCCTAGATTTTTCTATGATCTCTGGCTGACCTACATGACGAGAATCAAAGACTTCTTGAACTATTATGCAACCTAGGTTTTTCATTGCCGCTTGAGATGCCACCGCTGCTCCATAGTTGCCGCTTGTGGCAGCTAGAACTCCAGGATAGCCAAGTTTCTTTGCGTGGTGAATTGATACGCTGGCTCTCCTATCTTTGAAACTCCCAGACGGGTTAGCAGCCTCGTCCTTTATGAGTATCCTGGCGCCAAAACCCCTTTTTGAGGTTTTTCTAACGAGATCTGTTATGTTCCTTAGCTCCAACAAAGGTGTGTTTCCAACACCTGAGTCGGATTGGATCTGCCTTACTTCTTCTAGAGAATAGCCTGCTTTTGCCATCATCCCCTCATAATCGAAGGCTATGTCAGATATTATGAATTCATCGTAGTTGAGCCCGAGGGCTCTCGACATTATTTCAGCCCTGCGCTCCATTACTGCGTCGTAGGATGTGTCTTTTGCCAAGTCATTTCCCCTCCTTCAACGTAGCTCTAAGCTCTTGCCCAATTGCGGAAAGCTCCGAGGCACATG
Organism: Bacillota bacterium; assembly: GCA_033810155.1. Lineage (GTDB taxonomy): Bacteria > Bacillota > Sulfobacillia > Fermentithermobacillales > Fermentithermobacillaceae > UBA3907. The sequence continues at coordinate 3,566 of JAPXKJ010000013.1, read as the reverse complement.
GTCCGAACGTGTGAGTATACTCTGGATTGATTCTAGTCAGAGTTCCCTTGACGTATCGATTCGCAGGAGTCTTTATTGTCACTTCTTCTCCCACGGTACCTTCTTTTTCTGCCCAGCCCTTTATCCAACACTCAAGGGGTACTTTCCGGGTGTCCTCAGGGATGTCCCCTGTACGTTCACAGGCCTCAAGGACTACGTAGTGAATCTCAACCCAGTCATCTTTTTTACATTTGTCACTCATCTTTAACACCTCGTTAAATAGCATTTGAGATAAACCTTGGAATCGGTAAATCGATCATAGTAAGGAGCCCTGGAGGAGCATCTATCACTAGCGGGATCATGTTAACAGCCATAGCCATTGTGCCTATTCCTCCAGGAATCTCAGGCTCAATTGTCAAGTTGACAGGGGGTTCTCCGTCGATTACGACATAATCGCCTGTCCTGACTCCTTCAGCTTCTGGGCATACCTGCTGGGGATGTTCAAGAAATATGACTTCGCGTCCGCAAGAGTATGCTCTTGCTGTGTGCCTACAACCTGCCACGTTGCCTGGTGTGACATCTACGTAGTTGGTTTTGCGCCGTACGTTGGTGATTATGGGTTGCCTTTCTTCGACTATGTCTTCAATAGTCCACCCTAGCGCCTTTGCGATCAGCATGATCGATTGCCTGAAGCCGATATGCCCCACGATATTGCCCGAACGTATCCCTTGTTCAAATTCCTCAGGAGTTGTGCCTACGCCTTGGGTACGCATGACCGTTGGCCCAAATGGAGCCAGATCATTTACGCGTTTTGCATGGATATGTCTTACCTTTTTGCACACTCCGGATAAGGATACGACTAGGGTATCGAGCACGAAACCAGGGTTTATGCCAGTGCCCAAGACCGTTTTTCCTCGGTTCAGAGCCAAGGCATCTAGCCTCTCGGCGATTTCTTTGGAGTCTATCCATGGATATGACATCTCTTCTGCAATGGTGATTACGTTTGCATCGTTTTCCAGTGCGAATTCTATTTGGGGGGATACTTCTTCAACAAAAGATGAAGTAGCTATTAAGGCAACATCTGGATGACTCCCAAATGCCTCTAGGTGATCCCCTGTTACCTTTACACCTAAAGGCGCTCTACCTAAGAGTTCCCCGACATCTTTTCCCACTTTTTGCGGGTGCGTATCTATAACAGATACCAATTCATAGCCGCCCTTTTCAAGCAGTATTGATGCCATGCCACTTCCCATCGCGCCAAACCCCCAGATGAGGGTCTTTACGTTTCTACCCACGAATGCATCGCCTCTTTCAAATAATCTTTATAGGGGAGGAATTGTGCCTACCTATGCTAAGTATTTCCCCCGCGTTGCGATAGTATCCTTCAAATTCCTCTCCCCAGGATATGTTATGCAATATCCGTGCCAATTGTGTAAAATGGAGTCTGACTGGGATGTCGTAAGAACACGAAGAGGTAATTGTATGGGTAATGCCGAATATTTTGCTTTGAGCGCAAGATAATCTGCACTTTTCTTGGAAGGAGCGGTTTCTTCTATGAAGAAGCGGGAGTTTTCATTTGCATCCTCAGATGGTTCGAGTACGGACTCGAAGGTTTCAGATCTGTGTAGGGTGTCTCTTCAAGTTATGGACGAAGGCGTACACATTGTTGATAGCAGAGGAAGGACTGTTTTTTACAATACTGCTATGGCTAATTTGGAGGGATTGGACCCCTCGTTTGTCGTAGGACGGACTATCCAAGAAGTGTTCCCTAACTTGACAGAGGAGACCAGTACGCTCCTACAGGTGCTAGAATCACAAAAACCCATCTACGACTATGTGCAAACCTACTACACACTAGACGGCGAAAGCGTGACAACCATAAACAGCACCATTCCAATAGTGATTGAAGGTAGGTGTCAAGGAGCTGTTGAAATTGCCAAGGAAATCTCTAGAGTAGAACAGCTAGCAAAAGCAGTTCGCCAGGTATCTGGTATGAGTGAGGCTTTTCCACTAGAGGAGGCTGCTAGGAATAACGGGACCATATATTCGTTTGAGCATGTGCTTGGTGCAAGCGAACCAATTGTTGCTGCGAAGGAACTGGCAATTGCGGCTTCAAGAGGCGATAACCCTGTTTTAGTCTATGGGGAGACCGGGGTAGGTAAGGAAGTGTTTGCTCAAAGCATCCACAACGCAAGCAACAGGAGTTCTTGTCGTTTCGTAGCTGTAAACTGTGCTGCTCTACCAGAACCCCTTTTAGAGAGCACTCTTTTCGGAACGGTACGAGGGGCGTTTACAGGAGCATTGGACAAACCCGGACTGTTTGAAGAAGCCCAAAAAGGCACACTTTTCTTGGACGAATTGGATTCGATGAGTCTTGCCCTTCAAGCAAAGTTGCTCAGAGTCCTGGAGGAGAAGGTGATCCGGCGGGTAGGTAGCACCTCTCTTACTCCAGTTGATGTTAGGGTGATCGCCTCCTTGGGCGATGATCCTCTAGATGCCATGGAGTCAAACCATCTTCGCGAGGACCTTTATTTCCGAGTGGCAGTCAATGTCATTCAAATCCCACCGCTAAGAGATAGGGGGGAGGATATTGTACTTTTGGCAAACATATTTGCGAATCGCTATGCCATGGCAACCGGACAGGCTGTTCCTTCTTTTGAAAATGAGACTATCAACCTTTTCCTAAATTACAGATGGCCTGGAAACGTACGGGAACTTAAGAATACGATGATGGCTATCGTGGATACAGGCAAGAGCCCTGTTTCGGTGTTAGATCTTCCTGATCATTTCAAACGGGCAATTGCGAGAGCAGGAGTGATGAAGTCGGAAAGTGACTATGGACTCAGAGTTCTAGTCGATAACACTGAACTGAGCATGATCAAGTCATCGCTCATGAGCACTGGGGGCAACGTAGCCGCTGCTGCAAGACTACTGGGTATTTCTCGGCAGTCTCTGCAATACAAGATCAAGAAATATGGGATCTCGAATCTCACCCGCAACTAGACAACTTATTCTGCAGTTCTTTTCTTAGTCTTTTCTGCTGCCTTTACGCGTACCAAACTTGCGCATTTTGTTTATCGCTGTGGTATGGGATATGCCCAAAGCGCTCCCAATCTGCCTGGAAGAATGGTAAACCTTGGAAGCTTGTGCAATGTAATAGGCTTCGATTTTTTCCAATAGCTTCGGTAGGTCCACAGGCAGTTTATCTGGCAGATAGAAGAGAGATTCGCTCCTTTCTTGTTCGGATTCATCTGTTAGACTCCGAGATAGGTCTAAGTGGGCGTCTGACTCTCGGAACGCCGATGTCGAAGGAACACTTTCTATGACGAGATGCGTTGCATCAATTTCTTCCGAGGCGAGTATTGCTGCCCTTTGAATCACGTTTTGAAGCTCGCGGACGTTCCCGGGCCAGCCATAGTCCAAAAGTCTGGCTATGGCATTTTGACTCAACCTTAAGTCGGGTTTGCCAAGTTCTCTTGCCATGGTATTTACGAAATGTTCTGCCAGTAAAGGAATATCTTCTTTCCTGCTCCTAAGAGGAGGGATCCAGATAGGGATGACATTTAGTCTGTAGAACAGATCTTCTC
>JAPXKJ010000012.1:15947-32161 GCA_033810155.1 Bacillota bacterium | reverse complement strand
TGTGTACGTCTACAGTACGCGTATCTCCCTCGAAATCATAACCCCATACTGCAGATAGCAGGTCTCCCCTAGTAAACACTCTTCTTGGCCGATTCATCATGTATACCATAAGGTCGAATTCCTTTGCGGTAAGGTCCACAGGTTTTTGAGACACAAACACTTCCCTGGTATCTATGTTAGCTGTAACATAACCTACGGTTAAAATCCTGTCACGAGAGACTGCAGATTGTCCTCGAATCGCAGAAGAATAGGTCATAGGATCGATGCTATCGGGGCGGGGTGTACTTTCCGTTACGTTTTCTTCCTTCTCTGCTTCCGATGTTGCGATATCCATACGCCGTAATTGAGCCCTTACCCGTGCGACGAGCTCGCGAGGAGAGAATGGTTTTGTGACGTAGTCGTCTGCGCCAAGTTCAAGGCCTGCCACTCGGTCAACTTCCTCGTCTCTAGCGCTCAGAAGGATTACAGGGAAGGATTTTCCCTCGCTTCTTGCGACTCTAAGTACGTCCCATCCTGAAATCTCCGGGAGCATTATGTCGAGGATTACGAGATCCAAGTCATGTTCCCTAATGATCTTCAGCGCGGTTTTTCCGTCATAGGCGACCAGAGTATCGTATCCGTCTCTTTCGAGGTGGTACGCCACTAACTTGACTATAGCTTCTTCGTCGTCTACGATCAGTATTTTTTTCGTCAACTGCCATCCCCTCAGATTACAAGTAGTCCACCTGTACTTGCGGTTTACCTGGAAGTATCGTATCTCAATTCATTATACCTGGATCTACGAAGAATGAGAAAGGAAACAGATAGGTTTCTTCTGTGGAGTCCTACAGTTTGACAGATATACGCGACAATAATCTACATGTTCACAACTACGTAACTTGGTTTTTACATGAAAGCCGTATCGGGTTTACAATTGGGGCTTAAACTTCAAGGTGAAAGAGCGTTTCGAGAGGACGCAAATTCAAAACAGGAGGCGTGTTTTTATGGGATTGACAAGCAGAGGTAAAAAATGCGGATGTTCCGGTGGCCCGGGCGAAAAGGAGGGGTCTAGGAATCGGTCTGCAAGGGTTTCGCATGCGGTCGGTTCGAGTTTGATCTTGGGATTGGTGCTTGCCCTGGTACTTACGGGCTGCGTAAACGAACCTAACGGTAACGGTTCATCCGAGATATCGGGGTCCATAATGATATCTGGAGCGACGGCTCTGCAGCAACTGGTCCAGCAGGCTGCCGAGAATTTTATGGCAGAACATCCTGAAGCGAAGATTACAGTTACCGGTGGCGGAAGTGGGACCGGATTGAGCCAGGTGTCTGAGGGCCAGGTAGATATCGGAATGTCCGATATATTTGCCGAAGAGAAGGAAGGAATCGATGCTTCAAAACTCGTAGACCATAAGGTATGCGTAGTTGGTTTTGCTGCAGTTGTTCATCCGGACGTATCTGTAGATGAGTTGAGCAAACAGCAGCTTATCGACATATTCACGGGTAAGGTGACTAACTGGTCTGAAGTAGGAGGACAGGATCTGGAAATTATTGTCGTAAATCGACCAAAATCATCGGGAACTCGAGCTACCTTCAAGAAATATGCTCTCGATGGGCATGAAGAGGCTGAAGCTGGCATGACTGAAGACTCTTCCGGCGCCATTAAGAAGATAGTCTCTGAAACCCCGGGAACGATAAGCTATTTGGCCCTTTCTTATGTAGACGATTCGATAAAAACATTGAAACTCGACGGTAAGGAACCCACTGTTGAGAACATAACTTCAGGAGAGTATCCGGTTTGGTCGTATGAGCACCTGTACACGTTAGGGGAGCCCGAGGGTCTTGCTAAGGCGTTTATCGAGTATATGTTGAGCGATGATGTACAGGATAGTCTTGTGTCCGAACTAGGCTACATTCCAATAAGTGAGATGAAAGTCAGTCGCGAGGAGTAAAAGAGGAGTAAAAGCTGTAAAGATGCACGTAAAGCTGCATCGAGGTAGTCCGAACGCAAGGGGTGAAGGCCATGAGGGGTATTGATAGGTGGAAGGAATTGCGGCGGAAAATGACGCGGTCGCGTTTCGAAAAAAGCCTTAATGTTCCTCCTTATGACCCGTTAAACGAAGCCGACGAAATGGTCGGCGATGTTCTGCGGGGTGATTATGAGGTCCAGTATTGGAACAAAAGAAAGGCAACTATCGGGCGCGCGGCTACCTTGGCTTGTGTTGTCCTCGTAATGGTGATAGCGGCAAGCGTGATCTTGTTCATATCGCAAAAGGGCATCTCCACATTTGTGGGCACAGGGATCTCGTTGAAAGATTTTATACTGGGCACCCTCTGGTATCCTGATAGACCTTTGGATCAAGGGGGGCCTTCATTTGGGATACTGCCTTTCATAGTAGGCTCGTTCTCAGTATCTATGTTGGCTTTGTTATTTGCAGTACCTCTTGGTGTGATGACTGCAATCTTCATAACTGAGATTAGTCCTAAATTCGGAGGGAAGGTTCTTAGGCCATGTACAGAGCTCTTTGTCGGAATTCCTTCGGTAGTTTATGGGTGGATCGGGCTCTCGGTTCTCGTGCCGCTTATCAGGAACCACCTGGGAGGATTCGGCTTTAGTATCTTGGCAGGCGGGATCGTGTTGTCATTCATGATCTTGCCGACGATAACGAGCGTGGCGTGTGATGCTCTGAAGGCGGTGCCTGGGAGTTACAGAGAAGCTGCCTATTCACTGGGCGCTACTAGGTGGCAGGTTATTAGTAGGGTTTTTGTGCCTGCCGCCGGTCCTGGGATCTTTACCGGTGTGGTTTTGGCGATGGGCCGTGCGTTTGGAGAGACTCTTGCGGTGCAGATGGTCATAGGAAACGTGCCCATAATTCCAAAGTCTTTACTGGATCCCGGTATTACACTAACAACTGGCATAACTATGGATATGGTAAACACTGTGAATGGATCCCTTTGGAATAATGCATTGTGGTCTATGGCATTGGTATTGCTGATATTGTCTTTGTGTTTCATGGGCATAGTCAAGCTAATTGGGAAGCGATCACAGTCTCAATACTAGATGGATGTCGGCTTTGGGGTGTTCGTTTGGGACGTTTGTCTGTGACCTTTGGATATTGCGGCGGTATTTTCGGTCAAGGCATGCTGAACATGGACCGGGCAGTCGGCGAGGCGTTTTGGTCAGAACATTAGGGGTTGAGAAGATCTCAGTTTCAACCGGCAAGAGAGGGTGAATGAGGAAATGGACGCAGAGAAGCATAAGACAAAGGATGCGGATCTAAGCACGAAAAGGGCATCTGGGGCGGATGGAGCGCTGGACACAAGAAAGGCTGTTGACAAGATAGCTACTGTGTTTTTCTACGTTGCCGCAGGGGTTGTTCTTTGCACGCTTGTATTTCTCATAGGGTACATAGCGGTAGCGGGCTGGGAGGCTGTGGATTGGGACTTTATATCATCGCCATCCAAGAACCTAGCAGCAGGAGGAGGCATACTGTGGCAGATTTTCGACTCTATGTATCTTTTGTTTCTTTCCATGCTCGTCACGGTACCGATTGGGCTGGGTTCTGCGGTGTATCTGTCAGAATATGCTAGACCGGGGCTTTTGACTTCCTTTGTGAACACGGCTGTTGAGACTCTTGCGTCCCTTCCTTCAATTGTAGTGGGCCTTTTTGGCCTTTTGCTTTTTGTGACTTATATGGGATGGGGGTATAGCATCTTGGCGGGCACTATAGCTCTTTCCATACTCACTATTCCCGTCATGGTGAGTGTCTCCCTAGATGCGCTTAGGGCGGTGCCTATGGAGTTGAGAGAAGCGAGTCTTGCCCTAGGGGCGACTACGTGGCAGACGGTGTGCAAGGTAGTGATACCTAGTGCCTTGCCAGGTCTTATTACAGGGACTCTGCTCATTGCCGGACGGGTTTTTGGTGAGGCAGCAGTGCTGATTTATACTGCAGGGATGTCGGCTCCCCCTCTTTCTTGGACTAGCCTCAATCCGTTTGAGTTTACATCTCCTTTTAATGTCATGAGGCCGGCAGAGACGCTGGCTGTCCACATTTGGAAAGTGAACTCTGAAGGGCTGCTGCCTGATGCTAGACGAGTAGCAGATGGAACGGCTTTTGTGTTGGTAGTTGTAGTATTGGTGATAAATGGGTTGGCTCGTTATCTGGGGGCGCGGCTTGAGGGCAAGATGAAGGGCCGGGTGTAAGCAGGGGGGACGGTACTTTCTGCTTCACCAAGTTCTTGTCTGATGTTGTGGTGAAGCAGAAAGTACCGTCCCCTTCGCTTCATCTAAATGACTTTAGCGCTGAACGCCAGCATAGGGTGTATGTTATCAAACCTATCAAAGGTGGCACGACGAGCCAATACGGTTGGTTCAGTGCTGTCATGGCACCGGTTTTTGCGGCAAGTTCCTTTAGTATCGCCTCTATTGTAGACAGCACTATCACTACGCCTATTGTAACTAGGACCATGTATTGAGCGACTTTTGCGTACCCGTACGCGAAGTACAATTTGACAAAGAAACCGCTGAAAATCAGGGTGAATGTGAAAGATACCAGTGTGGCACCTATGGCGTCCTGGGTGGTCAGTCCATGAAGCCCCATTCTGCAAACTATTGACGCTGCCAGGCCTACCAATAGTGACGACCCAGCTGAAAGTATGAACCCTACAACGAATTTGCTGGTGACGGTGAGCGAAGATTTTAAGGGTAGGGTTTTCATGAAGTATATACCCTGGTATCTCTCTTCGTTGTATAGGATGCGAGTCAACATGGTGTTTGTTATGATGATTCCGGCTGAGTATATAAGGCCCACGCCTCCTTCCGACGTGTTTATCATCGCTAGCCCCACGAAGATCGCCCATATCACTAAGCAGTAGATTAGCACTTTACGCGTTTGGTAAAAATCCTTGTAGACTAGAGCCGTCATGTTACACTTCTCCTTTCACATACGCGAGCATCACTTCATCCAGTGACATGCCGAACGCCTGGGGTTCATCCCCGGTAATGCTCTCGTAGGCGCGTTTGAGTTCGTGGAACTTTGTAGTTACTGCTACGCACTCGTTTGATATCATCTTGTGAGCTATAAAAAGATCCGACGGAAGGCGGTGAAAGTCATCCCTTTTTAGGTACACTTTCTTGGTTTCCGCGGTGATTTGGTCTTTCTCGTCTGAAAGAAGCACTCGGCCATCATTAAGAAGGACAATATAGTCTGCGATCTTATCGAGATCTTCTGTTATGTGGGTCGAAAAGAGTATAGAGCGTCGGCCATCTGATATGATTTCGGCAAGTATCTTGAGTATCTCGTGGCGGATTAAGGGATCTAGTCCGGAGGTAGGTTCGTCTAGTATGAGCAGGCGCGGCTTATGAGCCAAAGCAACGGCGAGAGCAAACCTGACTCTGTTGCCCTTTGAGAGGTCGCCAACTTTGTTTCTTTCGTCTATCTCAAACCGGTTGATTAAGTCTTCGTAGAACTCATCATCCCAATTAGGGTAGAATTGTCTTACGAAGTTGGATGTCCATTTCACGCTCATTTGATCATAAAAGGGCTGTTCTTCACCTACATACCCAATTTCCTGCTTAATGAGTTCTTCATTCGCCTCATTCCACTGCATGCCAAAGAGTCTTATCTCACCGGTATCGGGCCGAATTATGTTCATCAGCAGTTTGATGGTGGTAGTTTTCCCAGCACCATTGGGACCGATTAATCCGAGGACATAACCTTCCGGCAGTAGAATATCTACGTCTTTGAGCTGAAACGCCGGATATTCCTTACACAGTTTTCTAGCTTCTATTATCATGGCGATCCTCCTTAGGTTGATCGAGTTGCTCAAGCAGGTTTTCTATTACATCTTCTATCTCTTCTTTGCCCAGACCCAGAGCGCGGCATTTCCGAATTGCTGTTGATAGCAGTTCAACTGCTTGTTCTTGCCTCATCCGTGCCAACTCGCCCTCGGAGATTTCTGACACAAACGTGCCCAATCCCGGCCGGGTGTATATGTAACCTTGATGCTCTAACTCGTCGTATGCTCGTCTTACAGTTATTACGCTGGTAAGGAGCTGCTGAGCAAGTTGCCTTATAGACGGCAGACTCTCACCTGCCGAGAGGGTGCCGTCCATGATTAGTGCCTTGACCTGGTCTACTATTTGCTCATATAGCGGTCTCACGTCTTTCTGAGACAGATGGATATACATAAACCACCTCATGGTTGCACTTGATTGTATACTGTGCATACTCGATAAGCACAGTATACAATCAGGTGATGGCTGTGTCAAGTGAAGCAGGGGGGACGGTACTTTCTGCTTCACCACAGTATCAGACAAAAATCTGAGGAAGCAGAAAGTACCGTCCCCTTCGCTTGGCCGTGGGCAGGTTTTTTGGATGAAGTATTGAACTAGTTTATATGGGAGAATAGTGTTGCGGTGGGGTTGGACTTACGGGAGGCGGAGAGTGTTGGGCGGGCTGAGCGAGGCTGTGAGCAGTTTGGGAAGAACGGGTTTACCTGCGGCTGATCGGTGTTTTGCTTGCGGAGCGTGCGTTGGTGTTTGTCCTCCGGGCGCAATCACGTTGGCGCCTGATCATTTTGGGTTTTTGACGGCAGTAGTTGATGTGACCAAATGTGTCGAGTGTGGGGCGTGTGAGGAGGTGTGTCCGGTTATCAATTCTCCTCGCGCAGAGCGGGTAGATCAGACTTACCCTTTTGCAGCTTGGAGTCGGAGCCCTCGGCTTCGTTGGATAAGCTCCTCTGGTGGGGCCGCTCTTTCCTTCTCAGGTTATTTCCGGTCGAAAGGGTATCGCGTTGCGGGAGCCGTCTTTGATGACGATTTTCGTTCGGTTGGGCACGTATTTGCTGAAGATGTTGAGGATATTCTTGATACGGTTGGCTCTAAGTACATACAGAGCAACAGCTCCCTGGTACTAAGACAGTTGTTTCTGAATCTGGACAAGACTCATTCGCAAACAGGTGGTCCTTTTGCGTTTTTTGGTACACCTTGCCAAGTTGCAGGAGCTAGGAATCTGATGGAACGTAAGGGTCTGGGATGGGGAGATTCAGATGCTTTCTTCGTTGATTTCTTCTGCCATGGCGTTCCGAGTTATCTAGCTTGGTGGGGATTTCTTGATGAGGTAGTCGCGCCAAAGGTTGGCAAAATTCAGTTTGTAGACTTTAGGGGCAAATCTCAAGGTTGGTCGAACTACACTTTTTCTGCCTATGGGTCTCAAGGTACGTATGCCTGCACATTCTTGGACACCATATTTGGCCAGATTTTTCTGTCAGACCTTTGTTTAAGGCCTTCTTGCTACACATGCCCATATAGGGCGCATTCGGCCGCAGATGTGCGCGTCGGTGATTTTTGGGGCCGGGAATTTGACCGAGATAACATGGGAGTATCCCTTGTTGCACCTATCAGCAAGAGAGGCCTAGAGGAGATTGAGTCAAACGACAATCTCATTCTTTGGTCAGTTCCCGTAAGGCTTCTTTATGAATCTCAACCGCTTATGCTAAAACCCGAACTGCTTATTCCCGAGAATCGAGACGCCGTCATGGATGAGCTCAGACGAGGCGGATCAGTGAAGGACATCTACGATCGGTACCTGAGAAAACAACACAGTAAACGACTACGGAAAAAGCGGATGCGAGGAGCAGTTCCGCCTTTTGTCACGAAGTTTGCAAAACAGATATTGGGTCGATAGGTACGTATACTTGCGTATATAGAGCTCCGGTTTTGCTCTCAAAGAACCGAGTCATTTGGCGCAACAAAGCGTGCGCCTTTCTTGGACGTATGCGCCTATCGCATGCCGCTGTTGAGGGTGATGATTTATTGAAAATATTGATGTTAAACATTCCGAACACATTGAATTACGGTTCGATGATGATGGCAGAAAACCTAATTCGCTATCTATCCCGTGAAATAAGAGATTTGCGGGGTGATAGTCCTTTAGAACAATCATCAGAACTGGTTTTTGTGATTGAAACACCGCAGCCTGAAGAAACGATATCGAGGTTTGCGAAGGCTCTCGATGGCGACATTAGTCCCCATGAACTTGAAGCAGTTAAGCCGGAATCCATTAGCCGGAGAGAGAAACTCAAGAGATACCTCTCATGGTTTCTAACTGTTTGCTTTGGTACTAGATCTGACACTTTGCTACCTAAAGGCGCAGACGATGTGGACCTAGTTTGTGTGCTTGGAGGGGATGACTATACCGAGGACTACAGCGTCTTAGGCCCCGTCCTCGCGTCTTTGCGGTTGGCTGCTCTCAGAAAGACGGGGCGGAAGGTTGTTATGTGCGGGCAAACGATAGGTCCTTTTCACTCCTGGCGCAGGGCCGTAATTGCATGGTTGCTCAGCAAAGTCAACCGAATTGTAGCAAGAGACCCGATCACCCATAGATACCTAACCGAGGACCTCAAACTCAAGAACGCTGTGTTAGCGGCCGACCTAGCTTTCTTGCCGCTAAATGAAGAATTCGAAAAGCCGGTTCTGGGTTTGTCAGATGACTATTTCACTATAGTGCCGAGTGAGTTGATATGGCGATTCGCAAAATCTCCCGTTAGGCAGGAGTATATAGACTTCATGACAGACCTTAGTCTTTATGTACTCTCTAAGCACCCGAAGAGGCAGCTTTTGATATTACCGCACGTGCTTGCACCTGACGGTGCGGACGATAGATTGGCGGGGCGGGATCTGTTTATAAACTTGAAGCGACGTGGCGTCACTTCTGAGAAACTGGTATTTCCGACATGTGAGATTTTGCCTAACCAGGCTCGACACCTAATAGGCAACAGCGCTCTTGTCATCACCGGTAGAATGCATGCGTCAATATCGGCTATCTTCACAAAAACACCTGTATTGGTGTTGTCATACAGCCGCAAATATTGGGGCATCATCCACGAATACCTGGAAATGGACGACCTTATGCTTGACGTTAGATTTAACACATGGGATGAGATACTTGAGGCTTCGATTGAGAAGACGAATTACATTGAAGAAAACACACAGGATTTGTTGAATCGTATGGAAGATAAGGTATCACAGATGCAGGGGTTGGCTATGGTCAACCTGGACGTGCTGCTTCAAGAACTCGGATACGTTCGGTAGATTGAATTGGAAGGAGAACGGTATTATGCGTAGATTAGATATACTTTCCACCGGAGGAACAATAGCTTCTAGGGCTAAGGGCCCTATGGCCAGCGGTGAGGAATTGGTAAGAGATCTAAGAAAGGTTTTCCCTGGTGTGGACATAAGGGTTCACGATATCTGTTCCGTAGGATCCAGCCAAATAACTACACACATCCTGTGGGATATCGGCATACAGGTTCAAAAGGTGTTTTACGAGGGTTCCAACGGAGTTGTGATTACTCATGGCACAGATACCATGGAAGAAACGGCGTACTTTCTTGATCTTATGTCTGGTTCAACAGCCAAAAAGGACGCTGAGGGAGAAGATGATGATACTAACGTCTACGGGCAGGCCATACCTATAGTATCAAACCTATCTGATCTTGACACCAAGATAACCTTTGGACCTACGGTTGTTACAGGAGCAATGAGAGGGTTTGACGAGGTTGGCTCGGAGGGCATGGCTAACCTTATCGATTCTTGCAAAGTCGCTCTGCAATCTAGAGCCGCTGCATACGGAGTATTGGTTGTGATGAACAGTAAGATCCATCTAGCTAGAGAAGTGACCAAAGTTCATTCATGGATGCTGGACGCATTCGATTCACCTGCTACAGGTCCTGTAGGATATGTAAACCCGCAGAGTGTAGATTTCTTGGTCAACCCTCCTGCTCGCTCTTTTTACGAGTATACAGCGCTTGTCCCTCCCGTAGACTTACTCAAAACTGGCATAGCCAGCGATGAACGTGTGGCTAAGATACTGGTAGAAGCGGGATCTCGCGGGATAGTCGTAGAAAGCATGGGATACGGACACTTACCAAAATCGATGATCGTGTCTTTACAAGACGCCGTCAATGCAAACGTGCCTGTTGTAATAACGACTAGGTGCCTATATGGCGGAGCACCAGCGCCCGGAACGCTCACTGACTTAGGGTTCGTCACGACAGATCTAAACAGCCAAAAAGCGCGCATCAAACTCATGTTAGCCCTGTCCATAACCAACGACCCAGCAGACATAGCAAGTATATTCGCCGCGCGACCGTGAAGCAGGGGGGACGGTACTTTCTGCTTCACCCCACTGAAGCAACGGGGATGGGTGAAGCAACGGGGACGGTACTTTCTGCTTCACCGTGTGGCTATGAGTTTGGACAAGGGCTAAGGCAACATGAAGAGCGTGGGTTTGCGTACATTGTCAAAGGGCCGTCTGTGCCCGTCCAAAAAGGCCGGCCTCGAGTTTTGATATTGCATCTCGGTTTTTACTGAGGTAATCTAGTGACGGGGGTGTTCATGAAACTCCTGGTAGTTGCAGGTGGTTATCTTCTCGGCTCATTTCTTCCGGCAGTGGTTTTTGTGAAACACCGCATCGGACAAACTCCCTGGGAAATGGGGGAAAACCCTGGGTCTGCTGGAGTGTGGAGAATAGCAGGGCCATCCTATGGGATCCTCACGGGTGCCTTTGACATTGCAAAGGGTATCTTGCCTGTGACCGTGGCTCGCCAGCTCGACATGGAGGGCTGGTGGTTTGTCGCATCGGCGTGCGCTCCCGTCATCGGGCATAACTGGTCCATTTTCTACGGATTTCGGGGAGGTAGAGGGTTGGCCACTGCGGTTGGCGCTCTCTTATGCGTCTCTTGGAGTGAAATGGCGCCTGCCTGCGTCGCAGGGATTATCGCTAGTTTGATAACGAAATGGACTCCCATGCTGGGAGTGGTCGCTTTTCCGACAGGACTGATTCTTATGATACGGCGAGAAGTCGAACACGACAGAATCTTTGCTGCAGTGTCGGTGACTCTTCTACTCATATTACGGCAGTTGCCCTGGCTTATAGAGAAAGTGCAAGACACAAGTTTTGGCCGAAGCAGTCGCCGCACGTAAGGCCCCATTATCGGCGATCATTTCGCCATCCACAGTTCTTATTATAGCTATGGTGTGTCGTCTTGAGCTACGGACATTTTCTTTAGGAGATCCCGGATCTCTGTAAGCAGTTCTTCTTCCTTGGGCATCGGTACTGGCACCGGCGGTTCTGCTTCGCCATGTTCTTTGGCTTCGGTTATCGTTGATGGGGGAGCCTTGAGTCTGTTTATCGCACGGACCAGTAAAAATATGCAGAAGCATATTATTAAGAAATCGACTATACTCATTATGAATGAACCATACATTACTACGGCGTCGCCTATTTGCACTTTGAGTTGTGAGAAATCTATTCCTCCTAGGAGAAGGCCTATTAGAGGCATCAATATGTCGTTTACCAACGAGGACACTATTTTCCCGAAAGCTCCACCAACGATCACGCCGACTGCCATATCGATAGCATTTCCTTTGATAGCAAAACTCTTGAATTCCTGCAACAGATCTTTCATTAGCACCGCCTTCTTTCTCCTTCATTGGTCAAGAGTGAGCCTTGACTGAATATTAACACAACGCCACATGGGAAGTCGCGTTCCCAGCGCTCATTAGAAACGGAAGAGAAGACCATATCCTCGATATTGCGCCCCGCGGAACTCTGTGGTCTCGAGCAGGAAGTACTGTCTGTTAGGCTTTACTATGAGATGAAGCAAGAAGTACCGTCCCCCGTGCTTCCTTCTTTGTGCTTGGTGAAGCAAAAAGTACCGTCCCCCGTGCTTCGTTTCGGGGAGGAAATGGGATTTGCGTAGTGGAATATACATCTACTGAGTTGCGAAGACAAAGGAGAATGGTCAATGAGATGCAAGGGTGGTTGTGTTGCAAAGTTGCAGTCGAGACGACTTGGCGGGTTGTTTGTTTATGAGTTTTTGCTGTTTGCTGTCGGGTTTTCTCTGGTTTTTGCGGCGTGTACTCCTCAAGGAAACATCGAGGATAAAACGCCTGATGTGGGGTCGAACCCGGGCCCGGTCATTGACGAGCCTAATACCCCAGAAGAGGATTTGTTGGAAGGGTTGTTTTTGGTGAGCATCGGCAACAATCCTAGCGCGAGGCCGCAATCAGGGTTGTCACAAGCTGCCATCGTCTTTGAAGCGCCTGCTGAAGGTGGTATAACACGGCTTATGGCGGGATTCAACCGTAAGGTGGAAAAGATAGGGCCTGTGCGCAGCGCCAGAAAGCCTTTAGTGCAAGTAGCTGCTGGATATGGGGCACCGTATGCGCACTGTGGAGGTTCAGCTGATAGCTTTGAGATTATACGAACGCAGAATATACATAGTTTGGATGAGATATATACTGCGGGTGAGTGCTTTTGGCGCAGCAGTGACAGATCGGCACCCGATAATCTTTACACATCGACAGATAAGCTAGAAGATGGCGCTAAGCGAAGAGGCTACGAAGTCTCAATCCCGATTTTCTCTCAGAAGGGCACTCTTCTTGGTACCCCGGCGAATTACATTGCATACCAGTTCTCAAACAATCCTAGGTACCCGGATTTGGTTGAGTACTACTACGACGAGTCCGGTTACCGTCGTTGCATAAATGGACAAGATCATCTAGGAGATGATGGCCAAGTCATTTCGCCGAAGGCGTTAGTCTTTCTACAAGTCAAAACAACTTATCCTGTGGGAAAGCTCATTGAAATCGACATGGATGTCACAGGAGAAGGGAAAGCCTTGTTCTTCTCAAATGGAGTTATGTCAGAAGGGACTTGGGAAAAACTATCTCTCAAAGAACCGCTTAAATTCTACATGGGAGGCGAAGATCCCATCTTGGACGATGGGCTAATCTGGGTCCACCTTGTGCCCGACTTGGAGAAGGTACAGGTCAAGGATGTGTCAGGTGACTAAGATAATTCAGGCAGAATAAACCAATCTAGGATGTGGGTGACCAAGGGGCGAGCGCTAAGGGAGACTCATTGCATATCTTCAAGCGAGATTAGGGCGGCTCCTAGAGCCCCAACCACCTCCGGTTCAAAAGGGACTACCACTGACTCCTTGAGCTTGTTTTCCATGATTCTTACCACTCCTTGGTTCTTGGCGACTCCTCCTGTCATCATGTACCTGCTTTTTCTTCCTACTCTGTCGATCAGCGATGTTATTTTCGATGCAATAGACTTGTTAAGCGCGTAGACTATGTCTCTTTCGTCCTTGTTTTGAGCAATTAGGGAGATGACTTCCGATTCAGCAAACACAGTGCACATGCTCGTTATGGTAATGTCCTCCTCTGAAGGAGCATATATGCAGGCCATTTCATCTAATGAGATACCCAAGGTTCTTGACATTACCTCCAAGAATCGACCGGTTCCTGCAGAACACTTGTCATTCATCACAAAGTCCGAGACTTTACCTCTATCGTCAAGGCGTATCACTTTGCTATCTTGTCCACCGATATCGACGACTGTTCTTACGGAACTGTCTAGGAAAAACGCGCCCTTTCCATGGCACGTGATTTCGGTTACAATTCTGTCCGCAAAGGGTATGCTGATTCTGCCATATCCCGTTGCGACTATATGGATTATATCTTTCTCATCAAGTCCCGCCCTATCTAATGCGATTCCAAAACAATTCGAGGCGCTTTCGATGGGCTTGGGTCCGGTTGGGATGGTTGCGTATGACACGATGGTCTTCTTTTCATCAATTATGACTACGTTAGTAGAGGTAGATCCGCAGTCGATTCCCGCTGTGTACATTAGGTTCGCCCTTTTGTGTACTGCATCTTTCTCGTCGTTGGCTTGGAGAGGCATTTCGGCGTTTTTGGGATTTCTTTTTGTACCCGTGGACTCCAAGAAAGCATCGATCCTAGTCAATATCTGCCCACTGTTCGAATCTGTGTGGTCGGTTTCGATTTTAAGCAGAGGGATGCTGGTCGTGTTCTTGAGTTGAGCGTACTCGTACGAGTAGAAATCGCAGAACTTCACCGTGTTATATATGACTCCTAGGAAATCTTGATTGATGAGTTGCTCGCGGTCTTGGGCCATCCTCATGCAAGGTGTAAAACCGAGAAGGCTTTGGGCGTACAAGGCGAGCACATCGGAATTGGCGTCGATATCGAAAACCCTTTCTTGGCCAGTACAAGTCAAATCCACGATATTTTGGGTGCAAAATTCCCTTATTCTTTCGACTGTTTCACCGTTGAGTCTGGCGCCTAATATGGCTATGCTTTGGGATATATCATCGGATTTTGACTGGGTATCTTTCTTCTTTTGTAAAATCTTGAGCAAGTTTTCCATACTAAAGGACTTGCCCTTAAACACTTGATAGGCTTCGATGAATCGTTCTATTTCCTTGCGTAAAAGATCGACTGTAAAGGGGTCATTCTTTGATGGCAGGGCAAGGATGTATGGGAATTCGATCTTATCTTTGAGTACGTCATAGAGGCGGCATACACTATCGCAGCAGGAGGTAAGGACTACTTCTTGGATATCATTTTCGAGTATGTTTTCTAGCACCCCGCTTATATAGCTGCACATATTGGGGTGAAGCATTGCTTCTGCTTTTTCGTGGGATTTAAACCCTGATTCTAACCTTTCGGGCTTTTCGCCAAAAGATTCGATTATCTCTATCGGTGTATACTTGCAGATATAACCTACCAAGTCCCTAACCTCCGTGTTTTCAAAGCATTTCGAGAAAAGCTTCTATTCTGGTGCGGTTCTGTCCTTCCTGGTTGTTTCGTTTGTCCACAAAATCCCCGTCAATATGTAGGAACGGTAGTCCTAATTTCCCTATTAGTTCTTTTATCAGAAACCTAGATCCCATAGACTGTTTGCAGCCTAGATGGCAGAATTGGATGACTCCGTCTGGGTTCAACTTGTTTACTAGATCTGCAATTAGTGAGAGCCTTCGGGTCGCTTCGCCGTTGAGGGAATTGAGGATGAGTTTTTCGGCAATTCCAAGAAACGGGTTCTTTTCATCGATCTCATCCATGAAATCATAGTTAAGGTCAAAACCTGAAATGTGTAGTTTGTCGCTGAAGTTGAAGTAGCGCTCGAAATTCTTCTCGAACATTGGGACGAGATGGATGAAAAGCACGCTCTTACCGGTCTTAGCAGGCGCTTGTTCTATGTCCTCGACGAGCATTCGATAAAACGTCAAAACCTCTGGACTGCCTATGAAAACATGTGACGCGAAAAGCATGTACATTTCGAAAGGCATGGCAGGAACCACACACTTGTGGTTGGCATAATCTAGGTACTTCTTCATGAGGGCTCGCGTCTGATTTTCCGTTCTCACTACTTCTCGCAGTTTATCTACATCCAGTTGCCTATTGAAGCACTCCTCCAATTCGTAGGTAAGCTCAATGAGCTGTTTCCTTACGTATTTGACCCCATCCTTAGAGTAGGAATAGGGGACGTCAATCACAAAGAGCGGAACCCCTAGTTTCCTAGCAAGGTATTTGAAAGTAGGTGTATTTCCATCACATATCATAGACGTAGTCATTATGTATTTGGGCTTCCTTACGATGCCGAGTTCGTTTGCTCCAAGAAACGTTTTGTGAAAGCTACACAGTGTATTAGAAAGACCTTGGGTTTCAGCAGTATCTATAAGCAAATCCTCGATAAGAAAACCCGCCATGAAAGATGAATAAGCTTCAATGAAGAGAGGATCGATGTCCATCGCAGTCACCAATTCCGAAGGCGCAAAGAGATTCACCCACACCGAGTTATCTGGGTTTGCCAGAGAATCCCTTATCCTTCCTACCGCGTATCGATTAAGGTACTGAAGAGACTTCGGTACCCTTTTATCCCTAAAGACAGAAACGTAATAATACGCAACAGACAATCCAAAATCCACCATATTAGAAATTCGCTTAGGGTTATCCATATTCTGCCTGAGTATCCCAGCATAGAATCTTATAGGATCCATACAAGATCACCCCGCCCCAACTAAACCCACTCGCTTCACCCGCTCGCCTACACACCCTAAACATTCGCCATAATCCCCTCCACATCCTCCGCGAAGCAAGGGGGACGGTACTTTCTGCTTCAGAAGCACCGGGGACGGTACTTTCTGCTTCACTCTCTGCTTCAGATTCCCAACCGAGCAGGAACTGCCCAGAATCAAGTGTAAGCAGGCAGAGAAGAGCAATTCAGGGGCAGAGGATTCCGATTCCTTCTTGCACACTTCAATCTTAGAAGGAGTCCCGTCTTAGAAGGAGTCCCGCGCTTTTTACTGAATACTAATTAGAGGAAAGAGGAGCTGTTTTAGCAGTTTGTGTGATTATG
>JAPXKJ010000012.1:0-15847 GCA_033810155.1 Bacillota bacterium | reverse complement strand
GAGGATTCCGATTCCTTCTTGCACACTTCAATCTTAGAAGGAGTCCCGTCTTAGAAGGAGTCCCGCGCTTTTTACTGAATACTAATTAGAGGAAAGAGGAGCTGTTTTAGCAGTTTGTGTGATTATGGGCAGGAGGTATTGTTTTGGATATCAAAGAGTTTTTGATGAAATCTTCAATGGCTTACGGTGTTTCTGGATTCGAGTACATGAATATACAGGAGTTGGTCAAAGATTCCATGACCGACCTTGTAGACGAGATTCATTCTGATGCACTTGGTAATGTGATTGGAGTCAAAAGAGGTGACGGGCAAAAGCCGCATCCCAAAATCATGTTGGCTGCCCACATTGACGAAGTCGGTATAATGGTCACAAAGATAGAAGACGGGGGATTCCTTAGATTCACTACCCAAGGGATTGATCCCCGGGTTTTGCCAGCCCATGAAGTCATTGTATATGGGAGAAAGCCTCTAACCGGTGTAGTCGGTACCAAACCGCCGCATCTTCTGTCGCCCGAGGAATCTGGAAAGCCTCAAAAAGCGGAGGATCTTTTCATAGATCTCGGTCTACCTGAAGATGAGGTACGTGCTCTCGTCAGAGTTGGCGATGTTGCTACATACAAGCGAGAAGTAACAGAACTAATGGGAGGAATGATGGCCGGAAAGAGCCTAGATGATCGCGCAGGCGTGGCAGTAATACTGGTCTTATTGGACGAGTTGACAAAGTACAATTTCAGCGCCGATGTCTACGCTGTGGCTACCACGCAAGAAGAAACTGGTTCCCATGGCGCTGAAGCGTCTGCCTATGCAATTCATCCTGACATTGGGATTGCCATAGATGTCTGCCAGGGCGATACTCCTTTCGTCTCAGAACATAGAACCACGTTTCTTGGGAAGGGTCCGACGATGACTGTAGGTAGTACAATTCATCCCAAGATTGCAGCGGGCCTTGAAGGAGCAGCTCGAGAGATTGGAGTGAATCTTCAGCGAAAGGTGGCGCCTGCAGGAACCGGAACGGATGCGGGAGCCCTTCATGTTTCAAGGGATGGAGTGGCCACAGGTCTCATTTCCATTCCCCAGCGGTATATGCATACTTCTGTAGAGACTCTCTCTATAAGAGATGTCGAGGACGCAGGGAGAGTTCTTGCCCGATTCATTGCTTCGTGTGACCAAAGTTTTGTCGAGGGGCTCAAGATGTGGAACTGAAGAAGTGAACAGGAGCCAAATGTACACATGGTGTATATGAAGGTGTATATGAAGGAGAGGGATCCAGAGGTTCAGTAGTGATGTCCCGGGGTCTTGAAGAACCGGAGTTTCTTATACTTCCTGAAAAGGAGTTGATTGATGTGGTTTTGCTTTTTACGCCCATATCGTTTTCTGGTCTTCATTTGAAGAATAGAGTTGTAATGCCACCTATGGCGACGGCCATTGAGGGTCCCGGTGGTTCGGTCGCCGATGACGGCAGACCAAGCGACGGGACTATTGCTCATTACGCTGAACGTGCACGAAATGGGGTCGGTATGATTATTGTAGAGCATACCTATGTTGCAAAGACGGGGAAAGCGCACAGAGGGCAATTGGGCATCGATAACGATGACGCAGTGCCTAGGTTTGCAGAACTTGCAAACGCTATAAATTTGGGAGGTGCCGTAGCAGTTATCCAGTTGAATCACGCGGGAGCTGCCGCCAATACCGAAGTCACTGGTTCCATGCCATTGGGACCATCAGCGATTCCCATCCCAGGGCGTACCCAGGTCCCGACTGCCATGACGGCGGATGATATCGCTCAGACTATTCAGCACTTCGTTTTGGCTGGACTACGAGCCAAAAAAGCAGGGTTCCAAGCCATAGAAATTCATGCGGCGCATGGCTATCTTCTTAATCAGTTTCTGTCGCCCCTTACGAACAAAAGGACAGACGAGTATGGTGGAAGTCTATCAAACCGAGCACGATTCTTGTTAGAAGTAGTTAGAGCGGTTAAGGAATCTGTGGGTGAAGAGTTGCCCCTATTCGTGCGTCTTGGATGTGTGGATGGTATAGAAGGCGGAATTGTTCCCGAAGATGCCGCTTTAGTGGCGACCATGTTACAAAGTGAAGGCGTTTCACTCATAGACGTTTCAGGTGCATTTGCAGGTTCCCGTCCCAAAGAGGCGCCTCCTGGCTACTATGTGCCAGCTGCCGCTTTGGTAAAGAGCTGCGTTGATATCCCAGTTTTGGTCACAGGGGGTATAACTGATCCTAAGTTTGCCGAAGAAGTCTTGCAGGAGGGCAAGGCCGATTTGATTGGAATTGGAAGGGCTCTATTGAGAGACTCGAAATGGGTGGTCAAGGCAAAAGAGGTGCTTGGGTGCAAAACCGACTGACCAGAACTGACCAGATCCGAAGTAATTATCCGAGACGAAGTTGAGACCGGTTACTAGCTGGCAGGGAGGACGGGAGTCTGCAATGTTAGCTGGCGAAGCTGAAAGTGAAGCAGAAAGTGCCGTCCCCCTTGCTTCGGGGGGGAGAACATGAGTTATCCGCGTATGGTTATAGATACTGAGAAGATTGAGCATAATGCTCGGGTGGTCAGCGACCTTGCGAGTGAGTATGGGATAAGGATTGTAGGGATAGCCAAAGGGACATGTGCACATCCGGCGGTGGTAGAGGCTATGGTTGCAGGTGGGGTAAAGGCTATAGGTGACTCGAGGATAGAGAATCTGCGCAGAGTCAGAGAGTCTGGCTATGGTGGAGAGACGGTCCTTATCAGGGCTCCTGGCTATTCTCGGTGTGCTGAGGCAGTTAAATATGCAGATACTAGTCTTAATAGTGAGATTACGACTGTAATGAGGCTAGGCGAAGAAGCTACGAGGATAGGTAAGGTCCACAAGGTTATCCTCATGATCGACCTAGGCGATTTGCGGGAAGGCGTATTGCCGGATAAGGCTCCTCAGGTTGCTAGAGAAATGGCGCATTTACCTGGTATCGAGCTGGTTGGAGTAGGTGTTAATTGGGGCTGCTTCGGAGGTGTGATACCTACAAAGGAGAAGATGAGCCTTCTCATCCGTTTAAAGAAACAGATCGAGGATGCGACAGGGCTAACTATGTCACGGGTCTCAGGCGGTTCTTCGACCAATATGAAAATGTTGTTAGATGGCGATATGCCTGACGGTGTGACAGAATTGCGCATCGGCGAGGCCATTCTTCTTGGGTTGGAGGCGGTTCGCAGAGAACATGTGCCTGGTTGTTATCAAGATGCCTTCTTGCTACAGGCTGAAGTTATCGAGGTGCAAAGCAAACCCTCAAAGCCCTTTGGTGAAATCGGGCAAGATGCCTTCGGCAACGTACCTGTTTTTCAAGATCGAGGCATAAGAAGAAGAGCCCTTTTAGCAGTAGGGCGCCAAGACATAGAGCCCGACGGACTTTCCCCCCTCACAAGAGGGGTTGAAATCCTCGGAGCATCATCAGACCACCTAGTATGCGACATAGAAGACGCCGAAGAACCAATCTCTACAGGCGACATACTCACATTCGTAATGGCATACGGTGCGCTCCTAAAAGCAAGCACCTCCCCCTACGTCAAAAAGCAGACACTGTGAAGCAAGGGGGACGGTTCTTTCTGCTTCAGATCGCTGGAAACCAGTCTAGGAGTTAGCGGATATGACAGGGGGACGGCTCTTTGTCCCCATACCCGGTTCACAAAAGCCATCCCCTGGTTCCATCTGTTTCTCAATGGCACCCAATGCTACGCTTCGCCCTGCGCTGCTAGAACAGTTCGATTAGTTCGTCGATAAGCGACCCTACATATTCAACCGCCGAACGGATCGGTTCTGGGCTGGTCATATCTACTCCAGCGAGTTGGGCCAGTTCTAGAGGCTTCTTAGTGCCGCCAAGTTTGAGGACTTCCACCCAACGCTCAGCGGCAGGGGCCCCCTCTTTCTGAATGGCTTGTGCAACCTGCGTACCAATGGTGAGACCAGCCGAGTACGTATACGGGTAAAGGCCACGGTAATAATGAGCCTGGCGCATCCAGACCAATTGTGCCCCCTCATCGATTACCACCTCTTCACCCCAGAAGTCCTCGAGTATCTCTTCCTGCAGTTTGTTGAGCACGTTTGCAGTTATCGGCTTGCCCTTCTCCGCTAGGGGATACGCTCTTCTCTGCAGTTCACCTTCGATCAAGTGTCTGACGAAGTTGTGATGGTAACTCTTCAGAAACTCCATGAGAATCCATCTGCGGGTTCTTTTGTCCGTTGTTCGAGAAAGGATGTAGTTTCCAACAAGCGCTTCGTTTATCGTCGAAGGCGCCTCTATGAAAAACATGGTTGGCCTTGTGTTACCATATCTCTGGTATCTCTGAGAAAGCACACCTTGACCCGCGTGGCCTAGTTCGTGGGCTATGGTAAGGACTTCTCTAAGGTTATTGTGCCATCTTGTGCTGATGTATGGATGAACACCATAGACCGAACTGCAGAAAGAACCCGTTCTCTTGCCTGCATTGTCCGCTCGGTCGATCCAACGACTACTGAGAGCCTCTTTCATGATCTCCGTGTATTCGGGTCCTAGAACCGAGAGTCCGTTTATGATCATCTCCGACGCCTCTTCCCACGTCGTCTTGGGATTGAACTCAGGATCAAGCGGTGCTTCTATGTCACAGTAGAGCATCTTGTCCAACTTAAGGATATCTTTTCTCAGCCTTGCGTACTTTCGCATATGAGGAGCAAGTTCTCTTAAGATGATGTCATGGAGATTGTTGTATATGTCTATTGTGACCTCCTGGCGATCTAACAGCATGTGTATGGCTGATTCGTAACGTCTGAGGTTTGCCATAGTTACATTCTTCTTCACTTCTGTTCCCCAGGTAGCGCCGTAAGTATTCTGATACTGCTTGAGGACTCGTGTTGTCTCTGAATAGGCATTGCGTCTAAGTACGATATCGGCGGCCGTTTCGTACCTGCCCATCGACATTGGAAACAGATTTCCCTTGCTATCTGCTACGGGTTCGAAGGACATATCTGCGGTACGGGAGGTCTCATATATTGTCCCGGGTGCGCTAAGAACTTCACCTAAGGCTGCAAGTGAGGCCTCGGTTTCAGGATAGAGCCGATGCGGTTTGCTTTCTATCATCTTTTCTATCATGATGCGGAAAGGCTCAAGCCCTGGTTCTTCCTCCAAATACCTTTCAAGTGTTCCGTTCGGCAGACTAAGAGCCTCTGACCTAATAAATGACATTTGCGCACCTATTTTCGTTGATAGAGCCGAAACCCGCCCGGCCATTTCTTGATATTGTGGATTTGTTCCGTCAGACGAAAGGTGCAAAGAGCCGTACGCTGCTACTTTTGCAAGACGTATAAGCAGGTTTTCCTGGGCCTCCAAACACTCAAGAAGTACCTTGGGCCCCTCTCCAAGTCTTCCCTTGAAGACTGTGACTGTTCCAATTAGGTTTTCTACTTCCTTGAGTTCTTTTTCCCAGTCCTCTTTGGTAGGGAAAATATCTTCTAACCTCCACGTTTCTTCTAATGGTACTTCAGATCGTAGAATCTGTTTACTCATCTTTCACCCTCCACATTAAAATTTGTTCTTGTTGGTTTGTGCCTTTGGCGGTGTTTGCACCGTCCTTTCTCAGCCCATTGACTTACTGCCTACTAACCCACTTTCCGTAGACCTCAATCTCTTTAGGTTTGTGGTCTCTCAAATCCCAAAGTCGCGATGGAGGTCTACGTCAATGAAACACTGCGCCACGAGATATTTCAATATGCGAACCTTTGACTCCTTCTTTTTCTTGCCATAGGCACAATCTGCTTTGGACAAACCTTGCCGAGTTGTATGTGAGGCTTCAAAGAGTTCAGAAGACCCCTCAGTAACCCGTAGTTCCTAGTGTTTCTTCTTGCCCCTACGTACTTCCAAAGTTCATGTTGAGTGTATATAATTAGCTGACTGCGATATAATTAGGTTACTGCGATTTGTATGTGTACCATGGTACTGTTTGAGAGGGGTTATGATATTGATTCTGCCTGTCCTAAGGATCGGGGATCGTGTGGCTCGTTATCCATTTGTGCAGGGTGGAATGGCTGTTAGAGTGTCGACGGGTCGTCTGGCTGCTGCTGTAGCAGCTGCTGGCGGCGTAGGTACTATTGCAGGAACGGGTATGTCGTGTGACGAACTGCGATCTGAGATCCGCTATGCGAGAAGTCAAACTGACGGGATTATAGGAGTGAATGTGCTTTTTGCCATTAGAGAGTTCGCTGTTCTTGTGCATACGGCCATCGAGGAAAAGGTCGATTTCATAGTTTCAGGTGCTGGGTTTTCGAGAGATATGTTTCGGTGGGGAAAAGAATCAGGTACGAACATTATATCCATTGTGTCTTCAGGCAGACTTGCCGCTGCTGCAACGCGCCTAGGTGCTGCTGCTATCGTTGCCGAAGGTGGAGAGGCAGGGGGACATCTTGGCACATTTCGTCCTCTCAAGGAGGTTTTCCAGGAGGTCCGGGAAGCGACGGACCTGCCTGTCATTGCTGCAGGCGGAATCGTCACCGGAGAAGAAGCAGCAGAGTATTTTAGGTTGGGGGCAGATGGCGTTCAACTCGGCACGCGTTTCGTCGCTAGCGACGAATGTGCTGCTGCTGATACTTTCAAAAAAGCGCATCTCAATGTGAAGGAAGAAGATATAATCATAATCCAAAGCCCTGTCGGCATGCCCGGGAGGGTCATTAGGAACCGCTTTACTGATAGCCTGCAAGGAGTCGAGCCTCATGAAAGACTCAACTGCCAGGGTTGTCTGAAGCATTGTTCACGTCAATACTGCATTTTGGAAGAACTTGCTTTGGCGCAACAAGGCGATATTGAAAACGGAGTGCTGTTTACCGGCACCGGAGCGATGCGCATTTCCGAGATAAAGCCTGCAGCGGAGATAGTTTCCGAACTCGTAGAAGGAGCGCTAAAAGCGATCAATAACCCTGGCTGAATGAGCATAAACCAAGTCATATACCAAGTGTAGATATGATCCTACTCTCAGAAGCCATGAAGAAAACAACGAACCCTAGACCTGCTTTTCAAATAGGTCTAGGGTTCAAAAGATTGTGCGTTCCGCAGTTACACTGATCCTACCGCATCGGCGGATCTTCATCAGACGATTCGGTTTTCTGAGCACCCTGGTTCTCGCTCGTTTCCTCGTGAACCTCCTGGTCTGACTCTACACTATGCTCTTTTTCCTTTTCTTCGGTAGTTTCATCAAGCACTTCAGCAACCAAAGATGAAGAAGAAGGATAATCGCTCCCGCGTTGTCCCTGCTTATAAAGGCGTTCTGAAAGGATGAAGGAGCCTACTATCGCCATCAGCAATGTGGCTAGACCTGCTTTTCTAAAAAACGGAGAGAGTTCGTCGGTACCTTGCTTTGCATACGTTTCAAGCGGCCCTACCAGGACTATTGCTCCTGAGATTGCTTCTCCTGTTCGCCACGGAGCCGATATAGCTATTTGCCCTTTCCCGGCCAACGGCATCTTAAACGAGCCGATCTCACCTTCTTGCATCGTAGTGGAGAGCGACTTTTCCTCGATATTCTGCCCGATCAATGAGCCTTCTTCGGATGAGTCAACAACGATTGCACCTTCGGAATCGGTGAGAAGAACGCGCAGACCGGTATTGTAGAATATCCAGCTGGCCAATTCCAAGCTATCCTCATCGGTTGGCGAAATGTTTAGCTCTGCCAGCGGTGACACCAATTGCTCAATAGTATACTTAACCTGCTCGATGGAGTAATCAAGGAAATAAGAGCGAATCATCCGGGTCTCGAGAAAACCCATCGCAGACACCAATACCAAGCTGAACACTACCAGAACTGTCATAATCTTAGATTTTGAAAGCATGATTTAATGATCACGACCCCTTTCTGAAACTCAAAAACTGCAGCTATGCTGTGGCGTAACGCGAAAATGATCGCGTTGCCTGCCGAAAGTCTGACCCAAATACCATTCTACCCGTTCTTTCAGGGCTAACCATTATTATCTCACTTATCTTCTTACTTTGCATGCCAAAGAAGATTTTACGTTTCCGCAAAAAATCGTTAGTGGTGGATAAATATGAGGTTCAGGGTGTGGAAAACCCTTAGACAGAGGCTTCACCCTCTCCCACGAAGCATAGCTTTAAATTCGCTTAAGCTTTTCCCCGGGAAAATTACCATCCTGTTCAAAGTCATAGGAGAAGAGTCTTGATATACAAACCCCGGATTTACGGTAAATCCCAATTTATAGCCTTGCACGAGTGCCTCATTAACTATCTTCGCGTTGAACTGTCCATAAGGGTATGCTATGCTTAGCACCTTGGGCATTCCTATCTTTTCAAAGAAGCTATCCATATCTCTAAAGTCTTTTGAAAGCTCATTCTCATCCATTTCAACAAATGCCGATTTTTTGTCCTTTACAAAGTAATGGGCGTTAAATGTGTGGCTTCCAAACTCAATAAAGCCGCTTTTTGACATTTCGCGTATTTCATCAACTGAAAGCATGGCAAGAGTGCCTTTTTCTTGCGGCGTAGTTCTTACAGCGCTTCCTATAATAAATACAACTCCATGCAGGCCGTATTCTTCAAGTATAGGGTAAACATATGTATAAGCAGATTCATATCCGTCATCAAAGGTAATTAAAACAGTGCGCTTAGGAAGCCGCGTTTTAGAGTAAAGGAAGCTTTCCATATCACTCAAAGTAGCTGCATAGTAACCATTGTCATGCAGATATTTCATCTGCTCTTTAAATTCTGAAGCGGAGATTATAGCTCCATTGTTTACCTTGGCCGCCTCTTCGTCAGAGACAATGTGATGATAGCAAAGTACCACTACATGCCTTTTAGCATTGCTTCGCACAGCAAGTGCAGAGAAAGTCAAAATAAACAGAAAGAAAAGCAAGATGAGCATCTTTTTGTGCGATAAACTCCTTAAAATATCCATTATAGTAATTCTTCCATTCTCCGAAATAAATTTTGGACCTTTGGCTCCGGCGCTGTTAAGGATAGTAAGCGTATCATTACTTTCCCCCAGTATTTTAACAAGAATATCGCTATTGTCAGGCATAAAGCCGCACGATTTCGGCGTATCGCTATAAAGGTATAGTTATTATGATACAAGGGTTTCCGTAATCAGCCCTTTTCCACAGGTACCCATACTAGCGCCAAAGGTTCTACCGATATATCTTTCTTAAAGGGTCTTACCACGTATACTTCCAAAACCTCATTCAAAGGATCTAGAGTGCTAGACAGTTTTTCTGTTTCTTCGATGAGTTCTTCTTCCAAAGCATGAAGTTCATCGATATATCTTCTCAAGGTTTCCTCGCTGCGTTCCACATCGCTCTTTTCTTTCGCGTATCGGTTGGCGCCTCTGGCGGTGGTGGTTGCCCTATCTAGCGTGGATGAGCTAAGTTTCTTGTTTCCTAGGAACGATGACAGCAAGGTGGCTCCGGCTGATATGGCAGTTTGTTTCTGCTGGTGCTTCGCCTGTAATTTCTCGCGGGAGACCGCGTCTTCGGCTCTTGCTACTTTGGACTGCGCAGACTGAATCTTGGTGGCGTATTGCTTCCTAAGAGACTCTATTGCATCGTCTCTTTTCTCCCTAAAGGCTTGTTCTAGTCTGATGCGGAAATCCCGTTCCGATTCAGTTGGGTTCGAAAATACCTTTAGAGTAGGGCTCATGAGGATCTCTAGTTGCTGCGTTCTATAGAGCCAGTCAGCTAAGTCTTTTGCCCATGCGGAGTAGTTTTTGGCCGCAGCTGCCCATTGCGGAACGGGAGCGAAGGCGATGCCTGGTGTAGGAGACAAGTCGAGTTCCGAAGCATCGATGCATAGATCGATGGCTTGTTCCCAGTTTATTCTCTGGCTACTTGGATCAAACGGCGCGGCCAAAGCCAAGCTTTTATCGAAGTCTATCCTTGTTTTTGTATCTCTAAAACCAACACGTGCCTTTCCCAATACCATAGGCTGGTAAATGAAACGATCCATAGATTCGCTGCTACGAAGTGGGACAAACCGCTGTGTTATGTTTGGAGGTAAAACCGGAGCCTCTGTAGCTTTAGGTACAACGTGCTCGGCTTGGTTGTAAGAAACCGATCTGGTAGTCTCTACGGGCCGCATTCGGCTAGGTTCTTCTTGATAGGTGCCTTTATAGACATCCGAAGACAAATCCGGTCTCTTTGCCTGCGCCGACAGCTGCACGATTTGGTTACGAGTCAAGGGGCCTCTCAGATAAGACATGGCCCAACGGGTCTCGAATACGGTAGGCGCCGCGTCGTGTACGTTATTCATCAAGAAAACCCTTTGCCCCAAACTTGAAATAATCTGCTCTAGTTGTTGCCTGCTGATCTCCATGTTCTGAGCTGCTGCAGCTCCTTGTAAGCCATCTAAGACTCGCATCTTGTCTCGTTCAGTCTGTAACCTGCCTATGAACCAGGTGCCTGTATTAGATAGGCCTTTGTAATCAAGGTCTACTGGGTTTTGTGTCGTGAGCAGCACCCCTAGCCCAAATGCTCGGGCTTGCTTAAGAAGAGTCAAAAGGGGCGCCTTTGAAGGAGGCGCAGCTACAGGCGGGAAATACCCTGCGATCTCGTCCATGTACAAGATGGCTCGGAGGCTGGTCGTTCCCGACTGCACCCGAGTCCAGCTTAAAACCTGATTTAGGAGCAAGGTTACGAAGAACATCCTTTCAGCATCATTTAGGTGAGATATAGAGAAGATGGATACCTTAGGTTTCCCTGAAGGAGTGTACAAAATATTGTCTATGTCCAAAGGCTCACCTTGCATCCAAGCTGCAAACCCGGGCGCGGCGAGAAGGTTATTGAGTTGTATTGCCAATTTGAAACGCTCATCTGCTGGAAAGAACGATTCAAGGCTTACTACGCCAATTTGAGCAAATGGGGGGGAAGTTATTTGCTGAATAAGGGAGGGCAGATCCAGATCTATGCCCTGCCGCCATGATTCATACAAAATAGTGGAAAGCAAGATGTGTTCACGGCTCTTGATTGGGTCAGATACGATCCCCAGTAACGCTAACAGGCTGTTTGCGGTCCCTGTAACCTGTTCAGTTAGAAGCTCCGTGTCTTGTATGATCGTCTCAGGAGGAGCTGAGAATGACTTCACAATGGAAACAGGAATCCCTGCAGTACTACCTGGAGTATATATGACAAACTCAGCTGATTCCTTAAGACGCCTTATCCGCTCTCCGTCTTGTCCCCATGCTGCCAGACCTTCCCGCCAAAGCTGTGCTTGGGCGGCGGCATATTCTTCGGGTGAGAGATTCTTTCTTCGAGCATCATCTTCATTTATCCAAGGGCGAAAATCCTCGGGTCTTAGCTCAGGAAATGTCAAAAGAAGGTTCGCCATGTCTCCTTTTGGATCGATGATGATAGATGGGATGCCGTCGATCGCTGCTTCCTCTAGCAAAGTGATGCATAATCCTGTTTTGCCGCTTCCTGTCATACCAACGCAGACTCCGTGTGTAACCAGGTCTTTCGAGTCATAAAGGACCAAACCCTCTTGGCGTTGCTTTGCTTCCAAATCATATGGTCGGCCTAAGTAGAAAACGCCTAACTTTTCAAAGGGATGCATCTCATCAGCTCCTCTCAAGCCTTGTGTCTCCGACATCCAAAGGAGTTAAGAAACCCCGTCTATCACGTCTTGCATGCTGTACAATCCCGGACCCTTTCCGATGAGGAATTGCGCTGCCGATAAAGCACCGTAAGCAAAGACATCCCTAGACATGGCAGTATGGCTGATTTCAATCACTTCACCTTGACCTGCAAATATGACGTCATGGACGCCAACTATGGCGCCTCCGCGCACGGAATGAATCCCGATTTCATCGTGGCTTCTCGTTCCAGAGCTAGGGCTTCTTCCGTAGACGTAGCGCATATCTCCGCCAAGGCTCTCGCAAATGGCGTCGGCGATCATGAGCGCTGTGCCGCTAGGTGCATCGTGTTTCTGGTTGTGGTGCTTTTCAACTATCTCAACGTCAAAAGAGTCACCAAGCACTGTTGAGGCCTTGGTAACTAACGAAATTAGCAGATTTACCCCTAAAGACATGTTCGCAGACATAAGTATGGGTATTTGCTCCGAAGCCTTAGATATCGCATCTACCTCGTAAGGGGTGAAGCCTGTTGTACATATCACTAGTCGAATGTGCTGTGATGTAGCGAATCTCAATAGGTTTTCAATGCAACTATGATGCGAGAAATCGATAATAACATCGGGCGTTTTTTCTACGGGCAGTTTGTCGAGAACCTCGTCAAAAGAGGAATACACTGGATAAGAGTTCTTGATTCTCGAAAAGTCCAGATCAACTCCACATACGATCTCAAGGGCAGCATTGGGTTCTTGGGATTCGCCAACTATTCTCGTGATGACTTGTCCCATTTTCCCATTGCATCCATGTAGGAGTATTTTCAAAATATACACCTCCATCTCCATTTGGTTACGCTCACTTTATTTACTTTACTTTCCCGATACAGTGACCCCCGATGCTGCTACGTAGGGTAGAATGCTAAAACCAAAGTCGGTTCTTTCGCTAGAGACCGCTGTTACGTCCATGAGCAGATCGGCCATATTTCCCGATATCATCGCCTCGGTTATAGGATAAGAGATTTTTCCGTTTTCTATGAGGTAGCTGTTCTTGGCTACACCCGAGAAGTCGCCGCTGTCAGCAGGTGTTCCTCCGGAAAATCTGGTGAGAAGCACGCCTTTTTCCACCGACTTTACCATATCATCGAAGAGTGTTTTACCTGGCTCTATCACGAATGCTTCGCCATCATTTACGCTTCTTTTCAGTCCTGTCTTTTTCGAACCATATAGGCTAAGAAGGAATGTGTTCAGAATTCCGTCGTCAATGATTGTGCTGTTTTGAGCGGCATATCCGTCTCTTGTCACAAAATAGCCGTCACAGATCTCATCGGATACAGGACGTGAATGTATGGTCAGAATAGGGCTTGCGACTTGCGAATGGAGTTTGTCTTTGTAAATACTAGTTCCACCTATAAGAGCGCTATCTGACAAGGATTCTGTTAGGAAGTACAAGATGTCTTGGAAACATTGGGGGGTGATTATTACGTCGCCCACGAATTTTCCTTGCAAGGGTTTGGCATAAATGTGTTCAACTGATTGCCTGAGAAGTGTGTCTAGGAAAGTAGAATCAAGGAAACGGTTCTCAAGATCTCTAAGCGAGTATCCGGTGTAGTTAAACGACGAGACCTTGTCTCCTTCTTTGGATGAAAACATAAACACACAATGATAGACTCCGTTGCTAGAGACGAAATCTACGCCGTTGGAGTTCACGAAGCACTCTTTTTGATGAGTGAAATCCACATAAGACTGCATGATTCTTACTTGAGGGTACCTAGACTCTATCTCACCGAGGAATTCTTTTATCCTCAGATGCATCTTATCCAGATCAGGCGAGTCGTAGCCCGCCGAAAACTCTTTTGGAGGCTGATATTCGGCAATATCATACGCTTCGTCAGGAGCAGACGCGTCGGCTATTGCAAGAACTTCCTGTGCTGCTTGCTCCAACGAGGATACGTCTGACTTGTTTATGGAGGAAGAACCCTTTTTGTGGTCTCGAATAGCCGTGAGACTCACCGAAGTGTCAAAGGTAGTTCTCAGCAAAGTGATTTCACCCAACTCGAGATTCATTTCGTGTTTATCAACTAGGGTAGATCTGCACTGAGCCTTATATGCGCCAGCCTTAAGTAGAGAGTTGAGACCGTTCTTAGCGATGTTCCTTACATCTTCCATGTTTACCTGCCTCCTATGTTAATCTTGCATTTGATGGCGGGTCCGCCCATCCCTACAGGTATAGGCTGTTTCTTTCCGCACATTCCGCTGCTAGTCCAGTGGGTGTTTTCTGAGACCATAGTCGCGGTTTGAAGAACGTCGAATGCTATTCCTGATATAGTTGTGTCTTTGATAGCTTTGGTGATCTTGCCGTTTTTGATTTTGTATCCAAGCGTGATGGCGAACATGAACTCGCTCGTCGAGTCGGCTTGACCATTCCCTGGTTTTACGAGGTAGTATCCGTCGTCAATTGATGCGATCATATCTTCGAGCCTATCTTTGCCAGGCAAGATCGCAGTGTTTCTCATACGTATCAAAGGCTCATCGGAGAACTGAAACGCGCGAGCGTTTCCTTTTGGCGATACCCCAAATGACACTGCACTTTCTTTATTGTGAAGATACTCCTTCAAGACTCCTTTTTCGATTATGACTGCGTCTTCTGCTTTTGTGCCTTCATCATCTATGAACACTGGTACGGGGCATAATTTGCCATCAAAGGAGTTGGCGAAATCGACTAGCGTGATAAGTGGGCTTGCCACTTGTTTTCCGATTTTGTTGCCTGCAACGGAACCGCCTAAGACCATGTCTGCCTCTACGGTATGACCTATTGCTTCGTGCGCAAGGATTCCCGCAAGTTCTGCGTCAAGTACGCACGTCGCTACACCTGCGTCGGGGTAGACCCCTTCGCTTTTTTTGACAAGATCTTGGTATTGTTGCTCGAGTTCGTCGAAAAGGTCGTCAGGGGAAGTAAGTACATCCTCAAACTGTCCGAAACCTCCGTAGGGTCTGTAAAACTCTATCGGTTCCCCGTCTTTTATCACTGACATAAGCACTAATACATATGCTCTAGGGATCATGGAATGAGAAAATGATCCGTCAGATGTCACAAGAGTCTTTTCCATATCAAGCGTGTTGATGGTGACAACTCTGCTTGCTAGTTCAGGATAGATGCGTTCTATGTGATCGTCTAGTTCTTTTGCGAATTCGAACAGATCTTTCTGCGCAAGTCGAGGCTTTTTCGTCGAGAAGTCGTTTTCAGAGTTCCACGGAACCGACGGTAATGGCCGTCTGCCTTTGTTTTCCCTCGCGTCCAGAAAGAGAGCGTTCTGTGTGGCGCTTTGTATCACAGATTTCACCGCGTCATCACTGAGTTCAGGGTTGGACGCAAAACCCCATGAACCCCTGCTGTACGCTCTTGCAGATACCCCGCTATTTGACGAGTGTGAGTTTTCTACATTGTGGCCCTTTACGAAAGAAATTCTGGTAGACCGGTTTTCCTGTATCCTTAGTTCAGTATACGTTTTGAAGAAATCCTGATAACGCGTTAAGTCTAAGTTTTTCAAAAATGTCCCTCCTCATAGGATCTAATGCGGCATTTGAAGTCTGCATAGTTGTCGTGGGAATTTACTCAATGCCTGCCCCTCTTTTGCATATGGTTCATCGACCATAGCAAATAGCAATCCGTTCATCTGCGAACTCTCGGAAGGATTCTTCACATATCTTAGATAAACCTTCTTTTGTGAAGCAGCGGGGACGGCACTTTTTGCTTCACTTTTTGCTTCAAGACGTCAAGACGTCAGATGTCCAGAGCGCAGCTCTTGTATCTTGTCGAACAATCTAGGGGGTGTCTAGATGGAGAAACCTATATCAAAGCGTCTGGTATATCGTGGAAGAGTGCTTTCTGTAAGAGTAGATACGGTCTTGACCGAGAAGGGGCGCGAAACTACAAGGGAGATCGTTGACAGGCCCGATACTGTATCTATAGTAGCTCTCGACAACGATGCCAATATTTTGCTTGTGCGACAATATCGATATGCAATTGCGAAATACACACTTGAAATACCCGCAGGGGTAATCGATCCGGGAGAAACTCCGGAACAAGCTGCAAGGAGAGAACTGAGGGAAGAAACCGGATACGATCCCAATTCCCTCACACGCCTTTACTCATATTGGCCTGCCATTGGCTATTCGACCGAGCGTATGACGATATTCCTTGCAACCGGCCTTCGGTACGCCCCATTGGAAGGTGACGAAGAAGAATTACACCTTGAGCGCCTTCAGTTTGCCCA
>JAPXKJ010000011.1:0-32801 GCA_033810155.1 Bacillota bacterium | reverse complement strand
TCAGGTATTTCAACCGTTACTGTAGATGCCTGAGGAAGAGAAGGTGCCTCTTCGGCAAACGCAGGCGCCACGCTAAATACCTGGAGCAGAAGTGTAAGTAGCAAAAGATAAGATGCGGTCCTTTTCAGAAACCGCATCGATTTTCTAATCTCATGGTGAGATCCCATGACTACCACCTCTAATATGTGTTTTCATCCGTTATATTCCGCGCATCACGTATTCTGCTTCGTTCTAGGATCCCTCTTAAAGCCCGAAATTAAAGACTCCCGCTCCTTCAGGAAGACA
Organism: Bacillota bacterium; assembly: GCA_033810155.1. GTDB lineage: Bacteria > Bacillota > Sulfobacillia > Fermentithermobacillales > Fermentithermobacillaceae > UBA3907. The sequence goes on along the minus strand of JAPXKJ010000011.1, from coordinate 32,516 downwards.
GAAGACGGCGCTACTTGGGTTCCCAAAAGGAGCTGTGATCCTCCCTCGATGGAGCTGATATGTAGCGTTCCCTATGGTGACAGGAATATCAACAGGCACAAACCATTGGCTATCGTACGCTTTTATAGTCTTGAGCTGCCCTGTTCCTATTAGCTGGATTACAGGCACTTGGGCAGAGTCAACATATGCTCTATCAAAAACGCCTATTATACTGCCATCATCTTTTTTCGTAATCGCTATAGTTCTTGCAGAATCATATCCTTGCCCTGGCTTAACTTGGATTGAGTTTACCCCTGAACTTAGCCATTCAACATTTCTTGTCAGGGGCGATTTGGTGCTATCCGCAGCACCGTTTATGAGTACGCAATCCACCTCAGCATACGCCGACGCCTTCTGAGTATATGCCTCTATGGTTAGAGAATACTCCCCCGGCGGCGGATCCAAAACCGTTATTTCCGCAGTGCCTGACGCACCCGTCATTATCCTTTGGATTTCTACCCACTTACCAGTCTCAGCATCTATACGATACAAACACATCCTAAGGACGTTTTCTCTGGTAGTCCCACATCTTGCAGACAAGGTGGTTACAGATTCATCGACCGACGGTATAGGAATGACGTAACTTTGGCCCGCATAGACCAATGTAGACTGTCTGTCACGCCTCTGTGAAGTAGCGCCTCCTCCAATTAGTTGAAACGAAACCCCCAGACTTTCATCAGACTTCACCGAAAACTCCTGCATGTCCCCGGTCACGCCCTGATCTGAGATGCAGACACCGGGGAACGTCACGTCCACGTCAATCGAGAACGTACCCGATATTCCATCTTGGGCGTCTCTGAAGAAACACACCTGCCAAAGACCTGGTGCCGGCAATCCGACGTAAACAGACTGAGATTCTTCGAGAAAGCCTTGTTCAACCATGAGACCGTACGGGTTGTAAAGAGCGTACCTTGCGCCCGCGCCCTGTCCGCTAAGGGATAACAACATGCACTGGGCGCTTTGTGGAACGCAAAGGAATTTTCTCACTTTGGAATCTTGTGCGCCAATCGCTAGATTAAAGCTGCCTCCGCTCCCAGATTCAATCTTCTCCGGAAGAGACATGCTAACTACCATTTGCCCGTCTACACCCAAAGTAGAAGCGTCGTCTACAAGGACCTGTCCTGAGTAAAATCCGGGAGGTAACTGATCTGAACCGTAGACTAAAGTATCCCTTTGTGCAATTGGGGCCAAATTCAAAGTAGCGGTTTGACACCTGAGCCAATCTTCGGTTGCAAAGACCCTCACACTTCTGTAAGAGGGCGCAAAGTTGTCCAGCCACATTGGAAATGCCCCTAACGCAGACCCTTCTATCCAGAGATCGCCATTTGCGATTTCCCCATCCCATTTCCTTGCAATCTTCAGTTTTGGATCTGAGATCCCACCCATGATCAAAGACCATGATCTCGCCAAATCTATCTTCCCGTAGCCTTGTTCTACGGGCAAAGCATCCTTGAGCAAGGAAGCGCCCTGTAGAAGCGACACGGTTGCACCAGAAAACACTTGACTTCCGAAGCGAATCGCAGCTTGTCTTAGCAAAGCTACCGAGCCCGCCGCATATGCTGAGGAAACTGAGGTCCCCTCTATTAACGTAAATCTAGGCGACAAGTAGTATCCGGGTTCAGGCACAGGTGCGATAGCAGGCGCCGAAATATCTATGCCCCTTCCCCCGTTTAGATCGGGTCCGCACGAGGAAAACGGATACCAAGTATCTTGCAAAATCCTTTCGCCGAATACGGCCCTGTAGGTTGCCACAGGATAGTAACCAGAGGACACTATGAGGGAACCTGAGGTATCTGCAATAGTAAGCGAACCTGCGCCGGGCCCTACGTTTCCGGCAGGTATCACAAGGTGTACATTGCTCGAGTTTGCTAATTCTTGTAAAGAAGTCCAACTCGAATCTGTGATGGGGGTATCCGGGACCGCTCCAATCAGAACTACTCCTGCACCTTTATTTATGCAATACTGAACTCCTCGTATTATGTCGTACCAGTTGCCTGCTCCGGTTGAACTAATAGCTTTGACAACTATGATATCTGCTCCCGGGGCTACTCCTCCGTAGCCTTTATCATACCCTGATATCAAAGATGCAAGGGCTGTTCCGTGTCCATGGAGGTCAAACCCAAAAGAGGGCTTACCTGAAGTTGTATCTATGGAACTTACCACAACAGATACTGCCTTTGAAGAGTCTATCTGTATCTTAGCGACGTTTTTGAACCGATCATACCTGTAGAGGATCGTTTCGTTGCTCATATCCATATCTAAGTTGGTATCTATACAAACGCCTTCGAACACACCTTTTGTAATAGGGTCGTATGCTACAAAATAGATATCTTTTTTGATAGGAAGCAAATCAGAAATTGCGGACGGAAGGACTCCTACTATGTAGTTATTGCTAAGGCTTCTAAGATTCCGTACGTTGAGGCGAAGCCCATGTACGGTCACAACACCTTGCTCAGCCTGGTATGTCCCAAGAATGTTGGGTATGCCTTCCTGAGTCAGGTCTTGCCAAATCTTTATCTTGGACGTGCCATCTTGCCGAAACATCCCGGGCATCAAGGGGTCCACACCTGTGTCAACTATACCTATTACCTGTCCCACACCTGTAATACCGTGCTCTGATGCGAGTTTGTCTGCACCTATGGATTCCAAATTCCCTTGAAGTGCAGCATAAGCCGCATTGGAATCTATGGAGCGCTCTGGTGATGAAATGCTCACTCGAGCTGTTTTCTCGGGGCTGCCTTCGGCATCTGCCACGCATGCTATGGGAAAGAACAAAGCCAGTATGATGAGAGTTGCAGCTATTTTGCGACCAATCTTTTTTGGCATCATTTCTCTCCCCTTTTTTGCAATTCCGAAACTAGAGATCTATTTAGTCACCAAGAGAGCACAAGCTCTGTGTTTGTCTAAAATAACATAAACTTCTTTTCCTACTAGGTCACCTGAGATCGAGATCTCCTTGTCCTCAGTGAGGCACTTAGTCGTACTTCCCGTCTTTATAACGATCGGATCTTTTGAGTTATAGGGGGTAATGGATATGCTCCCTGTTTTTACTTCATCCAATGTACCGATTATGTCGTACAAAAGGCCGAAGGCTTCCATCAGGGAATAGGTAAGACTTGCGGTTTCCCCACGGGTAATAGCGTAGTCGTATGTATCGCCTTCTTTTGGATTGAGGGCAGAAATCAAATCTGAGGATTGGGATATTTCATCCATCGCCCAAGAAGGCGTTATGGAGGGAATTTTCGTCGATTCTTCAGGTATCCCTCCCAGAGCCTTATACATTCGCGAAAGCATACAAGCATATTCTGCTTTGGTAACCGATTTGTCGGGCTTAAAAGTCCCATCGGGAAACCCTTTGACTATTCCCAACTCTGCTGCAAGGTTTATCACACCAAAAGCCCAGTGCCACTTCTCTACGTCCGGGAAAAGGGTCCAAAGGCTCTGACTCTGCTTTACCTGTTCCTGAAGTCCCATAGCGGTTACTATGATTTTTACTGCTTGGGCCCTTGTAAGGTTCTCTTCCCAGCGCATGCTGCCATCTTCAAATCCTACCATTACATCTTTGGCTTTTAAGATTAGAAAAACGTCGTTTGATGGGGCGGAAGCAAAACAGATAGAACTGCAGCATGATATGATCACCAATGATGCAACCAAACATAACCCTATTTTCTTTACTTTTCTTTCAACCTGCATCTGATCACAAATCCTCCATAAAGGAAATGAAGTGGGCGATATTAATCTTGACGTAAAACATCCTGAAAGGTTCCGTACTTATCTAGCCATTACCTTCGAGTTCCAACCAATGTTTTAGGATCGTCTTGGCTTCCTCCAAAACTACATCTGGAGCAGTTACGGCTTTTTCAGATACTGCTGCGTTTATGGCAGAAGCTTCTGCTTCTCCCAAAACTCCTGAAAAACTCCTACCATAGTCCTTCAAAAACGAGGCTGTGGCCTCTTGGGTCTTCTTCCCGAAGATGCCGTCCGAAGGACCGGGATCATACCCTAAGAATCTAAGGCAATCTTGCAGGGCCAAAACATCTAGCCCTACTGTACCTACCTTGATCTGCCGTTTGTAGACCAAGGTATTTGGTAATTCAAGAGGCTTTTCCTTTACCAGCACGTTAGGTTTGAGACCTACTCCTGAAATAGCTGTCCCTGCCGGGGTGTAGTAGTCAGCTATAGTAAGCTTGAAGCCCCCCAAGTCATCCCCCAAAGGAACCATTGCTTGGACACATGCTTTTCCAAAGGTTCTTTCCCCAACTAATATCCCTTTGCCTCTGTCCCTGATGGCACCTGCTACTATCTCCGACGCACTAGCAGTTCCGCCATCTACGAGAATCACAGTTGGCATAGGTTCGGTCTCTTTGTCGCTCCATATTACCTGCCTCACGTCCTTTTGTTTTAACTGAACAATGGGTCCCTCTGGCACCAACTCAGCAGCCACTTGTATGGCCGAATCCAACCGCCCGCCAGGGTTGTTCCTCAGATCCAACACAAGCCCTTTGGCGCCTTTGTGTCGCATCCACTCCATAAGGACTGAAAAGTCGTCTCCTGTAGTAGAAGTAAATTGGCTGATCCTAACGTAGAACATGCCATCGCCTAGGTCTTTCATCTCTATGGGATATGCAGATATTCGCGCCCTTATCATGTGAACAGTAAGGGTCTGACCAGTGCTCGGGCGTAGGACTGTAACGCTTACGCCGGTGCGAGGGTCACCTTTCAACAAAGCGGAAGCGTCTTCGGGTCCTTTACCCCTGAGATCGACCCCGTCAACTTCAAGTATCACATCGCCGGGTCTTAGTCCCGCTTTCTCGGCGGGGGAATCTTTGAATACGCTTACCACTGTTATGTTACCATTTATGAGCTGTATACCCACACCTATCCCGCTAAACTCGCCTTCCATTTCTTGAGATAAGCTGGCGTACTGTTCTTTGTCTAGGTATTGAGAGTAAGGATCGCCAAGGGATTCAAAGAGCCCTCTAATAGCACCTTGGTATAATGTTTCAACGTTTACATCGCCTGGGTATAGGAGCAGTATAAGGTCTTTTACATCCTGAAATAGGTAAAACCAATCTTCATCTTGGGCAGGTATCTCATAAGTAGCTGCCGTAGGTTCTTCTGACTGTGACGGTCCTGCGAAAACATATCCGCCAGCGCCCAAAGAAACCATGGAGGTTACTAACAGCATCAGGCAGACTTTTGAGAAGAATTGACTTCGTTTTTTGTGCATCATTTATACCATTCCTCCAGATCCAAACAGTAACCGGTGGTGCCATCTTCCTATTCAGGCATCGTTCTGAAACGGATCGTATCTCCGCTTCCAAAGACTTGGTAAGTTCCGTACTCTCCATATTGAAGCGGCGCTGTCACCTTGCCGTTATAAAGCTGATAAGCTCTGCCCCCTAGGACAACACACAGATCTACAGGGAACAGTTCTTCTTTTGCAAAAGCTTTGATCGTTTTTAACTCACCCGTTCCTGTCAATTGTACCAGATAGGTTTGGGCTTTGCTTAAGGAGGCTCTTTCTATCACGCCTACGATTTCGCCTCGCTCTTTTCTTACCACTACGGTTTGCGGAGATTCTTGATCCCTGCGGGCTTCGATCTCAATGTGAGTTAAACCTGGTTTTAGCAGATTGGTCCTTTTGACCATAGGCACGCTATATGATTTTGGCAGGCCTTCTAAAACCATATAGTCAATTTCGGCGTAACATGCATCTCCTTCAGGATCTCCCTCGATGCAAGCCATGTACCTGCCTCTTGCAGGGGAGTCTAGTTGGATGTGTCCTATGTAAGTATCCCCTGAGCTAGCGCTATCGATTTCAATCCACTTTCCTGAGGTTTCGTCGAGGTAGTAAAGGTACGCCTTGAGCGTATGTCCGGTACCGGTTCCAAATCTGAGCCAAAGGCTTTCAACATCCTGTGATACGGTTACTAAAGGCAGAAACATGCTTTCTCCCGAAGGGATGATCACAGACATCCTATGGCGCAGCTCAGTTTCGTTCTTTGAAGAAATGAATCTCAACCCTATAGGCATCATCTCATCAGATTTGATGGCAAACCCTTGGCAGCCGTCTAAGACTCCTAGGTCTGACACGCATACTCCTTTTAGTTTTGCTTCTGTGAGTATAAATGTCTTTTCTTCACCTTCGTCCAAAGGGTCTGTGAAGAAACATATCTGCCACAAGCCTCCCTTTGGAAGACCTACTACACATTCTTTTTCATCTTCGATTAGTCCCTTTTCTACCAAAAGGCCGTCTGGATTGTATAAAGCGAAGTTCGCACTTGATCCCAAGGTTTGCATAGATAATGTGAGCCTTTGCGCGCTGTCGGGCACGTTTGCAAACTGCCTGCACACACCGGATCCTCGATAAAGCGGTGATGCAAAACTCACGCTACCCTCGGGGCCAAACTCGTTTGGAATAGCTATGCTAACCGCCATCTTGGCATCTACATATGGAGTGTGCGAATCGTCTGCGATGATCTCGGCCCCGTAAAAGCCTGGATCTAGCTTCTCACACCCATATGTCACTACCGATCTTTGGGCTACTGGCATAATATCCACGTAGTTTCCTTGGTTCTTGAGCCAATCCGCTGTGCTTTTTAGTTCTATGCGCCTAAAGGCTGTTGCAAAGTTATCTATCCATAGCGGCAAAGCGCCCAAGTTGTTTCCTTTTACCCATATGTCTCCGTCTGTCACATTGCCATTCCATTTGTGAACCAGTTTGAGTCTGGCATCTTCTCTGCCTTTTGATATAAAAGACCAGGCATTGACCAGGTTGATCTTTCCGTGGCCCTGTTCTACGGGTAGGGTTCCATCAAGAGGATTTGCGCCTTGTACCAGGGCTGAACTGGCTGCTTGTAAAGGCGAATCACCTAGTCTCTTTGAACCCTCTCTCAAAAGGCAGACTGCTCCTGCTGCATATGCCGCAGAGACCGACGTCCCTTCCATCAACCCAAATTGTTGCAGCCCTTCGTATCCCGCCCTGTAGACTGGCGCAATGACGGGAGCGACGATATCTATCCCTCTATTGCCCTTTAGGTCAGGCCCACACGAGGATTCCGGGTAAAAAGTATCACCTAGGCTTTTCGATGGAAAGAGAGCTTTAAGGGTACCGGAAGGATAGTATCCTGATGCTATGACGAGCCCGGGCCAAGCGCTAGATGCTGTAAGAGTTCCTACACCAGGGCCTTTATCGCCTGCAGGCATGATTATGTGAGCGTTTTTGGATTGTGCGAGGCGTTCTACTTCTAGCCACAAAGTCTCAGGGATATGATCCTGCGGGACGCTGCCTAAGAGCACAACGCTGGCACCGCGATTGAGACACGCCTTAATCCCACTAACTAATACTTGCCAATCACAAGTTCCTGTCGAGGGTATGGCTTTTACGACCAAAAGACGAGCATCGGGAGCAACCCCGGCGTACCCTGATAATATAGATGCCATGCCTGTACCATGGCCTGTCAAGTCAAATCCAAAGCGAATATCTTTCCCGTCTCTCCCAATTGATGTAAGCACCACAGACACGTATTGGTGGTCATCTATCTGTATCTTCACTGCGCTTTTGGAGGTGTTGTATGGACGGAGAACTGTCTCGTCAGAGAGTATATGATCCATGTTTGTATCCACTGCTACTGCTTCGTAGACTCCTTCTTTTAGGGGGTTGTAAGCCACGAAATATATGTCCGGGTGCGAAGCGAACTGTGAACACAATGCCTTTGGCAAAACTCCGACTACGTAGGTCCCACTCAGACTCTTTAAGCCTTCTACCCTTAGGTTGATGCCTCCTATGGAGATAACCCCATCAATTGCCTTAAACTCTCCTAGGATCGAAGCTTTACCTTCCTCAGTAAGGTCAATCCAATCTATTACCTTATCTTTGCCTGCAAAGCATGGTATCAGGGGATCTAACCCTGTGTCTACGATGCCTATGACCTCATCAGATCCTCTAAGATCAAAACCTTTCATAAGGTCAGAAGCACCGATATCTGCAAGGTTACTTTCAAGAGCCTTGTAACATGCGCTTGCATTTAAGCTTTTTTCAAAAGATGCAGAAGCGGTAGATACAAAAATTGGCTGAAAGCAACTGCTAGCCAAAAGACAAAAAAGAACGACTGAGGTAAGGAAATGCACACGATCTTTCTTCAAATCCCAAATCTCCCTTCAGGTAGATGAAACGATAGTGTATGGATTCTGCACAAAACTGAGGTAAGCCTTCTTAAGAGTAGGAGAAATCAAAAGAATCCGAAACCTTCATGATTACAGCTGAGATGGTCCCAATACTCAGTGGAGTAAGTGAGGAAAAAATCAAACTTGCTGCCCAACATGAGAATAAATAAAGGACGCCCATAAAGGGCGCCCTTATCTTACCTACCGGTATGGTCTAGACAGATGCTACTCAACTATCCCGACCTTTACCTCGTTACCAACTAGGTACAACACAACCTCATCGCCTGGATAAGGTCTTGGACGCTGGACATAACCTGCTGAGGTGTCCTCTGCCCAGAGCACTTCGTCTTCATCAAACGTGTACGATGATTTATTCGACTCATTGCCATCTATATTTATACCGATGGTCCCCACTCCACGTTCAATTTTAACGTCGTACACAGACCCGGATACGGATTGGGCAACACCAAGCCTATCCCAGGTCACGATGTTAGTGTTCGGAACGGTACCTGTCTTATACACGATCCAACCAACAGTAGGTTTAGTCTCAACCTGATACTCAACTTCCCCATCTACGGTAAGGATCTTGGCAAAGTACGCAGTCTCATTACCAACGAACCTAGTAGAGACTGCTTGAACTATGCCATAGAACGCAGGAATGCCCGTTGACGGCGGGCCTTCAACCTTAAATACCTTGCCATCCTTATTAAGGTATACAGTTACCTTCTCGCCAAAGAACATCGGGTCAACATTTAGCCCACTTACCGGAGTAAACACCTTGTCATCGATCTTGAGTTTACCATCATAGGTAATCTCGACCAATTTGCCAGTGTAGGTGTCTCTTACAACGATCAAAATCGCATGTCCATTAGGCTTATCATAGATGTAATGTACCGTGTCACCCACTTTGATGTCAGCAAACTTCTCAACTGCACCCTGGTAAATGACCTCATCTAGATCACCGAGATCCAGACGGATACTATCAACATATATGGCAGAACGATACGGGTACACAGCCTCAACTGTTCCAACCGTGTACTTCAGCGCCTTAACAGCGATCGGTGTGGAACCGGAGTAAACAACTATTCTCTCGTCTGCACCCTGAACATCACTATCGTAGACGGTACTACCAACGACGACATCTGAAGTCTTATTAACGTAATTGACAAAGAACTTCAGGTCTTTTTTGTTAGTGATTTTGTTGTACTCGGTCTTGGTCAATGCCTTCTCAGTGCTTAGATCATCTATCGCTAGAACGTTAGTAAGGCTCTTATACCATACTTTCACTTTGTGTCCGTACAAGCCTTCGTAATCCTCAGTGGTAAATGACAAGCTTGTGCCCGTAGAAGGCTCAACGGTGACCTTACCAGACTCGTTGTCCCAAAGTTCGGGAGAGTCGACTACTTGGCCAACAAAAGACTTTACACCCAGTTTGGCCATGAAGGTTACTTGCTTCGACTCATCATCTCCGCCGATGACTTCAAAGCCATACTCGCCGACTTTGACATGTGGCAGAGTCAAAGAATTGTCGAAGAGTTTCGCAACTTCGCCCCTGCTTATGGGCAGGTTAGCGAGAACTTCTACATCCTCGTCAAGACCGATCTCAGCAGCTTGGATTATCCAAGTGGTGGGCCAACGCAATACTACGAACCCTTCCTCGTGGTAACCCATTGCGGTCAAGATCATTTTAAGAGCTTCTGCGTAGGTGATATTCCCTTCAGGCTTGAAAGTGCCATCGGGATATCCATTCACTACACCCTTCATCTCGGCAACGTTGATATAGCCGGAAGCCCAATGGTTTGCGGACACGTCTGAGAAAGATACAGCCTGACCCTTCATCAGATTAGCCGCATTTTCCAAGCCGAGCAGAACAACGATCATCTTTGCGAACTCGGCTCTTTTGACTGGCTCTTCGGGTCTAAACGTTCCGTCTGGATAACCAGCAATCACGCCCAAAGAAGCCAATCTTCGAACTTCCGCCTCGAATTCGTACCCTTCAACATCAGGGAGATCAGCGGTAGCAGCAAAACCTACGCTGACTAGTCCGAAGATCATTACCACCGCTAATGCAGTAGCAATAAGTTTCTTCATATTCATGCTTACCAAACTCCTCCTTTACTTGGTTCTTATACTTCTTAAGTACTAAACCGACTCAAATCCTTTAGTCTCATTTCTTGATATTCAGATCTTGGGTCCTTCGCTATTTCTATTAAGCCTAGGATCCCCCCTCTCAATGATAATCATAGCCTTGCCTTCCACCCTGCCCGTGTATTCCCTCCGTTTTTTTGGAGGGGACTCCCATTTATATATGTAGTGAGGAGTCCTGTATAAACTAGTTCATGATATGGAAGATTCATTCCCGGGTAGGTGCTGGTTGCGGCAAACTTGCCTGCGTCTTGGCGATAGCGTTTGCCAACGTGTACTGGCGCCGTAATTCGTGCCGCCTCTGCGTGATTATATCATCCGCGCCAGGACTGGTCAATCAAACGCAGCATCGCTTCAGGCACGTTATCATCAGTATTCCATTGTCAAAGACTAAGTAACCTACCAAACCTGTAGTATTACGTCTATTCGCCGCTTTCGACAAAAATCCTTCTTTTCGCATTTTACCTTGCCAAGATCTTAATCGAAACACTAATACTTGTCAAAACTCCTCGTTGGATCATTTCAAGACTCATAGACGCCATACTCTTACCAGATTGTGCCACCATCTCAGGAGTTGCCGGCACGTGAATGAAACCAACTGGCACTTCTTTCCTACGTCCCTTTCTGTCTACGTAATTAGACGCAACATAGAAAGTATAGTTGCACAGATAACCTCCTGCAGAAAGAGAAATTCTAGCAGGAATCCCCTTGTTCCTAAGTTCTTCTACTATATCCTCTACCGGCAAAGTTGAAAAGTACCCATCGGGCCCTGAAGCAGAAATCACAGGGGCTTCGGGTAAGATCCCCTGATTGTCTTTTGCCCTGGACATGTAATTGATCGCTACTTTCTCAACGTTTAGTTCAGGCCTTCCAGATGATAGACCTAGCGACAAAACCAAAGCAGGATCTACATCATCTATTGCCTTTTCCATAGCCTGCGCAGTAGTCCCCCACTCGACAGGCAAGACCACCCCACAGATGGTGTAACCAGATACTTCTTTGCCATCTAAAGCCCTTGCTGTTTCTCCCGAGGGATTCACTTTATCTCCGGCAAAGGGCTCAAACCCTGTAAGGAGAATGTTTCGTTCCAACTCATATCCACTCCCTATCCGCACTTAGACGATTAACCAAAGAAGTTGTTCCAAATTCCATACAATTTTTCAAATCCACATCTCTAGCCAGCACTATATCCTCATAATCCCCTCCATCACGGTGACAGCAGCTCCCCCTACTTTAACAGAGGCTATCTCATTCCCATCTATACCGACATCAGCATGAATAGATGAAGGACGCCCCATAATGTAGCCTTGCTCGCACACGATTCGAACAGTGGGGCCCTCCGTTTTAACCAAAGAATTTAAGACAAGGTACGCTGCAGTCGCTCCTGACGCCGTACCAGTCGCAGATTCCTCGGGTATTCCCACAGACGGTGCAAAGTCCCTGCAATGAACCGTAGATTCAGGCTCAAAAACTTCCGTAGTAAAACAGTGCACACTGGTAACCCCCCTTTGGGTGCAATATCTTGCCAAAGAAGGCATATCAGGATCCAATGAAAAAAGAGCATTACGTGAGGAAACAGGGACTATGAGATCTAAAAGACCTGTAGATACAGCTTGAGGTCTTGATCTATCAAAACCCAAAACGCAGTGTGCAGGCGCCCCCAAGATCCTTTCCAGTTCTTTTATCTCATCTTCGTCCAACGTAAAAGCCACAAAAGGCAAATTCTGCCCCATCATCACCCTAAGAATACGGCCGTCCGGACCAAAGAATAGGTAAACTGGCAATACTCCCGCCTTCGTCTTCTGAAACACCTGAACCTCCCGCACATCTTCTTCCTTTGCATCTATTATCCCGAGCTCACACAAAAGCCAAAATGTGGCAATGGTCGCATGTCCGCAAAGATCGACTTCTGATTTGGGGGTAAAAAATCTCACTTCAAAATCTGGGCATACCCGGCTTTCATCTTCTAAACACCTTTGGCCCCATCCTTGGCAATCTCTAAGATCAACCACAAACGCGGTCTCAGAAAGGTTCATTTCCCTCGCTATTTTCTGCATAGAATCATCTGAAAACCCATAAGCATCAGGGACCACGCCGGCAGGATTACCTCCAAAGACCTCTTGAGTAAACGCATCTACCTGATATATATAAGTACCATCTTGCGTGCCATCTTTTCCCATAAACTATCCCCTCTCAACTCACATCTTATCTTGTCTTAAGAAGACCCGGGTCTCCCCGGGTCTTAGTAAAGTCTTCAGATTGGCCCTTTTCCTTGGCGGTAACTACACCGGAACATACCCGGCGGGGTGATCCTTTTCAGCCTGCTCCAGTAGGTTGTAGTCAACCTTTGTCTCTTTGGCCAACTTCTCCTGCAGGAACTTTTTCGTCTGTTGCGGGAATGCCGCATAAGAGATCACGTCTTCGGGCTGAGTATAAAGGTTTCCAAGCTCTTCCTTGGCCTTTTCCATTCCGGGCTCAATATGGTTTGCAGGCCTATCGGTAATAGGTTCTTCATCGCCTATGACTAGTCTTTTGACTTCCTCATTCACAGGCGCAGGTGGACGACCGTAAAGCCCCCTAAAGTAATCTTTGACTTCGTTGGTCACAACCTTGTAACGCTCGCCTGTAAGCACGTTGAATACCGACTGAGTACCTACGATTTGGCTGGTAGGTGTCACCAAAGGAGGATATCCCATATCCGCCCTCACCCTAGGCACTTCCTCCAAGACCTCAGGCAGTCTATGGATTTGCCCTTGTTCGGCAAGTTGGTTGATAAAGTTCGATATCATACCGCCGGGGATCTGATATCTAAGAACATTGGGATCTGGAACTGGCGAAGCCTTGTCAAACTCAGCGTACTTCGCCCTAACTCCCTTAAAGTACTCAGCTATCTCTGACATGAGATCAAGATCAAGACCCGTGTCGTACTGAGTACCTTTAAGAGCTGCAACAAAGGTGTCTCCCGGAGGTTGAGAAGTAGACATAGACAAAGAAGAAATAGCACAGTCTATGACATCTGCCCCTGCTTCTATGGCCTTGAGATATGCCATTGAGGCCATACCCGAAGTGTAATGGGAATGCACCTCCACAGGCAGACCAAGGTCATCTTTCCATCGCTTAACGATTTCATACGCATCTTTGGGTCCCAATATGCCTGCCATATCTTTTAGACAAAGAGAATCCGCGCCTAGGTCTTTCAGTTCCTTCCCCGTCCTGGCGTAATACTCGACGTCGTGCACAGGACTTATGGTATAACAAACAGTAGCCTGAACATGAGCTCCTGCTTCTTTGGTTACCTCTATAGCTTTTTCCATGTTTCTCGTATCGTTGAGAGCATCAAATATCCGCATTACATCTATTCCGTTTTTGACTGCAGCCTTTACAAATGCCTCTACCACATCATCGGGATAGTGCCTGTATCCAAGCAAGTTTTGCCCCCTCAGAAGCATAAGGAGGGGAGTCTTCTTGAAGTGCTGCTTCAGGATCCTTAATCTATCCCAAGGATCCTCGTTGAGAAACCTTAAGCAGGTGTCGAAAGTAGCCCCACCCCAACACTCCACAGAACTAAAACCTACTGCATCCATTTTATCTAGTATAGGAACCATGTCTTCTGTTTTCATTCTGGTTGCCAAAAGCGACTGGTGAGCATCACGCAAAGTAGTATCGGTGATGCCAACTTTACGTGTTACAGTAGATACGGTCATTGACAAGACATTCACCCCTTAAGTTTGATCTAAGACCAGGTGCCCAAATACGTTCTTCCTTATAGATGTCCTAATGCCTGAGGTTTTTTGCGCCACATCAAAAGTTATGATATCTTAATGGATTCTCCTTCTATAATACCTGAATTAGAAAGAATTATGTGAACCTTATGAACGCTTGGACATTTAGCATGACTTTTGAGAAAACTCGAGTGCCGCTCCTACAAAGTCCTTAAAGATCGGATGAGGTCTGTTTGGCCTGGATAAAAACTCGGGATGAAATTGGGTCCCCACGAACCATGGGTGATCTTTATGTTCCATTATCTCAACTAGCCCTCTGGTAGGCCATACACCAACGGGAATAAGGCCTGATTCAGAAAGTTTTTGCACATACCTGGGATTTATCTCAAATCTATGCCTGTGGCGCTCCCATATCGAGTCCTTCTGGTATGCCTTCCACACCAGAGAGTCCTTCTTAAGCGCGCACTCGTAGAGTCCCTTTCTCATTGTGCCACCCTTGTCGTGAATCGCTTTTTGCTCTGGCATTAGGTCCACAACCGGGTTTAAGGTGTCTGGATCGAATTCGGTAGAATTTGCATCCAAAAGACCCATGACGTTTCTGGCGATTTCAATCACAGCGCATTGGAGGCCTAAACATATCCCTAAGAAGGGAATTCGGTTTTCCCTTGCCCACCTTATCGCTTTGAGTTTGCCCTCAATGCCTCTTCCGCCAAAACCTCCAGGCACCAAAACTCCGTCTACACCGCTAAAAAGCTCATTTACCGCTAAATCCGATATCTCCTCAAGATCATCTGAATCCAGCCACAAGATGTCTATACTTGCATCATGCGCTAATCCAGCGTGATAAAGAGCCTCGGTTACGCTTTTATAGGCGTCGTGAAGAGATACGTATTTACCGACGATTGCAATTTGACACTTCTTTTGGGGATGTGCAACCTTGTAAGAAATATCGCGCCACTCTTTGAGATCCGGTTCGCAAGGGTCGAGTCTGAGCCTTTCTTCTGCGATCCTACCTAGCCCCTCTTTCTCTAGCATAACCGGTACCTCATATATGCTGTTACAGTCAAGATTTTGTATTACCGCATCTTCATCCACGTTGCAAAATAGCCCTATTTTCGCCTTCATATCCGCCGAAATGGGGAAACTCGATCTGCATACGATGACATCAGGCTGAATTCCAATAGATCTCAGCTCAGCTACACTATGCTGCGTAGGCTTTGTCTTGAGCTCTCCTGAGCTAGGCAGGTGCGGAATGAGAGTCACGTGTATGTACATAGTGTTATTGGGTCCAACATCCGCTTTAAACTGCCTTATCGCCTCAAGAAAAGGAAGTCCTTCAATGTCACCTACGGTCCCGCCAACTTCGACTATGACGATATCTGCCCCCGATTCATTTGCGACTTTCTTGATTCTTTCCTTTATCTCATTGGTTACATGAGGGATCACTTGCACGGTGCTTCCCAAAAACTCGCCTCGGCGTTCTTTGGCAATAACCGCGCCGTAGACCTGACCCGTTGTAATGTTGTTTGCCCCGCTTAGAGATTTATCTATGAATCTCTCGTAATGTCCAATATCAAGATCGGTCTCTGCTCCATCGTCGGTTATAAACACTTCGCCGTGTTGAAGAGGGCTTATGGTCCCTGCATCAACATTGACGTACGGATCCATCTTCATTATAGTGACCGAATGCCCTCTGGCTTTTAGCAAGGTTCCAAGCGACGCTGCGGTAATACCTTTTCCAAGCCCGGATACTACTCCTCCGGTCACAAATACGAATTTTGGCATGTTGAAAACCTCCAATAATAAAGAAGAAGGAGCCTCTCGCTACTCCTCTTCAGGCTCCTCTGGCTCTTCTACGATAAGCGATTCGTCCTCTTCTTCTTCGTCTTCTAGGACAAGATCGTCTGCGACATCTGCTACTTCAAAAACCTCTTCGATGGTTTCGGTCTCAAGTTCCTTTCGTAACCTCTCTACCAGTTTAGGTTTCTCTCCTGTATTATGTTCAATAACTTTGTAAGGAGGAGGTTTCACTACCCATTCTCTTAATCCCCACAGACTGCCTGGCTGAGATTTGAACCTGCCATCAACGCTGATTTCCGTATGAATCCTCGCTCTTACCTTTGCCAAATCCTGGCTTGGGTTCACTCCCTTTATATGAATGACCTGCTCTACCAAATCCTTGTATCCCATTGGCTCTTTGCGATCTTTCAGTATTTGATAAGCTATGTCTGCTACTGAAAGGTCAGGCCGAAGGTTTTGAGGTTGGCCCGCTTCCGGCATCCTTTCTCACCCCCAACCGGCTAGATGTTCTCAGTAATTCTACTCATCTGAGACACATCACGCAACGTTAATACAAAGATTTTCTCTTCAAGACTTCTTGCGCCAAATAAGAAGCTACGTCTTGCGGTTTTGTACCTGCTCCAAATCCGGCGTCATAGCCAAGTTCAAGGGCTAAGGCATGGGTTATGCGCGGCCCGCCTGCAATCAATATCACTTTATCTCTTAGACCCTCTGCTTCTAGTAGTTCCACCAAATTGGTCAAGTTTGATATGTGAACGTTTCTCTGGGTCACTACCTGCGACACCAAAATGGCGTCTGCCCTTACTTCTCTTGCTTTAGCAACAAGAACCTCATTTGGCACTTGACTGCCCATATTGATCACTCTGAAAGATGAGTACGCTTCAAGCCCGTGGTCTCCCGCAAACCCTTTGTAATTCAAGATGGCGTCGAGCCCCACCGTGTGAGCATCGTTTCCCGTGGCCGCTCCAACAACTATAAGGGGACGGCCAAGTCTTTCTTTTATCATCTTGTCAACCTCAGTAGGCTCAAGTAAATCCCACATAGGTCTGGCTACTTTGAGTTTTGATATCTGGATCGGTCTTTTGAGTTTTCCATAGCCCACAAAAAAAGTGAAACCTTCGCTAAGGTACGAAGATTCAGAAACTACCGGCTCTTCAAGACCCATTGTACGCATGATTTGCCTTGCAGCTTCTTCAGCAAGCGCTCCTTTTTCTATAGGCAAAGTGAAACTAACCTGCACAATTCCGTCGTTTTCGTGGTCTCCGTAGGGCAGGACAAAGTCAGAACTATCATGCTGCTTATCTTCATGCTGCGCTTCCTTTGAACCGTTTGCCACAGTAAAATCGTTAGGATTCCCCTCGATGTTACATGCCATGCATCATACCTCCCTACTCCAAGGCAAAACCCCTACCATGTGCCGGGGCACAAAAATGGTATGTTTCTGCCTAGAACAATTCTTCTAATAGCGCTTCTTCAACAGGGTTAAAATACGAAAGACTCTTCATGAAGACGCCTTCTCTGCCTCTTCCGCCTGTCCTGTACCGCTTTACGCCGGCAAACGCCCCTTCGCCTATGGCTGCAAACAGCCCTTTTTCATCTACATGCTCTAAGAAGTCGCAGGTTTCATCAAGGATGCTAGCCGCGCGTTTCTGGACTAACCCATCCGAGGTTATTTCAAGATTCTGACCCAAGTTCTTGGCAGCATTTCGCATGTAACATGCTGAGGATATAGAAATGTACCTATCCTGTATCAAAGGCGTATGTATGGCTTCTGTCAGCATGCCGACCAAATGAATGGTCTGCCCAGTCAGGTTTGACACTAGGTTGAAACTACTATCTAAAACATGGGAGAAGAATATGTCGCCTTTTTTGTGCACAGTAGGCGGCATATACTTGATGGGGCAATCAGGGAATATTTGCCGCACCATAAGAGCCATGGATAGTTCATAAGAAATGCTATCTTGAATGAACGGATCTATTTCGAATGCGTGCCCTAGGCCTATGAGCCCGTCATTTAGGCCTGCGTTCTTGGCAAAATGGTAATTCATGAATTGAGACGCGAGAACCGAAGGACCAGCATCAAAAGCATCGGCTGTAGTGAGATAGTTATCTTCACCTGTATTTATGATAATTCCGGCGTAAGCATTTATCATACGTGAAAAGTTCTGGTCTACTAAGGTTCTTTCCATGTTTATGTCTCTAAACAATATGCCGTACATGGCATCATTTAGCATCATGTCTAGTCTTTCTACCGCTCCCATGAATGCTATCTCTGGCATACACAATCCTGAGCAGTAATTCACTAGCCTCACATACCGCCCCAGTTTCTCGGACTCCTCATCAAGGGCAGCGCGCATGAGTTTGAAATTCTCCCGCGTGGCGTATGTGCCGCCAAAACCTTCTGTCGTTATCCCGTGAGGTACGTAATCTAGAAGGCTCTGACCCGTAGAGCGTATGACTGCTATGACATCGGCTCCTTGTGCTGCCGCCATCTTCGCCTGTACCGCATCTTCAAGAGCATTGCCTGTAGCACATATGACATAGAGCCACGGAGTTTCGGTGACAGGCATATCTTCTAACATAGATTCTCTCTTTTTCCTATTCGCCTTCACCAAAGCCAGGGATTCTTTGCACAGTTCCCTTGCTTTGGCGCGCACCACGTCAACCCCGTGCCAGGGCAAACTAGTGACATCAAGGCTCCTTGCGGCAACCATCTCGCATACTTGCTGAGGAGTCATTCCAAGCTCCACACAAGCATTTGCCAGATAAAGCGCTGCACCGTCGTTCACCTTGCCTCGATTGGCGAGCTCGTTTACAAATATGTTAGGTAAAGGTACTCCTTCCTCATCTACGCCGTCCACACCCATGAATCGGGTCACCGTTCTTTCTATCGCGACCGTACCATAGGGGACAAGTTCTTGATTCACCTTTGAAGTGATACTTTGAGCAAGCTCGTGACATCTTCTTATTTTGTCAGTATCAAGGTTGAGCTTTAACATTATATTTTCACCTCGCCGTTACGTTGACTCGCTTTGTAGAACATTTCAGCTTTTTCAATAATCTCCTTGTTGATCCCGAGGACCCTAGCTATTAAGAGGGCATCGTGGGGAGTAGGCGTGTCGGGTCCTACCTTTTGCAGGCTGTAGTCCATATGACGATACAACCATTCTATTCCGTCGGTGCCATTTGCCCACGTATCGCTAATCTCGGCAAATTCCTTCTGTGGGCTATCCAAAGATAGATCTGTGGTTAGACCTCTAACTTGCCAATGAGGCACTTGCAGCATATCTGCTAGCCCGTGATAATGGGTGGTAGCTATCACGTGAGAAGAAGTCATATCGTTCTCGAGATAAAAAGAAAGGAGCGCCGCACATAAAGAAAGCCCTTGAGACGGATTGGTTCCCCTGCCTACCTCGTCCAGAAGGATTAGCCCTCTTTCATCTAGACGCGAAAGAGCCTGTTTGAGGCTTACGATCTCCGCGGCAAAACTAGAGAGCCCCGGGGTTTCTTCTTCCTGAGCCTGAAAATGTATGAAATCGTAAAGACCCATTTCAATATATCCACACGGTGCCATAAGTCCCCATTGGACCATAGTTGCACACAATCCTATGGTTGCAAGAGCTACGGTCTTGCCCCCCATGTTTGGCCCTGTTATCACAGAGACAGTCGAATCTACCTCCATGCTTATGGGTTGGTATTTGCCACCGCGAGCTTCTACTTCTTCTTTCACAAGAGGATGAACTGCCTCACAGACCTTGAGCGGAACGGAAGTTTTGGAACTTGCGCCATCTTGATCTGGTTTCCCGGCATGAGTCTCCAATCCTACGCGAACTATGCGAGGTCTTACTCCATTCATCGCCTTTGCAAGTTCTGCCTTGCAGATAAGAAAATCTAGCTCCCCTATTGCCTTAGCTGCTCTTTGTATTTCAGCTAGGTGTTCAGCCACTTTCTTGGAAAGATCGATAAGAACCTGTTCCTCAAGTTCGCTTTCTTTCTGCCTTAGTCTGTTTATCTCTCTTTCGATCTTAACGGCGTCGCGGGTAGGCTTTAGCTTAAAGTGCACATGCGTCAAGGTTTCCCTGGTTTCTGCAAGTTCAGGCATGAGTCTTGCTTTTTCTATGGTATCGTAGTCTCGCCTTCGAATAGCGATCTCTTCCCTCAACCCAGGTCTTCTGCCAATGAGTTCCTCTGCTTTAGCCGCTTCTTTAGCCATTTCTTCTCTTAGTTCTTTTTCTTTCTGTTTGCGCTCTTTTCTCACAGAAGCAAGTGCCTCGGAATACCCATCGCTTACGTAAAAGGTAGGCTGGCCCTGTGAGCCTAGGAGAAGGTGTTTTTCTACCTCATAAAGCGAAGGCGGAACCACTTTCTCCGGCCACAAAACCGCACTTTGGCCTATCAATTTCTCGTCAGTCATAAGTGCCAATACCCTGTTTACCGTAAAACAAAGGTGAGCGACTATGAACATCTCTGCATGAGGCAAAGGTTTTCCATCGTTAAGAAGCGTTATCGCATAAAAAGGGTCTTTGGAGTTACTAAGTATTCCCATAAGCTCGGTAAAAACCTGAGGCGATTCACTCCACAATCCCACGATCGTTTCAAGGGCGTCGAACTCCTTATCCAAATCGTCTTCCATGCTAGGAAGAAAGGGTTTCGCCCTGAACTTAACCCTCCGCCCCATCGCAGAACGAGGCGTGACTCTGTCCCAAATTGCTGCAAAACCTAGCTTCTCTCTCGCGCTCGGCGGGGTAAGTATCGCTTTTTCTTTTCTAGTAGTCTTCGCTACCCTAGCAATCTTTGCTTCGGACTCTTCGTTCACTTTCTCATAGTTAGAATCATCAGTTACCCCAAGACCAACCCGCTCACCCCCTTGAAACTCTTTTCTCCTGAGACCACATCAAAAACAGGCAGGGGATGCCCCCACGTAGAGATCTCCTCTGCGATTTCACGAACTAGTTCTTCGGAATCGTGCTGCACATCTGCGAAACTGCTAGGGTTCACAGTTGCTGCTAACACCCTCATGGGATAGACCACATAAAGGGAGATTCCAGGTATTTTGTCCACAAATATGCTAACTGCATCTCTTGCGATAACGCAGAACTCTTCATCCTCTACCCATGACCAGACCGCCTCAACAAACTCTTGAGTAACAGCCCCGGGTACGACAACCGCAACCGCATCATCCGCTAATTCAAGAATGTCATCCTCATTGCCTAGCACAGTCACGTATGGAGTAAGATCTAGCGTAAAGCCCTCGGCGCTGCGTCGTATCAGGCATACCGTTTCTTTCTCAACTGCTTTCCTCGCCAACGCCCTTATTCTTTCATCATCATGCTGTGGCCGCGACAAAAGCCAAACCCAAAACCCCATCTCTTCTGCAATTTCTCTTATGTTTCTACCTGCCACAGCGCCGGTAGATAAGATGGTCGCATCGGTTACTTGGGGGCTAGCGGCAGATTTTCTGTCCAAAGCGCCATCAACAAGTACGATGTCTGCGCCAAGGGCAAGCAAGTTCTTCACTATGAGTGATAGTTCTTTAGCGGTTGGGGGACCTACAAGTTCGATAGGGACAGACTCGACCATCCTCCCTATGACTATTCGGCCGAAGATGCCAGTGCGCTCGAAGACGTCCGCTATTTCGATGTTCATTGCCGCTTCTCCAAGCACCCCTTCGGCCGTAGCGATCCATGTTCCCGCAGGCGGAGTCACACTAGGCTTGGGCTCCCCTGTCAGAACATCTATGATCTCTCCATCCCGTCCTGAAGATATGAGCCCTAACGTCATCCCCCTTGACGATAGTTCTGACACGAGGTAATTCATGGTAACAGTCTTTCCCACGTTCTTTGCGGTACCTATGACTGCTAACGATCTAACACCGCTTTCGATCACCAAATCAGAAAGATCCTTGCTTTTGTCTTGAGGCTTCTTTTCTGCGATTTTTCTCTTTCTTTGACCGCACTCACGCGGTTTTTCCTGTGTCACATGAATCACCTCGCTTACACAAACCTTCTTGAGTTCCAGATTCTCACTCGTCGTTTAGAACGCAGCTACAAGAATTGCCTTTTTTATAGCCTTTTCTTCTTTCTAATCTTTCGGTACCAAAAGGCACCAGACTCACTTTGTTGCCTGCAAGAAGACCCGCCACGCCCGTAGCGTCTTTGTGATCTCCTCCGCACAAACGGCATTTTCCGTCTGAAGTCCAATTTTCCCCATGGTCATATTCTGGCTCGTGATAGGCTGAAATCACGCCTTCGTAGTTGCGAACAACGACTGAATGCTCTCCCATAGACAAAATGTAGTTCGGTCCAAGAGGGATCTTGCCGCCTCCACCTGGAGCGTCTACAACATAGGTAGGTACCGCCAAGCCTGAAGTGTGTCCTCGCAAGTATTCCATTATCTCCAAACCCTCGGCGATCGTAGTCCGAAAGTGATCAAGGCCCCAGGTGAGATCGCATTGGTAGATGTAGTATGGTTTCACTCTTATCTTCAAAAGACCGTGTACCAACTCTTTCATGATGTTAGGGCAATTATTGACGCCGCGCAAAAGCACGCTTTGATTGCCCAGGCACACACCGGCATTGGCAAGAATTGCACAAGCTCGTTCTGTCTCAGGAGTTATTTCTTTTGGATGGTTAAAATGAGTATTTAGGTACAAGGGGTGGTATTTTGCTAGCATCGAGGCAAGTTCCTCAGTAACCCTCTGCGGCATCACCACAGGTGCTCTCGAACCAATCCTTATTATCTCAACGTGTGGGATCTCTCTTATCCTTCTTATTATCGACTCTAGCTTGTCATCCGATAAAGTCAAGGGATCTCCGCCTGAAATGAGAACGTCTCTTATTTCCTTGTGGCTCTTTATATACTCGATCCCCAAGTCGATTTGATCAGCCGCCGCTACTCTATCTGTAACGCCAACAACTCTGCGTCTAGTGCAGTGTCGGCAGTACATGGAACATTGCTCAGTAACGAGAAACAGCACTCTGTCAGGATAACGGTGAGTAAGCCCTGGAACCGGAGCATCTTCGTCTTCAGACAAAGGATCAAAAAACTCCCACGGAAGTTGTCGGGCTTCTTGAGCCCTCGGAACTGCCTGAAGCCTTATCGGGCACGTTTCATCGACCGGATCTATGAGGCTTGCGTAGTAAGGCGTTATAGCCATCTTAACTCGAGAGAGAGCTGTTTCAACGCCCTGCTTTCCTTCAGGGGTAAGCTCTATCACTTTTGACAATGTTTCAACGTCTTCGATCCTGTTCTTCCATTGCCAATGCCAATCATTCCATTGCTCTTCTTGCACATCTTTGAAAAAGGGAATCTCCTTGTAATGGCGCAATCTGCTGTAACCTCCCTGCTAATCTAGATATACTTCGGGCCTACATATACTAACTTTCAAACATCTCTTCTAGGATCTCTCTGAGCTTTTTGTCCTGTCTAACCAGCTCAAGAGCGTATTTCGCATGACCTTTCGCATAACCGTTACCTATTATGAGTTCTACGTCTGCGCCTACTCCTTCGGCGCCCAAGGCAGCAGCCGTAAAGCTAGTGGCCATTGAGAAGAAGTAGACCTTACCGCCATCTTTCGTGCTCAGTATAGAGCTCATCTCTGTCCCCGGAATGTTAACGCAGTTTATGGTGATGTCTGCCTTATGTCCGTCGTTTGCGGCTAGAAGTTTGTTCATCGTGGATATGGCGTTTCCTGCATCTCCTTGCAAAACGACATCGCAGCACCCAAGGCGTTCGAGACGTTCCTTAGATCTGTTGCTGTGGGCAAGGCCTATTACTTTGCCGTTGGGACCGGCTTTTTTCTTAGCAACGCTACAACACATGATCCCTGACTTGCCGCCTGCACCTAACACAAATACGGTATCTCCTTCCTTGACCAACCTGTCTGTTTGGATTGGGGCGCCGGCCACATCCAAGACAGCCAAAGATAGTTTGTCTCCCAAATCGGACGGGATGACGGAAAATACTCCTGTCTCAAACAATACAGCGGTACCTTCTACGTCAACTTGATCCTTATCCAGATGAACCTTTTTAACTTTGTGTATTTTCAGTGGGGTAAGAGAAAGAGATACCAGCGTGCATATTCTATCCCCCACTTGAGCACCATCTTTGCCCTGTATCTTAGGGCCAAACTCAAGAATCTTCCCCAGAAGCATCCCGCCTGACCCGGTAACCGGGTTATGCATTTTGCCCCGCTTATTGACAATGTCCATAACCTGCGAAGCAACGTACTCCTCTTTGGCGGCATCGTCCATATCTTCGGTGCATCCAGACACTATTTGTTTGAAACTTGCGGCATCGATGTTAAGAGTTTCTACATCTATCAACATCTCGTTGTCCCTTATTTCAGGGCTATTATCTATTCGCCACGCAGCCTGAGGTAATACTCCTTCGGGCTCCAATACTCGGTGTGTTCCATACGGACATCCTGGCTTATACTCTTTTTTCAATGGCTTACCCTCCACTTTTCATCATTAATCTGTTCTTAGGTGCTTCTGCTGGTGCTTCTGCTGAGAAGTACCGCATCTCTAATCTTGCCGGACTCCTCGAAATTCTATTATCCCACATCTTCAGTTATTAATATGCAAATACCGTGCCACCGTCTGCAATACCCTGAAGTGGAATTGCCCTAGGCGGCGATGATATTCGCCTTACTTTTTCGTAATCCTTGGCCCAAAGGCAAGATTTGCGAAAGTCACTGCCGAACTTTCGTCACAATTCGTCGCGTATTGCCATATATTCGGCACATATCCCCTCTTTTGCGCCGAACTTTTGGCACAGGGCAAGCGCTTGGGCTATAATATAAGCATTGACGGAGGAGGTTTTGAACTTTGGATTTGCGTGCTGCTCTCCTACAAATCGTAGAGGTAGCCAGTGAAGGCATTCACTTGGTTGACGAAAATGGCGTCACTCTCATATACAACAAAGCTGCCTCAGAATTCGACGGCCTGTCACCTGACGAAGTAATAGGTAGACACCTTCTAGATGTGTTTCCTTCTCTCACACATGATTCAAGCACCCTTTTGAGAGTGCTCAAAACGGGTGTGCCCGAGATAGCGAGGCAACAGACTTTTTCGAATTTCAAAGGGAAGAAGATTACGACTATAAACTCAACTCACCCAATAATGTCGGAAGGCAGGATCATCATAGGGGCGTGCGAGATATCTGCTGATATAACAAGGCTTAAAGACATGGCAGAAAAAATATCTGATCTGAGAGAGGAGCTCAGGAGCAAAGAGCCAAGTCAGACACTAGCATCTTACCGGGAGAAAGAACGAGACTCTATCCTCTCTCATAGACTGTTCACCATAGACGACATCATTGGAGAATCGACCGCCATAAGAAATGTAAAGAGGAAGATAGCACAGGTAGCGCGCACAAATTCTAGCGTGATAGTATGGGGTGAAACAGGTACTGGCAAAGAACTCGCAGTCCAGTCTATCCACTCTGCTTCAAACAGGGCTGATTTCCCGTTTGTGCCACAAAACTGCGCGGCCTTGCCCGAGACTCTCCTCGAAAGCCTAGTCTTCGGCACCTCAAAGGGCGGCTTTACAGGCGCTCAGGACCGTCCCGGACTTTTGGAGCTTGCATCCGGAGGCACATTGTACCTAGACGAGATCGACTCGATGCCCCTTGGCCTTCAGGTCAAGCTGCTCCGAGTGATTCAAGAAAAAAGAGTCCGCCGCCTAGGAGATGTAAAGGAACGCCCTGTAGATGTAAGGATAGTCGGCTCTACAAGTATTCCCCCAAGGGATGCCGTGCAAAAGGGATTGTTGAGATCTGACCTTTACTTCAGACTAGCAGTTGTAGAAATAGGGGTCCCACCACTTAGAGAAAGAAGAGAAGATATCCCGCTTTTGTGCTCTCACTTTGTCCACAAACATGCAAGATACCCGGAGAAGATTTCTATATCCCCTGAGGTTATGTCAGCTTTTCTGTCTTACGATTGGCCAGGTAACGTAAGGGAACTGGAGCATGCCATAGAAGGGAGCCTAGCCTTTGCAAAAGACAACGTCATCGATCTTGAGGACATACCGGCAACGGTAAGGGGTGTTACAGCAGCAACCTACTTTTTCAAGGCAAGAACTAGCCAACCCATAGTTGAACCCGGGCAGGACCCAGAATCTCTACCCTACACACGAGACAGCGGAAATGAATTAGACAAAAGTGGTGCAAGAGGTGGCTCGGACTCCAATAGCTCAGAGTCCGAAAATGCGTGGCCTACTTCTATAAAGGACGACCTTAGGGCTGCCGAGAGATCCGCCATCGAAAGAGCTTTGTCAGAAGGCGGTTCGGTATCTCAGGCCGCAAATCTCCTAGGGATTCCAAGGCAAACTCTTCAGTACAGGATGAAAATACTATCTATCCCCAGCCCTCGAAAAAAGAGGGACCAATAGGGTAAACCTCAGCAAAATGGGCATTTCAACCCTGCACAAACCTACGCAAAGATCAAACCTAGCGCTCACACAGAATCAGGCAGCGCCTACATAGAATCAGGCGCTGATATCCCTGCCAATTTGAGACCATTGGCCAACACTATTTGACATAAACGAGATAAATACAGCCTTGCGGAGCTCAGTTCTTTGTCTTCGCCTAATACTCTGCATCTTGTGTAGAAAGAATGAAATGCTGAAGCCAGATTTGTAAGATACGTAATAAGCCTATTTGGTTCTCTAGCGCTTGCTATATCCCAAATTTCTTCAGGGAAAATTGCCAGTAATTTCATGAGCTCTATCTCGGAAGGATCTCTTAACAATGAGAAATTTATCTCGTTTGGACCCGAGGCAGGAATGAAACCTTCTTGCTTCGCTTGCCTGTGGATGCTAGCGATCCTAGCGTGAGCATACTGTACATAGTAGACTGGGTTCTCGTTAGATTGGAGTCTCGCAATATCCAAATCGAAATCAAGGTGGCTAGACGGAGATCTCATGAGGAAGAAAAACCGAGCGGCATCTTTTCCTACTTCCTCCAAGAGTTCATCCATAGATATGAATTCTCCGCCGCGCTTGGACATCTTGACAACCTCTTCGCCTCTTACAAGCCTCACTGTCTGGACGATGATGACCTCAAGCACATTTTTCGGATAACCCAGAGCCATAACACCTGCTTTGAGCCTGTTTACGTAGCCGTGATGATCCGGCCCTAAGATATCTATGAGGTGATCAAAACCTCTGTCCAGTTTGTTCTTGTGGTAGGCGATGTCAGGTACCAGGTAAGTCATCTCACCATCTGACTTCACCAATACCCTATCCTTGTCATCTCCGAACTGAGTGGACTTGAACCATAGCGCCCCGTCTTTCTCATATATCAGGTCCTTTTGTTCTAGGTCTTCGATGATCTGGTCGAGAGCTCCTGAGTCCCTCAGCGCCTTTTCAGAGAACCAAGTATCGTATTTAAGACCGTAGTTTTTCAAGGTCTGTTTCTGCCTCTCTACCATGTATGAAACGGCGTAGTCTTTGAACCATTGGTGCCTCTCTTCGTCGGGCATCTCAAGAAGGGTGGCACCATGTTTGGAGACCAGCTCCAGAGCCATGTCCACAAGGTAGTCGCCGTGATATCCGCCATCTGGTATGGGAGTCTCTTCGCCGAGAGCCTGCCGATACCTTGCCTCCAATGACGCAGACAAAAGTTCAACCTGACGTCCAGCGTCGTTTACGTAGAACTCTCGGGAAACTTCGTGCCCACAAGCGCTGAGAAGGGAAGCAAGGCAGTCGCCTACCGCTGCTGCTCTCGCGTTAACCACATTGAGTGGTCCTGTGGGATTTGCGCTCACGAATTCAACCAAGATCTTCTTGCCTTGGCCATAATCGGTGTGCCCATAAAGTGGTCCTTTCTTCCAGATATCCGCCATAGCTTTTTCGAGCCAAGCAGTGCTGAGGAAGAAATTGATGAATCCCGGTCCTGCAATATCTACCCGTTGAATATATGAATCTTCTAAGGACAGATGACGCACTATCGCGCCTGCAGCCGCGCGTCCGTCAACTTGGGCTTCTCGCGCTACCGACATGGCGACACCAGTGGCAAAATCCCCAAGTTCCGGCCTTTTAGGAGTTTCGATTTTTATCTCCGCTTCCACATATTCAGGTAGATCCCCTGCTTCCTTGGCTTTTTCGACAGCCTTTGCTATTCTTCTAACCAGGTCTTCCTTAACCTGACCTATTATGCTCATACCGGCATCCATCAGGGTACATCTCCTTTTGCAACTTGTATTGATCCCACTTTATCTTTCATCAGGAGCAAGCAGCAACAGACTTTCTCTCACAAGCGCCGCAGCCAAAAGACCGGTCTGTCCTGAGCAGTCGTAGGCTGGCGCCACTTCCACAAGATCGACTCCTACGATATTCATTCCGGAAAGATATGTAAGCGCATCAAGAAGCTCGCGTGAGCTAATTCCCCCGGGTTCGGGCACACCTGTTCCCGGTGCGAAAGCCGGATCGACCACATCAATGTCTATACTCAGGTAAACAGGCTTGCCTCGCAACTCGGAAACGATCTTCTTGAGGGGCTCAAACACTTCGTAGAAGAACACGTGAGATTGGCCTCTTGTCTCTTTGATCTCCTCTTCGTCGGCTGAACGAATACCGAGTTGGTACAATCTCCCTGGTCCAAGTAATTCAATTACCCGGCGCATGACGGTGCCATGGGAGAATTCTGTACCTGTGAATCGGGACCTCAGATCGGCATGCGCGTCAAACTGAATTACGACCAAATCAGGATACTTTTGAACCATGGACTTCACTAGCGGGTAGGTTATTAGGTGTTCTCCACCGATGGCCATGAATTTCTGGCCTTTGTCGAGTACGTCGGTTGCCGCGCTCTCTATAACCCTGAGAGCATCTTCGACGTTCCCCATAGGCAATACTAGATCCCCTGCATCATAGTATCTGTCTGGAACCAGGGTTCTGCGCTGCCTCAGCGAAAATTGTTCAAGAGCCATGGACGATTCTCTCGCAGATGACGGTCCAAATCGGGTCCCCGGACGAAACGACGTCGTTTCGTCAAGAGGTATTCCAAGCACCACGTAAGGTGCCAAAGGATCTCGACAACACCAAAGGAACTTGTCAGAACGTACCCACTCGGTATCTACGTTTTGCATCAATGTGTGTGCCTCCAATGTGTCCTTCTAATGCATCCTTCTAATGTATCCTTCTAATGTGCCCCTCCAAGAGGAAGCTAATCTGAAATACCCAAGTCTTTCTTGAGCTTTGGATTCAGAACGAATACCCTTTCATGGATCTCAGGCGAATAGAATTTGAGATCCCAAGACTCCTCTGGGTGACGTAAAGGTTTGGACGGATCTGTTTCCATCGATGCGCAAGTAAAGCTCCACCAGCCGCCAGGATAGCTAGCCATGGGGACTGTAAAGAGTTTGCAAACAGGGAAAACGGAAGATATTCTCTGAAATATGTCTCTTACCATCTCGGGCGTAGCTATTGGGCTTTCAGTCTGAGCGCACAACATCCCGCCGGGTTTAAGAATGTTGGATATAGAGTTGTAGAACTCCAGGGCAAACAGCGCTTCGCCAGGGCCCTCGGGATCCGTAGAATCTACTATAACCACGTCGAATTTTTCTTCGGTATCCGACACAAATTTGAGTCCGTCTTGGATCAGAAGCGTAAGCCTTGGATCATTAAAGCCTTCATTCCATCCAGGAAGGTACTTCTTTGAAGCCTCAATCACTTCCCCGTCGATATCTACCATGGTAATTGCCTCGACGTTTTTGTGACGTGTCACCTCGCGTAAAGTCCCTCCATCTCCCCCACCAATTATGAGGACACGGCGTGGATCCGGGTGGCTGCACAAAGGCACGTGAACGATACTTTCATGATACAGGTATTCATCCTTCTCGGTAGTCTGAATCACATTATCAAGCGTCAGCATGCGCCCAAACTCCGCAGTATCGAAGATCGCCAACTCCTGAAACTTCGTCCGCTTCGTATACACCACCGAATCAACCTTCACCGAAAGATACAACCCATCAGTCCAATCCTCCACAAACCATACCTGCACTAAATTCCCCTCCATCACACATACTCCCAAACCAACACCTAACATCGAGACGAATTATATCATGAAGCAAGGGGGACGGCACTTTTTGCTTCACTCTTCCCCCAAAGCAAGGGGCGAAGCAAGGGGGACGGCACTTTCTGCTTCACCTTGATTGGCGGCTCTCATTCTCTCCAAACTTACCCGGTGCACTTGATTTGTACTGATCCCCATTAACGCCGCAATCCGCCTATGGGTAAGACCAGGGACTTCGAGCAGCCTGCCTATTAGCTCCCTAGCGCTGCTTCTGTCCAAAGAAGCCAGCCTCTGTGCTTGGCAGTCGCCAATTGCCGGCGCTCCGATTTGCTTCTCTTCCAGATAATCTAGTATCACGCTTTGCGCTCTCCTTGCCCTGTCCCTCTCAATTTCTTCGGGCACATCCATATACTCGTCATTATCAATTTCTCTGTGAAATTTGACAAACTCGCTGATCCCATGGAAAAAGCCAAGGACGAATTGCTTTTGGCGTTCGCTTATTATATGCGTTATATGCGGGCATTGGAGATATTCATTGTAACTGCTCCAAGGATACTCATCCGAAAAACGAACTAGGTTTGCGTTAACCGGATTCCTGTGCACATACCTGATAACACGAAGCAAGTGATATTCGTTAGAGATCGCTTTGCTTTTATACCGATCTTGAAATACATGGCCTATTCTGCCCGTGTCCCTATTGAATCGCATCGCGTATTTTATGTTTATGCTTGACATTGCGTTGGCCAGACTGACAAGATCGCAGTGAACCACCATGTGCGCGTGGTTGCTCATCACACAATAAGCTGCCAGATCAATCGCGCCTTCATTGACTTTATTTTCTAGCAGTCCCATAAAGAAAGACTTTTCGTCTGGCCCCAGGAATACTGTTTCCCGGTTATTGCCTCTCACTATCACGTGGTAGTAATCAAAGGCGCTCTCCTGCCTCGCTTGTCTCCCCATGCATATCACCTCTGTAACTAGAGTACTTCAGTACTTCGAACCGGCGTGGGTATGTCTCCCCTTCCACACTTCCACACCTCGACACTTCCTACCCGGTATTGTCGCTGACATTATACCATCATTTCCCATTTCAATCATTATATGACACTCGTCGTGCCCGGCTCGCAAAAAGACCTTTCGACCACGCTTGGACTCACTCGCTCCTAGGCAACGAAGCAATGGCAACAAACCGAGAAAAGGGAACAGAGGGAACAGAGGGTCTAGCAGCTTCCCGAAATGGACAGCCTTAACACTTGTCAGAATGAAGTGACGCCATGAAGTGACGCCGAGCGAGAGCACTGAGAGCACCGAGAGCAATATAATGGAAACGTAACGATAGTGACTTCAGTGTGACTTCGGGAACAATGAAGCAGAAAGTACCGTCCCCCTTGCTTCAGCTTGCACCTAGCGTTGAAGACTGGTAAGCTTTCTGATCTGGAAAGGAGTCATGGGATATGTCGAAGACTCGTAGCGGGCCTGAGGCTACTTGTGGTGCTGACAAGTATACTCAGGTTAAGCGTGTTTTGTTTATGCTACTGAAAATTGCGCTTGCTCTGGCTCTAATAGGAGTGATTGCGTTTGGTGTGGTTTTTGCGTTCGTAGACTTGCCTGAGCTGACAGTTCCTGAGTCTACTCGCATTTACGATGTAAACGGCAAGACAATTTCCTCTCTGTTTGTCGAAAACCGTGTGGTGGTGCCTCTGGAAGAAATCCCGGAGTCGTTGAAACAAGCAGTACTTGCAGTAGAGGACAAAAGGTTTTATTCCCACAACGGCATCGACCCTCGCGCTATCGGAAGAGCTCTACTCAGAAACATCGCTGCGTTAAGGATCGTAGAAGGCGGAAGCACCATTACTCAACAACTCTCTTGGAATTTGTTCCTCAGTCACGAACAGACGCTAAAGCGCAAAGCTATGGAAGCAGTCTATGCTCTCAAACTTGAACAGGAATACACGAAAGACGAAATTCTCGAAATGTACCTAAACGTTATTTACCTTGGACATGGGACCTACGGATGTGAGACAGCAGCACGCCTTTACTTTGGCAAGTCAGTAAGAGATTTGACTCTCGGTGAATCTGCTACTCTTGCCGGGATAATAAAAGGTCCCGAATACTATTCGCCTTACAACAATATGGAATTAGCCATCCAAAGGCGAAATTTGGTGCTCGATCTCATGGCTGAGCAGGGGATCATCGATGAGGAAGTCGCGGAAAGTACGAAAGCCGAACCTATAAACCTGGCAGGAATGCCTAAAAATACTGCCGCCTATTTCACGGATTTTGTTATAGCTCAAATAAGGGAAATCAATCCCGAAATATCCTCCAATATTTACAAAGGCGGCTACGAGATTTACACCACGCTAGATCTAGACATGCAGCTTGCTGCCGAGAAGGCTTTTGCTAACTATATCCCAGAAGGAGAAAAAGACGGAGATGGTATCACGCAGCCACAGGGCGCGCTGGTTGCTATAGAGCCCGGAACCGGCTACATCAAGGCCCTTATCGGAGGCAGAGATTGGACAGAAACCCAGTTCAATCGGGCTTACCAAACGAGACGTCAATCTGGTTCCGCATTCAAGATGTTTGTATATGCGGCAGTATTGGATCTAGGCCACCCAATCT